>JBNKIW010000025.1:0-47956 GCA_050290865.1 Rhodomicrobiaceae bacterium | reverse complement strand
ACTAACAACAGTCACAAGTGTGACAGATAGGATGCCGCGCGCGCCACGGGCTCCCTGCGGCGCGAGCGGCTTAGTACTTCGGCCTCAACTATCCTGCCCCAATCGAGCGGTGCTCACAGACCTGCGTGCGCCGAACGGTCGGAAGGGAGCACCCTGCTGGAACGGTCTTGCCCGGACGACCGGAAACGCCTGATGCGCGTCTTCCGCTTGGCGCCCAGACTACAGTCTGCCAACGTAGGTTATCAGCTACCGATGGCGGGTGCACGCCGCCATGAGGCGCCACGGCAGTGGCGCCGACTGCGTGCAATTGCGGCACGCCACAACCACACAGTTTGTTCGTTCTGTGGATGGAACGCGCTCGATCTCTCGTTCCGGGAGGTGCCGTCGCGCATAATAGAGCCGGTCGAATCAGAAGGGGGGAGCGACATGTCGGCTGAAGGGCGGGATCATTCTATAACCAAGTCCGAGGCGGACTGTCTGATGGCGCTCCGGCTTGGCAAGCATTTCAAGACCGAGATTGCAATTCAGGCAGGCCTCGACCTCGGGAAAGCAGCGGCGGCGCTAGAGGCGCTTCGGCGGCTAAAGCTGGCCAGACAGGATCAAACAAAGAAGTGGCATGCGACCGTGCGCGGGAACACATGCAGCTTCGGCACCATTCCGAATCGGGAACGCCGCAACAGCGGGCTTCCGGGCGCTGGCGGTCGGCGCCTGCTCGACTTGTTGGACCAACCGATGCGGGGGCGTGAACTTGCCGAAAAACTGGGGGTCAGCCTTGAATGCGTCCGGCAGCACCTGATTGCCCTGCATGCAAAAGGGCTGGTGAAATTCGCGGACCCGGCGGCGCCGTTCTGGTTCGTAATGCGTGCGGACGACACGACACCGGTGCTCTCCAAGGGTGAAGAGCGTGTGTTGTCGGTAATCCCGCGGGAATACACAACAGACGCGACAAAGATCCGGCGCGCGGCGCACCTGCCGGAAAGCACAGTGCAGACGATTCTTGAACGGCTGATCGCCGGCGGACTTGCCGAGGCGTTGGACGGTGTGCAGGGCCAAGTTTATCGTATCACCGCCGCCGGTCTGGGCCATCCCCAGTTTGCCCAGTCAGCCCGCCGCGCAGAAATGCTGCACTTGCCGGTCAAATCGGACCGTGTCCATCAAGTACTCTCGGCCATTCAGGCTTCGAGGGCGCTGCGCATAAAAGAGCTGACCGATATGTTGAGCATACAGCACCGTTCGATGAACGCGCTCATGCAGTATCTCAAGCGAAAAGGCCTGGTGGTAAAAAGTGGTCTGGACCGAAATGCCCCGTATTCATTGACTGAGAAGGGATGCGTGGCCTTGGCGGAAATGACACGGCGAAAAGCGGCGTAGATTTTGGGCTGCGCAGGCCGGTGCTCCGCACCACATTCGCGGTGAATTTCATTGCGCGACCAGCCCCACGTGGCGCCCCAGCGCGACGAATACCAGATTGTTGCTGTCCGGATGTTTCATTACGAGTTCGCGGATGCGGTCGGCAGTAGCAGCTTCGCATCCCAACTGGCGCGCGGCGGCGATGGTGTGATCGTAGGCGGACCGAACGTCGAGCATTCCGATTTCGTACCCATAGCCAGCGGCCAGCCACCGAAGTGCCGCCATCCCCGCTTCCAGAGCGAAACCCGGCTCAACCACCACATTATCCCGCGCTGCCCGGATGAGCGTCTTGGGATCGCAAGGGGCGCTATTCGCCAGTGCGATGGCTTCATCGTAGAGCCCCGCCGACTTCGCCGCGGCAAACCATTTGCCGCGATCGCCGGAACTGCTGGCGGCCACAAGATCGGCCAGGATTTCCTTTGGCGTCTTGTGGGGATATTTCCCGCAGATCGCTCTGAACGTCGCCAGGTGGGTCGCCTTGCGATTGGCGTCGATGGCATAGAGCGAATAAGCCTGATCGGCTAGGCCGTCCGACAGGAGGATTTCCTCGCACGCTCGGGCAATCGATATCGGGCTATCGTTCAGGTCGCGTCTCTCGTCGGCGTATTTGATGGCCTCAGCCTTGCGGCCGAGGGCGACCAGGGCCTTCACGCCCCAGCAGCGATAGGGCCAGATCTTGTAAGGCGCCGTTTCGAGCAGCTCCAGGATCTCTTCATGGTGTCCACATTTGTGCAGAGCGCTCAGGCACGCCGTCGTGCCCTTGAAGTAGCCGTGCAGACTTCGATCGGGTCCCCACGCCATCCGCAAGAGGGGGAGGAAGCGGTCGGCCCAATACGCCGCATGCGTAGGGGTAGCGCAAAGCGTTCCCCAGTGATCGGCGAGCGATTCGAGATAGGGAATATCGTCAGCCTCGACAGCATCCCACAGGCGCTCCAGCCAATTGCTGCGCAATTTGTCATCGGCGGGCGCCTCGGCAATGATGGGCATCAGGGTGTCGATGGCGTTGTTGACGGCGTTTCCGATCGCTCCGGACGAACTGTCGACGTGCTGGATCGCCGGAGACAGCCGCTCCAGGAACAGGACGGCGCCTTCCGCCGCCAGCATCTTGTCCTTTCGCCCCACCTTCTTGATCTCAGATACCGCCTCGCGGATCCGGGTCATCGCGGGCTGAGAGCGCCAGCCAAAGGCGTCACGTTTGAAGCGGGAGCGAAAGATCCATTTGTGGGATTGCTTGCCTGGCATAGCTCACCGCACCTCATTCCTGCGAACGAGTATGACGCCGGGGCGCTGCGGCGCAAAAAATGCTGAGTGCGGCTTTCGTCACTCGGCAACGTCGTTCTGGGGAAGTTTCCAATCTGGCCTCACGAAGTGGCAGGTGTAGCCGCCCGGGAACCGTTCAAGATAATCCTGATGCTCGGCTTCCGCCTCCCAGAACTCGCCCGCGGGCGCCACTTCGGTAACCACCTTGCCGGGCCACAGACGCGAAGCTTCGACGTCGGCGATGGTGCCCTCGGCGACCTTTCTTTGTTCGTCGCTCGTGTAGAAGATCGCAGAACGGTAGCTGGTGCCGACATCGTTGCCCTGACGATTGAGCGTGGTCGGATCGTGGATCTGAAAGAGGAATTCCAGGAGCTCCCTGTAGCTGATCTTGGCCTGATCGAAAATGATTTCGATCGCCTCGGCATGGCCTTCGTGATTGCGATAGGTCGCGTTCGGCACCCGGCCGCCGGTGTAGCCGACGCGCGTGGACATCACGCCGGGCTGCCGGCGGAACAGGTCCTGCATGCCCCAAAAGCAGCCCCCGGCCAATATCGCTCGTTCGCCGGTCACCGGATATCCTCCACCTGATCCAGATAGGCGCCATACCCCTCCGCTTCCATCTCATCTCGCGGAATGAAGCGCAACGACGCCGAGTTGATGCAATAGCGAAGCCCGCCGCGTTCGGACGGCCCGTCGTCGAAGACATGGCCCAGATGGCTGTCGCCATGCGCCGAACGCACCTCAGTGCGGATCATGCCGTGAGACGTGTCCCGCAGCTCCGTGATATTAGCAGGCTGGATTGGCTTGGTGAAGCTCGGCCAGCCGCAGCCCGACTCAAACTTCTCCGACGAGGCGAACAGCGGCTCCCCCGATACGATGTCCACGTAGATACCGGGCTCGTTGTTGTGGAGATACGTGCCTGTTCCCGGTGCCTCGGTGCCGTTCTGCTGGGTGACCCGGTATTGTTCGGGAGTCAGCCTGGAAATGGCTTCCGCGGTCTTGCGATAGTCGGCCATTTCATCCTCCACCTTCTGAACGCCGCGAGACGGCCTGAGACCGGCAGCCCCCGAAACATGCGGCAACTGCACCACTTCTCCCGCCAAAGCAAGCGCGAAGCCTCAAGCAGGAACCAACCCTATCCTACGATGTTGGCGCTGGCCGTGAGATCACAGCTGCGTCCCATGGAAGGCGCGCACGATCAAACCGGCTGCGACGCGCGCAGCCGCCAGCGATAGAGCGAGGCGGGCTCCTATTTCCGCGAGCCCTTCGCCGCCGCGCGCCCGCGCTTGGCGCCACCCTTCGCTGGCTTCGAAGACGGCGCCGGGGAAGCGGCTTTCGCCTGACGGCGCTGGCCCAGGCCCATCGTCTTCGCAAGCTCAGAACGCGCAGCGGCGTAGCCCGGCGCCACCATCGGGTAATCGCGGGACAGGCCCCACCTCTCCCGGTATTCTTCGGGTGACATGTCGTAGTGTGTCCGCAGATGCCGCTTGAGGGATTTGAATTTCTTGCCGTCTTCGAGACAAATGATGTAGTCATTCGTCACGGACTTCTTGATCGGAACGGCGGGCTTCAATTCCTCCTTCACAGGCTCAGCGCCGTGAACAGCAACTTTATTCAAAGCCGCGTAAACAGAGTTGATCAGGTCAGGAACCTGTTCAGATACGAGCGTATTGTTCGCCACATAGGCCGAAACGATATCGCTGGTGAGTGAAGTTACGTCGGGTTTTTCGGTGTCCACGAACATTCTCCTAAGTTGTTCTGCATCGATGCGCCGCTAGATAAGCGTGACTTTGAGGGAAAAAGCGCATATATATCGCGTCAATGCAACGGGATAGTTAACAATATCTCACCTAGTGCAAAATCACAATGATGAGGCACCAGGGAAATACGTGTCCCCTGATTGTTCCGTGTCGCGTTGTCCGGCGTCACTGCCAGACCATGGCAACGGAAGCGGCGGGGCGGACCTCCCTGCTCAAAGCCTCGAACCGCTTGCGATCGCCCGGCGAGGCTTTTCAGCGGCGTGAAAGGGGGACGCGCACCAGGTCAGAGTTCGTTAGCCCTGCTGAGTGCTGCGTGATCGGCCTGTTTGAAGTCACCAAGATAGCGGGCCGTCGTCTCGATTTTGACGTGCCCCAGAAGCGCGCGGACAGCCTCGATATTGCCGGTCTTGCGCATAATGTGCGCCGCGCGCGTCCGGCGCAGGGATTCGGTGCCGTAGGCCGTGGCGTCCAGACCGATCATGGCCGCCCAGCCCTTCACGAGCCGGTTGAGCTGCCTGGGTGACACCGGCTTGCCGGTGTTGTTCCGCCCCGTGAACAGCGGCGCGGTCTGCTTCTTGCCCGTCTGGCTCAGCCAAGTCTCCAGGAGCGTCTGCGTCGCCGTCGATAGCGTGCACTCGACCGAGGACGTCGCTCCCGTCATCGTGACTTTGATCGTGTCGCGGATCGTGCCGTCACGCTTGCGCACATCCTTGACGGTGAGCGAAAGGAGGTCCACGGCATGCAGCATGGTGTCGATGGCGGTGGAAAACAACGCCAGGTCGCGCAGGCTCTTGTCGCCCTGCTTGGCGAGCAGGCTCTTGATCCGCTTCACTTCCTGCGGCGTGAACGCCGCACGCTGCCCGACTTCGATGCCCTTGTTCCAGGCGCTGCGCTTTTCAGGCTTCTTCGTTTTCCTACCGGTTTTCCTGACTGCCAAGAGTCCGCTCCTTCAATTGTTCCGTCGGCTTGGCGGCTCTGCGATGGAACGCACGTGCAAGCCGCCATTGGTTTACCTTAACGTAAAACTCGGAAGAAGGAAGCGGGCTCCTGCCACAATGATTAACGGGAGGATGGTGAGCACATGCGTTCGATGGTAAGCGGCTGGTTTGAGAGAGACAGCGAAGACGTGTCCGCCGCCATTGATCGCTTGAACCCGATCCGCCGCGGCTCTGAAGTTTATCGTGGCCGTTCTTCACTCCGGGTCGAAACCGGCCGCTCGTGACGTATCGCTAGTTTGTTGATGTGGCCCCCAAAGCGGCTATTCATGGTGACGGGCCGCCAAGCGGCGGCTGGTCAAGCGCCCCGCCTTTGGTGCGCTTAAAATCGCCTGAGCCGGACACGCGCCAACGAAGTCCTTATCTGTTCTATACCATCCACGCACTGCTTCTACTTGGAACCAGGGGTGATTTCCCTCCGCCGCCACGCAGCAGGCTCAGGCTGGGGCCCGGCCATCAGCCGTTCCAGGTGCGCGTGCAGCTCATCGGCCGGAATAGCCGGACGGGGATCATTCATCGCGGCATCAAGCGAACGTCTGAGGATCTCCCGGCGGAGATCGGCATGGGGCTCCAAATCCCGGTGTTCACCAAGGATGACGAAGACCGCCTCGGGCGGGCTGGTGAACACGCCGCGCTCAACATAATCGAGCACCCATTCCGCCAGGCCGGGCGGCAAGTAAGCTTCGAAACGTAGCCCCCTCTTGCTTGCCTGCACGCGCAATTCCTTGGCCTGAGCGATGTCACTCGCTCTTTCCGCGGCGGTTCGCCAATCTGGCTGTGCGTCTTCGGTCATGTGACGGCTCCATTCGTTGCCCAGCCCGGGGGAGAGCGCGCCGGGGCGGTACTTCCTTGCACCGTTTTCGCCTGCGAGCCGCCGGTTTGGTTCTGAGGAACTGCCGGGCGCAGAGCCAAAGGGTAAGCGCTTCGTGATAGCACCGCCTGGCACATTCGACTTGTGGAACGTCAGCGCAATTAACTTGCAATGCATCGTAGGCCGCACTTGAATTAGTTCGTCATAATTCACTCGCCTTTCACCAGAATGACGCTGCCCATGCCCGCGGCCGATTTGAGCGCATGGAACGGCCTACACCTCCTCGCGCCCGCCGCGGCACTCATTCGCGTGTCCGAAAGCTTCTTCCAGCTCTATCCGGTCGAGGCTGGCGTTGCGCTTGCCGAGGTGGCGGACAGTTCCGCTCTGCTGCAGCGGCTGCTCGCTGGCGGCCATTCGACCGTCGCGGGCCGGCTTGCCGGGGCATTCCGCCACGTGAACCGCGCCGATATCGCGGATGATATCATCGCCGCCATGAGGGCGGCCGGATACGACGTGCGCGAGGCAAGTCCGTTCACGCCAGAACAGCGCATCAGCATCCTCCCCGCGGGCACGCCGCCCGTCGTCGGACGCATTACCGCGCTCTGGCAGGCGATGCGCGGCGATGTCATTGGCATTATGCTCCCCGCGGCGGCAGCGGCGCTGAACGCGGATGCCTATCTCCGCCAGATCGATGAAATCTATCAAAGCGATGCCTACCATTCGCTGTCCATCGAAGGCTACCGCGTCACGGAGGGCCTCATCGGCCGGGTGCGCGCGGGCGATTGGGATCCGGAGAAATCCGAGGTGGACCGCAAGAACGCCGATGCCCTGGCCGCGCGCGGTTACTGGCAGGCTTTCCAGCAGGTGAAGAAGGCCGTCGCCGCCATCCTCGCTGGCGGCAGCGCGGGCGGGGTCGTGCGGAGCGCGCACCGCGACTGGTACCGCGAACTGTTCCAGCCCTGCGTTACCGCGGGACTGATCCCTGTCACGGCGCTGGCGGGATACCGCCGCGAGCCGGTTTACATTCGCAGCTCACGGCATGTGCCGCCCAGGGCGGAGGCCGTGCCTGATGCGATGAAAACTTTGTTCGAGCTGCTGGAACAAGAACACGAGCCGTCCGTGCGGGCCGTTCTCGGGCACTGGCTGTTCGGGTACATTCACCCCTACCCGGACGGGAATGGCAGGATGGCGCGCTTTCTCATGAATGTCATGCTGGCGGCGGGCGGATATCCGTGGACGGTTATTCGCGTCGAGGATCGCGGTACCTATCTCGATGTGCTGGAGACGGCCAGCGTGCGGCAGGATATCCGGCCATTTGCGCGGTTCATTGGGATGCCGGGCGCGAGAGGCGAACGGCCGCGCCGCCGGGAGCGGCGGTAAATGCGGCAACACGCGGAAAACACGATTGCGGATCATCGGCGGCCTCTGCTTAAATGCCGGGGATTGATTGGTGGGCATTTCTTGAGGCGGGCGATGCGGTTGCCGGCGTTTGCGGTGTTGTTGCTGTCCCTGGCGTGTGCGATTGCCGTTGCCCCGCCGCCCGCCTGCGCCCAGGCGCTGAGCGATGCGGAGCTTGAGGCCCTCAATAACCGCGTCGTCGCTGTCCGTCGAGCGGGCAAGTATAACGACGCTATCCTTTTGGCACAGCGATACGCGGCAGGTACGAAGGCGCGGCACAGCGAGAATTCCCCACAATACGCCAAGGCGCTCAACAATCTGGCGCTGCTCCTTCAGGACACCAACCGCCTTGCCGAGGCCGAGCCGCTGATGCGCCGCGCGCTGGCCATCGATGAGAAAAGCTACGGCCCGGATCACCCCGGCGTGGCCACAGACTTCAACAATCTGGCGCAGCTCCTCCGGGCCACCAACCGCCTTGCCGAGGCCGAGCCGCTGATGCGCCGCGTCATCGCGATCTTTGAGAAAAGTTACGGCCCGGACCACCCCAACTTCGCCACCGGCCTCAACAATCTGGCGCAGCTCCTCCAGGACACCAACCGCCATGGCGAGGCCGAGCCGCTGATGCGCCACGCCCTCGCCATCAATGAGAAAAGCTACGGCCCGGACCACCCCGGCGTGGCCATCGGTCTCAACAATCTGGCGGAGCTATTTCGGGCCACCAACCGCCTCGCCGAAGCCGAGCCGCTGATGCGCCGCGTCATCGCAATTCTGGAGCAGAGCTACGGTCCGGACCACCCCGGTGTGGCCACCAGCCTCAGCAATCTGGCGGCGCTCCTCCAGGAAACCAACCGCTTGGCCGAGGCCGAGCCGCTCTATCGCCGCGCCCTTGCCATCGGTGAGAAAAGCTACGGCCCGGACCACCCCGACGTGGCCAGAGACCTCAACAATCTGGCGCTGCTCTTCCAGGCCACGAACCATCTGGCCGAGGCCGAGCCGCCGATGCGCCGCGCGCTGGCCATCTACGAGAAGTCCTACGGCCCGGACCACCCCAATGTGGCCACCACCCTCAACAATCTGGCTTGGTTGCGCGAGGAGTTAAACGACTGGGCTGGCGCCGCCGCGCTTTGCCTGCGCGCCAAACCCGCCATGACCGGCGCCCGCGCTGCGGCACAAACGGAGAACCGCGCGCTGACCAAGGCGGTACTCACCCAAAACACCGCGGGTTTGCGCAACTGCGCCCGCGCCCATTATCACGCGGACCGGGCAGCGAACCTTGGCGAGGGCTTTGACCTGGCGCAATGGGCGTTGCAGAACGCCGCCGCCGATGCGCTCACCGCCATGTCCGCCCGTTTCGCCACTGGCGACGCCCGGCTGGCCCAGATGGTGCGCGAGACGCAGGATTTCACCGCCGCCCGCGACGCCGCCGATCGCCAGCTCGACGCCGCGGCGGGCAAAGCCGACGCCAAGGCCGCCACAGCGGCCCGCGCCGCCATCGCCAGGATCGAGGCGCAACTCGCCGCCCGCCAGGCGCAACTGCGGCACGATTTCCCCGAATTCGCGCAGTTCGCCAATCCAAAGCCGCTCACCATCGCCGACGCGCAGGCGCATCTCAGCGAGGGGCAGGCGCTGGTGCTGTTTGTCGACATGCCGCATACGGGACGGTGCCGAAAGAGACACTGGTCTTCGCCGTCACCAAAAACGAAGCGCGCTGGCTGAGCATTCCGCAGGACAGGGCCGCGTTGTGGGAACGGGTGACGGCGCTGCGCTGCGGGCTCGACAGCTCCAACTGGCGGGCCGGGCAGGAAAGCCGGGATGTCTGCAATACGCTCCTCAAAACGGAGGTGGCCGGAACGGAGCTGCCGCCCTTCGACGCCGCAATCGCGCACACGCTCTACCGCGATCTGTTCGGCGGCATCGAGGATCTTATCAAGGACAAAACGCTGCTGATCGTCCCCTCCGGCCCGCTGACGCAGTTGCCGTTCCAGGTGCTCGTCACGCAAGCTCCGGACAAGGCGCTGCCGCGCTTTGATGCTTACAAACAGGCCGCCTGGCTCGGCCAGCGCCAAGCGATCACCATCCTGCCCTCGGTCGGCGCCGTCGCCGCGCTACGCGCCGCCAAATCCAGCGAGGCGACGGCGCCTTTCACCGGCTTCGGTAATCCGCTGCTGACTGGTGAGGACGGCAACGACAAGCGCGCCTGGGCCAAACAGGATTGCGGGAAAGCCGCCCGGCCCAAGCAGAGCCGCGTCGCTAGCCTGATCGGCGCCCTCACCTCGCTATTCCGCGGCGGCGCGGTGAATGTGGAGAGCCTGCGCCGCCAGGCACCCCTGCCGGAAACGGCGGACGAACTCTGCGCCGTCGCCAGCGGCCTTGGCGTGCCCGCCGCGGACCTCGACAAAACCGTCCATCTCGGTGAGCGCGCTACCGTGACGCAGGTGAAGAGACTCTCGGCGAATGGCGAACTGGCCCGCGCCCGCGTCGTCCAATTTGCCACCCACGGCCTGCTCGCGGGCGAAACAGCGACGTTCGCCCGCGAAAAAGCCGAACCCGCGCTCCTCATGACTCCGCCCGCTGCTGACAAAGCGAAAGACGACGACAATGGCCTGCTGTCAGCCTCCGAAGTCGCGCAATTGAAGCTCGACGCCGACTGGGTGATCATGTCGGCCTGCAACACCGCGGGCGGGGCGGGCGAGAACGCCGAGGCGCTGTCGGGGCTGGCCCGCGCGTTCTTCTACGCGGGTGCGCGCTCGCTGCTGATCTCGCATTGGTATGTGAATTCCGGCGCCGCCGTCGCCATCACCACGGGCGCCGTCAACGCTATGAAGGACGACCCCAAGGCCGGGCGCGCCGAAGCCCTGCGGCGGTCGCTGGCTGCGCTGATCGCCAAAGGCAACGGCTGGGACCATCCGAGCATCTGGGCGCCGTTCGTGCTGGTGGGGAACGGGGAGCAATAGCCGCGGCGGCTGCGGACAGCGCGCAAGGAAGCCTAAGCTGGGACGGTTCCGAGCTATCCGGCGCGGCCACCAGCGGCCGCCATCGGCGGAAAGCGACCGCAGGCGCGGACTGCCCCGAACGCTTCCTTCAACCCGCCGCGGCGACCCCACTGCTACGTCCCTTCGTTGTGACGGGTCGCGAAGAGCCGCCCGCGCCTCGGCGCAATGGCTGACGATCCTCTTTCCCAAGCGGCCATTCGTGAAGCTATACCGCCGTAATTGACCCAACCGGGACATCCCAGCCGACGGCCATCGGTGCATCTTTCCCCGAAACGGAAAGCGAGGTAACATTCGCTATACGCGTGCAGTTGACCCCACACGGTCTTCATAGGACAGAGCCTAAACTGACGGTCTTTGTAAGTGATTTATTCGTAAGTATTTTTTCCGGAGGGTACATGATCAGCCAAATCAAGATCGACATTACGAAACTGTCGAAGCGCTGGGATTTTCTGCAAAGGATGACGATTCTTGTCATGTTCGGTGCGCTGCACGTAATTGCTGCAATCTTCGTTGATTTGGCCAAGTACGCCACCATCGGCAATAAAGATTACGGTGACGCGGGGAGCGTCGTGCTCGCTGCCGTCAGTTTTGTGATTGCGGTTTACGTTCTGCGGACCACTTGGATCTGCTCAGCGGCGATCGACGAAGCCAGCTTAACAAGGCTACGGAGAATGTATCGGCGGCTTATGTGGGCTTATCTCACGCTCGTAGCATTTTTCGCGCTTATGGTCCTTGTTGCCAGCCAAGACCCCTCCGAGGAGGCCACAAAAAGCATACCGGTTGCGTTAATGCTTATTGTCGTCCTCTTTGCAATGATCGTCATATTCATCTTCTGCTTAAGGCAAATTAAGGTTTTTTTATCGGGAAATGTAAAAGATTGCGGTATATCTCTTAGTGCGTTGCATGAGTCTGCAAAGAACAGTTTGTCCCCGGCTCCAGCCGAAGCCAACTGGATCGTTCGATTGGATCAACCGACCGGGTTCGTTTGGGTTGCTGGCGGAGCTATTTTAATTTTGATCGGGGCCGGTATCTACGATTACTATGTTTCCACGGCTTTTGATCGAATTGCCAACGATCCTGCCGGGAAGGCTCCCGCACATTTCGATAGGATAGGCATGCTGATTGAGGTATTAGGAGCGTATTGCATTTATCGGGGGCGATCCTTCTTTTTGCCGAGGGCTGAAGCGATCCTCGCCATCGACAAGCGTTCGCCGATTTTGTATTTGCGTTCCTTCCTTGATGACAAGCCAAACATGAGCGAGATGATGGGCGGGGGGCAGTTTTTTGACCGCTCGACCGAGATGAAGCTGTCGAAATACTTTAACTTATTTGGACAGTTTGTTGCGATAGGCTCGCCGCAAGATAAAGTGCCGAGACTGGGCGCCATGCGCCTCTTGCGATCCGATGACGAATGGCAAGGCGAGGTAGTTTCTTTGATGGGCAATTCGAAAGCCATTGTAGCTTGCGTGGGAACGACTGGTTGGATCAAGTGGGAGCTCGCCGAAATCAACAACCGCAACTTCACCGGCAAGACACTGTTTCTCTTTCCCGTCACTATCCAATTCGGGTTTTGGCTTGCTAGTAAACGGCTGAGGCAGCAGGCGCAGCGCATAGATGTCCTGAAGCAGATATTGCCGCAGGAATTACAGCCGCAAGAGACTAAATTGAATAAGAAAGAGCTGTTGTTGGCTTATGTCGTAAGACAAAATGCTACGGTCATGGTGACGAGCAAGAGAGTAACCTCGAACGCTCAATTTCTATCCGCAATCATTGCCCACTATATTGCGAAAAGCAGCGGTCCGGAGAACATCGAGGACCTGGGAACCCCGGCGGACGCCAGAGCAGCCGTGCCAGATGCTCCGCCTCAGACCATTTTGCTTTCCCAAGACGCTTGAGGGGCATAGCCCAAGTAGCGTGTTCACGCCGAATGGACACGCTCGCATTTGGGGCACGAAACGGAAGGGGAGGCTCGCGAACGCGATACCGCAAACTTCCGACGTTCGCCGCCTGCATCCCGAGCGGCAGCTCACGGCCTGGGCCGCATTCAACGCGATTGATAGAATGTACAAGGCCTCTTCGGGACGACGTGATGGCGCGAGAACCCTTCAGCGCGCCGAAGCCTCTATCGAAGCGGCGATGTCCTGGATGGAGCGATACAGCGTCAGCGGCTCGTCTTTCGAGGGCAGGAAACCGCGCCGGCGCCAGAAGGCAGCAGCCTCGTCGTCAAGGGCGTTGACAACAAGCGCACGGCCGCCGATCAGGCGTGCTCCGGCGACGCACCGCATCAGAGCGTGGCGCAGGAGGCCGGTGCCGATGCCCCTGCCGGTCCAATTCAGATCGGTGGCCAACTGACCGAGCAACAGACATGGCACAGGATTGGGCGGCTGGCCGGTCCGAATGGAACGCGGCAAGCTAGCGGGTACAACCGAGGTCGGAGACAGGCCGTAGTAACCAATGACGCGTCCGGCGTCGTGGACAACGATGACAACGGTGAAGCCCTTCTCCTGATTGGAAAGCGCCCGCATCTTCAGCCAGTGGTCCAAGACGGCCCGGCCGCAGGAAAACCCCGTCACGTCATGAGCGGCGGTGAGAAGTTCAGGCGCAGAGAGCAGCACTCGCTCACCCATTTGCGCTACCGTTTTCCCACGGAGCCTTGTGCCGGAACAACTCCACCATCTCCGGCACCGGCGCCGCCGGAGCGGCAATGGCGGCCATGAAGGCAGCAAAGCCCTCGGGGGACATCCGGATGGGCGTATTTTCCATGAGCACGGCTTCGGCCGCACGCACGGCGGCCTCGCGCACAAAATCGGTGCGTGAACGCCCCCGCAACTGCGCGGCGCGATCGATGACGGCCAGATCGGCTTCGGGAAGCCGCATGGAGAGCGGATGATCCTTTTTGCCGGTACGCGCCATGGTTGTTCTCCAAGTTGAAAGGGGAGTGTAGCGTGTTGTAGTGCAAGTTGCAATACACAACTCTTCGGGTCCGCCACATGGCCACCCGGAGCCGTTCCGGCGCTGAGAGGTGTTGCATTGCGCTGGCGCGGCGCCGCAATGTGGCGGCGGCAGACAAACGGTTGGGAGAAAGAGTAAGCATGCAAGATACTGAGCGCGGGGTAATGATCGTCACAGGTGGCGGGCGTGGCATTGGCGCGGCGGTCTCCTGGCTGGCGGCCAGCCACGGATACGCCGTAGCTGTAAATTACGCCAGCGATGAAGGCTCGGCAGCGGAATTGGTTGACGGCATACGTGGCAATGGCTGGCGCGCCGCAGCCATCAAGGGCGACGTCGCTCGCGAGGAAGACGTGATCGGTCTGTTTGAGGCCGCCGCACACCTGGGACGCCCCAGCGTGCTGGTGAACAATGCCGGCATCACCGGCGGCTTTTCACGCGTGGATGCGGTTCAAGCCGCAATGTTGGAACGCCTGTTCCAGGTTAACGTTGTTGGCGCTTTCCTATGTTGCCGGGAAGCCATCCGCCGTCTTTCAACCCGGCGCGGCGGTAGTGGCGGCTCGATCATCAACATTTCATCGCGGGCGGCAGTGCTGGGCAGCCCTGGCGAGTGGGTGCATTACGCCGCCACCAAAGGCGCCATCGACACGCTGACGGTCGGTCTTGCGCGTGAGATTGCTGGCGAAGGCATCAGGGTGAACGCCGTGGCTCCCGGCTTGATCGATACTGACATCCACGCCGCTGCGGGTGCGCCGGACAGGGCAACACGCTTGGCCGAAAGCGTGCCCCTCGGACGCGCCGGGCTGGCTGAAGAAGTGGCAGAGGCGGTGGTCTGGCTTGCTTCGCCGGCCGCCGCGTACGTAACCGGCGCCATCCTAGCGGTTTCAGGTGGCCGGTGATGTGGTGGCAACGAGACTGCGCTCAGAACGCAAGCGGGTGGTGGGAAGGGAGGCAAGTGGGCGTGCTGTGCCGCGCGACCGTTTACTGAAGAACAGCTGCCGCGGTCTGGGGACACTGTAGGCCGATCGATTCGCGCGGCGCGTCTTTCCTCGTCCTTTCGCGTTGGGTCGGAACCTGCCGTTGCGGATGGTTGGAATTACAGCGGTTATACTGCAGTTATCTGCCGTTGGCGCTGCGGCATTTACTGCTGGCGGCCGCCGGATAATGCCGCCTGTTCAACGAGCACCTTCCCCTACTGATGAACGGTGCCCAGTAGGCTGGGTGTGCTTCCTTCGCCTCGGCCTTGTCGATCAGCGCGGCCATGGCGCGGCGGAGGGCTTCCGCGCGGATAGCATTCGCCATCTTCGAACATGCCGCTAAAGGATGGCAGCAGTGTTAGCAAGGAAGATGGCGGCAACGTGAGCCACCATATCCGCCGATGGGTGATGTTGGTCGCGGGAGCAGCGCGAGGGTTTTCTCGCACATGTTCTCGGAGCCGCAGTTCATAACTCTCCCGCTAAGCCTCCGGCTATGCCGGAGCGAAGAGAGGCTGTTTGACGGCTGCGGGATTAGCGTCCCAGAGTCACAGGATCTCCTCAGGGAACCGCCGGGCCCCACAAGGAGATCACAATGTCACGAGATCATAATCACCTGAACCACGCGACATGGGAGTGCAAGTACCATGTCGTCTTCACGCCGAAATATCGCAAAAAGGCGCTGTTTGGCCACCTTCGGCAGCATTTGGGGACTGTATTTCACGAGCTTGCCCGGCGCAAGGAATGCCGTATCGAGGAAGGGCATCTGATGCCTGACCAGGTGCACATTCTGATATCGATCCCGCCCAAATATTCCGTGGCGGAGGTGATCGGTTATCTCAAGGGGAAGAGTTCGATATGGATCGCGCAAAATGTCGAACGCAAGCTGCGCAATTTCTTGGGGCACAAATTCTGGGCGCGGGGATATTTCGTTTCGACCGTCGGGCGTGATGAGGAGATGATCCGCGCCTATATCAGAAATCAGGAAATGGCGGACAAGCAGTTGGACCAAATGCAATTGAAGTTCGCGTCCTCATAAAGTCCCCTCACTTTTCCCAAAATCCTTCATAACCGCCCATGGCGGTTCCCCTTCAAACCCCCAGCTTTGCTGGGGGTTATTGGCTGCAAGTTCTGGAGGATGGCACGGAGGAATTCCTCGTGGCGGGTACGGGCGAACAACGCCATTTTTCACAATTCCGTGAACCAGCTGACGCCCTTCGGCGACCAATCAATATGAGCAGCCCGCTTACCGTTCGCGTTCTCGATCGTGAACTTTGGGAAAGCAAGGCGTATCGCTGCCAATAGGAGGCTTTGCCTCATACGCGAATGACTTCAAATATTCAGGAGAAATGAGATGCCCGCGATCAAGACGATCACGACAATGACGTTGGCGGTTATGCTCGGCTGCGGCGTTTTGATTTCCCCATTGGGTGGCACGGCGCAAGCACAGCGCCACGATACACATCGGCTCGACC
The DNA here is from genome assembly GCA_050290865.1 of Rhodomicrobiaceae bacterium. Classification (GTDB taxonomy): domain Bacteria; phylum Pseudomonadota; class Alphaproteobacteria; order Rhizobiales; family Rhodomicrobiaceae; genus JARRLC01. The sequence goes on along the minus strand of JBNKIW010000025.1, from coordinate 31,931 downwards.
GCCCTCTCCCGCGGTTCAAATTGCTCTGCACCCGCCCCGTCAAGACTGGGTGGGTTTGTAGCCGCAACAAAAAGATGGCCCTGAGCAAGGCGATCGCCGTGTGGTCTTCCAGATATGGAAGTTGGTCTCTCGCCAAAGATAAATGGCACCGCTGCAACAGGTATCCGTCTAAGGTCTGCTGCGTTGTCCGGGCCAGACCATGCAAGAGGATCCGTATTCACTGAAGATCGCAAGGCTCGCTCACACGTCCACAGGGTTTGACCGGGCATTGTCCCGGTCAGCCGGTTCCACATTTCGGAATTCTTGGCACGCTTGGCGTTGATGGCAAAGGTTCTGGCCGCGGTGGCGACAGACGCCATCCATTTTGATATGTGGCAGTGGGCGTTGAAATCATCGGAAACCGCCGATATTCGCGGGAGCTGTTCAATGCGAAGTTCACACAATATATCATTACGAAAATTCGGAATTTTGCTCGGGGCGACCGGCCTAATTCTACCATTTGTGTTGCCGGGACTGGAGAGAAACTCGTCTGGATTTCCTCAAATGGCAACGGCGATGGCCGCCGCGAAAAGTCAAAGGGTTCAGCGGAAGGACTTCCGTTACCTCGGAGCATTCCGCTTGCCAGGCGGAGATGAACGGCCAAAGACTTTCGCGTGGGGCGGGGCCGCCATGACCTATCGCCCGGATGGCAATCCGGCAGGTGAAGGGGACGGCCTTCACGGCTCGCTGTTCATAATGGGCCATGACAGGATGGCCTATGCCGAATTGCCGGACGGCAACCAAGTGGCCGAGATCACCATCCCCCGGCCGAAAGTGTCGAAAGATCCAAACGCCTTGCCCAAGGCGCGTTTCCTTCAGGATTTTCATGACGTGGCCAAGGGGCAATTCGAGGGACGCGATGAAATCCCACGCGTCGGTATGGAGTATCTCGATACGCCGCAGACGGGCGCGAAAATCCATGTCACCTGGGGACAGCACCTTCAGCCCGGCGAAGCGATCCCCACCCAGGCCTGGTTCAGTCCGAGCCTCGCTGCCCCGGAATTCACCGGAACCTGGTTCATCGGCCAGCAGTCCGACTACAGTGTGAACGGCTATCTGTTCGAGATTCCGAAGACGTGGGCCGACAAACACGTCGGCGGACGTGTCTTGGCGACGGGCCGTTTCAGGGATGGCGGCTGGTCGGGTATGGGACCGGCGCTCATCGCCTACCGTCCCTGGACGGATGCCGCCGGCACGCCTGCGCAGCCGGGCGTGCGTCTGGAGGAAAAAGTACTCCTGCTGTACGAGAGTTCGCAGAACACGGAGAACATCGAGCGATCCCTCAAGGGTTACCAGCACCCGGATGAATGGGAAGGCGGCGCCTGGATCACGACAAGCACGGGAAAAAACGCGGTTTTGTTCGCCGGTACGAAGGCGACGGGCGCGAAATACTGGTACGGTTTCGTCAATCCCGCTGGTCCGCAGTATCCCTGCGTGCATGCCGATGCTGTCGCACAGGTCAATGCCTGCCGGTTCGCCGACGGCAAGCGGTGCCCACCGCGGGACGAGAAGGAGTGTTCCGGCCACAATGATGTCCGCGGCTGGTGGAGCACGCAGTTCAATGCGCAGTTCATCTTGTACGATCCGGACGATCTGGCGCGGGTAGCGGCCGGCGAGATGAAGCCATGGCAGCCACAGCCATATGCTTCACTCAATATCGACGAGCAGCTTCTCCTCAACCCGGCGGGAATTGAAACTGCGCTGCTCGGAAAAGGTCCGCAGCGCCGTTATCGGATCGGCCCCGTCGCCTATGATCGCCAAAATGATCTGCTCTATGTGCTGGAGATGTTTGCGGACGAGGCCAAGCCCGTTGTGCATGTGTGGGCGATCAAGTAAGCGGGGGCCGCGGTGGGAGGCGGTGCGCGGCGAGAAGAGGTGGGATGAATGAGATGAATGCCATCGTATGCCGAAGCACGAAAGGTTGCTTCTGGTCGCATGCTTTCCCGCAGAACGACGCAGTCACGGAACCGCAAAGCCAACCTTTACCTCCAGCGGTCTAGGGTGGCCCCAGCGCCCCACGCCGCCTGCCGCCGCACGCCCCGGATGAACGCCAATGGAGCAGAACTTCGCGATCGCCCTCGCCGTCAGCACGACAGCCGGGCTGGTGACCACGGCCGGCATTCTGACCATCCGGCGGTTCGAGCCCTGGGCACGGCGGAACACCACCTATTTCGCCTGCTTCGCAGCGGGCGTACTCATCGCCGTATCCTTTCTCCATATCGTGCCGCAGGCACTCGCCATGAACGCCCAGGCCCCCTCCTTTCTTTTCGGGGGCTATCTGCTCATGCATTTGTTCAACCGCTTCCTCACGGCATATGTGTGCGACAAGCAGGAGAGCGCCGACTATGCGCTCGGGCTCGTACCGCTCATGGGCATCGGGCTGCACTCGTTCCTGGACGGCATGATCTATTCGGTCAGTTTCAGCGTCAACCTGTACACCGGCGTTCTCGTGGCCGTCGGCTTGGTGCTGCATGAGTTTCCCGAGGGCATCGTCACCTACACCCTGCTGGTGCGCAGCGGTTTCACGGCGCGAACATCGTTCATGCTGGCGTTCTTCGCCGCCGCCCTGACCACACCGCTTGGCACACTCGTTTCCTATCCCTTCATCAGCCGGATCAGCCCGCCCGTGCTCGGCCTGCTGCTGGCTGCGTCGGCGGGTGCGCTGATCTATGTCGGGGCGACGCACCTGTTGCCGCAGGCGGAAAGAGAGCCGCGCAGATACAGCCTCGTTGCGCTGGGCGCGGGGATTCTCGTCGCCGTCGGCATTTTGCTGACGAAAGGGTAGAGGGCGCGGGCAAAGCACTTGGCTCTTCAGTTCCAAGCGCCGCCCGCACACATACGGTGCCAATCAGGTGTCCTCCTCGAATGCTGGGACAAATCCACACGATGTGCAGATCCTTCCGCCTGCCACTTCATCCGGACAGCCAAAGCCGATATGACGTGGAGCATAAGTTCATCGCGTGCGCTTCACTCATTTGCGGACGGGGCATGCCATGGCAACCGGCAACGACTTCTTCACCCTGCAAAGCCTGGCCACATTCGCGGGGGCATCGAGCGCGACGCTCGCCATCGGCAACGCGGTCCAGTTCGCATTCAACTTCAACCCGCGTTGGTTTGCGCTGGCCGCCGCCGAATTCATCTGCCTGGGCGTGGTGGCGGCGGGGCAGATCGACGGCAGCGCTCCAGCGGCCGTCACGCCGTTTTTCGTGGCGTTCCTCAACGGCTTCCTGGTGTTCTGCTCGGCTGCGGGGCTGACCGCTGCGGGAGGCGATGTGCAACGGCGGCGGTCCGGAGCACCGGGCGGCATGGAGACGATGATCTCGCGGACATTGGGCGGCGGGAACGGCAGTGAGCGTCGCGGTTTCTGGCGGCCGTGGTTTTAAGGGCGCGACATGGGGTGGCTGGACTGGCTGTGGCAAAAAAGACCGGGCGGTAAAGAGGTAAGGGTGGCGGACCCGACACCGTCCTCACGTGCCGAACCGGTGGGGCTCCCCATTCCGATGCTCGACACCGGCGGACATACCGCCAAGATACAGGGTATCGCCTTCACGCCGGACGGGAGGCAACTCGTCTCGGCTTCTGACGACAAGGTCATCAGGGTTTGGGATGTGGCGGGGGGCGTAGCGGTGCGCACCATCCGCGGCATGGTGGCGCCGGGCCATGTGGGCAAGATATACGCGATCGCCTTGTCATCGGATGGCCGAAAGCTTGCAGCGGCGGGGGTGATGGATCACGCAGGGGGCGAAATGGGCGCGGTCCGGCTCTATGACTTCGCGGTCGGTCGCGTGGAGGCACTGCTGAAAGGCCATCAGAGCGTTATCAACGCCCTTGCCTTCTCGCCCGATGGCCGACTTCTTATTTCGGGGAGCTGCGACACAACCGCCATTGTCTGGGATGTGGCGACGGCGCGCGCCAAACAACGACTGCACGGCCATAAGGACCATATCTACGCCGTCGGTTTTACTCCCGACGGTCAGCGCGTGGTAACGGGCGCACATGACCACGATCTCCGCCTGTGGCGCATCGCCGACGGTGTCGAGATCGCGCACATGACCGGCCATGGCGATACAGTCATGAGCCTTGCTGTCGCCGTGGACGGAACCATCGCCTCGGGGGATTCAAACGGCGAAATCCGTCTCTGGGATGGGAAGACAGGCGCCTTCCGCAAAGTGCTCGTGCAGCGAAAAACGGAGGTTGGCAGCCTTAGCTTCAGCCCAGACGGCAAAACGTTGTTGTCCGGCGTGGGGCGCGGTGTCGGCAATGACTGCAACGCTTACGACGTCGCCAGCGGACAGGAAACTGTCGCTTACCATGGCCACGACAATGTCGTCCGTGCCACCGCCATCAGCCGGGATGGGTGTTGGGCGGCTACCGGTGGAGGTAACAATCAGGAAATCCATATTTGGGAGTTGCAGACGGGCAAGTGCCCTTGTGTGCCAAAGGGAAAGCCCCTGACACTCGCTGGGCGAGGACGACCTGTTTGGGCCGTAGGCTTCGCCGCCGACGGACGGCGGATCGGATGGGGCCATCAGGGCATGATAGCGATTAACCAAGCAACCGCGCTTGAGTATGCCCTGACGTTGCCTGTGGGTGACACGCGGCTCGTCGCACCAGTCGCCCTTGCTAACGATGTTCTGCTCAACCCAGCGTCAGAGAATGCCGTTCTCTTCCACGGGGAAAGAGGAAAGGAAGATACTGGGGGAGCTGTGGCTTTTCTTCGTTCAGCTGCCGTTTGGGAGGGGTGGTCCCTGAGCCATCGCAAGGGGAGCAGCGACGCCTATGACTCCCTCCTGGACATCAGACAGGGTGGGCAAACGGTAGCTACCATCGAGCGCAATACCATCGATGGCTACACCCACCGTTCCTACAGTTTCTCACCTAATGGTGAGACCATCGTCTCTGGTGGTGGTCAAGGCGTGCTTGCTGCGTATGATCGCGCGGGTAACAAGCTTGGCGATTTCATCGGCCATGAGGGCGATGTCATGGCCGTCGCACCCTCGCCCGATGGCCGTTTCCTCCTCTCTGGCGCCCACGATCAAACGCTGCGGCTGTGGAACCTGAAGACCCGCGAGCTGCTCGTCACCCTGTTCCGCGGTACCGACGGCGAATGGGTGATGTGGACGCCGCAAGGCTATTACGCCGCCTCGCCCGAAGGCGACGCCCTCATCGGCTGGCAGATCAACCACGGCCCCGAGCACGAAGCCGATTACATCCGCGCTGCCCAACTCGCCCGCCGCCTCTACCGCCCGGACGTCGTCGCCCGCGCTATCGAGTTGGCCTCCGCCGAGGCCGCCCTCGCCGAACTCGGCCTGCCCGCCAACGTCATCGAAAGCTTGCGCGTCAAACGCCCGCCGGAGTTCGACATCCTGCTGCCCAAACCCGGCTCCACCCACACCGTCAGCCCGGCCACCGTGGTCGTCGAACTCGCTGCCAATCCTGATCCGCAAACCGATATCCGCGTCCTCGTCAATGGCCGCCAGATCGCCGCGCGCGAGGCAAACCCGGCGGCCGTCCCCGGCGCCGGAGAACGGGAACGCCGCAGCTACAGCGTGCCGCTGCAGCACGGCGTCAACGAGATCGCCGTCACCGCGCGCAACGAGGCGGGCGAGACCACCCGCACCGTGGCGCTGCGTTTCGTCGGACGCGGCCAGCTCGACCGGCGCGACACGCTCTACATCATCGCCGTCGGCGTCGATGATTACGACCATTACCCGCAGGCGGCCTTGCGCTTCGCCGCCAGGGACGCGCGGGCATTCCGCGATCACATCGCGCGCCATTCCGGACCGCTGCATAAAGCGGTGGAGGCCAGGCTGCTGGTCACAGGCGGCGACGCCGAGCCGACCCGCGACAATATCGAGAACGCGCTGGCGCTGTTCCGCAAGGCGAAGCCTGAGGACACGGTCGCGCTGTTCCTCGCCGGACACGGCACTACCGGGCCGACCGACAACCAGATCCGCTTTCTGGACCGCTACACGAACCGTCCGAGCCAGGGCGACTACCTGTTCCTGCCGCAAAACGCACGGGTGGACGGCAAACACTGGCTGCCCACCTCCGTGGTGCCGTGGCCGACATTCCAGCGGGCGCTGCACAACGCGGAGGGGCAGCGGTTGATGTTCGTCGATACCTGCCATGCTCATGGCGCTTATGACGACCGATTGGTTCATCTGGCGGGGCCGGGAATTGTGATGTTTTCGGCCACAGACCGCGGCGCGCCGTCATTCGAGGATGCCGATCTGCGGCATGGTGCCTTCACCTTCGCCCTGACGCAAGGATTGGCCGGGGGGGCGGCGGACGGCGCGACGGGCGATGTGCGGCTCGGTCGACTGCAGGATTACGTCGCCGAGCAGGTCAAGGGCCTCACCGGGGGCGGGCAGACGCCTACGTTCCGCCTGCCCGGCGTCGCAAATTTTGTGATTTCAAGGAAGGGGTAGGCGCGGGGGCGAGGCGGCAGGGCTACGGGTAAGGCCGCATGTGCATCGAGCATCTGCCGTTCTACGGCCGTGTTTCTTTGGGTCGAAAGCGTCCCTTCGCTGGCGTCAAAAGTGCTGTCGCTATGGTTATGCAAGCGGCCGCTGATATTTCGGTGTGGCGTTCGACGCCCGATACTACCGAAAGTCTGAAAGCGCGCGGGTTGATGGTGATCGAGTAACTCTTGACGTACACTGCGGCGCTGCACGCCAGGACGTTGAGGATGGCTTGATGACGCTACGAGTAAGGAAAGCCTCTGCCCCCATCGGTGCAGTTGGGGTGTCAAATGATGGAGCGAGCAGGCGCAGTGGCGGCATTACCCATGCGACGAAATATCACCCATCAGCGAAAATGGTGCCGCATTTATTGCCACTGTCAACCCGCAAGCGCATATTGCTATTATTCATTGAGGGTATTTTCATCGGGCAAAAGAATGTCACGAATACGGCAAGCGGCTTCATACGTGGTACTGACCATAATATTGGTGACAACGTTCGGCTCAATAGCTGTTCAGGCGCAAAGTGCCGCTGATATTGTTGCCCTCAATGAGCGCGTTGAGCAACTCCGAGGAGAAGGAAAGTACAAAGAAGCGGTGACGCTTGCAAAGCGGTCGCTACAATTGGCGGAGCGAGTGCTGGGCGGGAGCCATCTCTATACGCTGACAATCGTCAACAAGTTGGCGGAGCTTCATCGTGAAGATGGGCATTATGACGAGGCCGAGCCGTTCTTGAGGCGTGGCCTTGAGACCAGCGAGCGCATCCTCGGTCAAGAGCATCCCCAGACGCTTGAGAGCGCCACCAGCTTAGCGTTGCTTTACCGCGAACAGGGGCGTTACCGTAAGGCCGAGCCGCTCTTGAGAAGTACTCTCAAGGCGAGGAAACGCATCCTCGGTGTAGAGCATCCTGACACGGTTACAACCCGATGAGGTCGTAACCCGCCGTTGGAGGCACGCTGAAAATTTGGCGGGTGTTCTTGACTTAGCCGCCGCTCAAGGCTCGGTTTTTTACGATCACCGCGCCATTTGCCGACACTTCACCATTACCGTGCCCCTTCGCCCACCACAATGAACGGCGCCCAGTAGGCCGGATGCGTTTCCTTTGCTTTGCCCTTGTCGATGAGCGCCAGCATGGACCGGCGCAACGCTTCGGCGCGGCCCATTTTGGAGGCAGACGCCATTTCGCGTATTGCTCCGGTGATGAGCTTCACCGTGGCGTTGGAGTTGACCGCCCAATGCGAGACCAGCAGGGAGCGGGCTTGCGCGTAGATGAATGCGCGGGCCAAGCCGGATAGAGCCTGGGCGCCGGTGGCATCCCCTGCCGCGGTATTGCAGGCCGAGAGGATTACCCAATCGGCGTCGAGCTTGAGAGCCGCGATCTCGCTCGCCGAGAGATAGCCATCGTCGTCCTCGCTGGCCTTGTCGGGCGGCGTCAGGATGAGGCCGGGTTCGCTGGTGCCTTTGAGTTCGCCCGCCAGCGCACCGTGGGTGGCGAAGTGCACGATGCTGTATTGCGCAAGTTGCCCCTTAGTGCTCAAGCGCTTTACTTCGCGCTCCGTGGCGCGGGTGCCGAGGCGTAGTTCGCGGGCATCAACCTTGAGATCGCGGGCAACGGCGCAGAGTTCGTCCGCAGTCTCTGGCAATGGCATTTGCATGCGGATATGCGAGATTTGCGCCAGTCCGCCGCGCGTCTCCAGCGGTTTCATGCCGCCGCGCCAGCCAAAGAGTGCTGCCACACGCTGCAAGGCAGTCTTGCGGCATTGCTGGCTATTTCGGGCGAGCCTGGCGCGTTCCTTGTAATAGGCACCGTATTGTGGATGCTTCTGATTGCCATCAAGCAGTGGATTACCGAAGCCAATCAATGGCTTGGTGGCCCGGCTGGGTCGCGATGTGCGGCGCAAGGCTTTTAGCGAAGACACTGCAGGCAGGATCGTCACCGCGTGGTCGCGGGCGAGCCAGGCGGTGGCCTTATACTTGGCGCTGGCGGGCGACGCCGTCACCAGCACCTGGAAAGGCAATTGCGTCAGTGGCCCGGACGGCACAATAAGCAGGTTACGTTTGAGGAGGTCTTCCACTTGGCCGAACAGCGCTTTGTAAAACTTATGCGCGCGGGTGTTATCGAAGGGCAGAGGTTTACCGGCATCGGCGTCGGCTTCGGTGAAACCCGCACCGAGGAGCTTGGTGCAATTGGGCGTGTGCCAAGCAGCGCCGTCTAAACCGCAACGCAGCGCCTGCACCTCGCGGGTGAGCGCCGCCGTGCCGAGATCAGAGCGCACCCAGCGGACTTCGGTTTTGGTCACCACCCAGATGAAGGTTTTTTCGGGGGCTACCGGGGCGAAGTTGTCATTGGTGTCCAGAAATAGCACCAGCGCCTCATCTGCGCCGAGCTGCGCCTGCACTTCCTCAACCGATATTGGCGCCGGACTGGTGAGCGCGGCATAATCCGGGAACTCCGTCGCCAATCGCTTGTCGATCTCGGCAATCCGCTTGCCAATGGCAGCGCGCTGGGCTGAATTCTCAGCTTCGGCCTTGGCATTGCGCTTCGTAATCTCCTGACCGAGCGCGACGTTGTGCCAAGCGTCAAGTTTCTGCCATTCCGCTACCAAATCCTGGCGCTCGCGCACCAGGATCGCCAGCGTTTTGTGACCTTTGGCGCCGCGCGCCGCCATCTGCATCAACGATTGCGCCGCCTCAGAGGAAAGCGCCCACTGCGCCGTCTTGAACATTTCGCGCGATGCTGCCGCATCTGGGCTGCGGCCTTCCGGCGCCAGACGGTATACCGCCTTGACAAGCCCTGAGAATTGCCAGCGAAATTGCTCGGCCTCGCCTTTTTTCTTACCCGTTCCGCTGGCGCCGCGTAACGTGCGCGCAGAGATGGCGGTAGTGCTGCGCTGCCAGAACTGAGCGGCACGGGTCCAATCACGCTGCGCGAAATACAGCAACGCCAGATTGCTGACGCTTTGAAGCGTGTCGGGATGCTTTTTGCCCAGCACCCGCTCTCGGGCCTTGAGGACGCGCCTATGGAGCGGCTCGGCCTCCCCATAGCGACCCTGGTGGTGATACAATGCCGCCAGACTGTTGACGCTTAGAAGCGTCGAAGGGTGCTCCTGCCCCAGAACCCGCTCTTGGGCCGCTAGGGCGCGCCTATGAAACGGCTCGGCCTCGGCAAAGCGGCCCTGGTCGTTATACAGCAACCCCAGATTGTTGATGCTTTGAAGCGTGTCGGGATGGTCCTGGCCCAGTACCCGCTCGAAAGCCTCCAGGGCGCGTTTGTAAAGCGGTTCGGCCTCCCCATAGCGACCCTGGTGGTGATAAAACGCCGCCAGATTGTTGACGCTGGCAAGCGTGCCAGGATGGTCCTTGCCCAGCACCCGCTCGGAGACCTCCAGGGCGCGTTTGTAGAGCGGCTCGGCCTCGGCAAAGCGGCCCTGGTCGTTATACACCAACCCCAGATTGTTGACGCTTTGAAGCGTGTCGAGATGGTCCTTGCCCAGCACCCGCTCGAAAGCCTCCAGGGCGCGTTTGAAGAGCGGCTCGGCCTCCCCATGGCGGCCTTGAACTTGATAAAGCGCCGCCAGATTGTTGACGCTCGCAAGCGTGTCGGGATGGTCCTTGCCCAGCACCCGCTCGCGGGCCTCCAGGGCGCGTTTGCAGAGCGGCTCAGTCTCCCGATAGCGGCCCTGGGCCTGATACAGTACCGCCAGATTGTTGACGCTCTGAAGCGTCGAGGGGTGCTCCTTGCCCAACACCCGTTCGAAAGCCTCCAGGGCGCGTTTGTAGAACGGCTCGGCCTCCCGATAGCGGCCCTGGGCCTGATACAATGCCGCCAGATTGTTGACGCTGGCAAGCGTGTCGGGGTGTTCCTTGCCCAGCACCCGCTCGCGAACCTTGAGGACGCGTTTGTAGAACGGCTCGGCCTCCCCATGGCGTCCCTGGGCGAAATGCAGCGCCGCCAGATTGTTGACGCTGCCAAGCGTGTTGGGGTGTTCCTTGCCCAGCACCCGCTCGCGAACCTTGAGGACGCGCCTATGGAGCGGCTCGGCCTCCCGATAGCGGCCCTGGGCCTGATACAATGCCGCCAGATTGTTGACGCTTTGAAGCGTCGAGGAGTGCTCCTTCCCCAGCATCCGCTCGCGGGCCTCCAGGGCGCGTTTGCAGAGCGGCTCGGCCTCCCGATAGCGGCCCTGGGCCTGATACAACGCCGCCAGATTGTTGACGCTTTGAAGCGTCGAGGAGTGCTCCTTCCCCAGCACCCGCTCTTCCGTCTTGAGGGCGCGCTTCAAAAGCGGCTCGGCCTCCCCATAACGGCCCTGGGCCTGATACAGCACCGCCAGATTGTTCACACTGGCAAGCGTATCGGGGTGCTCCTTGCCCAGCACCCGCTCGCGGGCCGCAAGCACCTGTTTCGCGAGCGGGACCGCTTTCGCGAACTTTCCCTGGCCGAAAAGTTGGTGAATTTGCTTATTGAGGACCTTGATGTCAGCCGCGCTTTGTGCCTGCGCGCCCATGGGGCCGGCCGCGGCCAGAAACATTATCGTCAGCACTACATATGCTAATCGCCACATCCGGAACATTTACTGTCCTCCCCAAAAATGCCGTTCACCAATGTTGGCATTGTGTGCGGGAAGGGAGACGGCGGCAAATATTCCACCGCCATGTTCACTTTTGCGTGATGTTTTGTCGCATGTGTGCAATGCCGTATCTTGAGTGGTTCTCATCGGACGGTTGTAGCTCGACGCTTAATCGCAAGGAATGTGTTTGTTCACGTCCTAAGCACGGAACAAGAGGAGGCGCGATACCCGTAACTTCTGCCGCTCGCTGCTTGTCATCCCAGAGTCGGCTTTCGGCCTTTAGGCGCCATTTCGTAGTGTTTTGCCGCCCACACATTCACTCAGAATCGCCCGAAAAAGTGGCTACGCTAAGCGCGGTCACAGGGGCTCGGTTTCCCGTGGCCGAATGGGGGAGCGATTGATCATGGACGAATGTAAGGCAGTCGTACGCTATCTTACCCCCCCGAAGTCGTGATCGATCCTTCGATCCCGCTGCCGCAGTGGCGTCTGTTGGAAACGGGCCGCACCCCACGCACAAATTGCCGCCAAATCCGGCTGGTTGCGCGAGACGACGCAGATCGTATCCAGCGCCGAGCGGAAGGCGATCGAAACCGCTGAGATCATCTCCCGGCATCTTGGCGTGGAAGTGGAAGTCCGGGAAGCGACGCATGAAAATGATCGCTCCGCGACGGGTGTGCTGTCGCAGGCCGAATTCGAGGCGACAGCAGATCGGTTCTCCGCCCAGCCTGCGACGAGCGTGCGCGGATGGGAGCGCGCCATCGACGCTCAAGCGCGCATCGTCCGGGGAGTGAAAACCGTCTTGGCGCGAGACCGGGGCGGAGATGTTCTATTTGTCGGTCACGGCGGGGTCGGCACATTGCTATTCTGTCACTACAGCAACGTTGGGATCGATCGGAAATTCGATCAATTTGCGGGTGGCGGTTGCTATTTCGCCTTCCTCAAGGATACCCGCGAAATCTTGCACGCATGGCGGCGTATTGAGACGCCGACGACGTGAATTAGAATTTCCGGGGCTTCGCTGCAGGTTTCTGCGGCATGCAGCCGCCCCGTGAGCATTCACCGCCAACAGCGTATGCCCCGGCTCACGTCATCGCCCCGATGCCGCCGTCTGCGGTGTCCGGCCGATGCACCGCACCGACAGAATGACCTGCGTCCGGCGCGTTAGCGGTGCGGGGGCGGGGGCGTCGATCAGTGGATCGCGCATGAAATAGGTGCCCTCGTGCTTGCCAACCAGGACAACCCAATGCGGGATCACGCCGCCAATGAGGAACTTCACGATCGGATAATCGCCGCGGGCCAGGCACGCATCCAGCTTCTCGAGCGAGGGTTCCGCGTGCACTTCGGCGCGTATTCCGCCCTTGCTGACGGGGGAAATGGCGTTCCACATCAACCATCCTCGCGGTGTGAAGCCGCCTTCGGCCGCGAGCGCTGCGTTCAGCTTCCCCGGCTCGATGGCATGACCGAGATTGGTCATCGCGGTCGCCACGCTGGCGACGACACAACCCGCCGAGCCCAGCGTATCGCCATTGTCGAGAAGACCGAGCCGGTCGTCGGCCCATCGCGGGTCGTTCTGCTGAAAGTGCGCGACATCGGGGAGGTGGACCGAAAGCGCCGAACCTCCGAACGCCGGTATCCCTTTGCGTGGCGACCGATACCACAGCAGTGCCAGTGCTACAGCGGACACGAGAAGGAGCAGCATCAAACGGTAACGCGTCATCGACATCCTCACACAGCTATCGGGGCAGAACCGCCATCACAATCGGCAGCCGCGTACCGCGGGCCGCCGTCCTGGTTGGCGCCCCCCCATCTTCTGCGGCACCGCAAATGTCACGTACAAAGCCTTTATATGCAACGGCCTGACAGGCGTAAGGCCCGCCATCGAGGTTCAGGGCGAGGCGCAAATGCAACGGGCTCGCGCGCAGGAATGTGGCAAGTCCCGTCAGTGTGAAGAACGCTGCCCGCGTCGTTCCAAGCACGATACGTCCGGCTTCGTCCCGGCCGACAAAGGAGCGCCGGGCACGGTGCTCGCTGGACTGGACGGTGTTGTGTCCGTCGGTACCAAGAAGAAGCGGATACGAAACCGTGGCATCGTGGGCGTCGCGGAACTGCTGGCGCCAGTCTTTCTTGCGCAGGTCGCGGATGCCGGTGAATTTGTCGGATGCCACGAATGCTCCGTGGCGGGCATGATATTCCCTGGGGCCGGATTGAATGCCGTTGCTGAGTAAGGGCGTAACGGGCTCTCCGCCAGGAGCGAAAAAACTGCCGTTGATCACCATGACGCTGCCGAGCGCGCTCATCCATTCGCTGAGGCTGCGACCACCACCGGGGGCGTGGCGCAGGATAAAACGGAAGCGCGCCGGGTCGACCCGCGCCAGCAGGATGCGGTCCACTTCCCCGCCTCCGCTGAGAACCGGTATTTCGGCGACTTCGAAACCCGCGGCGAGCGACCGCCAGGAGAATGCTGCGGTACGGCTTTTCGGCGGGGTGGGCGCGTGCGGCACCTCATGGCCTGCGGCGGATGCCGAAAGGATGCCAGCGCAGACGACGGCCGCCAAAGTCGCCAATCTCAAGCTGCGGGTCGAAAACAAGCGTAGCTCCATTCCTTCGTCTGGCCTCCTTGTCAGCCGGAATGGCCCGCCATTCGAGGGTTTTCTCCAGGCTTTTTCGGCAACAGGCCGCCGCAGAACCGCGCGATGCGGCATGCACGGCGGGACTTTGCGGATTTGTCCGGTCCCCGTGGGATCCGTCATCGCCACATCGTGGCCTTCCTGCGAAGGACCGCAACTGCACACGATCAAAAGAATGCCTTCGAACGGCGCGATAAGAAGCGTTGGCTTTTCGTAGGGGATACGGAGACAGTCATGCGCCTGATCTTCCGGTTGTGCGTTCTCGCGGCGTTCACGCTGTCATGCAATGACTCGGCGCAGGCGCAACCGCGGCTGGTGCATGTGTTCGTGGCGTTGGCCGACAATCAGCACCAGTGGATTGCTCCGGTTCCCCCAGCCATCGGCAACGGCGACGATCCCGCGAGAAACCTTTACTGGGGCGCGATGTTTGGCGTGCGGACGTATTTCCGGAAAAGCCGCGCATGGAAAGAGATCGCCGTAACGAAGAACCTCAACGCCTTCGTCTTGGAACGAAGCGTCTTTCTGCATCGCGCGAGCGGCACCTACATGGTGGCGGATGCCTATCGCGGGCGCGAAATCAAACGGGCGCTTCGCGATTTCTTCCAGGCCGCCGCCGGACAGGCCCCGCGGATCGCTGAATTGGACGGAAGAGTTGGGGGCGCGAAGCCGCCCCTGCCGCAAAAGGCCAGTCTGGTTGTGTATGTCGGGCATGATGTCCTGATGGAACCCTTGCCGTTGATGGAATTCGTGCTCAAGGGACGCTTCACCAGCGCGGCGGCGGAGAAGCGGGAGGCAATCATGCTGGCTTGCAAGAGCAGGCAGTTCTTTCGCTTCTTTCTGCGCCCGACCGGCGCCCGGCCGCTGCTGTGGACGACAGGTTTGATGGCGCCGGAAGCCTATACGCTGAAGGCCGCCCTCGACGGCTGGGTGGCAGGCGAAAGGCCGCAGCGTATCCGGGCACGCGCGGCAGCGGCCTACGCCAAATATCAGAAGATCAGCCTGAAGGCGGCACGACGGCTCTTTGTTTCTGGCTGGTGATGGGTGACGCCGCGCTCAGCATTGCTGCGGTCCTGTGGCGGACATCGCGCAGGAAGCAATCTGCTCCAACTGCGGGCAAGTGCCTGGGTATGTTCCGAACCGGCGAAGCCGTCGCGAAGAGAAGGAGATCATCAGCGTGCGCTCGCACCATACCGGCCGGCTGGCTTTGTACATAGCCGTCATCACCCTAATTGCGGCCTTGCCGTCGGCCAGCTGCACACCCGACTGTTGGGTGGCGGATCAAATCGAGATCCTCGACAGAGGCGTGAGGTTGGGCGAAAAAAACCATTCGCTGGTACGCCGCATCTCCGGTTTCCAGGAGAAGCTTGTCAGTTACGAGCTGTACGAGGGCGCGCCGGAGTTCGACGAGTGTGGCCACGCCGAGGCGGAGCCAATGGCGTATAACAGCTACGATCCTGAGTTAGGACAAATCAAAGCCCTCATATTCGCCAACGGCCGGCTTGAAATCGTCTACACGCGCAGTCGCGCAGAAGCCGTACCGCCCGCCAAGCTCGGACTGACAGTGAAATGACCTGCGAAGCCGAGCTCGATCTGGCGCCCGAGCAGTGCAGCGACGCCCGTGATGACCTCTGCCACGATAGGCGCCGATGGAGGAAAACCCTACCGATGGCGTCCCAGAATCGCGGCCGTTGATCTTTGATGAGCAGTCGCCGGGGCTCCTGGTACGCTACCGCTGCCAAGCCACTAAAGCCGTTCGTCAACGCGCGCTAGCGTCACGGCTGTTCGGTGCCCGCCGTTCATTGCTGTCTCCGCAGTGTACATGGCGGAATCGCTCAACCTACGGTATAGGTCGCGACGCTCCAATCAGGGGAAACGATCCCTAACCCAGATGGCACACGTTTCGGCGGCTATGCGGCGGAATTCAAGCGCCTCATGAGCTCGCGCTGCACGATAGCTCTGGTCTGCGCCTGCCGACATCACATAGTATTGCTGCCACGGGCTATGAGAACAGCCGCTGATCGGCCGCGCTAGCCCGATCGTCGCTTGTACCGTCGACCCATGGGGATACGGGTGCTGCTTTGCATTGCGCGGTTCCCATCGGCATATGGACAGATGGCGCGATCCGCAATCAATTGTGTGCAGTGAGTTGCTCGGCAAGCGCGGCGAGTCCAATTGCTTCGACGTCGTGTGGCAGCGGCACGCGCTCAACCCCTGCGTAGACAACGAGTCGGCGCTCCGGCTTCAGATCGTCGCAAGCGATGTGGAAGCCGCGCTCCACCTTGGGCGACAGGCTGCGCTTGATTTCAATGGCCCAAAGCCGATCACCCGGCATCTCCAGCAGAAGATCAATCTCGGCACCGGCCGACGTGCGGTAGTAGAATGGTTCCGTCCACGCTGGGGCACAATTGATCAGCGTCTCGATGGCAAAGCCTTCCCAGCTTGGGCCGACGATCGGATGATCGCGGAGAGCATCAAGCGTCGGTATCCCGAGCAAGGCGTGCAACACGCCGCTGTCCCGGACGTACGTCTTTGGCGACTTTACGAGCCGCTTGCCAAGATTCCTATGGAATGGTTGGAGGCGCCGCACGAGTAGCAGATCGACCAATAAATCGATGTAGCGGGCGACAGTTGGCGAACTGATGCTGAGCCCCGTAGCGAGCCGCGACGCGTTGAGCAGTGTGCCCTGCGAATGCGCCAGCATCGTCCACAGCCGGCGCAATGTCTCAGCGGGGATGCGCGGCTCAAGTAACGGGATGTCGCGCGTCAGGTAAGTACGGAGGAAATCTCGTCGCCATTCGAGGCTCCTGGCATCGCCGCGCGCCAGGAAGCTTTGGGGAAATCCGCCGCGAAGCCACAGCACATCCAGCTTCTCGCGGCCGGTTTCTGTAACATCAAGAGGACTGAGTTCTCGATATGCAATCCGGCCGGCAAGGCTCTCAGATGACTGACGCAGGAGATCGATCGACGCCGAACCGAGGAGGAGAAACCGGCCGGTCTTGTGGCCCTTGCGGCGGCCTTTGTCGATCAAGCCGCGAAGGACGCCGAAGAGGCCGGGTGCATTCTGGATCTCGTCGAGGACCACAAGCTTATCCTCGTGGGCCTGGAGGTAGAGCGCCGGATCGGCCAGCTTGTCGCGGTCGGCCGGGTCCTCAAGGTCGAGATAGATCGACGGGACAGCATCTGCTATTTCCAGCGCCAGCGTTGTCTTTCCAACCTGTCGCGGACCGAGCAAGGCGACGGCGGCCTCAGCTTCAAGGTCGGCACGGATTCGAGTTTGGAGGCGTCGCTTCAACATCCTTGTATATTTAACGCGAGCCATTAAAATTGCAAGCATGATTATGGTGATTGTCGAACTCGCAGCCACAACACTATCGGGCAAGGCTTCGCAATGAATGGTGCTGGGCCAGACGAGGAGATCGAAATCCTTCGCCAGCAACTTGCGGAGCTGGATCAGGAGCGCGCGCGGCTCGAAGTTCGAATAGCCGAGCTGAAACATAGAAAAGTTGCGACTGAACTCCAATCACAGGAGTGCCCACCTCCCGTCGCCGGTCCCAAGCCTTCGGTCACAAATGGATCACCTTCCAGGGAGAAGGTCGCACTCTTCTGCCGCCTATTCAGTGGACGCACGGACGTATTCCCGGTGCGATGGGATAACCCGAAGACCGGACGCTCTGGATATGCTCCAGCGTGCGCCAACGAATGGGTGCGCGGCGTGTGCGGCAAGCCGCAGGTCAAGTGCGGCGACTGCCCAAACAAGGCGTTCATTCCGGTGACAGCTGAGGTCATCGAATGCCATCTCCGTGGTGAGGACCGCGTTCGGCCCAACGGTCGAGGCAAAGATTTCGTCGTCGGGGTCTATCCGCTGTTCTTCGACGACACGTGCAGTTTCCTGGCCGTCGACTTCGATGATGAAAACTGGTCGACCGACGCTTTGGCGTTCATCGCAAGCTGCCGCGATTGCGATGTGCCCGTCGCGCTTGAGCGGTCGCGTTCCGGTAACGGAGGCCACGTCTGGCTGTTCTTCTCCGAGCCCGTCGCGGCAGCGGACGCACGTGTTCTTGGAACGCTGTTGTTGACGCGCGCAATGAACCGGCGCCCGGAGATCGGCTTCAAGTCCTACGATCGGTTGTTTCCGAGCCAGGACATAATGCCGGGCGGCGGCTTTGGTAACCTGATCGCGCTGCCCTTGCAGCGCCGTGCACGGGAGAACGGGAACAGCGTCTTCGTCGACGATAATCTGCGGCCCCACGAAGACCAGTGGGCGTTTCTCTCGAGCCAGCGCCGGATGTCTTCCAATGAGGTCACGGCCGTGATCGCGAAAGCCGAGGCAGAGATGCCGGGTGGCGCCACCGGTGTCAGGTTGCCAGTCGATGACGAGAATGCGGACGAGCCGTGGAAGATGATGCCGTCGCGGCGACGGCAAACACAGCCCTCCAAGGAGCCAATGCCCGAACAAGTTGACGTCTTGCTCGGCGACCAAGTCTATGTCGACCGAACCGGCTTGCCTTCGTCAATAGTCGCTCAGCTGGTGCGGATTGCGGCTTTCCAGAACCCGGAATTCTACCGTGCCCAAGCCATACGTCTTCCAACATTTGGCAAACCGCGCATCATCTCTTGTGCCGAGCTTCACCCGCGCCACGTTGGCTTGCCTCGTGGTTGCCTCGATGAAGCAATCGAGCTGCTCAGGTTGAACGGAGCGACCGCGCAGCTCAAAGACGAACGCCAGTCCGGTCAGGCGCTCGATGTTCAGTTCCAAGGAACTCTGCATGACGTGCAAGCAACCGCTGTCGCCGCGATCGAGCCTCATGATTATGGTGTGCTGGCCGCCACAACGGCGTTCGGCAAGACTGTGGTTGGTGCGAGGATGATCGCGGTGCGTGGTGTCAACACGCTCGTTCTCGTTCATCGCCGCCAACTCGTCGATCAGTGGCGCGCGCGTCTACAGTCGTTTCTGTCTGTGACGGACGGGGACATCGGCACGATTGGCGGAGGCAAGCGCAAGCCGTCCGGCCGGATCGACATCGCGCTCATCCAAAGCCTTGTACGCCACGGCGAGGTAAGTGACCCGGTTGCGGACTACGGCCACCTGATCGTCGACGAGTGCCATCATCTTTCCGCCGTTAGTTTCGAATTGGTCGCGCGACGCACCAAGGCGCGGTACGTCCTGGGGTTGTCAGCCACGGTCGCCCGCAAGGACGGCCATCACCCGATCATCTTTATGCAATGCGGACCGGTGCGCTACCGGGTCGACGCAAAGACGCAGGCTGCCACCCAGTCGTTCAGCCACACGGCGCGCCTCAGGGAGACCGGGTTTCAACTTAGACCGGACCAGGAAGCGCAGGGGCAGACGCAGATGACGACGATTTATGCAGCGCTGGCGCAGGACGAAAAACGCAATGATCTTATCTTCGACGACGTGATGCTCAGCTTGGAGGCAGGGCGCCGACCGGTCATCTTAACCGAACGGCGTGATCACCTCGAATATTTCCGAGCGCGGCTCGAGAAGTTTACGCGAAACCTTGTCGTCCTACACGGCGGTATGAGCGCAACTGAGCAGCGCTCGGCGGAAGAAGGTTTGAAACGCCCGGATTCTGAAGAACGCCTCGTTCTCGCGACCGGACGCTATCTCGGTGAAGGTTTCGACGACGCCTCCCTCGACACGCTGTTCTTGACCATGCCGATCTCTTGGAAGGGAACACTCGCTCAGTACGTCGGCCGCTTGCATCGCGAGCATCACGCCAAGCGCGAGGTCATCGTCTACGACTATGTCGACTCTGGCGTTGGAATGCTCGCCCGCATGGCACTGAAGCGGCAGTCAGGCTACCGAAGTCTCGGTTATGATATCACTTCGAGGTAGTTCCGCGGTCACGTCCAAACTGAATGAACGCGACGCTCCAAAAGCAGCAGTTGGCGGTTGTCCGATCTTGCGGCGGTTGATCGTCAATGAGCAGTCTCTCGCCAGGGTGGTAACCCAGCGCACGCGTGACTTCCTCGTCCCCCTCAAACCCGCCCGGATCCGCTTCGCCACCCATGAACTCCCTCCGCGCAGATTGCGCGGAACGTCACCTCGCCCTACCGCCCCTGAGCAGCGCCCGCACCTCCAGCATCTGCAGGTGCTTCAGGCCGCGCTTCTCGAAGTCGGCGAAATCGTCGAGGATGATCTGCTCTCATAGCTTACCGCCCTCCGCCAGGTGCCGCCCCTTGTACCGCTGATAAACCGCCTGCGCCTCCGGCGAACATGGCCGTCCACGATATCGTCGAGTCGTTCAAGATCCAGCATATCGACAATGCCGCCGACCACGCGCGCGCGTGCGGCAGAGGTCGCGCGTTCTAGCCCGGATAATGCTCTCCGAATTTCCAGCGCCCCCTCAAACAAAACGCAATGAATAGTTGAGACAATTCGCGAAAACGGTGGGTTGTAGGATGTGGGGGGGACGCCTGGCGCCTGCGCTCACTACAACACCACGGTTTCCAAGCGCCGGGGTTCGGAACGGGCAAATGCAGCGTATTTTACAAACTGCGCCACAAGAACTTGCAGCCTTCGGTTACGCGGACTTGGCTCTTGTCAGCGAGACGGAGGACTTCCTCCTCTATCGCGCGTTCTCACCCAGCGGTCGGTGTGTGCTGATCAAGGTTCCGGCTTCTGGGCGACCGTCGGCAGGAATCCTTGGTCAACTCGAACACGAACTCCAAATTGCGCGCGATTTGAGCCCGGAATTCGCCGTAACGCCGCTCGAAATCGAGCGAAGCACGGGGCGGATGAGGTTGATACTGGAGGATTGCCGCTCTCCGCCCCTCACGGAATTCATGGAAGCGCTGCTGGAAATCGAGACCTTCCTTCGCATTGCCACCGGGATCGCGGCGGCATTGGCCGCGGTGCACGGCACGAGGCTGGTGCACAAGGACGTCAAACCGGCCAACATTTTTGCTACTGCCGCAGGCTAGGCCAAGCTCACCGGCTTCGGCATGGCTTGCAGCAACGGCCATCAGAGTCTGTGTTGACGATGACGAATCACGACGACACCGTGACCGATCCGGTCCGCGAGACTGGCGAGTGTGAACCGTATCGGGCCATCTCCGGCGATATCCTCCTCGACAACCTGCTGACGACCCTGATGCGGATCGTGCTGGAAAACGCAGGCGCCCAGAAAGGCTATCTGCTCCTAGTCCGGCACGACGAACTGGTGCTGGCTGCCGATGCCCGCGTCGACAACCAGGACGTCGTCACGCATATCCACAGGGATCCAGGAGTCCCGCAGGCCATGCTGCCTAGCTCCATCATCGATCACGTGCGCCGCAGCTGGGACCATGTGCTCCTTCATGACGCCACCAGCGCGAACCCCTATTCAGCCGACGAGTACTTTACGCGCCAGCGCCCCAAGTCCGTATTGTGTTTCCCCATCACCGAGAAAACCAGACTGATAGGGGTGCTCTATCTGGAAAACGATCTCGTTCCCCATGTTTTCACGCCCGATCGTTTGGCTGTCCTCAAAGCGGTTGCTGCCCAGGCAGCGACCTCACTTGAGAATGCAGTTGTTTACGAGGCGTTGCAGGACAGCGAAGAGCGGTTGCGGCTAACGCTTGAGGCGACGCAGATCGGCATCTTCGACTGGAATGTAGAGCAAGATCGCTGGCTTGCCTCGCCCGTGTATTACACCATGCTTGGCTACGAGCCGAAGTACGGCACGGAAGATCGGACTGAATGGATGGAGCGGATACATCCGGACGACCGGGCTCTTGTCGAAGAAAAGATACAAGCGGTGCTGGACAGGGGGGCATCAGCTCGTTTTTCCCGGAAATATGAATATGAGGCAAGAATACGCCACGCTGACGGCACCTATCGTTGGGGGCATGTCAAGGGATTCGCCATCAAGCACGATCAGGAGGGGAGGGTAACGCGGATATTGGGCGTCAGAACGGATGTCACCGAACGCAAGCGCCTAGAAGATGCCTTGGTATTTGTCGCTCAACGGGGCTGGAAGACCGCCGCGGAAAGCTTTTTCGATGCGCTGGCGCAGTTTCTCGGCGAAAAACTCGAGATGGATTACGTTATCATCGACAGGTTAGTTGAGAATTCGGATGTGGCGGAGACAGTGGCACTGTATGCCAAAGGCGCGATCGAACCCAACATCCGCTATCCCATTAAGGGTACACCATGCGAAAACGTTATGGGGCGGCAGCTCTGCATTTATCCGCAGGGTGTTCAGCAACTGTTTCCCGAAGATAAACTGCTGCCCGCAATGGGCGTGGAAAGTTATATCGGCATTCCGCTTTGGGATTCGACAGGCCGGGCGATGGGTCTGATCGCAGTCATGGGCAATAAGCCGATTGCTGAAGATGCTCCGGTTACCCAACTGCTGCAAGTGGTTGCAACACGCGCTGCAGCCGAACTTGAGCGTGAGCGGAGCGACCGTTTGCTACGGGCACGAGAACATGAATTCAGTACGCTGGTGGCTAATCTGCCGGACTGTATCGTCCGTTACGATCTGGAAGGACGGGCTGTTTACGTCAACCAGGTGTTCGAGGAAACCCTCGGCGTTGACGCCGCGCGAATGCTCGGCACACGCATCGGCGAATTCCATTCCGAATGGAGTTGCGAAACCTACGCACAAGCCGTGGACACCGCTCTCGCCAGCGGCCAAAACGGAGAAATTGAATTAACTGTGCCCGTTCCGGGCAAAGAACCGATTGTTTATCACATGCGCTTGATCGTGGAGCGCGACGAGAATGGGGAAGTGACCAGTGTACTCGCTATCGGTCGCGACATCACCGAACGCAAGCGCGCGGAAGAAGAAATTCGCAAGCTCAATCAGGATTTGGAGCAGCGCGTCGCCGAACGCACCGCGCAGCTGCTTCTGGCGCGTGACGCGGCGGAAGCCGCCAACAAGGCCAAGAGCGTGTTTCTGGCCAATATGAGCCACGAGCTGCGTACGCCAATGAACGCCATTCTCGGCTTTTCGAGCCTGATGCGCCGCGATCCCCAGCTGACAGGCAGCCAGCGTGAAAATCTCGACGTCATCAACCGCAGCGGCGAGCATTTACTGACCCTGATCGACGACGTGCTGGACATCGCCAAGATAGAAGCTGGACGCACGCAACTGGTGATCGCCCCGTTCGATCTCGGCGCCATGGTGCGCGACGTCGCGGACATGATGCGGCTGCGTGCCCAAGAGAAAGGCTTGCAACTGCTGCTCGACCAGTCGTCCGAATTTCCGCGCTTCATCAAGGGGGATGAGGCACGCCTGCGCCAAGTGCTGGTCAACCTCACCGGTAATGCGGTAAAATTCACGGAGCATGGCGGCGTAACCATCCGCCTGCGGGTGCAGCCGAATGCCCCGGGTCACTTGCTGATGGAGGTCGAGGATACCGGCCCTGGCATCGCACCTGAAGACCAGAAACGCTTGTTCAAGCCCTTCATGCAACTGGCCGAATCCGGCGCACAAAGGGGCACCGGGCTGGGATTGGCCATCTCGCGCCAGTTCGTGGAACTGATGGGCGGCAGCATTGGCGTGGAAAGCACGTTGGGTAAGGGGTCCGTTTTCCGGGTCGAACTGCCGGTGGAATTGCCGGGGGAAGCGGAGATTGGCGCCCCGCCGTTTGAGGCGGAAGCCAGGGAGGTGTGCGGCCTTGCGCCAGGAACGCCCTCTTACCGCATCCTCATCGCCGAAGACCACCCGGAAAGCCAGATGCTGCTGGTCAAATTGATGAACACCATCGGAGTCGACCCCAAGGTGGCGGAGAACGGCGAACGGGCCGTCAAAATCTTTGAGGAGTGGCGTCCACATCTCATCTGGATGGATCGGCACATGCCGGTGATGGACGGCATCGAAGCCACGCGGCGCATTCGCGAGCTTCCTGGCGGCCGGGAGGTGAAGATTGTTGCGGTGACAGCGTCGGTTTTCAAGGAGCTGCAACACGAACTGTTCGAAGCCGGCATGGACGATTTCGTGCGCAAGCCGTACCGGTTCGATGAGATTTACCACTGTCTGGCCCGGCAACTCGGAGTGAAATACCTTTACCGGCTCGCCGCGCCCGGCACGGTTGCTGACACGGCCAAAGCGCTGACACCGGCGATGCTGGCCAGCCTGCCAGCAGCCCTGCGTGAAGAACTCAAGGCCGCGCTTGAGAGCCTGGATAGCGAGAAAATCGCAGCAGCCATCAGGAAGGCTACTGAATTCGATGCCGAACTTGGCCGCACCTTGGAGGGGCTGGCCGGGAATTTCGAATACCCAGTGATCCTGAAAGCGCTGCGCGCGGAAAGCCTTTAGTGGCGATCAACTTGCCCTTGGTGGTTGCACGGCGTGAACGGCTTCTCGTTGTTCCGATGATTCCGGGCGCTGGCGGCCCGGCCGGCGTCTGAAAGCCGCGGTGAACGAAACCGGGGCCGCCATCTCAACCCCATCACGAAAGTAATCGGTTCGCGCGTTAAAGCAGGCTGGGCGGCGGGCGTGTTGTTCTCAGCAGATCGCGGGCGCGCATCACCGCCTTCTGTGGATACGCCCCTTTGCCGATGGCGATGGGCGCGTGGCGCGGCTCGTTTCCTACGCGATGCGCTCGACACCGGCGGCGTGTGGTCGGCTGGCGCGCAATGAGACCGCCTATGAAGGGCACCTCCAAGCCTGCGATCTGTAGCGGCGTAATGCGCTTGATGGCCGCGGCGATCTGAGCGAGGAAACGCTGGCCGATTTCACCGCGTTTTTCCTGGAGACGTGCCTCCACCAGGTGAGCTTCATGGCCGAGTTGATGCAGCCCGCCGAGCTTTACAAGCGCATCATCGATAGGGCCAAGGAGGAAGAGCGAACCGGCGGGATGATGCCGAACTCGACACGCGTGCTCGCCCACATCCTCGCGCACCGTGAATTGGAGCGCAAAGACGCGGCGGAGATCGCGGGCTTCGACGAGAGCAAATCGCGCCGGGTGACGGCAGCGCTGCACAAACGCGGCATCATCACCGCGCTGACGCACAAGGCGCCGTTCCGGATCGCTTTCCCGGCCGCACTGGCGCCGGGGCTGATGCCGGGGCTGTATCCAAGATTGCCGCGGAGGGGGTAGCGTATGGCATGGGCGCTTGAGGGGCCTGAACTACCGCTGAGCACGCTGATCAGCGGGGAAATGCTACTTGGATTGGGCCGGTAGTCGGCCGACACGCTCCAATTACGACCGTTGGAAGCTGTCACATTATGCAGTCGCGAGTAACCCTAAAGCTGCCGCGTGTAGGTGGAAGGATTAGAGCAAACTACATTGATCCTGGTCCACCCCCACATCAGGCAGTCTTTCGCGGAGGCCTTCCGCCTTGCGCTCCATGACGGCATTGATAGCTGACAGCGATTCCGGCCGTGCGGCTGCAGGCTGGTAGGCCAGACCGAAATCCACCGAAAGATGGGGCATATCCCGGATAGACTTATGCCACGCCAGCGTTCGCGGCGGGCAGCACCGTTGGCCACCGGATCAAGGCTGCCCTGCCGCTGTCCGTGAGTGCATACACGCCTCGTTCGACCCGGACAAACCAGCCGTAAACGTTTCTGAGCAGTATTTTCGGCGCGTCCAGCGCCATACTCTTCAGGTTCCGCGGCCGCGCTGGCGCCTGCAACAACGCTGCGGCGCAAAGGAGCGCCTGCTGCCTGTAGGCGGTCATCACGGGACGCCTCGTGCTTCCGCCGGCCGCTGGATCGCCCTGGCGGCGGCGGTGCTCGCTGACGATTTTGGAGCGGTGCCTGGCGTCGCGCCGCGGACGCCAGGGGCCAGGTTCCACCAGCACCTCGACGCCGCCCGACGCCGTCACACAGAGCAGGCCGACGCCGAGCAGCCGGCACAGCTTGCGTACTCTTGAGTCGCGTTCACGGCCGCGCCCGCGCCGCGACGCGCGCACAGCCAGCCAAATTTCGTCGCAGGCCGCGGAGCGGTCAACCGCCTGCAGCACTAGATCGAGATTGAAGGTGAGTTTCAGCTCGCCGATGACGACGGCCGCCGGTGCGCCCTCTTTCAGCGCCACCAGATCGCAGCCGCAGACCTCACCCTTCACCTCGAAGCCCAGATTTTCGAGAAACCGTTTGACCGGCAGATAGAGGCTCGTTTCCAAGGCGCCGCTTCCCCAGAGAGTGCTCGGATGACGAGCGCCTACCGGAGATTCGTGCGCCTGTCGAGCCGGGTGTCCGCAAAAGGGCGGCGTCATAGCCTGGAAGGCTTGGCACGCTCGCGCTTCATGCCATGCTGCTCGTGCCTTGTTCACCGTCCGGCAACAGCCGCAATTTTCTCAGCGTTGACAAGCGCAGGCGGCGGCCTGTCCAACCGCCAGCGGTTCCGGGAGTTACATGTCGAACACAATCAAATCGAACCGGCTGTGCTCTTCGATGAGATCGAGCGCCCTGATGAGGCTTTCCGGCGAACGGCGGATACCGCGCCGCGATAGCTCAAGATCCATGAACCCCTCGCCGGGGAGGACCTTGCCGCTGGCGTCCACCAGGGCTCTGGCCCACGCGGCGCGTTTTAGCCAAAACCGCACGAGCCGGCTGCGGCCGGGAGCGACCAAGTGGCGATCTTTCAGCACGGGCGCGAAAGAGTAGAAGGGGAGACCGCCGCGCAAGGTTCCAGCCGTCACAGGCTCACCCCTGAAGGTTTGCCACCCCGTTCCGCTGCGTGTGACGGCCGGGGTGATGCAAACAAAGCTGATGTTGGACCAGGGAACGGTGACGGCACGAGCCGCAAGCCACGGTTCAAGATGGAAGCCCACCCTGTTGATGCGCAATCTTCCGCCCTTGATCGGTAGCGTAACGCCGCTATCCATGGTCATCGTTTCCAGTGAGCGACCGCTTCTGTAACGGGCCTCCGTTAGTCAATCCCTCATTTGCGTCATTCCACTGCCGGAGTCTTGCTTCTGTACGGGGTCGGCGCTGGGCCGCCGCCTGATGGTGTCTGAAAAGGAAAGGGCCGGTCCAATCTTAGGAGCGGGGTTGCTTTGCCGTGGCAAGCACCGCCTGCAGCCATTGCGGCCTGACCCAATCCATCGTCCCGGCAGGGACGCCGCTTCGGGAAGGCTGGTGTTCGACCCTCCCGAAACCCTTGATTGCTTCTCCTTCTATGCCGCCGCAGCCACGGTCCCGCAGGCCTTTGCGGCACCGAAGCTGGTACCGTCAGCCAGCATACGATGCAGGATCACCGCAAGCTTTCTGGCAAGCGCAACTTTCGCCTTTTTCATCCCCGCACGCTGGGCGACTTTTGCCGCCCAACTCTTCAGGCTACCGCCTTTCACTGGCATGGTCAGGATAATGTGAGCGGCCTCGTAGAGCACAGCGCGCACGCCGGCATCCCCCGTCTTGGAACTCCGGCCGGTCACATCGATTTCCCCTGACTGATATTTTCTTGGTGTCAAACCGAAATGGGCGCCAACGTTCTTCGATGAGGAGAAGCGGGCCGGATCGTCGATCGCCGCAACAATATCGGCGCCAACCTTTTTGCAACACTAGAAGAACGATGCCAAATTGCCAAGCTTAACCTCGATGCTGGCCTGAAGGCGAAGTCGAGAGCAGCTTTTTCTGCCGCGCTGGAATACTTCGAAGCCGGCCTTCGATTGCTGGGCGCGGAATCTTGGGAGGATCGCTATCGGCTCATGCTCGACCTCCATGTGGAAGCCGCAGACGCCGCCGGCATCAGTGGAAGACAAGGCTGCATGCAAGAGCTGACGACCGCTGTCCATACGCATGCGTCGTGCTTGCTCGATGAGGTCCCAGCCTACAAGACCGAAATCAGGACACTGACCGCCCAGGGCAAGTTGCTCCCGGCGATCACGCGGGGCTTGGAGGTTCTGCAGCGCCTCGGCCTGCCGTTGCCAGGAGAACCGGCCGCCGACGAAGTCGAAGCGCACATGGGGAGTGCCCTGCGCCTTCTCAAGGAGCGGACGATCAAAGAGCTGTCCAGTCTGCCTGCCATGACATCCCCCGAGGAACTGGCCTGCATCTCCATACTCAGCGAACTGGGGGAGCCCGCTTACGCAGGTTCGCCGCAGTTTTTCCTGGTGTGGGCGTCGGCCATGGCCGAAAACTCTCTGCGGCACGGCAATTGCGCGCTGTCCCCTTTCGCCTATTCCGCCTTTGCGCTGGCGTTGTGCGCCACCGGTACTCATGTGCAATTGGGCTCCAGCTTGGCCAAGGCCGCCATAGCGATGCTGGAGCCCTTGGAAGCCAGGCGGTTGCGGTGCCGCCTCCTCAACATCTACGGCTGTACGATTCAGCCTTGGACCGAACATCTGCGGGATACGCTTTCGACCCTTCAAGAGGCGATCGGCGCAGCGCCCGAATCGGGAGACCTCACCTCCGGCAGTTACGCCGCTTTCAATACCTGTACGGCAGCGTTCTTCATGGGCGAACCGCTCAGCCAGCTCATGGTTCGGCTGGCGAAGAACCTGAACGTCATAGCTGGCATGAGGCTGGCCTATATATGGAACTGGGTCGCTTTTCATGCCCTGGAAGTTCAACGTCTCGCAGGTCTCGACGAGCACTTGGCCGAGTTGGACGTGTTCGACGAGGACGCTTGGTTGGCATCAGCGAAGGCGTCGAATGATCAGTGCGGTCTCGCCTATTACTTCCTCAGCAAGCTCATCGCCGTCTACCTGCTGGGCGAAACTGAACCCGGCGAAGCACAAGCGATGCTGACCGAGGTGAAGTCGCGGCAAGCGGGCTTTCAGGCCGCTTTCGCCGTCCCTGTTTTCCACTTTTACAGTTCGCTGACGCTCGTCAAATTCGGGTTGAATAGCGCCCCTCAGGCACTCGACGAAGTCCGTGAAAACCTGAGCAGACTCGAGCGATTTGCGCGACTGGCGCCCATGAACTTTCAGCACAAAGCCGATCTAGTCGCTGCGGAACTCGCTCGCATCGGGGGGGAGGAGTGGAACGCCGCAGGGCTCTACGAAAGGGCTATAGGCGGGGCGAGAACAAACGGCTTTGTTCAGGAAGAGGCGCTCGCCTGTGAGCTGACAGCGGATTTCTATCGTGGACAAGGCATGGAAAACGCTGCCGGATTTCACCTGCGCAGCGCCTATGAGGCCTATGTCCGCTGGCAGGCATCGAAAAAGGTGAAAGCGCTCGAAGTCGAGTACCCGGACCTGCTCGCGAAATCGGCGCAGACGCTCCCCGCCGAGGGGCCGGCTCCCCTGGACTTGACCACGGTGATGAAGGCGACGCACGCAATTTCCAAGGAAATGGAACTTGACCGGCTGCTTGCCCAGACCATGCGGATTGTCGTTGAGAATGCGGGGGCCCAGAGCGGCGCCCTTATCTTGCAGAATGACGGCGGGTGGCTTCTTGCGGCCAAGGCGCAGATTGGTGTTTCAAAAGTGGAGGCGCCACATGCCCTGGATTTGGACACTAGCGATCAAGTGCCGGGCAGTGTCCTTCGCTTCGTCGCTCGTACCAAGGAGCAGGTCTTGCTGGACGACGCTGTGCGTCGAGGAGCGTTCGCCAGCGATCCCTATATCAAGCGCAACAGGATCAAGTCGTTGCTTTGCTGTCCGCTTCTGAGCCGCGGTGTGCTGGTTGGAGTCGCGTATCTTGAAAACAACCTGACTGCCGCCGCTTTTACCCCGGAAAGGATTCGCCTACTGGAAATGCTTCTCTCGCAGGCGGCCATCTCTCTAGAAAATGCCCGTACCTATCAGGCGCTGCAGGCGAGCGAGGCGAAGTATCGCCGTTTGGTGGATACGGCGAGTGAAGGCGTTCTGGTCATTGACGCTGATGGAGCAATAACTTTCGCCAACAGCAGGATAGCCGAAATGGTAGGTTTTACGGCCGAAGAAATGCTTGGCCGCCCTGTTACCAGCTTTTTGTTCGAGGAGGATATACCCGACCACCAGCACAAGATTGACAACTGCCGCCACGGAATACCCGAGCAATACGAGCGCCGACTCCGACACAGAAACGGCGGGACGGTATGGGCTTTGGCATCCGCGACGCCGATGTTCGACGACGAGCGGAATTTCCAAGGCTCGTTTGCGATGTTTAGTGATATCACCGAACGAAGACAGGCGGAACAGAGCCTGTTTCTATTGAATTTTGCCTTGAATAATGTGCGAGAAGCCGCCTTCCTTATCGACGAAAATGCACGATTTGTTTTTGTCAATGAAGCGTCGTGCCACATGCTTGGGTATGGCCGAGAGGAACTGCTCGCGCTTTGCGTGGCCGACGTCGACCCCGACTTTCCAATGCGCCGTTGGCCCAGCCACTGGCGTGATCTCCAAGAGCATCGCTTCCTGATCTTCGAAGGGCGCCACAGGACCAAGGACGGTCGCATTATTCCTGTCGAGATTTGCGCCAACTACTTTGAGTATGACAAGGCTGGTTACAACCTCGCTCTGGTTCGCGACATCTCGGAGCGGCGGCAGATGGAGGAAGAGCGGCGCTGCTACCAGAACCGCCTCGAAGAAGCCGTCCAGCAGCGCACCGCCGAACTCCTCGTCGCCCGCGACGCCGCCGAGGCAGCCAACAAGGCCAAGTCCATCTTCCTGGCCAATATGAGCCACGAACTACGCACGCCGCTGAATGCCATCCTCGGCTTCTCCAGCCTGATGCGCCGCGAGCCGGACGCCAGCGCCGGCCAGCGCGAAAAGCTCGACATCATCAACCGCAGCGGCGAACACCTCCTGACGCTGATCAACGACGTGCTGGAAATGGCCAAGATCGAGGCGGGGCGCGTGCAGCTGGAAGTGGCGACATTCGACCTGGGCGGCATGGTGCGCGACGTCGCCGACATGATGCGCCTGCGCGCCGAGGAGAAGGGCCTGCGGCTACTTCTCGATCAGTCATTGGAATTTCCGCGCTGCATCAGGGGGGATGAGGGCCGCCTGCGCCAGATCCTCATGAACCTGGTCGGCAATGCGGTGAAATTCACGACCGAGGGCGGCGTAACCATCCGTCTCGGCGTGAAGAGCAACGCCCGCCAGCATCTGCTGATGGAGGTCGAAGACACCGGCCCCGGCATCGACCGGCAAGACCAGGAGCGCCTCTTTCAGCCCTTCGTGCAACTGGCCAAGTCGGAGATGCAGAGAGGCACCGGTCTGGGGCTGGCCATCACCCGCCATTTCGTCGAGCTGATGGGCGGCACGATCAGTGTCGAGAGCACGCCGGGCAAGGGCTCGGTTTTCCGAGTCGATCTGCCCCTGGAACAGCCGGCCGGAACCGCAATCACCGGCGGGCAGAAGGAGGTGCAAGCCGGCGAGGTCCGCGGCCTAGTGCCAGGACAGCCCGCCTGGCGCATCCTCATCGTCGAGGACGAGCCCCACAACCAGATGCTGCTGCAGAGCCTGATGGCCGGGCTCGGCCTGGAGACGAAGGTGGCGGCGAATGGCGAGGAGGCGGTGAAGATTTCCGAGGCGTGGCGGCCGGATCTGATCTGGATGGACCGGCGCATGCCGGTGATGGACGGCGTCGAGGCCACGCGGCGCATCCGCCGGTTGCCCGGCGGCGCGGAGGTGCCGATCATCGCCGTCACGGCGTCGGTGTTCAAAGAGCAGCAGCAGGAGCTGTTCGACGCTGGTATGGACGATCTGGTGCGCAAACCCTATCGTTTCAGCGAGATCTACGACTGCCTGGCGCGGCATCTGGGCGCGAAGTATGTGTACCGGCAGGCTGCGGCGGGAACGGAAAGCGGGGAGCGGGCGGACACCGCCGCCGCGCTGACGCCAGCCCTACTGGCTGCGCTGCCGGAAGACGTTCGCCAGCGTCTCCACGACGCCCTCGTCAGTCTGGACGCCGACCGCATCGCGGCGGCCATTGCGGAGACGGGCAAAACCGATCCCGCCCTGGCGCGCAGCCTGAAACAGCTCGCGGAGGATTTCGATTACGCGGCGATCTTACGGGCGCTGGAGGAGGAAGGCGGGTGAGGCGTGGTCCCGCTGCGGCCCGATGCTCCAAAGCACGAAATCGGGCATTGTCCCGGTGAATGTTGAAAATGGGAGGCAGGCGTTGCTCGCCTTGAGCCGGTAGGCTCGGGGTGATGATTCCAGGAAAGGAAAGCAACGCCATGAAGACATCTACCACATCGACCGCCATCGTCCCCGAAGCCATCGTCGAAGAGGCTTGGCAGGATGTTAGCGCCAGTTTCGAGCGCTTCTGCCTGAGCACGGGGATCGCCACGCTGGCCAGCATGATGAAAGAAGACGCGGCTGAACTCTGTGGCACCCGCTACGGACGGCAGGATGGCAAGGCCGGCACGCTCACGGAAAAGCCAAGGGAAAGCTTGGTT
>JBNKIW010000024.1:0-50478 GCA_050290865.1 Rhodomicrobiaceae bacterium | reverse complement strand
GGCTTTGCGGCCTCGACGGCTTGAGCCAGAATGCGCACCAGAATGTTGTATGCTGTCCGGCGGGCTTGGGGCTCGATCGCCACCGTTGACTTTTGCGGCCGCGCAGGAGGTTCGGGAAGGGCAAGGGCCAGTTGCATGGCTTTCCTCATGGCTCTGAGCTGCGGGCCAGGGAATCGGCCCGCGATTGAGGAGAGCGTCGGCGATAACCCGGATATGGAGCAAACCGGCGAAGGTGACGAAACCGGTAGGGGGCCGAGCTTCTTCTGTGGTAGGGGGACCGGCCGCGTCTTCCGCCTGCCAATCCGTCCACGCCGCAGGAATCAGCGAGCGGCTGCCATCGGGAAGGATGAGCAGCAGCAGTTGGGTGCCGCCGCGCCGCATGCCCCTCATGATGGGCAAGGCCTGTCCTTCAAATGGATGATGCCGGCGCAAAATCGTCGCCGATCCCGAAAACTTGCGGTGATGGGTAGTGCGTGGTGGTGTCCTTCGGCAGTATTCCGCATGCTGACTTGCTCAAGTCAGTGGCGCGCCGCGTCTCTGACCGGCGTGTGCTGCATCTGATCAAGATGTGGCTGGAATGCGCTGTCGAAGAAACAGACGACCGGGGACGGAAGACACGCACAACCGAGGCTAAGGACAAACGGCGCGGCATTCCGCAAGGCTCTCCGATCTCACCCTTGCTGGCCAATTTGTATATGCGCCGGTTCGTGCTGGGATGGAAGAAGCTCGGCCTGGAGCGAAGACTTGGCTCGTGCATCGTGACCTATGCCGATGACTTGGTGATCTTATGCCGGAAGGGCAGGGCGGAAGAAGCTTTGCGCCACCTGCGCGAGATCATGGGGAGGCTGAAGCTCACGGTGAACGAGGAGAAAACACGGATCTGCAAGGTGCCGGAAGGTGAGTTCGATTTTCTGGGGTAAACGTTCGGGCGGTTGTATTCGGAGAAGACCGGCGAGGCCTATTTCGGGGTCCGGCCATCGAAGAAGAGCATCAAGCGCATGGTGGAGAAAATCCATGCGTTGACCGAACGAAAGTGTACTTGGCAAAAGACCACAGAGCTGGTGGGAAAGTTGAACCGGTCACTGGGAGGATGGGCGAACTACTTTCAAGTTGGCACCACCCGCAAGGCGTATCGGGCGCTCGACAATTACACAGCGATGCGGCCCGCGCTGGTGGTTGCGTTGCAAACACAACGTCAGACGACGCAAGGGCGGGACCTATCCACTCTCGCACCTTTACGGGCACTTCGGGCTCGTACGTTTGACGGCACTTGGGCGTGACCAGCCGTGGGCGAAGGCGTGACGTCTTGTCCGAGAGCCGGGTGCGGGAGATCCGCAAGCCCGGTTTGATGAGGGTTGCGCCTTGCAAGCGCGTTGAACTCAGCTGCCTGAGATGGCAGCCGCGGTAAAGCCTAGCAAGGAGCCGCGTACCAAGTCTTGCGTGGTGTCCGGTAACGGCCACTGCGAAGCGTAGACAGGGAGGTTGTAGGCCGGAACACCAGTGAACGGGAAAATAGCCCCAAAATCGAACGTGATTGGAGTAGCCGACCCTGTCTCTCTAAGGGGAAGGCGGAATCTGGGGCCGCGGCAATGCGAGTGGCCAGAGATGCTCCCGGGGTTCGTACCGCCAGCATGCAACCAAAGGGATCAACGTGAACAAGGGAGATCCATCCGGTTCAAGCGCAAGCTTGTAGGGTCCGACAAGCCGACAACGCGAGGAGGAGCCGATGGCCGGATGGAAGTCAGACTGACTGATAGTACTCGGAGGACGGGAGAACCGGCCGCATGGGGAAGCGGTCAGCGGCAGGTGAATCGTTCTTGGGCGACATGGGCTCCATGCAAAGGGAGTGACGGCCTTCTATGCAAAGAGAAGATCAGCTGACCATGGAAACGGGACTTGAACGAATAGCAGCGAAAGCCCGATGTGAACCGAAACTCCGCTTCACGTCGCTTGCTCATCACATCACGCACGACAGGGTGCAAGGGAATCTGATGAAGATTTCCAATCGCTCGGCTGCCGGGGTGGATGGACAGACGGCGGAAGCGGCGAAGAAGAGCTTTGGAGGATGGATCGAGCCGATGCTCCAATCCGTCCACCGCATGGGATACCAGGCGCCAGCGGTTCGCCGCGTCTATATCCCCAAACCCGGCAAGACGGAGAAACGCCCGTTGGGCGTGCCGACGATCTCTGACCGGGCTCTCCAGCGCAGCGCGGCCGAAGTGTTGTCCGCCATTTACGAGCAGGATTTCTTACCCTGCTCCTTTGGCGGGCGGCCAGGGCTGAGCGCCCATCATGCCCTGGCGACCCTCAACGAGGCGATCGCTGGTGGCAAAACCGGCTGGGTGTTGGAGGCGGATTTGAAGAACTTTTTCGGGAGTCTTTCCCACGAATGGGTGCTCCGGTTTGTCGAACATCGGGTCGGTGATCCGCGCCTGATCAACTTGATCCGGCGCTGGTTGAAAGCAGGCGTCATGGAAGACGACGCCGTTCATCCGAGCAAGGAAGGAACGCCACAAGGCGGATCGATCAGCGTGCTGCTGAGCAACCTTTACCTGCATTATGTGCTCGACCTTTGGTTCGAGCGCGTGGTGAAGGGGCGGTTGCGGGGCGAAGCCCGGCTGGTGCGTTATATCGACGACTTTGTGATCTGTTTCCAATATCGGGAGGATGCGCTTCGCGTCAATGACGCGCTCCGTTGCCGGTTGAGGAAATTTGGCCTCACTCTTGAGCTGAGCAAGACCAAGCTGGTCGAGTTCGGCCGGTTCGCGCAGCGGCACGCGGGCAAGCGCGGCAGGAACCGCCCAGAGACAATCTATTTTCTGGGCCTGACGCTGTATTGCACGCGTAACCGGAAGGGAAACTTCAAGGTTGGGATGCGTACAGAGAAATCTCGGCTCCGGCGCAGCCTTGCATCGCTGCGGGATCTGATGCGGCAAATACGGCACTATGCGATCAAGGAACAAGTCAGCGAGATCAATGCTGTCCTTCGCGGCCATTATGCCTATTACGGTGTCGCCGGCAATCTCCGGACACTGATCAAGGTGTATCAGGTCGTGGAGCGTTACTGGCGCAGGATGCTGCGCAGCCGCAGTCGAGATGGCCGCCTCGGTTGGGATCGCTTCAACCAGATCAAAGAGCGGAACCCGCTACTGCGCCCGAAGCTGCGCCTCCCTCATCAGGAGTTGCAAGCGCTCGCAGTGCTGTGAAGCAACTGCCGAAGAGCGTGGTGCGGGAAATCTGCACGCCACGTTCTGTGGGAACCGGGGGCGGGTGACCGCCTCCGGTGACCCGGTGGATGTGGAAACGGAGACACGGCCGGGCCAGTAAGGCACCGCCAGACGAAAGGGGCGGCAACGGATATGTTCCACCTAAAGCCACCGCGCCACATCTCTACTCTACCTCAAAAAAACGGCCTCGACACAGAAGGCTGTGTCCATCGGAATCGACAGCCGCCAGACCACTGAGCATCGATGAGTAACGTCTGGTGAGATATCCGGGCTGGCGAGGCAGGGGGCGATCCGGCGTCATGCCCCTGCATCGCGCAATTGTTCGAACAACCTGCGCTGTGTGTCGCTCAGGGGCTCAGGGATACGGACCTGAAGGCGCACATACAGATCGCCGGGGGAGCCGCCGCCGAAACCGGGCAGCCCCTTGCCGCGCAGGCGGAAAACGGTATTGCCCTGCGTGCCCGCCGGGATCTTGAGCGCAATTGGACCGTCGAGCGACCGGGTGCGGAGTTCGGTGCCGAGCGCTGCGTCCGCCACGCCGATCGACTGCGCGGCATACAGGTCGCGGCCATGGCGCTCGAAGCGCCGGTCCGGCGCGGTGCGGACGACCACGAACAAATCGCCGGGCGGCTGGCCGGGCTTGCTGGCGGGCATGCCGTGACCGGGTACGCGCAGCGCGGTGCCCTCTTCGATCCCCGCCGGGATGTGCAGGCTTAACACCTCGTCGTGCGTGATCTTGCCGCGCCCGCCGCACTCGGGGCATGGCGTGTCGATGAATGCGCCCCGTCCGTGGCATTCGGGGCAGACGGTGACCTGTCGCAGGCTGACTCCGCCCCTGCGTTCGGTAACAACGCGTTGACCGCTGCCGCCACAGGTCGTGCATGTCCGCGGCGCCGTGCCCGCTTTGGCGCCCGATCCCCTGCAGGCAGTGCAGGTGAGGGGCCGCGACACGTGCACGGTTTCATCTCCGCCCGTCGCCACCCGTTCCAGGGGGATGGCGAGGCCGATTTCGATGTTCGCGCCGCGCAGTGGCGCCTGGCGGTGGCGGAACAGGCGGTCGAAAAGCCCTCCGCCTCCGCCCCCGAATTCGAAGCCAAGGCCGCCGAAAATGTCCCCGAAATCGATCCCGCTGAACAGGTCTTCCGCCGAATAGCCCCCGAGACCCGCCCGGCCGCCGGCGTCGTAACTGGCGCGCTTCTCCGGATCGCTCAATACCGCGTAGGCTTCGGCGATCTCCTTGAAGCGTTCGCTGGCACCGGGGTCCTTGTTGCGGTCGGGGTGGTATTTCAGCGCGAGCTGCCGGAAGGCGTCCTTGATGGCCTTTTGATCCGCATCGCGGGCCACACCGAGCGTTTCGTAATAGTCGCGCGCCTGCTGGGCCACGGCCCGCTATCCTTTCAGCGCCGGGGGGTGCCGGTTTCGTGGTATTCGGCGTCCACCACGCGGGCGCCGGGGCCGCCGGCGGCTTCCTGTGCCTGGGCCTCGGCGCCGGGCGTCCCAACGCCGGGACCGGGCTGCGGCCGAACTTCCGCGCTCTCGGCGTAGAGCGTGCGTCCAGCGTCCTGCAGCACGGCCTTCAGCGCCTCGGCTTTTTGGTTGGCGAGGGCGGCGTCGTGCTTGGTCACCGCCTCACGCGCCTCGCGCAGCGCCGTCTCCACGCGGGCGCGCAGATCGGCGGAGAGCTTGGCCCCGAAATCGGCCAGCGTGCGCTCGGCCTGGAAGCAGATGGCGTCGGCGTTGTTGAGCTTCTCGGCGTCCTCGCGGCGCTGCTTATCCTCCTCGGCATGGTGCTCGGCCTCGTGGATCATGCGCTCCTTCTCCGCCTCGGGCAGGCGGGTCGAACCGGTGATGCGGATCGCCTGAGCCCGCAAGGACGCCATGTCCTTGGCGGTGACGTTGAGAATGCCGTCGGCGTCGATGTCGAACGTCACCTCGATCTTGGGAATGCCGCGCGGCGCGGGTGGCAGGCCATCGAGGTTGAACTGGCCGAGGCTGGTGTTGTCGGCGGCCATGGGACGCTCGCCCTGGAGAACATGGACGGTGACCGTGGTCTGCATGTCGGCGGCCGTGGTGAACACCTCCGACTTGTTCACCGGGACCGGCGTGTTGCGGGTGATCAGGGGTGTCGCCACGCCGCCCAGGGTCTCGATGCCCAGCGTGAGAGGCGTCACGTCCACGAGCAGGATGCTGCCGACCTCGCCGGACAGCACGCCCGCCTGGATCGCCGCGCCCTGCGCCACGCATTCCATCGGGTCGATGCCCGCCTCACCTTTACGCCCGATGAGATCTTCGAAAAAAGCGCGCACGGCGGGCATGCGGGTGGGGCCGCCGACGAAGATCAGCCGGTCAATCCGGCCCGCCTCGATCCCGGCGTCGTGGAACGCCTGCATCACCGGCTCGCGGCACTGCTCGATGACCGGCCGCACGAGCCGCTCCAGTTCGCTGCGCGTCAGGTCGATGTCGAGATGCAGCGGGCCGCTCGCGCCCGTCGCCAGGAACGGCAGGCTGACGCGCGTCGTGACACCGGTGGACAGCTCGATCTTGGCGATCTCGGCGGCCTCGCGGATGCGCGCCATGGCCGTGCGGTCGCCGGAAAGGTCGACGCCGGTCTTCGCCATGAACCGTCCTGCGAGGAATTCGGCGAGCAGCCGGTCCATGTCCGTGCCGCCGAGCTGGGTATTGCCGCTGGTCGCCTTGACCTCGAACACCCCTTTGCCGAATTCCATGATCGTGACGTCGAGCGTGCCGCCGCCGAAATCGATCACCGCGATGCGCAGTTCCTGATTGAGGCGGTCGAGGCCGAAAGCGAGCGAGGCGGCGGTCGGTTCGTTGACGAGGCGCACCACTTCGAGACCGGCGATGCGCGCGGCGTCCTTGGTGGCGTTGCGCTGATTGTCGTCGAAATAAGCGGGGACGGTGACGACGGCCTTGCCGACCGGCTCGCCGAGAAAGGCCTCCGCGTCGCGCTTGATCTTCTGCAGGAGGAAGCCGGAAAGCTCCTCGGGCGTGTATTCGCGGTCGCGCAGACGGACCTTTTCGCGCCGGCCCATCAGCCGCTTGAATGCCGACGCCGTGCCCTCCGGGTTGACGGCCATCTGCCGCCGCGCGGGCTCACCGAGGAGCGTCAGGCCGTCGGCCATGAGCGCCACATAGCTCGGAAACGCCTTGCCGCCGAGCGACACGCCCTCCGCGCTCGGAATCATCACCGGACGCCCCCCGCGAAGGCAGGCGGCGGCGGAGTTGGATGTCCCAAGGTCAATTCCGATGATCGGCATGGCGGCGGCCCCATTGCGCAAGAATGATGGGGCAGTTTTGACACAGGTTGGTTAAGAGGTCGTGTTTGGGGCGGGGTGAGATCCAGGAAAAGTAAAACTGAACTTTGAGAATGCGCTGTATATAGAATTGATATCACTCAGTTAAATTCTGCCGGCATTCAGGAATGAACAAAGAAGGGTCATTTGTTGGCATCCCAACGCGGATGGCAGCATTGGAACTACATGAATAGTTCTGGCCAGCCGCCACGCGTCGGCCCGCAAGCAGGGCGCCATTCCCTCATCTCCCCCAAAGGTTTGAAAATGACCGGATTCGCTTGATCAATTTGGCGTCACTCTGGAAGAATGCGCCAGTGCCGCATCACTTGTACTACCACTTGACCTTGATGTACCGGATTTCGGTCTCATTGTAGGCTTTCACGGTCGCGAGACACCGGTTCGGGGTGCACTCGATACGGGGCACATGGAACTTATACCCAGGACCAGTCTGCAACTGCGCAAGTTCAATCGCCTTCGACGCCCATACACTCATAACCATAAGAAATACGGCAAGAAACATGGCGAGGACAATGCCGGAAAATACGCCCCATATATGCGGTGGGGCAAATCCGGCTGCCCGCTGGGCCTCGACTATTGCGGGCGAACGTAGGCGTCGGTAGCCCCAGACAAGAAGCGAAATCAGAACGATCAATATGCCGAAGTTAGTAATCCATGCCAGGGGATACAGGTGAAGCTCCAGCCGAAGCAGGTCGAGTGGGTAAATGACTGGAAAAACAATCAAAACGCCTGCCAGAGCGGTGAGATAAAATGTAAGGAACCACGTTGCACCCCAAATGAAAGAATCGCGGCTTAGTCCGAAGGTTGGGACGGTGCCGCGAATGCCGGAGACACCGCAGCCCGTGCCGCACCTGATCCGCTGGGTAACGCTGTTACCAACCGCACGGACCTGACGCACGATCATGCGAAAGAATATGGGGTCATCTTCCATCGGTAAGTCCTAAAGCACAATCACTCGACTTAATTTTGAAACTCGTTTTTCGAAATATCAACTCAGGAAACAGGCCGAGCTTACGCGCTGCCTCCGATGATCACCTGCCTGGGGCCGAATCTCGCCAAACGAGGCGTGCGGAAACGGCATACGCCGACAAGCGTTGAAGAGCCGCACAATTGCCAAGGGTTCGTGGCACGCCAGCGAACGGCG
This sequence comes from Rhodomicrobiaceae bacterium, assembly GCA_050290865.1. GTDB lineage: Bacteria > Pseudomonadota > Alphaproteobacteria > Rhizobiales > Rhodomicrobiaceae > JARRLC01. The sequence goes on along the minus strand of JBNKIW010000024.1, from coordinate 42,778 downwards.
ATACGTTATTCATCGGTTACGATCGGGACGTTGTGGGCGCGTGAGTAATTCAAGCCAGCGCGATAAACGGCAAAGCCGAACTGGGCCGAGTGCATGAAGGCATCCGCGGGGAGCGTGACCTCGTTAATGGCGAGATCGCCGCCTTCCAGAGCGCCGACATCGGAAGTAATTGGGCCACGTTGCAACCAGCCTTCAATTTGTGCTTCGTCCGCATGCCAATGAGCGGCATTTACCAATTCGAGCGCCCAAGCGAGATTGCTTGTTGAGGTGATGAAACGTTCGACGCCCACGGCGTCCGGCGCGGCAGTGAGAAAATCTTCCTGCGAGGGAATGAACATGTGGCATTCGAGGATGGAGATCGCGCTTTGGAAATAAGCCTTGCTGGCCTCGACGTAAGCGGGGTCTGCTCCGAGGTCGGATGGAATGCTCAGGGGTGTCTGTATGTTGGGATATTCCGCGTAGGCGGCCGCCAAAATGAGGGCGTCGCGTCCATCGTGATCCGGCTTGTCCGTCCAATAAGGAGCCGAGGGGTTCTCCTCCCAGCGCCACCCTTCCTTGATGACGTTGGAACACTGCTCCAGGATACCCTGGCGCCAACTGAGTACCTCAGCGGGGGCGACAGCGTCCGACGGTCCCGTACCCTCGGGGCGGACGACCAGTATATCCATGCCAGCCTCACGTGCGACGCGATGGGCCATCAGCTCCCAATCCCCGGAATGATAGCGGGCAAGAGAGCCCGAGTAGAGGTCCAGTCCCATGTCCAATCCTGGCATATCCGTATTGTCACTATGCTTACCGACTTTCCTGTATGCTGGAGGAGTTGGCAAGCAAAACGGCGGCATTGCTGCCGCCGTCCCGTTACCCGCCATGATGCGCGCTCCGTTCAGCCCTTCGCCATCCCGATAAGCTTCTCCGGCCGGATCATATGCTTGTCCAGCGCGGCTTCCTTCACGCTCATCCCGAAGGACACCGCCATGATCTGGCTGTAGAACACCACGGGGATGTTGAAGTTGGTGCCCATCTCCTTGTTGATGCGGTCCTGGTACATCTCGACGTTGACCTGGCAGAGAGGGCAGGGCGTGGAGATGACATCGGCCTTGGCGTCCTGCGCGGCCGCCAGGATTTTCGCCATCAGGGGCAGCGTCTTTTCCGGGCTGTAGACCGACACCGATCCGCCGCAGCAGGCGGTCTTCGGTTCGAACGCCACGGGCTCCGCGCCGCAGGTCTCGTGAAAGGCGTCGAGGAATTTCGGCTCGTGATAGGTGTCGAAATTGCCGCCGCTTTCCGTCCCCGCGAACGGCCGCACCGTCTGGCAGCCGACCCAGCCCGCCACCTTCAGGCCGTGAAGCGGGTTCGTGACCTCGCGCGCGATCCGCTCATTGCCGACATGGTTGACCAGCACTTCGCAGACATGGCGCACCTTGAGATCGCCGTCATAGCTGAGCCCCGCCGTGCTCAGCGCCTCGTTGATCTCCGCACGCGCCTTGCTGTCTTCCTTCATGCGCTCATTCACGGCGTGCGTGTTGAGATAGCAGGCCGCGCACGGGCTGATGACGTCCGCCGTGCCCTGCTCGCGCGCCTTGGCGAGATTGCGCCCGGACAGCGACCACGTCGCCAGCGGTCCGCATTTGACATGACCGACCGAGGCGCCGCAGCAGTTCCAGTCGTTGATCGTCTCCAGCTCGAAATCGAGTTTCGTGGAGATGGCGCGGACCGACATATCGAGATGCTTGCCCGACTCCATCGAGCTGCAGCCCGGATAGTAGGTGAATTTGACCTTGCTCATGGATCAGCCCCCCGCCCGCTCTCTTTTCTGGATTTTTTCCGCCGCCGCGACGATGGCGCGCAGCTCGCCCGCACCCTTGGTGCGGTGCGGCAGGCCCAACCCCATGCGCTTGGCTTTCACCATGCGGGAGGCGATCGGCAGATTGGCCATGGCGAGGCGGAAGCCCTCCTTCAGGCCGTAGGAGAAGTAATAGATGGCGGTGACGATGCGCTCGTCCGTCTTGCCGAACCAGCGCACCGACGTCCAGAAGGCCCGCGAAAACTTGTAAGTCGGCTTCTGCGGCGCGTAGCCCTCGGCGGCCGCGACGCTGGCAAGCGACTGCAGCACGGCGGTGACGCGGATCTGGCGCGGGCAGCGGACCGTGCAGTTGTAGCACTGCGTGCAGTTCCAGATGGTGCTGGATGAGAGCACTTCCTCCCTCATCCCTGCGCGAATCATCATGAAGGTCTTGCGCGGCCCGTTGTCCATCTGGGAGCCGATGGGGCATGAGCCGGAGCACATGCCGCATTGCATGCACAAGGGGATGCGCTCGCCGCCGTCGATGTTTTCATAGACCCAGCGCGCAAAGCCCAGGTCGTATTTGCGGGCGGCCGTTGGGGGAAGCGGTTTCGTCATGTCTTACATCCCCTTGAACGGATTCGGGCCGACGGCGTCGATGGTTTCCATGAACTTGCCGATGATGTCCGGCAGGTTCTTGGCATCGGCGATGGCGATTTCGAACGTTTCCACACGCTCCTTTTCCAGCATCATGCTTTTCAGCGTCTCGCCGACCTTCATCATGCGTTCCTGCGCCATGGCCGAGCCGCGGACGAAGTGGCACTGATAGTCGTCGCCCGATTTGCAGCCCATGAGCATCACGCCGTCATAGCCCGAAGACAGCGCGTCCGACACGCACAGGAGGCTCACCGAGCCGAGGCAGCGCACCGGCAGGACGCGGATGTACGGACTGATGGCTGAGCGCGCGATACCGGCCATGTCGAGCGCCGGATAGGCGTCGTTCTGGCAGGCGAGCACGAGCACGCGCGGCTTTTCCTCGTCCTCGTCCGGCACTTCCACGGCCTTGATCATCGAGGTCATCATATCGACGGAGTAGTTGTCGAAGCTGATGGTGCGGACCGGGCAGGCGCCCATGCAGGTGCCGCAGCGGCGGCAGCGCGTGGGATTGAGGATCGGGTAGCCTTCCTCGGTCTCGTCGATGGCGCCGAACGGGCATTCCACCGTACAGCGGCGGCATTTCGTGCAGGCGTTCAGGTTGATCTTCGGATAGGACAGATCGCCCGAGCGCGGATGCAGCGCGCGGCCCTGGGTGATGGCGCGGATGGCCTGGATCGCCTTCAGCGCCGCGCCCGTGGCGTCCTCAGCCGACTCGGCCATGTCCATCGGCCGCCGGACAGGCCCGCAGGTGTAGATGCCCGTGCGCCGCGTCTCATAGGGGAAGCAGATGAAATGGCTGTCCGAGAAGCCGTCGGCGAGGATCGGCACGTGCGGCCCCTGCCGGTACTGTAGATTGAGGATCGGTGCGCCTTTGTAGGTGACGCAGGGCTGGCCGCCCGGCGCCTCGGGAGCGTCATTGGCATAGCCCGCGACAGGGATCGGCGACATCGGGTTGATGTCCTGCTCGGGCAGTTCCTCTCCGTCGCTGTCGAGCGGCAGCACCGCGTTCGGCACCATGCCGGTGGCGAGCACGACCATGTCGAGGCCGGAGAGCGGCACTTCCTCGCGGAGAAGCTCATCGTCCACGGTGACCTTCAAACCGCCCTCGGCCGACACGCCCTTCACCTTGCCCTTGATGAAGATGACGCCCGCCAGTTGCGCCGCGCGGTAGAATTCCTCGGCGACGCCCGGTGTGCGCATCTCCTCATAGACGATGTAGACCATCGTGGACGGATCGGCTTCGCGGATCTGGATCGCCTGTTTCAGCGACGCCGCGCAGCACACCGACGAGCAATAGGGCAGGTGGTCGTTGTCGCGGGAGCCGGCGCATTGCACGAAGGCCACCGTCTTCGGCGCGTTCCCGTCCGAGCGGCGCTTCAGCGGTCCCGCGGCGAGCATCTCTTCCAGCGCCACCGACGTCACGATGTCCAGCGATGCGCCATAGCCGAGATGGCCAAGCTTGGTTGCGTCATAAGGCCGCCAGCCGGTGGCGACGACGATCGCCCCGACCTTTTCCTCAGCCGCCGCACCGCCTTCCTGCGTCAATTCGACGGTGAAATCGGTCGGCATGCCGGAGGTCTTGGTCACGCGGGTGTTGAGGCGCACCTCGATGCGGCTGTTCCCCTTCACCGAGGCGACCAGCGGCTCGATATCGTTCGGCTGCGGTGCGTTGTAGGGCGGCAGATGCGGCGTGCGCTTTGTCCAGCGCCGGGAATGGCCGCCGAGCACCGGCGAAGCCTCCACGAGCAGCACGTCGTATCCTGCCGCTGCCGCCTCCTGCGCCGCGGTCAGGCCGGAAAGACCGCCGCCGACGACGAGGATACGCTCGGAATACGATTCGTGCTCGTAAGGCTGCGGCAGTCCCGATTTGCGCCCCTCGACGAGGGCCATGCGCAGATAGTCGGCGGCGAGCATTTCCGTGTCGTCCTTGCCCGGCTCCGACGTCCAGATCACCTGCTCGCGCAAATTGGCGCGAATCACCTGCGTGCCCTCGAAGCGGAACTTGTCCACGTTCACGCGCGGCGAGCAGCCGGCGATGATCGCCTGATTGATGTTCCCCGCCTCGATGTCGGCGCGGATCATGGCGAGCCCTTCGTCGCCACACAGATAGTCGTGGGTTTTACACTTTTCCGCCGGGATCTTGTATTCCCGGACCGCGACCTTCTCCAAGGCAGCCATGGGGACTGCCTCGCCTATCCCGCAGCCGCTGCAAAGATAGACGCCCGGTTTCTTCACTTGTGCATTCATGCCGTAGCCCCGCCCCGTGCTGCCTGAATTGCCTTGAGGGCAGCCGCCGTCGCGGACTGCACCGACATGGAGACATCCAGCGGTCCGGCGGCGACGCCGACCGGGTAGATGGCTCCCTCATCGCCGTGCGGGACGACGAATCCATACTCATCCGTGAAGCCGTTATTGAGCGGCAGACCGCCTTGCGGCTCCATGCCCACCGCGAGGACGACGAGGTCGTAATCACGGTCGTAGATTTCACGCGCGAGCGTATCCTCGCCGTGCAGGACCGGATTCCCGCCATCGCCTTCGTTGATGGAGGCGACCTTCGATTTGACGAAGCGCACCTGCGGGTCGGCCTTCACTTTCTGGTAGAAACTCTCCAGCTTATCGTGGGCGCGGATGTCGATGTAATAGATGTCCACCTGGCTGTCTGGATACTGAGCGCGCACATAGGCCGCGTGCTTCAGCGAAGCGAGGCAGCAGATGCGCGAGCAGTACGGCAGGTGGTTGAGGTCGCGCGACCCGGCGCACTGGATGAGTGCGACACGCTTGGCCTCTTTCCCGTCGGACGGGCGAAGGATCTTCCCCGCCGTCGGGCCGGTGTCGGCGGCAAGACGCTCCATTTCCACATTGGTGATGACGTTCGCAATGCTCCCGTAACCATAGGACTCGAGCTTGCCGGCGTCGTAGGGCCGCCAGCCCGTCGCCCAGATGATCGCCGCGACCGGAAGGTCGAAGCTCTGCGGCTTCTCGTCGAGATCGACGGCGCCATATTTGCACGCGGCCTTGATCGCGTCCGCCTCGGCTGTGCCGATGACTTCCGGAGCGACAACGTAACGCATGGGGTAGGCCATCGGGTGCGGCAGGTAGGCCGCGGGCACCTTATCCATGTCGTAATTGAATGAATTCGCGACCTCCGTCGTGGCCGCTTTGGCGCAGTCGCCGCAGGCCGTACAGCGTGCATTGACATGGCGTGGCGCGGTCTCGGCGGTCACCGTGTAGGCGCCGCGCGTGCCGGTGATCGCGGTGGGGCGCGTCTGCGTCAACACCTTGATCCTCGGATTGTTCCGGATGCGCTGGTAGTTGATCTCCAAGCCGCATGCCGGGTGGCAGAGCTTGGGAAAATAACGGTTGAGCTGGGCCACGCGGCCACCCAGGGTCGGCCCCGCTTCCAGCAATATAACATCATAGCCCGTCTCGGCCGCTTCCACGGCTGCGGACATGCCGGCGATCCCTCCGCCGACGACGAGAATTGTCTCACTTCCCATCCCTGCCTCGTCACCCCCTGCTCAGCCACTGTTTGCACGTTGACATTCGTTTATCAGAATATTTATATAATATGATTTAACGCTTCGCAAAGCAAAACGCTTTCGAACGGGTGAGGGCGCAGCCAAGGCTGAGATTGACAAGGGGCGGTTGAGGGAGACTTGATTTAGATCAAGCTCATCAAAGAAAACCTAACCTTTGCGGCTGGTCAGACGAAGAGAATTGATCGAGATCAATTCGCAGCTGGCCAGTTTTCGTGCGTCTTCCACTCATTTTGATCCCGGCAAACGCCGGAGTGTAAGCCCGCGGCGGCCGTGACGGCGCCGCTCAATGGGAGGAGGCCACATGTCCAAACTGGTTCCGCCGCATGGCAGCGATAGCCTGACGCCGCTGCTCGTTCCCGAAGCGGAGCGCGCCGAGCTTCTCAAACGCGCCGCCACGTTGCGCAAGGTGCCGATGAGCAGCCGCGAAACGTCGGACTTTCTGATGCTGGCGATGGGCGCCTATACCCCGCTGCCCGGCTTCATGGGTCACGACGACTGGCGCGGCACCTGCGGCGATATGCAGCTCACGAACGGTCTCTTCTGGCCGATCCCGATCACGCTTTCCTGCGACAAATCGCTCGCCGACTCCATCACGGCGGAGGAGACGGTGGCCCTCGTCGCCGAGGAGACCGGCGAGATCATGGGCCTGATGGATGTCACCGAGAAATACACCATCGACAAGGCTTTCGAGTGCCAGCACGTCTTCCGCACGACCGAGGAAGGACATCCTGGCGTGCAGAAAGTGATGGGGCAGGGGGACGTCAATCTTGCCGGCCGCGTCACCGCGCTTTCCGAGGGCGTCTACCCCACGCAATACAAGGGGTTCTATTTCCGCCCGGCCGAGGCGCGCGCGATGTTCGCGGACAAGGGGTGGAGCCGGGTCGCGGCCTTCCAGACCCGAAACCCGATGCATCGCAGCCACGAGCATCTCGCCAAGATCGCCGTGGAGGTCTGCGACGGCGTGTTCATCCATCAGGTGCTCGGCGCGCTGAAGCCCGGCGATATTCCGGCGGAAGTCCGCGTGAAGGCCATCGATGCGCTGACCGAAAAATACTTCGTCCCCGGCACCTACATCCAGGGCGGCTACCCGATCGAAATGCGCTACGCCGGCCCGCGCGAGGCTCTGCTGCATGCGGTGTTCCGGCAGAATTTCGGTTGCTCGCATCTCGTCATCGGACGCGACCATGCGGGTGTCGGCAGCTATTACGGGCCGTTCGACGCGCAGCACATCTTTGACACGCTGCCTGCGGGAAGCCTGATCATCCAGCCGCTGAAAATCGACGTGACATTCTACTGCTACAAATGCGGTGGCATGGCCACGGCGCGCACCTGTCCCCACACGGCCGAAGACCGGCTGCAGATTTCCGGCACGCGGCTGCGTGAGATGTTCTCGAAAGGTGAACCGATTCCCTCGGAATTCAGCCGCCCCGAGGTGGTTCGCGTTCTGCAGGAATATTACGCCACGCTGGCGCAATGACGACAAAATTTGCGCCCGTAATGCGCAAATTAGAATATTCTTATTGCGTGCTGCCTCCGGCCGCCCGCAGTGAAGGACTTTAACTGGAAAGGGAAGGAACCTATGCCGACATTCGTTCACACAGAAAAATGCGACGGCTGCAAGGGCGGTGAATACACCGTCTGCATGTATATCTGTCCGAATAACCTTATGAAGCTCGATACCGAGCGGATGAAGGCTTACAACCAGGAACCCGAGCAGTGCTGGGAATGTCAGTGCTGTGCGAAGGCGTGCCCGCAGCAGGCGATCGAAGTCCGTTCGTTCCAGGATTGGGTGCCGATGGGCGGCGCCGTCATCCCGCTTCGCACCGACGACACCATCATGTGGACCATCAAGTTCCGCGATGGCGAAGTGAAGCGCTTCAAGTTCCCGATCCGCACGACGCCTGTCGGCTCGATTGACTGCTACGGCGGGAAGCCCCCGGCAGGAAATCTCGACGACAACCTTCTGTTCACCGAAGCCAACGTCGTGCTTCCGACGATCTGAGGGCGTTCCGGTCCCCCTAGGCGCTCCCGCGCTCTCACGCGGGACGGCGGTCAATCCTGAAAGGCACAACAACGGGCTTCCCGGCTGGAATCCCAAGAGGAAAAACATATGAGCGAAGGTACGTTTGGAAATCCCACAATTGTGGAATTCAAGACCGATATCCTGCTTATCGGTGGCGGCATGGCTGCGTGCGGCGCAGCTTACGAGTTGAAACGCTGGGTCGGCGACGACGTTAAGGTGACCCTGGTCGATAAGGCCGCCATGGAACGTTCGGGCGCCGTGGCGCAGGGCCTTTCGGCCATCAACACCTATCTCGGCGAAAACTCCCCTGACGATTATTGCCGCATGGTCTCCGCCGACCTGATGGGCATCACGCGTGACGACCTGGTGTACGACGTCGGCCGCCACGTGGACGGCACCGTGCAGTTGTTCGAGGAATGGGGCCTGCCGATCTGGAAGTCGTCCGATACCGAGGGCGTTCCGCTGAAGGACGGCGGCAAGCCGGTCCGCTCGGGCAAGTGGCAGATCATGATCAACGGCGAGAGCTACAAGCCGATCGTCGCCGAAGCCGCCAAGAAGGCCCTGGGCATCGAGAACATCCATGAGCGCGTCTTCATCGTGAAGCTGTTGCTCGACTCCAAGGAAGAGAATCGCATCGCCGGCGCGGTGGGCTTCTCGGTGCGCGAGAACAAGATCTACGTGTTCAAGGCCAACGCCATCCTGCTCGTGGCCGGTGGCGCCGTGAACGTGTTCCGTCCGCGCTCCACGGGTGAAGGCATGGGCCGCACCTGGTACCCGGTGTGGAATGCCGGTTCGACCTACGCCATGGCTGCTGAGGTCGGCGCCGAGCTGACGATGATGGAAAACCGCTTCGTCCCGGCGCGTTTCAAGGACGGCTACGGCCCGGTGGGTGCGTGGTTCCTTCTGTTCAAGTCGAAAGCCACCAACGGCTTCGGCGAAGAATACGTGACGAAGAACGCGCACATGCTGGCCGACTTCGCGCCCTACGACAAGGCGACGGTCGTGCCGACCTGCCTGCGCAACCACGCCATGCTTCACGAGATGAAGGAAGGCCGCGGCCCGATCCTCATGGACACGGCCACCGCCATGAAGAAGCTCGGCGAAAACATGACCCCGAAGGAGTTCAAGCACCTCGAAGCCGAGGCGTGGGAAGACTTCCTCGACATGTGCATCGGCCAGGCCGGCGTTTGGGCGGGCTTGAACATCCGTCCGGAGGAAAGCCCCTCCGAGCTGATGCCGACCGAGCCTTATCTGCTCGGCTCTCACTCCGGTTGCTGCGGCATCTGGGTGTCGGGTCCGGAAGATCTGAATTCGCCTGCCGAGTGGAAGTGGGGCTACAACCGCATGACCACCGTCAACGGCCTGTTCACCGCGGGCGACGGCGTCGGCGCGTCGGGTCACAAGTTCTCGTCGGGTTCGCACACCGAAGGCCGTATCGCCGGCAAGTCGATGGCCCGCTGGGTGCGCGATCACAAGTCTTATGAGCCTGACCTCAAGGCAGACATCAAGGCGATCGCCGAGGAAATCTATCTCCCTGTGCGCAACTACGAAGAGCACAAGGACAAGACCACGGCCGAGGACGTCAACCCGTTCTACATCACGCCGAAGATGCTGCAGATGCGTCTGCAGAAGACGATGGACGAGTACGTCGCTGGTATCTCGACCTACTATCAGACGAACTCCAAGCTCCTCAGCATGGGTCTTGGCTTCCTGCAGGAGCTGAAGGTCGACTCCAAGAAGATGCGCGCGAAGGATCTGCACGAGCTGATGCGCGCCTGGGAGAACTACCACCGCATCATCACGGCGGAAGCGCATCTGCGCCACATCCAGTTCCGTGAGGAGACGCGGTACCCGGGCTTCTTCTATCGCGCGGACTTCCCGAAGCTCGACGATCAGAACTGGAAGGTGTTCGTGAACTCGAAGGTCGACCCGGCGACGGGCGAGTGGACGATGATCAAGCGTCCGCATGTCGATCTGGTCGAGAAGCGCTACGCCGGCCAGGGCCACTAAGGGCTGAAAAATGCAGGGTGAGGGGGCGAGTTGTCGCCTCCTCGCTCTATTTGTCTGGTACCAGCGACGTCATAAAGACCTCGCCAACAAGGAAAAATGCGTATCATGGGAACCCCCGAGGACGAAAATGGAGAGGCCGTGCAGCGCCCCACTTATGGCCGCGACGTCGAAGTGAACATGTTCGACGCGGTCCGCGCGCAGTCCGCCAACCCCGTCCAGCCGGTGAAGCTCGGGAACGACGACGACTTCTGCTTCCACTGCCACAAAGACGTTTCCTGCTGGAACACATGCTGCCACGGCGCCGATATCACGCTGCCGCCGTACGACATCCTGCGCCTGGCGCGCTACCTGCACCTCACGCCCGCGGAGTTTCTCGAGGGCTACACGGTGCCGGCCGAGCACGCGGAGTCGGGTATGCCGGTCGCCAAGATCAAGATGGGCGGCGATGACGGGCAGGGCGCGTGCCCCTTCATGGACAAGGTGGAGGGCTGCCGCGTCTACGACTTCCGCCCGTCCGCCTGCCGCTACTACCCGCTGGGTCTGATCTCGGTGAAGATGAAGGAGGCGGAGGCCAAGGATGACTTCCATTTTCTCGTCCGCGAGGAGCACTGCCAGGGCCACGCGGAGGAAAAGCGCCAGACTGTCGCCGAATTCCGCAAGGAGCAGGGCGTCGAGCGCTACGAGCAGGTCAACCGCGGCTGGATGGACATCCTGATGAAGCTGGCGTCCTGGCGCTCCATGGGTGGCGTCATGGGCAAGGAGCCGACCCGGCAGGTCCGGCAGATGTTCTTCATGGTTTCCACCGATGTCGAGCGCTTCCGCCGCTTCGTTTTCGAGAGCCGGTTCCTCAAGGTGTACAACATCCCCGAGGAGGCGCTGGAAACGGCGCGCAAGAATGACGAGGTGCTCCTGCAGCTGGGCTTCGACTGGCTGAAGAATGTCCTCTTCAACGAACCGACGCTGGATATGCATCCCGAGGTTCTGCAGGAAGGCATTGCCCGCGCGCGCACCGAAACAGGCGGCGGGTGATGCTTCGCAGCGGCGGCACGATCTTGGCGTGATCCGGCGGAAATCGAGCATGGTATTCCGTGAGAATGCGCATCATCACGTGAACTGGTGCCTGTCTTGTCAAGATGCGTAGAAAATGCATGTGAGATTTGATCTGGATCAAATGACATAGTGCCCGCATAGGCGTAAACGGCGGGGATCGGTCGCTCGGTCCCGGCCGGGGCAAGAGAGCTATTGGGAACATAAAGGGAACATGCCGTGGCGCCGCCCCGATTGGCGCCGGGGAAGGAGTTAGCATGGCCATCCAGCCAATATCGGACCGGTTCATCCGTTGGGACAGCATCTTTCCATTTCTCAACTGGCTGCCCATGGTGAACCGGCAGACATTCAATGCCGACCTTTGGGCGGGAATAACCGGCGCGCTGGTCGTTCTGCCGCAGGGCGTGGCCTTTGCCACCATCGCCGGGATGCCGCCGGAGTACGGTCTTTACGCCGGCATGATCCCGGCGATCATCGCGGCGCTGTTCGGCTCGTCGTGGCACCTCGTGTCCGGGCCGACGACGGCTGCCTCGATCGTGCTGTACTCGTCCCTCACCGCGCTCACCGATCCGGCGACCGGCCAAGCGGTGGAGCCCGCATCCGCCTATTACGTGCATCTCGCGCTGACGCTCGCCCTGATGGTCGGGTTGCTGGAATTGACGCTCGGGTTGTTCAAGCTCGGCGGCTTGGTCAATTTCATCTCGCATTCGGTGGTGATCGGTTTCACCGCGGGTGCGGGCATCCTGATTGCCTCCAACCAGATCAAGAATTTCTTCGGCCTGCCCATTCCGCGGGGAACGCATTTTCACGAGACGCTTCTTTACTTGTTTAACCATCTTCAGGACATCGCCGTGCCGGTCGCCATCGTGGGGACGGTGACACTGGGAACGGGTATAGCCGCGCGCCACTATTTCCCGCGCTTTCCCTACATGATTGCAGCCATCGTGACGGGCAGCGTCGCGGGCGTGGCGACTTCTCTGGCGGGTTGGAGTATTCCGACGGTCGGCGCGCTGCCGGCAACGCTGCCGCCGCTTTCCGCTCCGAGTTTCGATCCGGCGACCTGGCGCGCCCTGGCACCGGCGGCGCTCGCGGTCACGCTGTTCGCACTGACCGAGGCTCTGTCGATTTCGCGGGCGATGGCCATCCGCAGCGGCCAGCACATCAACGCCAGCCAGGAATTCGTCGGCCAGGGCCTGTCAAACATGGCCGGCGCGTTCTTTTCCGGTTACGTCGCGACCGGCTCGTTCAACCGCTCGGGCGTCAACTACGCTGCGGGCGCCAAGACGCCGCTTTCCTCGATCATCGCAGCGGTGTTGCTGATGATCATCGTCCTTCTGGTGGCGCCGCTTGCCGCCTACATGCCCAATGCGGCCATGGCGGGCGTGTTGTTCCTCGTCGGCTGGGGGCTGGTGGACTTCCATCACATCGCGCAGATCATCCGGACGAGCCGCTCCGAGACCGGCGTCCTGGTGGTGACGTTCCTGTCCACCTTGTTTCTGGAACTGGAGCTGGCGATCTTCGCCGGCGTGATGCTGTCGCTGGTGCTGTATCTGCATAAGACGGCGCATCCGCAGATTCACCGCCGCGTGCCCGATCCGTCGCAGTCGAACCGGAAATTCACCGATACGAGGCCCGATCTGCCGGAATGTTCGCAACTCCGGGTCATTCGCGTCGACGGATCGCTGTTTTTCGGCGCCGTGTCCGCGTTCAACGAGGAAATTCTGAGCTATCAGAAAGAGGATCCGTCCCCAAAGCACCTTGTCATCATCATGCAAGGCGTGAACTTCGTCGACGTCGCCGGTGCCGAGGCGCTGGCGGCCATGGCGCGCAGCTACCGCGCGCGAGGCGGCGGCCTGTACCTGATCCGGCCGAAGGAGCAGGTGATCCAGCGCCTGGAGCGCGGCGATTACATGAGCGAAATCGGCTGGGAGAACGTGTTCCACTCGAAGACGACGGCCCTACGCACCATTTACCGTAAACTCGACTATGATGTTTGCCGCGCCTGCGCCAGCAGGGTCTTCGTCGAATGCGGCCGGATGGGCAAGCAGGAACCGCAGGAGAGTGACGACGAGCCGGTGCCTGCCGCCGCCGCGTCGTGATCCGGTGATGGGGCGCCGTGGCGCCCCTCATCCCTGCCTTGTTCCGCCGTCACCTGCAGCGGCGCGCCACCGCTTCGCCAGGGACGGGAGACGAGCGTGTCAGCCTCGCTTCGCCCCCCTGCCGCATCCGCGCCGGTGGCGTGCGATCCCCTAAGTTGTCGCGGCATCTATGCAACGCGCCGCCGCCACGGTATCAACACAATCTGCGGCTGGTGGCTGGCGCTCGCGCCGGGCTTCCGTCGTCCAAGCAATTCCGCCGTTGCCGCAGTGCGGCTCCGCCCGCTGTCTGCGCCCGGCGCAAAGACAGGAAACGCCATGAAACTGACAATTCTCGGATCGGGCGATGCTTTCAGCGCCGGCGGGCGGCTGATGAGCTGCTATATGCTGGACAACGGCGGGCAGCGCATCCTGGTGGACTGCGGGCCGTCAGTGCTCACGGGATTGCATCGCGCGGGGCTTACCAGCAACGACATCCCGCTGGTTTTCATCAGTCATCTGCATGGTGATCATTTCGGCGGCCTGCCGTTCCTGTTCATCGATGCGGTCTACCCCCGCCAGCGCCGTACGCCGCTCACGCTTGCCGGTCCTCTCGGCCTGGAGGCGCGGTTCCGGCTGGCTTGCGAGGTGCTCTATCCCCGCATTGCCAGCCTCACGCCCGATTTCGAGCTGAACTTCATCGAAATGCCGCCCGGCGTGCGCCACGATTTCGATGGCGTCGCAGTGACGCCTTTCGAGGTAGATCATTATTCCGGTTCGCCGTCCTGCGCGCTGCGTTTCGAGCTGGGGGGGAAGGTTTTCGCCTATTCGGGTGACGCAGGCTGGTCGGACGCCGTGGTTGAGGTGGGGCGCGGTGCCGACCTCTACCTGCTCGAATGCAACCAGTATGACCTCCAGCTCCCCATGCATCTCGACTACGCGACCATCGACCGGCATCACGCGGCGATCGGCGCCAGACGGACGGTGCTTACCCACATGGGAGACGCCATGCTCGCCGCTCGGCAACATGTTGACCGCACGCGTTACGAGCTTGCGGATGACGGCGTGGTGTTCGATTTTTGAGGCATGGCCAGTCCCGACCCGCCGGTCCTCGATCCGGTGCTTGCCGCGCTTCTCGCCGAGATCCGCGCCTGCCGCATTTGCCGCGACGCGCTTTGCGGCGGCGTGCTGCCGCATGAGCCGCGCCCGGTGCTGCGCGTGAGTTCGACGGTGCGGCTGTGCCTCGTCGGTCAGGCGCCCGGCACGCGCGTGCACGCTTCGGGGCGTCCTTTCACCGATCCGTCCGGCGACCGTCTGCGCGACTGGCTGGGGGTGACGGAGGATGAGTTCTATGACGAAGCCCGTGTGGCCATTGCGCCGATGGGATTCTGTTTTCCGGGGCTGGATGCAAAAGGCGGTGACCTTCCGCCGCGGCGTGAATGCGCGCGTGTCTGGCGTGAGCGGCTGTTCGCGGCGCTTCCGCGCTTCGAACTCCTGGTTCTCATCGGGTCGTATGCGCAGAACTGGCATCTGGGACGCGCAGCCGGCGGTTCGCTGACGGCGACGGTCGCGAACTGGCGCGCCTACGCGGCGGAGGGCTGTGTGCCCCTCCCGCATCCGTCCTGGCGAAACAATGCCTGGCTCAAGCGGCATCCCTGGTTCGAGGCGGAGACGGTGCCGTATCTGAGGCGCGAGGTACGCCGGCTGCTGGCGACGCGAAAGCCGCGCGTTTAGAAAACGAATCCCTTGATCTGGCGCCCGCGCGCAATTCATACTATGAAGGTTAGGATTTTGCCGTCCGCAAGGCGATTTTTTTCCACGCAAGCAGAGGCGCGCGCATGCTCGATGCCATCGATATCAAAATTCTCAGGATCCTGCAGAAGGATTGCACTTTGCCGGTCGCGGAGATCGGCAAGGAAGTCGGGCTGTCGACGACGCCGTGCTGGCGCCGGATTCAGAAGCTCGAACAGGAAGGCGTCATAGAAGCGCGGGTGGCGCTCCTCAATGCCAGGAAGGTCAATGCGGGCGTCACCGTGTTCGTGGCCATTACCACATCGGAGCACAGTCCGGTCTGGCTGGAGCGCTTCCACACCGTGCTGCGCGAGATGCCGGAGATCGTCGAGGCCTATCGCATGAGCGGGCAGGTGGACTACCTGCTGCGCGTGACCGTGCCCGACATCGACAGCTACGATCGCTTCTACAAGCAGCTCATAGAGCGCATGGAACTGAACGACGTCAGTTCGAGTTTCGCCATGGAGCAGATCAAATACACGACGGAGCTGCCGCTCGGCTTCGCCGCAGGCATAAATGCCGCCACTGCATCCGCCAGAGCAGATGGTGCGGTGCGGGGAAGGAGCCAGCACGGTGACAGACGCTGAACCGGTCCTGGCTCTGGTGGTGGCCGTTGCCGGGAACGGCGTCATCGGCCGCGGCGGGGGCCTGCCCTGGCGCCTGTCCTCGGATATGAAGCATTTCCGCCGTATCACCATGGGCAAGCCGGTGATCATGGGCCGCAGGACCTTCGCATCCCTGAACGGTCCGCTGGACGGGCGCGACAATATCGTCCTGACCCGCGACCCGCATTTCGCGGCGCCCGGCATAATCGTCGCGCACAGTCTGGATGAGGCGCTGGACATCGGCCGCGAATGCGCGCGGACGCGCGGAGCAGGGGAAATCATGGTCATCGGCGGCGCCGAGCTTTATCGCATGTGCCTGCCGTTTGCGCGGCGCCTCCATTTAACGCGGGTTCATGCCGAGGTCGATGGCGACGTCCATTTCCCGGAAACAGACTTCTCGCGCTGGAGAGAAACACACTGCGAGCCCCATCCGCGCGGCCCGAAGGACGAATACGCGTTCACTCTGAGTGTCTTCGATCGCGTCTGACGCCCTGTTGACGTCGCATTCGTCCGACGCCATATGCCGCGGATGCGTTTTAGCATTCATGGTCCGGAATACCCGACTCTGTTTGCGTTGAGCACAGGCGTGGCCTATAACCCGCCCATCCGGTGTGATGATTTCAATTTGTACCTAAATGAAACACAGTGTTAACCGCGTTCGGCGAGCATACGCGGTGAACATTAGAGAGCGTTAACCAAGGACAGGAAAGCGATGCCCTGGAGTAGTCAGAACGGCGGCGGCGGCGGTGGCGGCGGCTGGAAAGGGAGCGGCGGCGGGCCATGGGGGCAGGGGCCTTCAGGCGGGTCGCCCGATCTCGAAGACCTTTTGAAGCGCAGCCAGGACCGGCTGAAGCAGGCGATGCCCGGCGGCGGCATGGGTGGAATCGTGGCGATCATCGTCGTGGTGGCCATTGCGGTCGTGGCCTTCATTTCTTTCACCGTCACGGTGCAGCCCGATCAGCAGGGCGTGGTCCTGCGTTTTGGCGAGGTCAACCGCACGCTGCCTCCGGGACTCAGCTTCCGGTGGCCCTATCCGATCGAAGAGGTGTATCTGCCCGCGGTGACGAGAGTGAACCGCGAAGAAGTCGGCATGCACACCACCCGTTCGACCTATGGGAGTGGCGGCGATATCGTCCGGCATCTGCCCGAGGAAAGTCTGATGCTCACGGGCGATGAAAACATCGTCGATATCGAATTCACGGTCCTCTGGCGGATCGATGACGCCGCGGCGTTCCTGTTCAACATCCAGAACCCGAAAGGCACGGTCAAGGATGTGGCCGAGAGCGCGATGCGTGAAATCGTCGGCCAGAACGATATCCAGCCCATTCTCACCAAGAATCGCAGGGAAACCGAGGATGCGGTGCGCAACCTGATGCAGCGGACGCTGGATAACTACGGTGCCGGGGTGAAGATCACGCAGGTGCAGTTGCAGAAGGTGGACCCGCCGTCGCAGGTGATCGACGCCTTCCGCGACGTGCAGGCCGCCAAGGCCGACCAGGAGCGCCTGCAGAACGAGGCCCAAGCCTACGCCAACAGCGAAGTACCGAAAGCGCGAGGCCAGGCACAGGTCATCCTGCAGGCCGCCGAGGCCTACAAGGAGCAGACGGTCGCCGAGGCCAAGGGCCGGACCGACCGCTTCCTGAAAGTCTACGAGCAATACGCCAAGGCGCCGGACGTGACGCGTAAGCGCATGTTCCTTGAGACCATGGAGCGCGTGCTGGGCGGTACCGACAAGATCATCATCGACAACAAGGCCGGAGGTGTGGTGCCGTATCTGCCCCTGACCGAGTTGAACCGGTCGAAGAGTGGGGGGCAGTAATGAGGAATGCTATCTTTGTGATCTTTATTCTCCTTCTCGGTATCGCAGGTGTGGCGGCGTATAACTCCTATTATATCGTGCACACGACGAAGACGGCGGTTGTTCTGGAACTGGGAAAACCCAAGGAGGTCCGTACGAAACCGGGCCTTTACTGGAAGTGGCCGCTCATTCAGTCAGTGGTCTTCTTCGACAAGAGAATTCTCGATATGGAGATTTCGTCGAAGGAAGTCACGGCGTCCGACCAGAAACGTCTCGTGGTCGATGCCTTCGCGCGCTACAAGATCATCAATCCGCTTCTGTTCTTCCAGGCGGTCAAGAACGAAGCCGGTGCCCGTGCGAGGCTCGACGGTGTGATGGACTCGGCGATGCGCGGCGTGCTCGGCGGCACGACCTTCATCGACGTCGTGCGGAACAAGCGGGAGGAACTGATGCGCGAGATCGCGGAGCGCGTGAACGGCGAGGCGAAGGACTTCGGCATCGAGGTGGTGGACGTGCGTATCAAGCATGCCGATCTGCCGCCGGAGAACAGCGCCGCGATCTATTCCCGCATGCAGACGGAACGCAAGCGGGAGGCGACGGAGCTTCGGGCGCGCGGCGGTGAGCAGGCGCAGCGGATCCGCGCAAACGCCGACCGTCAGGCGACGGTCATCAAGGCCGAGGCCAGCCGCGACGCCGAGCGTCTGCGCGGTTCGGGCGACGCGGAGCGGAACCAGATTTATGCGGCGGCGTTCAGCAAGGATCCGGATTTCTTCGCCTTCTACCGCTCGATGCAGGCCTATGAGGAAGGGCTGAAATCGGGCGAGACGCGGCTGGTGATTTCGCCGAATAGCGAGTTCTTCCGCTATTTCAACAGCTCAAGTGGTGGGGCTACGGAAAAGAACGCGCCGAAATAGGCCGCCACTGGCAGGACGCTGGCCGCTGGCAATGAACCGGCGGCTCCCCATCCCCGGACCGTGCGAAAGCGCGCTTCGGGGATTGGCATACATGGGAGGGAGACAATCGTTGCGCCGCCCGTGGCCGGGCGAGAGGTGAGTGGGAGATCGACAGGCAACCCGCGTCGAAACTCGTTAGGGCTGCTTCCTTCCGGACCTGACCCAGTTGGCGAGGGACACGTCTGCCGCCAACCTCCCGGCCCCTATATCGGGCGAAACGGCTCGGGATGCAAGCCGAGTCTTTTCCCCCACCACAGCCCCCGTCAAAGTGCCGCTGCCGGGCGCCAGGAGGTGCCGGCGGCGAATAGCGCCTTGCGGGAACGGCCGAACCCGGCCATGAATGTGCGGCGGCCCCCGGATGGGCGGTCGCAGCGCACCGTCTGGCCCGAGCGAACACCACGACCGTCATGAAATTTCTCGATCAAGCCAAGGTCTATATCCGCTCCGGTGACGGCGGCAATGGCTGCCTGTCCTTCCGGCGCGAGAAGTTCATCGAATTCGGCGGCCCGGACGGCGGGGACGGCGGGCGCGGCGGCGATGTGTGGGCCGAATGCGTGGCCAATCTCAACACGCTCATCGACTTCCGCTACCAGCAGCATTACAAGGCCGCGCGCGGCAGCAACGGTATGGGCGCGAACCGCACCGGCGGATGCGGCGCGGACATCACGCTGAAAGTCCCGCCGGGCACGCAGATCTTCCTGGAGGACAACGAGACGCTCGTCGCCGACCTCACCACACCGGGAGAGCGCGTCTGCCTGGCCGAGGGCGGCAATGGCGGGTTCGGCAATGCGCATTTCAAGTCGTCCACCAATCGCGCCCCGCGCCGCACCAATCCCGGCCTTGAGGGCAAAGAAATGACGATCTGGCTGCGGCTGAAGCTGATCGCCGATGCCGGGCTGGTTGGCCTGCCGAATGCGGGCAAATCGACTTTCCTCGCCACCGTCAGCGCCGCCAAGCCCAAGATTGCGGACTATCCGTTCACGACGCTCTATCCTAACCTCGGGGTGGTTCGCATCGGGGACGTGGATTTCGTGCTCGCCGACATTCCCGGGCTGATCGAGGGGGCGCACGAAGGAACCGGCCTCGGCGACCGTTTCCTCGGCCATATCGAGCGCTGCCGCGTCATCCTGCACCTGGTCGATGTGGGCGAGCCGGACGTGGCTGCCGCCTATCGTACCGTGCGCCGCGAGATGAAAGCCTACGGGGCGGGGCTTGAGAAGAAGCCGGAGGTGGTTGCCCTGTCGAAATGCGATACGGTCCCGGCGGAGGTCGCGGAGGAGCAAGCGGCGATCCTGCGCAAGGCTTGCCGGAAAAAGCCGTATCTGTTGTCCTCGGTGGCGCATCACGCCGTGGACGACATCCTGTACCGCCTCGCCCGAGCGCTGAAGAAGGACGGCGAGGCGGCGGCGGAGGAAGCGTCATCGAGCAACTGGTCGCCGCTGGATTAGCGCCATCACGTCGTTTTCCGGCTGCGCAGATTGGTGTAGATCAACTGGCCGAGATCCAGGGCCTGCGCCGCGAGCGCCTGGGACAGGAGCCGGCCGAGGCCGTGGCTGTATTTCCTGGCCGCGGATGTCTCCAGCACGGTGACGTAGGCGATGAGATCCTCCCGGCTCAGGTCGCGATAGGCGTAAGCGAGCGTCGCCAGCACTTCTTTCCGCGTTGCCGCCGTGAGTGGCGCGCGCTGGCTTTCTTCCGCCGCCTTGAGAGACTGGATATCCACTTTTTCCGGGCCATCCGCGGCACTGAGTATACCCGCCTGCAATGCAATGCTCATATTCATAGCGATTGCCACGCCGGTGGCCGTCAGCTCTGCTGCTTCGTCGATCCTCCGGTAGAGGGCCTCGCGCTCGGGATCGGGCCTGGATCTGGCCGCGAAGGCGCGGATCTCGGCATTGGCGTGCACGGCCGTTTTCTCCAGCGCCGTCAAGCGCTTGCCCAGGTCGGAGTCGTAGTGGGTGAGCAGTTCCTTCTTGTCGGCGGCGGTGAGCAATTCCTCCAGCCCCTTGTCGAGGAACTTCAGAATTTCCTCTGGCTTGTAGGCGACAGGGATGGCGTCGCGCATCGCCGTCAGAAACTTCGGGTCGATTTTCGAGCCATTTTGAAACGCCTCGTCGATCCCGGCCTGCATCGTCTTGGGGAGAGCGCGGATTTCCTGGGTGATTCCGGATTTATCCAGCAGTTCCTGGTTGACGAGCTGCGTCTGAGCCCAGGCGGGCCACACTGCCGCGAGCAGAAGCATGAAGAAGGCGCGGCATATCGTGTCACGAATACGCATTACATCTCCCCACAAAAGTGCGCCTGACGAAATCGCCTTTTCGAAGCTGCGGCAAAGGTGAAGGCAATTGCGAGAGGCCCATCCTACGGGAGGAAGCTTACCGGATCATATCGTCGGCCCCGCTGCGCTGCTTGTTGCCAGCGTTTCTCAGTATGATATCAGAGCGCAGATCGTTGGCGCGGGTGCAATGGGGGGCGGGGACAGCGCGAGGGGCATGGATTGCGACGGCCCGCAGACCGGTATGGCGGGAGAGCGCGCGCCACGGTCCTGCCGCGCCGCTGGGCTACGGCACGCTTGCCCGACTGATGAACACAAAACCTGATGGGCCAGGCCGCCGCCGCTCGTCCGCTCCCCGAAGCCGGAGTATCCTATGTTCGAAAACGTCATACCTTTGACGCTCATCGCTCTCGCGGGCACCATGACGCCCGGCCCCAACAATATCATGCTGACGGCGTCGGGCTCGGCTTTCGGTTTCCGGCGCACCGTGCCGCACATGATGGGGATCATATTCGGCTTTCCGGCGATGGTGGCGGCCATCGGGCTGGGCCTCGGTGAAATCTTCATCCGCTACCATGTGTTGCATCTCCTGCTGAAATACGGCGGTGCGGCCTATCTGCTCTATCTCGCCTGGCGTATTGCGCGGGCGGGCAGTCCGGACAGCGGCGACGCGGGCGGGCGGCCCCTCAGGTTTTTCGAGGCGGTGGCGTTCCAGTGGGTCAATATCAAGGCCTGGATGATGGCTGTTACGACCATCTCGGCGTTCACCACGGTCGGCGGATTCCTCTATTACGGCGAACTGGCGGTGATCGTGGGCGTCTACCTGGCGGCGGCGGTTCCGAGCTCGCTCACCTGGTGCATGGCCGGGGTCGGGATACGGCGGCTGGTCAGCTCACCGGGGACGGCGCGCGTCATCAATCTGGTGCTGGCGGCGGCGGTGGCGGCTTCGGTCGTGCTGCTTCTGACCGACGTTGTTCATGCCGCTCCGGCTTTGGAGCCGGAGACGCGAATGTCGGCGGTAATCATCAAACGGTCCGGCGGCCAAGGCGAAGCGGCTCACATTCCGAGGCGGGCTGAGAGAAAATGCAGGGTTCCCCGAACCTTTATGGGGAACCGGGAAACCCTGCTGGCCGGGGGGGGGGCATGGCCAAACTCAAGAGCGTTTTGATGCGCCGCAATCTCAAGTTGTAACCATCATAACCAGCAAGAATTTCGGCAAGGTTAATCGGAAGGAACTTTGTGCGCCGCCCGTGGACGGCACGAATATGCGTGGGGTCGTGGGGAGCTGCGCAGGCGAAAACGGGGCACCCGCGCGCTGTGCTGGCGTGAAGGGGCCACGGATTCGTTTGTGGTCGGCGTATCGCGCTGTTGCGAAAGGCGGTCGCCGCTACTCGCCGCCATCCTTCCCCGGAGCAGTGTTTCCGGAAGCCTTCCCGTCCGGCTTGTTCAGCTTCGTGGTTCGGATCGTATACTCCCCATTGGGACCGACGGAGCGCTTCAAATCCTTGAAGGCGACGGTGATCGTCCGGGTTTCGCCGGCGCTGTCCTTTACTGTGAGTACGGCGGTCTTGATTCGCCCGTCTGGCGAGATCAGAAGATCGTCGATCTCCGCGACTTTCGCGCCTTCCAGGTCTTCAACCGGAGCATTGATGAGCTTGGCGATCCCCCAGCTCGAGCCTCCCTGTTTCTGGCTGACCCTGGCGGGCTTCTCGTCGGCGACGTATTTTCCGGCCGCCGGGTAGCAGCGTTGTCCTGGCGCTGTCGAGGAAACAACGGACTTGTCCACCAGATTGTAACTGGGGCCGCCGCATTCGGCGCATCCCGCGAGCGCTGAGCAGATCACAGCCGCGGCTATACGGGCATTCATCAACAAGCTCCTTAAATCGTTGCGTGGCTGAAACAGAGTGAGTTCGGAATGTTGGTCGAGCGCGGCCGTGCGGGGGATTGCCTGGCGCGGGGCGCAGCATAGTCCGCCTTCTTGGCGCCAAATCGGCACAACGGTGGCGGCCAGGCAACATGTCAACGATGTTTCGTCACATGTGTGACAATACGTATACGGACTCCTACGTAGCAGATAGCCACGCCTTGATAGCAGGCGCCATTCATCGTTTCTTAGCCATGCCTTCGATCAATTTCAATTTTAAGAAAAACACAACATGTTGCCCGGTTAAATGAGGTTCGAAACGGCACACAACCGTTCTTTTTTCATACAAGGGCAAAAAAGGTACAAATCATGAAAACCTTCGCGTTAGCCGCGCTACTGGCTCTACCGGCTCTCGGCCTCGCGTCGCAGGACGCCTCGGCGCGCGGATATTGCTGTGGCGATCGGCCGCACCGCTCTGTCCGCACCTATGTCGTGGACCGGCCGGCGGTCATCTTCGATTGCGACGGTTGGCACTGCAGGACCGACATCCGCATCAGGAGCGGCCGGCGCGTCCACAGTTGGTGCAGAAACGGCTGGTGCAAGATCGTCTCGGGGCCATTCAGGAACGCCTGGATCCTTCGCAGGTGCCTGCTCCGGCACTACTACCCCTACGACGATTACGGCTACCCATACCGGCGCTACCGTCGCTAGGGCGCGGATGATCGTAAGAGGATTGGTGCGCCGGATGAGCCTCCCCGGCTTCGGAATTGCCCGAACCGGGCCGGCACCTTTCCACACAACGCCGCCAGCCAGTTGCGCCTATGGCCGCCCGATGCTCGTATAGCGGAAGCCGCATTCGCGCGGATAATCCGGGCGGAAAACGTTGCGCAGATCGACCAGCACATCGCCGCGCATGCGCGTTTTCAGCTCCTTGAGATTGAGCGCGCGGAATTCATTCCACTCGGTCAGCACTACCGCGACATCGGCGCCCTCGGCTGCTTCGAGCGCGCTCGCGCACCACGCCACGCCCCCCAGCAGCTCCTCGGCCTGCTTGCGGCCCTGCGGGTCATAGGCGCGTACGGCCGCACCGCGCTCCTGAAGCAGCGGAACGACAACGAGGCTGGGTGAATCGCGCATATCATCGGTGTTCGGCTTGAAAGTGACGCCGAGGACGGCGACGGTCTTGCCGCGCAGTCCTTCCGCGGCGCGCTCGATCCGCCCGGCCATCGCGATTTTGCGCTCGGCGTTGATCTTGTCCACCTGCTCGATGAGCGTGAGCGGGGCGCGGGCCTCGCGCGCGGTGCGGATCACGGCCGAGACATCCTTCGGGAAGCAGGAGCCGCCATAGCCCGGCCCCGGATGGAGGAATTTGTCGCCGATACGCCGGTCGGAGCCGATGGCCGCCGCGACTTCTTGCACATCGGCGCCGATCTCGTCGCAGACATCCGCGATCTCGTTGATGAAGCTGATCTTCATCGCCAGGAAGGCGTTGGCGGCGTATTTCGCCAGCTCGGCGGATTCGCGGCTGGTAAACAGGATCGGCGCATTGCGCAGGCGCAAGGGTTCGTAGATACGCTCCATCAGGGCGCGCGCACGGTCGTCATCGACGCCGATCAGCACGCGGTCGGGATGGGTGAAATCCTGGATCGCCGAACCTTCGCGCAGGAATTCCGGGTTCGAACACACGGCGAAATCGGCGTCGGGACGCAGCGTGCGAAGCCTGCGCTCGATCTCGCGGCTGGTGCCCACCGGTACCGTCGATTTCGTGGTGATCACGGTGAAGTGGTCGACATACGGCGCGATGTCGTCCACTGCGCTGTAGACATAGGAAAGATCCGCATAACCGTCGCCGCGGCGCATGGGTGTCCCCACGGCCAGGAAGATGAGATCGGCCTCGCCGACGGCCGCCGCCAGTTCGGTGGAGAAACGGAGGCGCCCGGTCGCCATGCTGCGGGCAAGCATTTCCTCCAGCCCCGGCTCGTAAATCGGAATACGGCCCGCTTTCAGGGCGGATATTTTCTCGGGATCTTTGTCGATGCAATTGACGGTCCAGCCGAATTCCGAGAAGCACACGGCGGAGACCAATCCGACATACCCGGCACCGATCATGCAGATATTCACGCGATACGTCCTTCTGCTAGGTTGCGGCTGCTGGCATAGCCACAATCAGGTTCTTTTGCAATGCGGCAGAACCTGCGGTGACACTGGGCACCATCGCTGAGAAAGGGGCGGCGGGCTTTTATTCTGGGTGGGTGGCCGAAGTCATTGCGGCCGAGATGCGCGGCGGTGGGCTGATCACCGAGGCCGATCTGAAGGCCTACCGCGTGGTCCAGCGCGAGCCGGTGCGCGGCACGTATCGCGGCTATGAGATCATATCCATGCCGCCGCCGTCGTCGGGTGGTACACACCTCATCGAAATGCTCGACATCCTCGAAGGCCATGACCTGAAGCCGCTCGGGCACAACAGCGCCGCCTACGTCCATCGGACGGCGGAGGCCATGCGCCGCGCCTACGCCGATCGTGCGAAACACATGGGCGATCCCGATTTCTATCCCGTGCCGGTGGCAATGCTGAGGTCGAAATCCTACGCGGCGCAGTTGCGCAAGCGTATCGACCTGACACGTGCGGCCAAATCCGCCGACATCCACGCGGGCCAGCCCCAGCGCGAAGGCCGGCAGACGACGCATTTTTCGGTGATGGACGACAAGGGCGACGCCGTCGCCAACACCTACACGCTGAACTTCGCCTTCGGCAGCGGCTTTTCCGAACCGACGCAGCGGCGTGTCAGGCCAAGCGCCGGAACATGGAGCGCATGGCCGAAGTGGTCGAGGGCGCCGACGCCCGGCAACTGCATCATTTCAATGGCAATTCACCATGGCGCGCCCGCCCCGTGTTTGATCAGGTGGCCAGGGAAGCGAGTGTTCTCCTGGGCGGGCAACCCAACATTACCTGCCAAAAAAGGCTCGCGGCAAAGATGCGCGGCGGTCGATGGAAGCGGCTGTTCGCACGGCAGAATTTGGCGCCAAAGCTCTGTCTTCCGCCGACAACATCCGCTCAGAGACGATCGCAATAGGGTGCTCAGTCCACGGAATGGCAGAGGCAATAATGCCGACCGCGTCCATTGACGTCGCCCGGCCGCTATGCAATAAGATACACATCCTGTCGTAGGAACCGCGGCTGCTGAACCGGGTGACCACACAGGAGATTCTCATGCACACGGCCTTACAGCGGCTGGACGCAAACCGTATTCGTGTTTGCGTACCCAATGGCGTTGACATCACGCTTTTCGCCAATCAACGGGTCTTTCTCGATCCGGCAAGCGTCGATGAAATCCGCGCCTTCGCAACCCTCAGCGACACGCTGACCGCGCTCAATACCTCCGGCTTTTTCGCCGACACTCCAGCGCGCATAGAGCGGATCGTCTTGACGCCGGATTTTCATCGCGGCGCGGGCATCCCCGTGGGCACCGTGCTCGACGCGCGCAATTTCGTCCTGCCCAGGGCCGTCGGCACGGATATCGGCTGTGGCATGCGGCTGATGACCATCGATGTTACCGATGCCGAACTCGCTCGCCTCGGTGACAACCTTGACCGCCGTCTGCGCCACATTTTCTTTGAAGGCGGACGCAACATTCCCATGAGCGCGGCGCAACGCACCGCTATGTTCCGCGACGGTATCCATGGTCTGCTGCAGCACCCTCATGCGGGCGAAGGTGTATGGACCCGGTGGGACGCCCGCACCCAGGAGGCCGATCTCTTGCGCACGCACCGCCTCGGCGCGTTGCCGACCGAAGGCGTCTTCTCCCTCGACGATTTCATTGTGGGATCAGGGCAGGCATTTTCGCGCGATGGCCAGATCGGCTCGATTGGCGGCGGCAACCATTTCGTCGAAATCCAACGGGTCGAGGAGATCTTCGACGGCGCTACCGCACGAGCGTGGGGGCTGAAGAAGGGCGCCATCGCCATCATGGCGCATTCGGGATCGGTCGGCATTGGGCACTTGATGGGAGCACACTTCTCCGATGAAGCAAAAGCCGCATTCCCGCGCGGTGCGAAACGGCCCGAGCATGGCTTCTATCCGCTGCCCGCCGGTGCTCCTGTCGGGCGGCGCTACCTGTCCGCAATGGGCAACGCCGCCAATTTCGCTTCTGCCAACCGCCTGTTTCTGGGACTGATGGCGGTACGCGCGCTGTCGGAGGCACTCGGCCGCGAGGTGGAAGCACGTCTGGTCTACGACGCGCCGCATAACCTCATCTGGGATGAGGGCAGCGGGCAGATGATCCATCGGAAAGGCGCCTGCCCGGCTGATGGTCCCTCGGATGATGCCGCCTTTCCCTTCGGGCATCCGGTCATCATCCCCGGATCCATGGGGGCGTCGAGCTACGTTCTGCGCGGTCATGGCGCGACTGGGAGCCTGTGTTCGGCGTGCCACGGTGCCGGGCGGCTGGCTCCACGCCAGCAGGCGCGCCGCGGTTCCACCACCGAACTGGAGCCGCTGCGCATCGTGACCAAGGTGGATCAGCGGCGTTTGCGGCGGGACGTGCGCGTTGACTGGGAGCGCTCCCTGCTGGAGGAGGCGCCTTCGCGGTACAAGGATGTGATGCCCGTGATTGAAACGGTGACCGGCGCCGGGATCGCGAGCCGGGTGGCACGTCTGTGGCCATTGCTGACGGTGAAGGGGGTATGATGAGGCTCTTCGGGCAGGAGGCATTACAATAGACGGGTGCCAGCATGGCGCAACTGCCATCCAGCTGTACGCTGGGACACGCTTTCACCAGCGGGAGGGACCGCGCGACCTGGCTCGCTGTGATCAGCTCGTGTCCTGTTGATCGCCGGCTGGCGGGGAAATTCCTGCATTTTCTGTCGGCCGCCAGCGCTTGCACATCAGATATTCGTTCATGCCGTCCATCAGCAGGTCGCTGAATGTGGCAGCCGTCTCATAGCCATGTGCCTGGTAAAAGCCGGCAGCCCGGGTATTGAAGGTCGAACAGCACAGCCAAAGCCAGCGGTCGGGAGGCGCAGCCTGTTCTTCGAACCATCCCAGCAAGCGTCCGCCCAGTCCACCCCCCTGATAAGGTGGTAGGACGGCCAGCAGCTGCAGATAGGGACCATACAGCCACGGCCTGCGCACCGCGACCACGCCTGCGGGTGTTTCTTCCACCATCACCGCGAAGCGCTTGAGCCCCGGGGCGTCAGCGGCCAGGAACGCCGTCATGCGGCTCGCGGGATAAGCAATGACCGACCAGGGCTCGATGGCCACCAGCGCATAACCGAGATATTCCGCCAGCGCACCGTCGATTGCATGGAGTTCAAAGGCGGGCGTCTGCGCCTTTGTCAGGTGATTCATGGGGGCGCATCTTCCAAACGTCAAAATTCGAGGAGGGCGAAGTCAGCAGTGTGCACGGCCGACGCCGCCTTTGCCGACGACTATTGCTTCACATCCAGCAATTCGACGTCGAAGATCAATGTGGCATTCGGTGGAATGACACCGCCCGCACCGCGAGCGCCGTAGCCGAGCGCGGGCGGAATGATGAGCGTGCGCTTGCCGCCGACCTTCATCGTGGCAACGCCTTCGTCCCACCCCGCAATGACCTTGCCCATGCCGATGGCAAACTCGAACGGCTCACCGCGATCGAGCGAACTGTCAAATTTCTTGCCCTTCGCGCCGTCTTGATAGAGCCAGCCTGTATAGTGCATGACACAGGTCTGACCAGTCTTGGGCGAGGCGCCGGTCCCAATCTTGGTGTCGGTTATCTGCAGGCCTGATGGTGTGGTCATGGTCTTTCCTGTGGCCTGGGCTGCTGCCTGGATGG
Source organism: Rhodomicrobiaceae bacterium (assembly GCA_050290865.1). Lineage (GTDB taxonomy): Bacteria > Pseudomonadota > Alphaproteobacteria > Rhizobiales > Rhodomicrobiaceae > JARRLC01. Next base: position 14,546 of record JBNKIW010000024.1, on the reverse strand, counting down.
GGGTGCCCGCTGGTAGGGCGCTGATCAAGACTGCGCCGAAAATAAATGCCAGCCGGGCGGTTGCCGCTGGGGACGATCTCATTTTGTGTCCTTTTCCGATACGATGAAGATGGCGAGACGCCGGTTTAGCCCATTTACGCACGTACTCCCATACCTTTTCGCGGCTTGGCGAGCATCGGCCAGCCACACCGGGGCAGAACTGATTGCTGATGGTCGGCGGATATTGCGACGGTCGCTCCTCGGACAGACGTCCGCCGTTACCGTTTGTTCCGGAGAGGCGAGTATCGTGTCCACGTCTTCGAAACTGTTCGGGAACTTGAGCGGTTAAGCTATGCGCGCCTGTCTCCAACGTTCAACGAGCCACAACGCCTCATTCAGAGGGATAGGGCGCGCGGCTGCGGCTGTAGCGATGAGATTGCTCATGGCCGGTTTCCTGGCACTTGCCGGCTGCAGGGAGACACAGCCACCCACGGACAAGGCGCTTGGAAACTATCCCCGAAGCGAGCGAGCCGTCACGCCAACGCCCGCATCGAGTGCGACACGTGCCGCGTTCGCCAAACTCGGTCCAGGCATCAACTTCGCCAATTTCGCCTCGCCGAGCGAGGGGGCCTGGGGTTCCCCCATGCAGGATCACTATCCAGCCATGGTGTGGCAGGCCGGTTTTCGCCACGTGCGACTGGCGGTGCGCTGGAGCGCGCATGCGGCCCGCGATGCGCAGGCGCACATTGATCCGGCGTTTCTGGCACGCGTCGACACCGTGGTGACGCGGCTGCTCGGCCAGGGGTTCACTGTCGTGCTGAACATGCATCACTACCGCCAGCTCGATGGCGACAGACTTGATCACGGCGAGCCATCCGTGGACGCCGGTGTAGTGAAGGTGCGGTTCCTCGCCATGTGGCAGCAAATCGCCGCGCACTTCGCAGGTAGACCCGACCGGCTCTGGTTCGAGTTGTACAACGAACCGCACGGAGAACTGACGGTCGCCGCATGGAACGATCTGGCCTCGCGCGCGCTACGCATCGTCCGCTCGACCAACCCTGAGCGCGCGGTTGTGGTTGGCCCTGCCGAGTGGAATCGCGCCGAAGCGCTCGACAGTCTCGAACTGCCGGCCGATACGCACCTCGTCGCCACAGTGCACGACTACCAGCCATTTCGCTTCACACACCAGCAGGCGCGCTGGGCCGGGCGGGCGATGAAGTTTATCAGCGGCGTCCTCTGCTGCGACGCCGAGCAACGCCACATGCTTGCCGAGCCGCTCGACATAGCGGAGCAATGGGCCAAGCGCCATGACGTGCCGATGTGGCTCGGCGAATTCGGGTCCTATGCAGGCCCCCGCTGGCGCCCCAACGATATGGCTTCGCGCGCCGAGTACGCGCGGCTGGTGCGCGAGGCGGCCGAACAGCGCGGTATCGGCTGGGCCTATTGGGAATTCGACGGAAATTTCGGTATCTACGACCCGAAGGCCCGAAAGTGGCGCGAGCCGCTGCTTCACGCTCTTCTGCCGCCGTCATAAGTTGAGCCGACCCGGCATCCACAGCAACGCGCGGCATAGCGCAGATAGCTGAGCGAATATGCATCGACATACGGCTTCGTGCGCCAAATCGATGACTGCATATTCACGGCGTGATGTCCTCAAAACCGGACAAACCCGCATGATCGGCGACGAAACCATCGACGTCGCTTCGACGATCCGTCTACAGGAAGCCCTCGAAGCGGCGTATCCGCTGCTGGCGATCATCCACGTCTTTCTCGAAAATGCGAAGTACCATCACGCCACGCTGGTGCAGGAGTGGCTGGCCCAGCCGGGGCGCCGGATCAAGCTGCACTTCATTCCCGCTTACTGTCCAAACCTGAACCCCATCGAGCGGTTAGGGGGCGTCTTTTTTCCCGCGGAGAACCCATGGGGGCAATCGGCGGTACCGATACACTACGGCCGGACCACCACTCACGGTTCCGTCCCGTTTTGACCGGCGCGTTTATCCGGCGGTAACCATTCATCGTTAACAACTTGTGGTTGTGTGTGGCGAATGGGGTTCTTCATGGGTGGGCGTTGGTTCGCATATGCGGCGATGTGCGCCATCCTCGGCGGGTGCACGGTCACGCCCAAACCAATGAACGATGACGAATTGCGGCGTCAGGCGGTCGGCAGCGCCGTTCGCGCAACCGCTGATCAAGCTCCCCTATCGAAGCCCGTCACTTTGTATGAGGCCATGGCCCGGGCCGTGAAATACAACCTGAATGCCAGGATGAAGAAGGCGGAAACGCTTCTGAAGCTGCGGCAGATGGAGCTGGCAACTGCGGCGCAGCTCCCAAACCTCATAGCGGAACTGGATTATTCTGGGCGGAACAACTGGGATGGTGCCAGCAGCAGGTCACTGCTCACCGGTCTGCAATCTCTTGAGCCTTCCACATCGACCGACCGGCAGCTCGAGAAATGGAACCTGCGCTTGAGCTGGAACATTCTCGATTTCGGTCTGTCCTATGTGCGTGCCAGGCAGGCTGCGGACCGGGCGCTCATCGCGGAAGAAAAACGCCGCAAAGCGGTTCACCGCCTTGTTCAGGAGGTCAGAACGGCTTTCTGGAAAGCCGCGGCGGCGGAGAAGCTTTCCCGGAAGCTGGCGGGGTTGAGTGGAAGGATACGGGCCGCGCACTTGAACGAACGGGCCCTTGAGGGGGGAGGCACCGCCTCTCCGTTGATCGCGTTGACGTATCAGCGTGAGCTCCTCGAACAGGAAATCGAGGTGCAACGGCTCCAACGGGAGCTGGGCGCCGCAAAAGCGCAACTCGCCACGCTCATGAACCTTCCGCCGGGTCGGGCTTTCCGGCTGTCACCCGCCGGCAGCCGGGACGTCATCGCGAAAAAAATGCCGCCCGCTAGAGACATGATGGCCATTGCGCTCATGCAAAGGCCCGAACTCCGGCAGGCCGGGTACAGCTCGCGCATCAATCAGAAAGAGGCGCTCGCGGCTCTCCTGGAGCTTCTGCCGGGCATCGCGCCGCTCCTGTCTCGCGACCATGACAGCAACAGCTTCGCATTCGAAAACAACTGGGTCATGGCCAGCGCCAAGGCGAGCTGGAATTTGATGCAAATATTTTCTTATCCCCGGAAGAAAGCAGCCATCGCTGCCGCGGGGAACGCGCTGGACAAGAAGGCTCTTGCCACGGCGATGACCATCATGATGCAGGTGCAGGTGAGCAGATACAATTGTGCGCTGGCGAGGCGACGGTATTTTCTTGCGCAGGAGCTGTTCAATGTCGAGAGCAGAATATTAAGGCAGATGTCGATCGCCCACACCGCAGGCGACATCGGGGAGCATACCCTCCTGCGTCAGGAGTTGAGGACACTCGCCGCCGCGGCAAAGAGGGATATTCGCTACGCGGAGTACGAGGGGGCCTATGGCACGCTGTTCGTAAGCCTCGGATCCGGAATGGGGCTGGAGGACATCGACGAAGAGATGCCGGTCGAGTTGATGACCGTCGTCATCGCTCACAATTGGCGCATGGCGGACAGCCCCTCCATCGTCGGGAGCATTCCCGGGACGCCCGCGCACTAATTATCTTATTCATAACGGAAGATGGGGATTCACGGCGCCGGTGGACAGCCGATGTTTACGTTGTCCGTGCGATACTCCCCCACCGTGTGTTCTACCGGACCACTGCCGTTTGTACGAGTGTCGAAGAGCGCCATGTCATGATCAGATGGAAGGACAGGGCTGCAGCTGCACTCTTTTTATTTTCTCTGGCGGCGGCTGTTCTGGTGGGCAACGTCAACCAGCGCCACGTGTATGGCGAAACGCCGTCCGCGGCGAGCCTTGACCGCGGCATCGTCAAGAGCCTCGCGGAGGTCACGATCACCGCCGATCTGAACGCCCCCATCAAGCGCGTGGCGTTCAGAAAAGGGCAGAAGTTCAAGAAGGGCGATATCCTGATAGAGTTCGACTGCCGGAGATACCACGAGGATCTTGCGGGCGCGGAAGCCGAAGCGCGCGCGGCACGGGCGAATTTCAGGACGCAGGCCGAGATGGCCAGACATCGGGCCGCCGGCCGCAACGAGGTCGAAATTGCGCGCGCGAAGTTCGAGAAGGCCCGGGCGGCGGCTCGCGCGCTCGCGGTACGCGTCGAACAGTGCACGATCACGGCTCCCTTCGGCGGCCGCGTGGGCGACATAGCCGCGCACGAATTCGAGATCCCGCAACCCAACACGCCGCTGATGAAGATCATCGATGACGCGCACGTTGAGATCGATCTCATCCTGTCGTCGAAATCGCTGGCCTGGCTGAAGCCGGGTACCAAATTCCAGTTTGTGATCGACGAAACGAAGAAATCCTACCGCGCCGCGATTTCCCGCATCGGCGCAGCCGTCGATCCCGTCAGCCAGACCATCGAGGTCACGGCCGTTTTTCTCGAGCCTCCCGAAAACGTCATACCGGGTATGAGCGGCACCGCCATCTTCGAAGACGCCGCGGGTTGATCCATGCCGCCAAACCTCGAAAAAGGCTCCCTCGTTCCCGGCCAGGATCCGGCACAAAGCGCCCCCGCCCCGACCGCTGCCGGTCCGAAACGTGACCAGCCCGGCGTACGCGAGGCCTTTCTCTCCGCGCTCCTGCACATGGAGCAAAGGGCGCGGGATGCCGCGAGCCAGGAGGAGCTCGCCTATGTGATCGTCAACGGCATGCGGAAGATCACCGCGGGCCAGCAGGTGTTCCTCATGGAGCTGGCCGAAGGCTCCGCGAAGGTGCGTGCCGTTTCGGATGTCACGGCGCCTGATCGGAATACGCCCTTCATTCAATGGATCGAGCGCGTCGCACGGAGGATGGCCGAGGATGTCGATGCGGGCGGGCCGCAGACTTTCTCGCTCCCGGCCTATTGCGACGCCGACGATGAAGAGGCGAACACCTATCCGTTCGGTCATTTTTCGTGGGTGCCGCTGAAGACGCGCGATGGAGCCGTATTCGCGGGCGTGCTTCAGGCGCGCGACACGATATGGCGCGACAGCGACGTGGCGGCGTCGATGCACCTGGCGGGCGTCTATCAGCACGCATGGCAGGCGCTTTCGGCATCGGGCGCGATCAGGCGGCCGAAGTCGAACCGGCGCTGGTTCCTGCTCGCGGCGGCGGTCGCCGTGATAGCCGCCAGCTTTATCCCCGTGCCGCTGACCGCCATTGCGCCCGCCGAAGTCGTGGCGAAGGACCCGCTGGTGATCGCCGCCCCGCTCGACGGCGTCATCGAGACCGTCGCCGCCGAACCCAACGCGCCGGTGCAAAAGGGTGACGTGCTGTTCCGCTACAACGGCATCGTGTTCCGCAACAAATACCAGATTGCCGAGCAGGCGGTGGACGTCGCCAGCGTCAAGTTCCGCAGGTACCAGCAGGCGGCGCTGGGCGACGCCGAGGCCCGTCACAAAATGGCGATTGCGCGGGCGGAACTCAGCCTCGCCCTGCGCGAGCGGGATTACGCCCGGGAGGTGCTTGCCAAAACCGTGGTGACGGCGCCCGCCGCCGGGATCGTCATTCTGGCCAGCAAGGACTATTGGAAGGGACGGCCGGTCTCCACGGGCGAACAGATCATGCAGATCGCCCGCCCGGATGCCATCGAACTCAGCATCGATCTGCCCGTAAGGGACGCGATCGTTCTTCACGAGGGAGCGGACGTCAATGTCTATCTGGATGCCGCGCCGCTCAGCAAGATCAAGGCGCGGCTGACGCATGCGAGCTATCAGGCGGAGCCGTCGGAGACACACGCCCTCGTCTATCATGTCCGCGCGGCCTTTGCGGAGAAGCCTGCCATTCCTTTGCGGATCGGCGCGCGCGGCACAGCTCAGATTTTCGGCGAAACCGTGCCCCTGGTTCTCTATCTGCTGCGGCGTCCCATTTCGGTTATCAGGCAAAGCATCGGCTTATGACAGACTCGAACATGGAGGCGACGGCGCCGCTTCCCCGGCTCCGCGCCGATCTCCGGCTCCATGAGGGACAAAGGGACAGGTCCGGTGCCGCCACCTGGATCATCGAAGACCCGGTGCGCAACAAGTTTTTCCAAATCGATGATAAGGCTTTCACCATTCTGTCGCTCTGGGATGAGGAGGATACGGCCGCGATTCTGAGAGCGGCGGAGATGCGGGCGGGCGTAAGCATTTCGCCGGAGGAGGTGGCCGAGCTCGCTGAGTTTCTCGTCGGAAACGGCCTTGCCGAGATGGACCCCTTCGCCGATTACGGCCGGCTCGCTGCGATACTCAAAGCGCGGAAACCAAGCTGGCTGGAGCTTGCCGTTCACCACTACCTGTTCTTCCGTATTCCGCTGGTCCGGCCGCATAAATTCCTGCGACGCACCCTGCCGGCCTTCGATGTCATTTTCAGCCGCGGCGCCTGGCTCGCGACAGGTGTGATTTCGATGCTGGGGTTGTATGCCGCGTCGCGACAGTGGGATGCTTTTGTCTCTACTTTTCTCTATTTCTTCAACTTCGACGGCGCCGTCTTTTATGCTTTGTGCCTCGTCTTCGTGAAGACGGCTCACGAGCTCGGTCATGCCTACATGGCGACGCGGTATGGGGTGCGCGTCGCGACGATGGGTGTTGCGTTCCTCGTCCTGATGCCGGTTCTGTACACCGACGTGACAGGCTCGTGGAAACTGCGTTCGCGAAGACAGCGCTTCCTGATCGCCGCCGCGGGACTGATCACTGAATTGATGATCGCCGGGCTTGCGGTATTCGTGTGGGCGTTTGCACCGGAGGGCCCGGTCAGAAGCGCGGCGTTCTTCATGGCGGTCGTGAGCCTTGTGTCGAGCCTGTTCGTCAATCTCAACCCCTTCATGCGTTTTGACGGCTACTACCTTCTCTCCGACGTCCTGGCCATTCCCAATCTTCAGCAGCGGGCTTTCGCGCTCGGCCGCTGGTGGCTGCGCAACGCGTTGTTTGGGCTCAAGGTGCCGAATCCGGATCATCTCGGCCCGGCGCTCACCAGGTTCTGCGTAATTTTCGCTTATTTAACGTGGCTATATCGCTTTGTGATATTCATCGGCATCGCTCTGTTCGTGTATAGCTTCTTTATAAAAGTCATCGGAATATTGCTTCTTGTCGTTGAGATCACGGCATTCATAGCCTGGCCCATCGCCAAGGAGTTCGTAGCGTGGTGGCGAATGCGGGATCATATCTTGAAAGAGCGCCGCGCCTTTTTCACGCTCGCCGTGGCAATTGTGCTTCTGGCCGTATTTTTCCTGCCTTTGTCGCACAGCGTCCGTGTTCCCGCCATTCTGAGGGCAGAAACGGAAGCCCGCGTTTATGCGCCGCGCCCGGCGGAAATAACATCCGTCCTCGTCCACGAGGGACAAGCGGTGAAAAAGGGGCAGGTCCTGTTCAGAATGCGCTCCCGGCAGCTCGAGCAAGACCTCGCCGTGACGAAGCTGAAAATCGAAGCTTTGACGGTCAGGCTGGCCCGGAGGTCGGCAGACCCGGCCGACCGCTCCGAGAGTCTCGTTCTCACCCAGCAACGCGCCGCGGAACGAGCGAAATTGGATGGACTGAGCCACGAGATATCGGCGCTGGCGGTCCGCTCGCCGGCAACCGGCGTCGTTGCCGATCTGCCACGATGGCTTCACGCCGCCCGTTTCGTCGATTTGAAACGTCCTCTGGCGGTTATCCGTGGAAAAGAAGCGGCGGTCGTCGAGGGATACGTCGGGGAGGAAGACCTCTGGCGCCTGAATGTTGGCGCGCAAGGTTATTTTATCCCCGAGGATCCGTCCCTGAAGCGGTTTCCGGTGCGTTTGACGAGCATCGCCTACGCCGCGAGCGGCGCAATCGACATCCTCTATCTTGCCTCGATCCATGATGGAGATATCGCGGCCAAGGAAACTCCGGGCAAAAAACTGCGGCCCGTCAACGCCGTCCACAAGCTTCTGATGGCAACGGATGCGCGGGCGCCGGCGCAGGTCATGCGGGGGAGTGTCTATTTGACGGCCAGGAGGGAAAGCCTGGCGACAATGCTGGCGGCCAGGGTGCTGCACGTTCTGATCCGCGAGTCCGGTTTTTAGTCCGTTCGATGCGTTCGCGCAGCGGCTCCGAGAGCGGGGCGCGTGAACAGAATGTGCTGCCATTTCCCCCTGCTCACAACGCTCCCTTTGTTTGAGGCAGTTAAGAAGTGTCCGTTGTCCATCCGCGAACGCAAGTGGCCGCTTAAACAAAACGTTTCCCCGTGTCGATACGAATAAAATTTCATTCATCGAAATATATTCCCTCACGCGCAATGAGACGTTGAACAATTTAGTGGATCATGGCCACGCTTTCCGATGAACTGTGAGGAGAAAGCTTATGAGGAAACTGCTTATTGCCGTTGCCCTCCTTGTCTTTGGCGGGATAACCTTCGCGGCTGGAACTCCGGCGCGCGCCCTTGAGACCGGCACGCTCGGCGGCATCACCAAGACGATGCCCGCTGACCTGCTCAGCAAAGTGCGTTGCCGGCGCCGCTGCTACTGGCGTCACGGCCACCGGCACTGCTACCTCCGTTGTTGGGGCCACCGTCATTGGCGTCACCGGCATTGGCGTCACCGCCATTGGTACCCACGCCGCTGCCGGCGTCGCTGCTACTGGCGTCACGGCTACCGGCACTGCTACCGTCGCTGCTGGCGCCGTTGGTAATGACGCCTGCTGACGCCCCGCCTGCATAGGGGAGCGGCGTATCGGAAGAGGCGGTTTGCCCCAGGGCAAGCCGCTTCGTTGTGTGCGCCATCCTCGCCCGCGGCCGGAGCCCGTCGTCATGGCCGGGCAGGCGCGCCCGTCGGCCTTTCCGGTCACGGGGCAGTTTCCACCGGCCTCAGAGTCAGGAGCGGGCGCAGCCAGGGGCAGAAAATCGTCGGGCACCGCTGGCGGACTTGCACATTTCTTGAAACGCGATATTCAATGGGGCTGGGTCTGCGTCTCGCAACAGCCTTCGTTTTTGCCGTGATCCTGATGAAGCAGACGCAAGAGATAGGCTGCGGCAAGATGCTTGAGTCGGCATGATCGACCTTCGTCCCCGAATGATTCTGGTGGACGTGGGGGCCAAGGCGAGGCAATTCGAAGACATGGCTTGGCAAGCGGGCATGTCGTGGTTCCGGAGGCCGAAAATGGTTGCACGCATATATCAGCCGGCAAAAACGGCGATGCAGTCGGGTACTGCGAAGACGAATGACTGGGTGCTCGATTTTGAGCCGGTCAGCCCGCGCGAGACCGACCCCTTGATGGGTTGGACGAGTTCGGCGGACATGGTGCAACAGATTGCCCTGCGTTTTTCGACCAAGAATGAGGCTATCGCCTACGCCACGCGTAACGGCATTCCCTATCGCGTTCACGATCCGCACGGACGCAAGCCGTCAAAAAAGGCTTACGCGGACAACTTCAAATTCGGGCGTGTCGGTACCTGGACGCATTGAAGCAGCTTTCAAAGCACGATATTGCGGATTATGATGCAAGCCGTGAAGCAGCCGTCGGGGACACTTTCGCGCAAGGTTGCGCTGGCGGCGAGGGGGCGGTTGGGCTGCGAATGCGGTATCTCTTCCCTTATGTGGTCCCGTAGCTCAATTGGATAGAGCGCCAGCCTTCTAAGCTGGGGGTTGCAGGTTCGAGCCCTGCCGGGATCGCCAGTTAGATCAATGGGTTAGCTGGTCGTTGGCCTTCCGCCCAGCAGCAAGTTTTGCAAGATCCACTTCGGAATTTTGCAATTTGCGTTCATGGGGTGTTCGCGGCTTCCCATTTTAGAATGGCGCTCGCGGCAAGCCTGCGCTGGTTCACCATTAGCGAGTAGTGGGCGACCATGTCGCGTGACTGTCCTGTAATCGCTGCAACCTCGGCGTCAGTGCAGCCTGCTTCGAGCAGCATCACAACAGCGCTTTTGCGCAACCCATGAAAGACCAGACGACGTTCCCTGAACGTGGAGAACGTCGGTTCGTTCATTTGCGCTTGCCATGCAGCCTTGAAGCCAGAGGCCCATGGGATCCCGCGGGCATTCGTGAGAATACGCGGACTGCGTTTCGGGATCTCATCCAATATTGAACGCAGATCCCGGTGGAGCGGTAACCAGAGCGCTTTGCCTGTCTTCTCCTGACGTAGCTCAATCCCCCCATCCGTGATGCGGTTCCATGACATTGCGAGCACGTCACCCTGCCGCTGACCGGTGTAAAGTGCGAGCGCCGCCGCCCACCAGAGATGAGGCTTCAAGTGCTCGCGGGCGTATGTTATGTCGGTCCATTGCCATGGTGCCCAGCCTTCGCTGTCGGCGAGTTTGGAAATTTCACGGCAGGGGTTGTTGTCTGCATAGTCGCGAGGAACACCCCAGCCGATGATAACGGAAAGTAGTGCTACAAGCTGGTCAGCTTTTCTTGGCGTGTCGGCGAAGGCATCGCGCAATTCAAGGACATGCTTTGGTCGAACGCCATTTACCAGAAGCGGACCCCACATTTGCGCGATGATGCCAAGATGGCCCTCATTCAATTTCTTTGTTCGAGTGGCCTTCTTCGCAAATTCCGGCGAAGCTTTGTAGGCAGCTATCAATGCGTTGAATGTACCGGCCCGCGGTTGCGCACTTTCGGTTTCCCCTCCAGAAAGACGCGCGTATTCCGCCCAGAATTCTGGCGAGTGAGGATCGTCAGGAAGTCTGATGGGCTTTCCGGCATTTTTTGTGCCGCGCGCTGGATGGTAATAAAAATACCGGCGCCCCTTTACCTTCGCAACGTTAATGCCTTTAGGCAATTCGATCATTGGCCTCTTTCGGCGCCTTTTGGATGGGTGCTCTGATCGCTGCTGAGTATTCATCGGGTTGAGAGTCGCCTGCGCCAATTCCATCTTCGCTCCGCGCGAGCCCCTCGATCCAGGCCTGCACGTCGTTCCAGTTCCACCGAACAAGATTGCCGATTAGCACCGGCTTGGGGATAAAGCCAGCCTTGGCATATCCCTGGATGGAGCGCACCGAACAATCTAGACGGTAGGCAAGCGTTTCGGCACTTACAAAATCGGGTGGGTAAGGGCGCTGTTGCTCGGATTTACGCATGTATGGGACCAGGGCTCCGTTACGCACACTGAATAATTAGCATTAAAATACGCGCCCTAAGTGTTGTCAATAGACAAGCATTAATAAAACTTAGCATTATCAAAGAAAACTCTTGAGTTTGGCGTTTGAAAACTCACTAAACTCACGCGACACTCGGTGTATCGTTGAACTGTACTGTGTATTGGCAATCAAGGTCCAATTCTATTGTTATTGCGCCAGCAGTCCCCCGGCTCGCCGCGGTTGGCAAGCGCCGCGGACATGGTATCCTCAGCGTAAATCCAGTTGCCGCCACCGTCGATCCGTAGCGGTCATTCAGGGAGTGTCAAAATGCGAGAAATGCCCACTCTTCGTACTTGCGCCGTCTGCGGTCTGGAATATTCCAGCCACGCCACGCACGAAAAGTGGCACGCGGCATTTCTGGCCCAGTCTGCGAAATTAGCGCTTCCGGCATACGGCGAGCGGCTCTGGACATTCCCGGAGTGCGAAAAGCATAAGGGGGCAGCGTGGAGCAATGTGATCAGAACAGAACTGGAACTGGAGGTTCGAATGGCTGCTGCCGAACGCATCCTTTATGCCTGGTTCTGCCGGAGCGTGACCGATACGGTGAGGCTCGACCACCCCGAATTCTGCGAATATTGCGCGATGATGCTGGCGCGTGACAAAGCGATCCCTCGCGACGTTCATGCCGAACTGGTGCGCCGGTACGGCCAGAAGCCTGGCTTCATTCGCGCGGGCACGTATTACGCATATCCCTCTGCATGCTGAGGCGCCAGCAATAGCGTCTTGCGTACTTTGCATATCGCCAGACGCGGTCTTCTTTTTCCGACACGTTGTGCCGCGCTTCGCAGGCATCGCGCACGCGCCCTATTTTCGGCTACAACCACGTTGCCAACGCCACCACAACCCACTGCAGTAAATCAGCAGGCGAGGATCTGTAACTCGCAAAACTCTGCAAACTCGTGCGCGAGCTATGCATCTATCGTATGGCTGACGACGTATGGGTGGTTATGAGAGAACATCATGATTTCGTCGGCTCTTCTGCATGCGATCCTTGCCTCGCTCCTTCGATATCCGGCTTGAGCAACAGCCACAGCGGCATGTTCAGTCCTGCCGCCAGTCTTACGGCGGCATCGACAGTTCACCTTGCGCAGCTCGATATCGCTGACGTGGGTCAACGCAGTGCCGGTCGCTCTGGCCACATCACTTTAGCTGAGACCAAGTCGCCTGCGAAACGCGCGCAGATTCCTGGAAAACGCAGCGCGTGCTTCGATGTCGTTTGTCATTGGTGCCCCTCCCTGCTCGGCAGCGCCCGCGCCGTCAATGCACCGGCATCACGCGAAGTGTGCCCGCCATCCCTTCTTCCTCAAGCGTCGCGACAATCCCATCAATCTCTTCGTCAACCATGTCGCGCATGTCTTGACGGGATTCGACCGGAAATGCCCCAACGTAATATCCGAGGCACCATGCCAACGCTAACAACACCGAAGTTATTTCGGTGTCGCCTTACAGGAATGGTTGCAGAAATTCAGATAGCGCATCAAGTATTTCTTCGCCACGCCGCGCAACCTAGTCAGTCGTTTCCTGACTTACATCCATCATGTCATTCCCCTCTTGTAAATCTGCCGTTGCAGCCCCCCCCCTCGTTCACTGGCACAGTCCCCATTCGTTACATGCCGTGCCGAATTCCACACCAAGGTCGAGCTGATACTGCCGCCCACCGCGGCTGGTCTTCGCCCATTCGACGTGATTGCGGATGCCGTGCGTTTCCGGGCTGATCGTGCCGGGCTGGCTTCGCCTCACCGGATCGTCGCAGGTTGCGAAGAAGGTCGCGGAGCCGCGCTTGGACACCTGCGCGACGATGCGCTCCCATTCCTCGATCCGGTCGATGTGCGCCGGGAAGCGGCGGGCGATCTCGCGCAGTTCGGCTTTGCGGCACATGATGCAGGGCATGCAACCTACACGGCGCATACCCTGGGAGTAGAGCGGGTTCGGCGCGACCCCGTGGCGGGCGTGCATGGCGAACACATCGGCGACCGTCCACACCAGCAGCGGCCGGTAGGCGTACAACCGCCCACGCTCCGCCTCTCTGGTGTCAACCCTGGTATCGACAACTTCCAAGCGCTGGAGCTTGGGCAACTGGCTGCGAGCGTAGCTTTCCTCGGCCCTCACGCCCTGCCATGACACCACGGTGCCGCCCGCCCGCAAGAGCGGCAGATTGACCTGTTCGAAAATTGGCTGGACCTTTAGCCGTTCGGTACAGAAACGGGCTTTGGCGCTGGGGAAAAGCCCCTTGAGCATGCACAGATCGAGAAACGGGTTTCCGGTCGGTCGCAAATGCGCCAGTGCGCGTTCCGCAATCGCATCACCGACCTGGCCGGGCCAGTTCGCGGCGATGAACGCCCGCTTGCGTTCGAATTCTGGTGCGAAATCGGCGCTGATCCAGCGGATTTCCGGCCCGCCGGTTTTCGCGGCGAGGTTCGCAACATATTCGTATGTCGCTTCGTGCTCGTTGCCGGTGTCGGCGAAGACGGCCTGGAATGCCAGCCCGCGCTCAATCGCGCGCAGATACATTGCCGTCGAGTCCTTGCCGCCGCTGACGGAAACAACGTGCGCCATCCCGCCCCTGTCCTGGTGTTTATCGCCCCCGCCCATGCTCCTGCTCCCCCTCGATTTCATGGCTCGCCCTTAGCCGCCGGTAGAACTCCGTCTCAATGGCGCCGAATGCGGCTTCGCGCGTTTGCCAGGCGCCGTCATCGCCCGTGTAGGCGCGCGCGAGCGTCGCGGCCGCGGCGGCATCCACGTCCGTATCCGCATCAAGCGCGGAGATGGCCTCGTGGAAGGCGTCCTCGCTATCCCCGGCAGCGATCAGAGCGCCAATCCGCCATTCAGGACGCCGTCGGCGGCCTTCCGGCGACAGTTGGAGATAGCCGTCCCGTTTGCGCTCGAACCAGCCATCTTCGATGCCGTGGACCATGAGCCATGCGCCGGAAGCGCTGCGATCCATGACGTTGACCGGCCAGCGCTCTCGGATGAGCTTGCCCGTGCGCGGGTGGCGTTCGACGATGTGCGCGGGGTGAATGGCGTCGCTCATCAGCAGGCCATGGCTGCGATCGGCGGGTTCGTCGGCCCCCAGCGCAGCTAGCACCTCACGCGCAATTGCGACGGAAATGCCCGCCGGGCGATCGAGCGCGATACCGATTGCTCCCGCGATGGCTTCATCATCGGTGAAATGGCGCGTGGCCAGCAAATCGCGCCAGTGCGCCTCCGACATGAGGTCCACGGCGTGCCACCAGCGGCCTTGCGCGCCCCGGTCGCGCCCGAACTTATCAAGGGGCTCCCACACCGGGACTTCTCCGGTTTGTGCAGCGACCTGCTGCACAAATGGATGATCCGTGAGCGCTGGGTGCCTCAGCAGCAACCGGCTTTTCTCCTCGGGTGTCTCCCTGGCTTCGAAATCAATGGGAAAACGGAACAGGCGTGAGGGCAGCGCTTCGAGATGCGGATTGGTGAGGCCGCCGTTCAGTTCGAGGATGA
>JBNKIW010000023.1:0-52896 GCA_050290865.1 Rhodomicrobiaceae bacterium | reverse complement strand
GGCAAAACCGGCCTTAAACTACTGCTTGAACACCAAAATTCGCGCCACGTCCCGCGCTTAACCGGACAGTACTGATCACGAACTGCTGTCATGATCGCTTCATTGACGCAAATTCATCCAGGATCCGTTAACTTGACGATGCCCCCTGAGGAGATCCTGTCACTCTGGGACGCCATCCCCTAGCTGTCAAACGGCCTCTACTCGGTCCGGCATAGCCGGAGGCTTAGCGGGAGAGCTGCGATTACCCTGCAGGATGCCGTGCGAGGCTTGCATTTGTGGGAGCTTGGGGTTATCGCTATTACCCAGTTGGGGGCGGTGATTGGAAATTGCCTGCCGCAATAGCTCAGTCGGTAGAGCGGCGCATTCGTAATGCGTAGGTCGGGGGTTCGAATCCCTCTTGCGGCACCAATATTTTCAATGAGTTAGCTGGTTCGACGACGTTTTCTAGACACAGGGTGTTCGTGTTTCTAGACAATGGTGGTCATCTTTTGTTCTCAGCGAAGCGTTTCCTTCGGGCGTCCTATCGCGCCTCATGACCCGAGTCCTGCCGCGATATCAGAACCCACAATTCATGCGTCACCACCACCCAACGGCTTGAACTTCTTAATCGCCGCCTGCGTCCTGCGTGAGCGGTCGGCTTCTCGCGCGTAGTGCTCCGCCATCTGGCTGGTGCGCTGTCCAAGCACGGCGGCAATATCCTCTGCGCTCACGCCACTTTCTGCCAGGACGCTGGCGACCGTGTGTCGAAGGCCATGAAAGGTCAGGCTTTTACCCACCAGCCCTTTGGATTCCAGATCCTTCAGCGCCTTTCGGAATGAACAGGAAAAGCCGCTCGGCGTCCAGGGTTTGCCGCGCGAGTTGGTGCATAGCGTAATGGCTCGATGGCCCTCGTCGCCGCCATGCGCACCGGTCTCAAGCAGCGCCTTTCTAAGTTCGGGGATGATAGGGATATAGACCCACACCCCGCGCTTCGCCGTGCGCACCTTGATCTGGCCGCTGTGGACAACGGTTGGCGGCAGGCGAATGATGTCGCCTTCACGCATGCCGGAGCAAAGTGCGATGGCCGCCGGCAACTTCAGGTGCGGCGCAAGATGCCGGAGCGCGGCTTGGCGCTCGGACAAAGTCCACGGCCTGTTGGCGTATTCAGCGTCTCTCGGCCGCCGTATCTGCTTGGTATCTCGGATGGGGTTGGTAGCCATCACGCCGTTTTCAATTGCGTGGTTGAAGAGAATGGAGAGCACGGCCCGTGTGCGGTTTAAAAAGCAGCGTCCGCGCGTTTGGCGCCATTTGGTGCGCAGTTTGACAAGCTGTGGCGTGGTAAACGCGCTCAGAGGCGCGTTCCACAACGGCTCCAGGAACACGAAGACCTTCTCATAATCCGACCGCGTACGCCCCGCGAGGTCGCGGAAATTGTCCGTTTGCTTGTAATCCAGGATGAGCGCATTGAGCGTGCCGGGCTTGGCGGCGATCTCGGCCTTCGCCCTGACCTCGGCGTCCAACGCGGCCAGACGCGTGAAGAACTCCGCCGAGCCGAACTCCTCCGTGATGCGCTTGCCGGTGGCGCGGTGATAGCAATACCACTTCCCGGTCTTGCGTTCGAAATAGCGCTTAATGCCCCGCACGCGCACGACTGTCCCCGGCATTGTCCCACATCCGCGTCAGATTGCTTTCCTCGATGGGATGGGAATTGTCCAAGCTGTCGATCCAGCGGTCAAGCGCGAAGCGGTCATAGCGCGGGATGCGGTCACACAGATATACTGGCGGTACCGGGCACGCCTGTTTGAATACGCTCGCGCAAACGCCGCAGTAAGCTGCGGCCTGTGTCAGGTTGAGCAGGCGCGGAGTTGGCGGGCGTTTCGTCATGCCTCTCCCTTCTCGCTCGTCGGCTCTGCCTCCTCAACCGCGGCGGCGAGAATGACGATTGCGGCAGCGGGCTGGTCTTTGGCTTTCAACTCCGCTGCCGCCTGGATGGCGACTTCGAGGACGGACTTCCCCGATACCTTCGATATGCGCCGCAGCCATTCCCCGTGCTCGCGCATGACTTCAGGGAAGCGCTCGCCGAGCCGCCGCCGCACTGCGGCGCGGAGTTCATAGAGACGGGCCGCATTGGTGACGACCTTCTCGCCGGGAGGATGATCTGACAGGTTCACTCCGCATCCTTTCCGCGGATGGCGGCGGCGATTTCGTGCCCATCGGCGTATCGTGGCCATCCGCCTTCATCCTTTGCCAAAGCGATGAGCGCGCAGTCTTCGCGGACCGCGACCTCGACAGCGTCGGCGACACGCTGCCATTTCTCTCTCGCCCATTGCGGCCGCTTGGAAAAATCCGGGCGATCGTCGTCATCGAAGAAGGCGTCGTGGGCGAGTTGAGCGCGTGTGTGCTGGATCATGCCGCCACCGGCTCCTTCTTCTGCTGTGCCGCAGGTGATTGCCACGCGAGTTCGCGCAGCATGACCGGATACTCGATACCGTTGAGTGCCTGGGCCAGTTCTCGCGCGTTCATCGTGCTGTCTCTCCCAATCTCTGCCCGCTGATGTGTGGGGGAGCGGCAACCCCGCTAAACCGCTCCCCTCGCCCCCGCCTGGCCGCTGGGCGCCTGGGGGTTATGCCGCCGCGTCGTCTGTCGCGCCGCTGGTGGTGCTGACCTCGCCCACTGCCTTCTCGCGCGTTTCGATGGCGAACTGCGCCAATGCCTCGCCCGGCCGGTACGGCATTTCCGCGGTGCCCTCGGTCGCAACACGCAGCGCCATGGCCGCAAGCTGCACCGCCTCGCGCCACACCTCGGCGGCAGAGCCGCCTTCGTGCTTGTGGCGCAGCATGGCTCTTGCCACTTCGCCCGCTTCCTCCGACATGGCGGCGAGCTTGTCGGCGTTGCCCGGCCACTTGATGCGTGCTCGCGCCACTTCGGCGCCGAGGTGTTCCGTGAAGAGGAGCGTCCGGTCGAACAGGTCTCGATCGTTCAGCAGAATGTTCATTGCAGCACCGCCTTCGCCATCTTCTCTCTCAGCGCCATTGCCAGCATCCGCACTTCCAGCGCATTGATGCCGCACTCCAGTTCGAGCCGCTCGACATAGCGGGCCGGGGTCGTGTCCTCGGGCCGAGATGCCAACCGCGCGACCGCCTGCGCGTGCAAGGCGCGCATGGCAGCGAGAGCGTCATTCGGTGGTATTCGTGTCAGTCTGACAGGCTGGGTCATGGCTTTGCTCCCTTCGATCGAACTTTGCTGGCTACCGCCTCGCGGAAGTGGTCACAGAAAGCGTTGACGTTGCGCTCGCGTATCGTGCCGGGCTGGATCCCGGAAAAGATGCCGGCAAGCACGTCGATGAAGACCGTGCTGATCTCGTGCCGAAGCGCAGTACCGAGAACGTCGGCGCTCGATGGCGTGCCGCCGATGGCTCGCCCCGTGCCCCGGCCAAGCCGCGCGTCGATCGCGGCGTCGCGCGCAGCACAATGTTTCGCAATCCCCGCCATGATTGTTGCGCGCAGCGCCACCTGGCGCTGGTGCGCTGCATCCTCAAGCGGCTGCAGGTTCCGCGCGCGGCGAACGATGGGGGCGGGGACCGGTTTCGTCATTCTTCGCGCCCCTCATCGAGCTGGTGGCTGGCGACGATGCGGCGGAGATCGGAGACACACTTCTTTTCCGTCCAGCTCGTCCACAGCCGCGCGGCGAGGACGAGCGGCTTGACGCCGCGCTCCGCGAACCAGGCGGCCTCGCATCTGCTGCCCGCGGCCTCGACGCCGCCGGCGCCGGTGTGGCACCCTTGCGGCCCGCGGCAGAGCGGCACAGCGAAACGGTCGGTGGCTTTCATGGCGGCACCGCGCTCGCCGGTGTCCGCTTTTAGGTGATGGGCGTCGGATGGCGCCGGCGCGCCGCAGGCGCAGCACGGCAATTGCCGGATGGCGGCGAGATAGGCCGCCGACATACCGTCACGCAGCTGACGGCGGCGCTTCGTCTCGACACGCACCGGAAAGGCCCGCTTCGGCCACGAGGATTGCCGCCGCGTCATGCGCAAGTCCTCGGCTCGGGTTTCGCGAGCGTGCCGTTCGACGGCGCCGGCGGCACCACTTCGCCCAGCACCTTAGCCCTGCTGCCCCGCTCGTTCGCCCGGCTGGCGA
Organism: Rhodomicrobiaceae bacterium; assembly: GCA_050290865.1. GTDB lineage: Bacteria > Pseudomonadota > Alphaproteobacteria > Rhizobiales > Rhodomicrobiaceae > JARRLC01. The sequence goes on along the minus strand of JBNKIW010000023.1, from coordinate 48,781 downwards.
CGAAATCGCGATAGGCAGCGGCCTCGTCGTAATCCTCGAAAATCGACACGCGGACATGCCAGCCGCCATAGGCGTTGATGATCACGCCGCCGCGGCCATCGCGGTCGCGGATGGCGATGACGCTGGCGATCTCCGCCGGGTCGATCCACTGGCCGTTCTTCAGCTGCACCAGGCGTCCATAAGTCAGGCTGCTGCTCATTGCGGGTCCTCCAGGGCTGATGAAAACAGGTCTTGAACCTTCACGCCGGGCACGATGCGCGTCTCGATGATCTCGTAACAGGCGTCGCGGACCGGCGCGAAAGCGCGCTGGTCGAGCCGCGCCCAGGACACGCTGTGCGGCATCTTCACGGTGACGACGGCGCGGACCTCGTCGGCCTCGGCGAAGGCGTGCTTGCGGGTGGCGGCCTGGTACATCAGGCGACAGAGAAAATCGCCGTAGCCATCGAGACCCAGCACGCGGGCGCCATTGGCGGGCACTTCGAAGGTTGCGCAGTGCCCGGCCTCGCAGAGCAGCCAGGCGCGCAGGTGCTCGGCGTCGGCGAAGGGGATGTTCGAGCGGTTGTTCTCGAACGCCTTGTTGACGATGCCGAAGAACCGTTTGTGGTCGATCAGATAACGGGGCAGCGTCAGCGACACCTTGAAGCATGTGCCGGGCTGGAGGTGGTCCAGGAAGTCGCGCCAGATGAGGCGATCCGCGTCGCGATAAGGAACCGCGCCCTTCGCCTGGCGCAGTTCGCTCTTACAATGCGGGCATGTCTGGCGCGTGATTTTCCGCTGGAACGTCAGCTCCGCCATGGGCTTACCTCCCGCCAAGCGGCCGCTGCGCCGCATAGAGCGGCAACCATGGCGATGGCTGCGAGCAGATTGTTTCCCGTCTCGAACAAGACTTTCGCAAGCCAGGACGCGGCGATACCAGCCGAAAGATGCCCGCTAATGGCTGTAATCCGGGCTAGGGGTGGTTGCCATTTTGTCTGCTTTTTGCCGCCTTTACGCCTCACCTGCGGCGCGACATAATTATGAAATACAATCTTAGGCGTGATTATCGGTTTACGGATTCTGATATCCTCACCCGGCGAGACTTTCCTGGTGCCATCGCCCGCCGGTGAGCGGCGCGCGTGACGCCCCGCTTTGCTATCCTGGCCCGATCCTCCGTATGGGGAACCGGAGGACCGGGTGCGCGTCCGCTCACCGGCAGCTCCGCAGCACACACGGCTTGCGGAAATGCGCTCATTTGGCGACAAGTCAGAAGTCATTGTATAACAAGACCTTCCGAAGATCGGCGTTTACCATGAATTGTTCCGTACTAGTGCAATACTCCAGCAAGCGCTATAGTCAGCACTCGCTCACTTCGACAGTTATGGAGCAATCTCGTGCACCTTTGCAGTATTGTGACTTGGTTCTCTGAAGCGATGTTGCGCGCAAACAGCGTATTGCGGCGCAAGAATGCTAAGAGCGCTACCATAAATTCGACGTTCTACGTTGAGCGACTTACAACAAGAGGAGACATCGTTACCGAATATGTTGAAGCAAAGAGTTTGCGTGTGACTGATGGCCAAATGTACGTTGACGGGTGGTGTCATATGCTGCCTAGTTACCGCAGCGTCCCGGTTCGTCGCATCGTGAGGCTTGCGGATGATCAAACCCACCAGATCGTTCCGCGTGACGGCGTGGCCGCTTGGCTCATCAACCGCTCCCTGCACTGAAGCGAAAGGGGTCATGCGGCCCTCCGGAGATAGGAGCCCAAACGGCGGCGCATGGCGGTGGCTTCACGTGTAGTGCGAAACACCGTGCGCCAGACGACGCGGCGGTATCGGCCTGCGCGATCTTCCCGGCCGCAGAGGTCCCACGGACAGTCGCAGATTCTGATGCCTGGCTCGCGCGCCTTGTTCAGGGCTTCGATCGCGACGTCAGCGAGATCAGTGTCGCTGAGCGGCGTGCGCGAGATGTCGGTGAGATTGTAGCGCATGAGCGCCCCCGGGATTGTTCTCCGGGGACAAGGCTATTTCATTATCAATGAAATCGTCAAGGGGTAATTTCATTATCAATGAAACGGAGTGCGTCGGCGAACCTTTCTGGCTTTTTCGACGCCTCGTTTCTTATGCGCACCGCGAGGGCGTGCGGCAGGCTCGATATGTCGCCGCGATAGAGCCAGTCCAATGTCAACTTGAACTCCTGACACAGCCGCATCATGTGCTCAACGCGGGGAAAATTATCCCCAGTCTCCCACATGCTATAAGCTGAAGCCCCCAGGCCGGTCGCAGCGTAAAAATCCTTCTGGTTCTCAAAACCCAAGGCAAGCCGCGTCAGGATCAGGCGCTTCCCGACGTTCTCCGGTCTGGTGATGCTGAGCTTTCGTCTCATGCCGATAAGCTCACATACATCGTTGGTGAAGGCTATTCATTGAAATCCACTTGACACGATTCATTGTCAATGAAATTAGTTGCTCATGAATGAAACCGTTAGGCTAACCACCGTCTCCGACGTGATCGCCGCCTTTGGCGGGCCGAACGCTATGGCGAGTGTTTTTGGCGGTGTTCCCAGCCGATTCTGCAACGCCAGGGCCAAGGGTGCATTCCCGGCCAGCATGCACATGCAAATATACGTTCAGTGCCTGAAGCGCGGCTTAACCATCGCGCCGGAACTTGTCGGAATGACGAGCGAAATCATGGCGCGGGCCAATGCAGACGCTGCGGGGAAGCTGGCGCAAATGACTGCGGAGTGAGGTGATGGACGCATCGAATGCCAGTAGCTCGCCGAAGGGACGCGCGATGAGACGCTCGGAGCAGGAAGGCAGGACCGTGGTGTTTCCGGCTGTTACGCTCGATGCCCTGGCGGGCCACGCCGCGGCGCGCCGCTGTTCTGCCAATGAACTCGCTCGGCGTATCGTCGAGACGGTTCTCCATGACAATTTGATCGACGCCGTTCTGGACGATGCGGACGTGACCGGAAAGGCAGCAGCCTGAGTGTGAAATCCCACGCGAAAGCGGGGCGTCGAGTGCCGGGTGAGGAATGATCCCGGCAGGAGCCCCGCGAGTAGGCCCAGACCATCGGGCGGATGATGGCGGCAAACGCGGCCAACAGCGTGACGGCCCGGAGAGACGGCAACCTCAATTGTGCCCTTGCCCAAGGGACGTTTGTCCGGCGGCGTCGTAGCTCGTTTCCGCCGCCGGACATTCCCCGTCAGTTCGTTGCGTCGCGTGAGTGAAGCGTTGTTGCGCGCCGGGTCTTTGACCTCGCGCGCCGGTTTCAGAGAAGCGGCAACCAGCGAGGCGGGACCCGGCCATGCTCAATCGTGCTCAGCTCATCGGCCATCTCGGTGGCGATCCGGAAACCCGGCACACCTCATCCGGCAGGCCGGTGTGCTCGTTCTCGCTCGCGACCTCGGAAAACTGGAGGGACCGCGACAGCGGCGAGCGGCGTGAGCGGACCGAATGGCATCGCATCGTGGTGTGGTCCGAGGGCCTGATCAAGATTTGCGAGAACTATCTGCGCAAGGGCAGCCGCATCTTCATCGAGGGCAAGATCGCCACGCGCAAATGGGCGGATCAGGAAGGCAAGGACCGCTATTCGACGGAAATCGTCCTGCAGGGCTTCGACGCCCGCATCCAGTTGCTCGACCGCAAGGCAAACGGCAAGGGGCCGGACAGCCCAGACGATTACGGCCACGGCGACCGGTACGGCGCGAACAGGCCGCTCGATGCCGATGGCGACGAAATCCCCTTCTAACGGAGACCGGCCATGACCACAGCCAACCCCAAGGGCAAATCCCCTTACCGGCGTTATGGCAAGCGCCCGTACAAATATTCCGAACTCTATCGCCGCTGGCGCGCGGCCGTGATGTCCGGCGATGCCGATGAGGCCGCACGGCTCACGGGGATGCACGCGCGCCGCTTCCTGCACGAGATTTCTTGGACGCCGGAGCGCCTGGCGGCCTGACCGGACTTGCCGCCGGGGGCGGCGGCTGTGTGCGTCTGGAGCAACCATGAGAGAGGTTTACACCATGAAGACGATTTTGGCCTGCAGCCTGGCTGCGCTTCTCGCCAGTCCGGCGCTCGCCGCCGATTTGAGCCGTGCGCCGAGGACCGGCGCCGCGAGTTGGACGGGGCCGTACATCGCCGCCGGTGCCGGATATTCCGTGGACACCGTCGATACCGGGGCCGTCAGCATTGCTGCCGAGGGCCTGCGGCTCGCGGGACGTGCCGGTTACGATTTCCGGTGGGGGAATGTCGTCGCCGGGCCGTTCGCGGATGTTGCGTGGACGAATGCCAAGGTGGCGACAAGCTTCGGCGACGTGGATCTGTCTTACGCCATCGGCGGGCGCCTCGGTGCCGTGATGGGCGGTGCGCTGATCTACGCCAATGCCGGGTGGGAATGGCAGGATTTTTCCAAGACCGGCAGCGTCGATTACAACCCGGACGGCCTTTTCGCCGGCGGTGGCATCGAGGTGAACCTCGGCAACGGCTTCGCCGCCGGTCTTGAGGGCCGCCATTCCTGGCGATCGGATGCCGACATGGACAACGGCGCGACCAGCGCGCTCGTGCTTTTCTCCAAGCGGTTCTGACCGCAGGCGGAGAAACGGCGCTCGCGCGGCCTCCTCTGGCGTGCAGCGTCAATCAAGTGCTGCAACGAAGGAAACGGGGCACATGGACGATCAGAACAGGCCATTCAACGAAGTCGTCGCCGAATATGGCAACGGGCGGCTGCTCGAACGGCTGAGCGCGGAGCTTGCGGAAGTCACGCGCGCCGTCGCCGAGACGAACCTCAAGGGCACGGTGACGCTGAAACTCAGCATCGAGCCGTCCGGGGACGCCGCATTCACGATGAACGCCGAGGTCACCGCCAAGGTGCCGAAGCGCGGCGTCGGCCAGGCGATTTTCTACGCCGACCAGGCCGGCAACCTGTCCCGGCGCGATCCGCGCCAGGCGGAACTGCCGCTTCGCGCGGTCGCCGGCGCGGCCATCAACTCTTAAGGGGGCAGACACATGAACCAGATTGAAAATGCCGAAGTGGTGAAGGCGCTGATCGGGACCGGCAAGGCGATGGCCGAGCCGTTCGAGCATCCGAGCGGTGGCAAGGCGGTGATCGTGCCGAGCGGTTATAACGTCGCGCATCTGCAGCCGCTCGACAGGCCCTTGAGCCGCATCAAGGCCGAACCGGACTTTCACGACGCGCAGTCCTTCATCGCCTATGTGAAGGAATATGGCGAGAACGCCGCGCAGATTTTCGCCGAACAGGACCGCACGCGGATCACCGCGATCCTCGACTACCACAGGCCCGATGCTCCGGCCCATTGCGGGCACATCGCCAAATGCGTTCTGCCGCATTCGGAACAGTGGCTGGCCTGGGCGGAGATCGACGGCAAGGAAGTACCCCAGGCGCTGTTCGCCGAATTCATCGAGGAGAACGCGCTCGACATTTATGAGCCGGCGAGCGCCACCGTGCTGGAAATCGCGAAATCGCTGAGCATCAAGGCCACCGTCGATTTCGAGTCCGAGGTGAACATCGCCAACGGCACGACGCAGCTCCGATGGTCGGAGAAGCAGGACGGCAAGGGGCGCGGCAACATCGAGGTGCCGCAGAAGATCAGGCTCGGCCTGCCGGTGTTCCAGGGCGGCGACCTGGTCGAGGTCTGGGCGTTTCTGCGCACGCGGATCAACGGCGGCAAACTCAGCTTCATCGTCAAGATGCACCGCCGCAAGCTGATCATCCAGGAAGAGTTCCACCGCGTGGTGGCGCAAGTGGCGGACGGCACGGGGATCGCGCCGTTTTACGGCTGTCCGTGACGTCGCGCGGGCTGGCTGTGGCCCGGTTCTGAATGAAGGGGGTAAGCCATGGGCGGCAGTGCGGTGGCGCTGGCCAAACGCCAGAAGACAGGCGGCAGCCTCTCCGAGGCGCAGGCGCTCGCCTGGCTGGAAGCGAAGGGCCAGATCAACACGACGAGCACGGAGCTGGCTCACGCTTGGTCCTGGAGCCGGTCCAAGGTGAAGCGCCTGCTGGTCCAGTGGTCCACCCAGGGGTGGATCGAACGTCAGTTGTCGGCGGATCGCCGCTTCACCCGCATCGTCTATCGCGGAAGTGAGCAAGAAGAGGCTCCGGGCCTTGCTGACCGGGGCTCTGGGAACCTCCCCGCCGCCCCGCCGGACAAGAAACCGGACATCTACCGGTGGTTCGAAAATGTGTCGCCGCCGGTCCGAACCACCGGTCCATGGTGGCCCACGAGTGGTCCGCCAAAGGCCGACGAGCGGTCCACCGGTGGTCCACCCGCGAAGGGCAGTCCACCGCGGCAGATCATCTCCAGGGGGATGGCCTTCCTGATCGGCGCGGCACTCATCGTGATCGGCGCCGGGATGGGCTGGGTGTCGATGCGCATCAACCAGGATTTCGGCGCCTCGCTCGCATCCTCGCAACAGGCGGCGGCTCTCTGGCGCGAGGGCAGCCTGTTCGCCGACATTTTCAAGATGGTCTCGCTCGTCGGCGCGTCGATCCTCTGGGGCGCCGGGCGTCGCGGGATGGCGGCGGCGCTGGCCGTGGTCTGGTCGTTGACGCTGATCTACGCGGTGATGGCCGCGGCCGGTTTCACGTCGAAGAACATTGCCGACAGCACCGCCCGGCGCGGCAGCGTGGCCGATGAGCGCGAGCGGCTGACGGCTGATATTGCCCGCTTGCGGACTCATCTTGGCTGGAACACCACGATCGAGACGCCACAGCGGCGTTCCGCGGCCGCGGTCAGGGTTGCCCTGCAGAGCGCGCAACCGCAGGTGCCCGCTTACACCTGGCGGGCGACGAGCGGCTGCACGGATGTGACCATCGAGCCGTCACGCGAGGCCTGCCGCGAGGTGCTCAGCTTACGCGCCGAGCTGGATGAGGCTCTGCGGCGCGAGGGGGCCGAGAAGGAGCTGCGGGAGAAGGAAGGGCTGCTCGCGAAGCTGCCGACCGTCGCGGCCGCCGACCCGCAGGCGCAGGCCATTTCGCGCGCCGTGCATTGGGTGAGCCTGGGCCAGGCAACCTTCGGCGAGGGGGACGTGCAGTTGCTGCGCTTCCTCCTGCTGCTGCTCGTCTTTGAACTGCCGAGCGCCCTCGGCATGTCCGCCGGCATCGAAATCTGGAGGAGGGCCGTCTTCGTCTGAAAACACTTTCGCCTGCCAGTGGCCGCTGACAGGCGAAGAAACTGAACTCTGGTTTTGTTTTTCACTACGTTTTCGCCTCAGTCCGCCGAAACCGGATGGGGCGTGATGGGTATCCAATGCGGACGACGCAACCTGGCTCAGCGGTTGATCTTTGATCAGCCCGTGGGCCGTGAACGGATGCGTTTTGTCCGTACGAGGCGCACCCAGCCCCGCCCTTGTTTTATAGCGTTCCGGCGGGCTGAAAACAAGGAGATTGAGCAACGTGTCCAAGGTGGTGCAGTTCCAGGCTGGCGGGGGAAATGATGGCCTGCCGTTCCGCCAGGCCCCACACAATATCGAGGCCGAACAGGCGCTTCTCGGCGCCATCCTCATCAACAACGATGCTTTCGAGCGCGTGTCCGATCATCTTGAGCCGGAGCATTTCTTCGAGCCCATTCATGCGCGCATCTTCGAGACCGCGGCGCAGCTCATCGCCAAGGGGGGCAAGGCGACGCCGGTCACGCTCAAGAGCTACTTCGAGGGCGAGGTGGTCGCCGGCACCATCACCGTGCCGCAATATCTCGGCCGCCTCGCCGCGCACGCCACCAGCGTCATCAACGCCCGCGACTACGCCCGCACCATCCGCGACCTGGCGCTGCGCCGCGATCTGATCATCATCGGCGAGGACATGGTGAATGCGGCCTATGACAGCCCGGCCGACCTGTCGCCGGCGGACCAGGTCGAGGACGCCGAGAAACGGCTGTTCCAGTTGGGCGAGCGCGGGGGCGAGGCTTACGAGTGCGAGGTGGGAACCGCGCTTGAGCACGCGCTGGACATGATCGCGGCGGCCTATAGCCGCGACGACGGCATGGCCGGCCTGCCCACGGGGTTCACCGATCTCGACAAACATCTGGGCGGCCTGGCGCCGTCCGATCTCCTCATCCTCGCCGGGCGCCCCTCGCAGGGCAAGACGGCGCTTGCCACCAACATCGCCTTCAACGTCGCGCAGTGGCTCGCCGATCAACATGGCCGCCAGCGCAATCTGTTCGCGGACGGCGGCGAACCGCAGCCCCGCGGCGAGGTGTCGTTCTACTCGCTGGAAATGTCGGCGGAACAGCTCGTCATGCGCCAGCTCGCCCAGGTGGTCGATATCCCGTCCGAGCGGCTGCGGCGCGGCGATATCAACGAAGACGAGTTTCGACGCTGCGTGGACGATGCCCGCGCCCGCCTCGCAAGCCTGCCGATCCACATCGACACCACCGGCGCGCTCACCGTGCCCCAGCTCATGACCCGGGCCAGGCGGCGCAAGCGCCTGAAGGACACCCGGCTGATCATTGTCGATTACTTGCAGCTCATGGCGGCGGGCGGCCGCTTCCGCGACAGCAAGGTGCAGGAAGTGACCGCGATCAGCAACGCGCTCAAGGCGCTGGCGAAAGAGCTGAACGTGCCGGTGATCGCGCTGTCGCAGCTCTCGCGCCAGGTCGAGAACCGTGAGGACAAGCGTCCGCAATTGTCCGACCTGCGCGAGTCCGGCTCGATCGAACAGGACGCCGACGTCGTGATGTTCGTGTTCCGCGAGGAATATTACCTCAAGCGCGCCGAGCCGCCGGCGACCAAGGCGGAGGAGCGTCTGGCCTGGCAGGGCCAGTTGGAAGCCGCCGCGGGGCTGGCAGAGATCATCGTCGGCAAGCACCGCCATGGGCCGGTCGGCACCGTGCGCATGGCGTTTTCCGAGGCGTTCACGCGCTTCGACAATCTTGCAGAGCGGGGGGCATGAGATGGGCAGACCACGCTATACCGTTATCCAGGCCGATGCCGTTGACGTGCTCCCGGTCATGCCGCTCAAGGTGCTGCTGATCATCGGCACGCACACCAACAATATGGGCTGGTGCCGGGTGAACCAGCGCAAGCTCGGCGAGCGGCTCGGCGTCTCGCGCGAGACCGTAAACCGCGCCATCCGCCAGCTCTGCAAGGCGGGTTTCCTGGAAAAACATGATTTGCGCGCCAAGGGGCAGAACATCTGCACCTATCGCGTCGTGATGGATCGCGGCATGCCCGATCCGGAAGAGATCGAGCCGATGCCTGACGAGGAAACCGGCGCCGACCTTGTGACGTCAGGATCACAAGGGGTTGTGACGCCGGGATCACAAGGTCGGCCACCTTGTGACGGTCAGGAGATCACAACCCCTTGTGACGCTCTGGACGTCACAACACAACGACCCATAGGTACAACGATAAAAAAACACTCCTCACTTCGTTCGGAGTGCAAAAATGCTGGCGCTGACGCGCCTGTCGAGCCCAAGGGCAAGATCAAGGCTCCACCGCAGCCAGGCTCTTGCCCTGAGCGCAAGGCCACCCGGCTGCCCGAGGACTGGCAGTTGCCGACCGCCTGGTCCGACTGGACGCACGGCGAATTTGCCGTCACCGCTGCCGAGATCGCCGATGCTGCCGCCTCGTTCCGCGACTATTGGTGCGGCAAGCCGGGCGCGGATGCCAGGAAGCTCGACTGGCTGGCGACCTGGCGCAACTGGTGCCGCCGGGAATTCCGCCGCAAGCGCCGTGCCACGGTCGAGCCGCAGGCCGCGCTGACGCCCGAGCAGCGGGAACGCAAGACCTGGGAATTTCGACTGAAAGCCTGGGACGACCGCGGGCGCGTGAACTGGCCGCGCGACAAATGGGGGGCAGCGCCCGGCGAGCCCGGCTGCCAGGCGCCGCCCGATCTGTTGCGGGCGCACGGCTTCTCGCCGGTGGCGCTGGTGGCGTGAGCGAAGTCATGACGAGGGCGATGGGGGCGGCGGCGGCCGTCATCGCGAAAACGGGAGCGGCGATGATGTGGGAGATGCGGGGATGACGACAGTGGCGGTGATCGAGCGGGCCAAGGGCAAGGATATAAAAATCGAGGTGCCCGCGGCGTTGATCAGGGCGGCGCTGGCGGCCAGGCAGGCCTATGAGGCGGCGATGCGCGAGATCGCGGCGGCCGTCGAGGCGGGCGGCTGGAAGCCCGGCCATGACGGCGCCCTGCCCGAGATCACCAGCGAGCTGCGCCCCAACGACAATCCGCAGCTCTCGCCACCGAGGAACGTCCGCGAGCACCCGCTCGACCTCATGTATCACCGCCGCCAGATCGGCTTCAAACAGTGGAGCGCCGGCGATCAGCTCCGCGCCGACCTGGAGCTGGCCCACGTCTCGCCGATGCGCGGCACCGATTACAGCCGCCTCTTCGCGTCCTCCGTGCCCCGCCAGTTGGAACGCGCCGTCCTCGAACGCGCCGGCGGCGAGCCGTTGCGCGGCCCCGTCACCTTCCGCCCGAAGACACCGAAGCCCGCCTTCGACTGGCAGCCGGTGAGCGACGCCACCCTGTCCGCCATCGGCCGCGTGCACGCCGCCCGCGCCTTCGTCCTCGACAGGCTCTCAGCAGATCATTTCGAAATCGCCCGCCTCATCATCGCCGAGCGCAAGACCCTCGGCCAGATCGGCACGATGGTGGGCCTCGGCCACCGGAATACGGCGGGAAAACGGTTCCGTGCGGCACTCGACTGCCTCGCGGATCATTATGGCAGGCGGTGGCGGCGGGCGTGAGCGGGAGGCGTTTCTCACGCGAGGCTACGCCCAAAAAACGCGGCCGCCTTCGGCGGCACCTCAGGGCCGTCGTGTGGGGAGGTCTGAGGACAAAAGACGTAAAGGTTTGAAGATCAAAGAATTAACGTTCGGGATAGACGGAAACCGACAATGTCGTACCGGACGACAGGGGTGTTCCTGACGCGGATGGCGGCGCGGAGATACCGCGGATAGTCGTACCAGGAACCGCCGCGAACAACGCGCAGACCGCTATCTCCGGTTGCCCACACTGAGCCATCCGCTGGGGCACCGGTGTAATTATCGTGCCACGTATCTTCACACCACTCCCAGACGTTGCCGTGAACCTGATAAAGCCCCCACGGATTGGGGGGGAACGATTTCACGGGCAGCGTCTTCTTCCGGTACTCACCTTTGTTTCCACCACCCTCGTAGACGTAATTGCCATCGTAATTCGCCTGGCTGGGCGTGATAGACTTCCCCCACCAGAATGGCGTCATGGTTCCAGCCCGGCAGGCATACTCCCATTCCGCCTCGCTCGGCAGCCGGTATCCTTTAGCTGTTTTCTCTGCCAGCCACTTCACATAAGCCTGAGCGTCTTCCCAGTTCACGCAGACGACTGGATGCTGGTCATCCTGGGCAAATCCTGGATCGCGCCACCATTTGCTCGGATCGAAATCACCGGCTTCCTTTTTCCAAAACAGAATACCGCTGCTCTTCAGGACATATGCCCCTTTTTCGATCTTGTAACCAGTATCATTGACGAAGGCAGCAAACTGCCCGCGTGTGACCGCATGACGGCCGATGGCAAATGGCTGCGTGATGGTTACCTTATGCTGCGGCGTTTCCGTGCCCTTCTTCCAGCTCTCGCGCTGCGGTTCATCTGTAGGCGAGCCCATCAAGAATTCGCCCGCGGGTACCACCACCATCTCTGGCCCAGCAAACCGCCGTCCGCCTTCCTCCCAGCTGTCCTGGAACGTTTGACCCGCACCGGGCACCCGCCGTTCCTGGCGATCCTCCGTGCCATGGCGCACGAGAAACGCAACGCTTGGCGGCGGCGGGTCGTCGTCCTCTGGCGGAAGCCCGAATGTGGGGTTGGCGCTGTCAAATGCCTCGTCGGCGGCGTCCTTTTGCCAGGGCAGCTTGAACGCGGCGAAGCGCTCTCTGGTTACTCGAACGAAACGCTTCGTCGCCTTCCAGAGATTCTGCGCCCCCCTGCGCAACGGCTCAGTGAAACGCGGATCACCCAACAACTCGACGCCGTTCTTGATGGCAATGATGGCGTCTTTGATCGCCGCAATCAGCTCGTTGACGTTCAGTGAAACAACACTGAATTCGTCGATCTTCACGATTGTACGCTTGCCGGATTTCAGCTGTTCCTCGATCTGATCGAGCCGCCGCCTCAATTCCCGCTCAAAGATCGAAGTCTGCTGGCGTTCTTCCTGAGTAAGCTCGATCTGGCGGTCCAGCCGTCTTTGCAGTTCGCGAAGTTCCCCCCTCGCTACAAGATTGTCCGGCGTGGCAGCCTCATCCAGAGCGGTCTCAATGCTATCGGTAAGCTTTACAAGCTTGATATACAGGAAAGTCTCGTCGCCATCTGTCCGCGACATCACCTCTCTGAACTGGCGCCCGACCAAACTGAGATTGCTCCATGCTTCCGGGGTGTCGCTGTCGTCAGCGCGCACGAACGCTGCTTCAAGATCGGCGTAACCAGATTGCCAATCATCCTGCCAGGCGTTCCCGCAACTCTTGCGGGCCGCTACCACCTCTTCCCACTGACTGCCAATGAGTTCCCTCTGCTCCGGCTTGAACAGCATCAACGGCCTCAATCGAAATATCAAAAATGGTTATCCGGAAGGATTGGGCAAAGAGGGCCGGTTTGCAAGTGCATTCAGAAAACGGCCCGGATCAAAGCGGCCGCCGCGGAATATCGCGTGGCGGAGCCGCCATGTGCGGGCGTGACTGGCGTGGGCGATCCAGGCGCGGATCTTGGCGTCCACATCGTCCAGCGTCACGGCTCCCGCCTTCCAGCGGTCGCGAAGGCCGCGCAGACGGCCCCGGAAGCGGGCGACGTTCTCCTCGGGCAGCCGCCTGGGGCCATCGGGGAGGAGGACAAAGCCGAGGAAAGCTGCGGGTTCCGCCGTTGGCAGGATGACCGTCTTGCGCGGGTGCAGGCGGAGACGGCGGCCTTCGAGGAAGCGGGCGATGCGCGTTCGCCATTCGGCCAGCACCGCCGCATTGTCATGGAACAGCGCAAAATCATCGACGTACCGCACGTAGGGCGCCTGCAGCACCTCGGTTACCCAATGATCGAAGCGGTCCAGATAGAGGTTGGCGAAGAACTGGCTCGTCAGATTGCCGATGGGCAGGCCGCGGCGCCGTTCGTAAGGCGTGAACAGGTCATCGCCGGGATAGTAGAGGTTGACCGCCTCCTGCCGGTTGGAGCCATCGACGATGATGTCGAGCAGCCGCAACGTGCGCTCGCAGACGATACGGCGGCGGAATTCGGCCTTGAGGATCGCAAAATCGATGGATGGGAAATAGCGGAACACGTCGCAGCGGAGCACATGGGCGTGCCGGTCACGGTAATGCTCATAGGCGGCGATGGCGTTGTGCGTGCCCTTGCCCGTCCGGTTGGCGAAGCTGTTGCCGATGAAGCCCGCTTCGAAGATCGGGGAAACGACCGCGCACAGCGCGTGATGCACAACGCGGTCGCGGAAGGGGGCGGCGGAAACCAAGCGTTCTTTCGGATCCATCACCCGGATCGTCACATAGCGGCCAGGCCGGTAGGTGCCGTCCTGCAACTGGCGTTCGAGGCGCAGGATTTCACGCTCGAAATTCGCCATGAACGCGCAGGCGCCGGGCTTTTTGCGCTTGCCGAGGACAGCCAAGCGGGCAGCCCTTCTCAGGGCCTGGAAGTTTGCTATCTGACTGAAAAGGTCATCGTGCCGTTTCGGCATGGTCCGCGATACTGCCATTACTGTAAGCGGCATGCGACTTCGCCCAGCCGCCGACCAGTCTGCCGATTTCATCAAGCTGCCGTGCGGCGTGTTCATAGCGGCGCCCGTCCAGATGTCGCATCTCGACCGCAAGACGGATATGAAAGCGCAGCTTCTCCAGCCCCAGATTGGCGCGGGAAAGATGGGCGCGCCGGTCGCGCGTGTAGGTGGCCTCGATGAGCGTATCGAGCACGTCAAGCGCGGTGGACTGGATACGATCGCCGAGAAGGAACCTTTGGCTGCGCGGGAATTTCTCGACCGCGGGCATCAGCCATCGCAGGAACTGGTAGTGCGCTTCCAGAGCCGGGCCGGTGCGGCGGGCTTGCTCGGCCATCTCGTCCTCCGCTGGGCAGAAATCTGCGGCCCCTGTCGCCCCTCATATGTGAGCCAAGACAGGTGCCGCAGCGGTATCGGGCGCTCAGCTCGACACGAGCCCCGACCGTGATCATCATGGACGGCCCTGAACGTAAAAGTGCACGCCCGATGCGACCTTGATCGCAACGGCTCTGGCGAAAAACGTTCGGGACAGACGGAAACCGACATTGTTGTTCCGGTTGTCAGGGGTGTTCCTGTTGCGGTTGGCGGCGCGGAGATTCTGTGGATTGTTGTTCCAGGAACCGCCGCGAACAACGCGCAGACAAGGGGCCGTCCAGGCTCCGGGGCGTGTTGGAACACGAGACCCGAAGACGGGAGCGTACACCTCCCATGCATGATGGTCGGCGAGTCGGAGCCGTGGGGCCAGCGAGGAGGAAAGTTATGCACGATATGCACAGCACGAATTTTTTTTTTTGGCGGCCGCCTTCGGCGGCACCCCTGGGGCGTGCCTGTGGCAAGGTTGGAGAACACAAGACGTAAGGGGGTGAAGATTAAGGATTTAACGTTCGGGACAGACGGAAACCGACATTGTAGTTCCGGAAGTCAGGGGTGTTCCAGCTGCGGTATGCGGCGCGGAGATTCTGCGGAATGCCGAACCAGGAACCGCCGCGAACAACGCGCAGACTACTACCCTTTTCTTTCCAGAGAGAACCATCAGCGGGCGCGCCAACATAGTTGCCGTGCCAGTCGTCTTCCACCCATTCCCAGGCATTGCCATGCATGTCGTATAGCCCGAAGGCGTTCGGCTTGAAAGAGCCCACCGGCGCTGTCTGTTTGCGATCCCATTCGCTTCCACAAAAGGTACAATTGGCGTTCCCCTTGCCAATATCGTCACCCCAGAAATAGGCTGTCTTCGATCCGGCCCTCGCTGCATATTCCCATTCAGCTTCGCTCAGGAGGCGGTATTGTTTGCCAGTCATTCTCGACAACCACCCGGCGTACTTCTGCGCCTCCTCCCAACTAACATTGACGACCGGTCTGTCTTCCTTTCCCCAGCCGCTGTCAGATACAGACGGACAGGCGCCCGCTGCGACACACACATCCCACTCCGCGAATGTCACCTCATATTTCGACACGGCAAAGGGCTTTCCGATCCGCACCTCATGTTGCGGGCCTTCATCGGCGGAGCGGCCTGCTTCTGCGGGGGTAACTTGTTCGGGCCTAGGCTTGCCGTCCAGCCCGATGACTGGCGTCTTTCCGTCGGACGATCCCATGACGAACCGGCCCGCCGGAATTACTACCATTTCCGGACACCCTTTCGCGCACTCTCTGAATTCGTCCTTCGGCTGCAATGCCAGCTCAGCTTCCGCCGACAATATGGCAAGCCCCATTTCCGCATACTTGAAATACTGCTCCCGAAGATAATGCTTCTTATAGACTGCCACTCCCGAGGCAATGAGAACGAAGACTAGGCCGGCCGCCAGCGCCTGCATGCGACGGCGCTCGCGCTCCGTGGCACGCTGCGCCGCGTCACACGCCGCCAGGTAGTCGCGCTCTATGTCCGTAAGCCGCCTTGCATAGCCGGGGCACCCGGTCAGCGCCTCGGCCTCCACCAGCCGCTTGTCACGATGCGTGAGGAAAGCCGCATCGCGGTTGTTGCGGTCCCAGGTGGCGGCATCCAACTGCAGCGAGCGCAACGCCTCCAACCGCGCCCGCTCCGGTTCAAGCCAACCCCTGAGGCGCGTCCATTCGCGAAATAGCGCTTCATGCGCCACCTCGACGGTGCCGCCATTCTCATCGGTTCCCTTGCGAACGACGAGCCGCCATTCGTCGAAGCATTTGAGAAGCTCCTGCGCGTCCTCATCGAAATCGGACCAATGGGCCACGCGCCGGATCGTTGCGCCTTCATCGTTGATCTGCACGAGCGCGGGCACGAATGTAGCGGCGCCCAACTCGGTCAAGCGTTTCGGCGGCGGCGAAGCCGGGAGCGGCGCATCTTTATCCGGCTCCATGCCGCGTAATGCGCGCTCAGCAGCATCCTCGATGAGGCCGTTGAGACCGCGGACCTTCCCGTAATGCTCTTTGGTAAGCCGACCTGAAGCCGCATATTGACGCCACAGGCGCTGCAAAGCAAAAGCCAGCAAAGGCAGCGCATCGTCCTTCGGCGCGTCCTCCATCAAGGCATCGACAAGCGCGGGGTCTACATCAACGCCGTAGCGCTTCGCGGGTTCCTCAACGAGACTGTCGAACCGGAATACGGGAACGGTGCGCAGATCGTAACCGCGCGTCTTGAGATGCGCAAATCGCTGATGACGCTGAAGTTCGGGAAAGCTGTCCGTGCGGATGGTGAACGCCAGCTGCCACGAACTGGCATCTGACATGAGAGCGGCATGCAGATAGGCTGCAAGAGCATCGCCGCTGGCCCCATCGGCCCGTGCGATTTCCTCGGCCTGATCGACGCTGATGAGGATGGTGGCGGCCGGGCGGTCCGCGAGTTCGCGAAGACGGCGCCCTTCGGTCTCAAGAGTGGCAATCAGCGCCTTGGGTGGTTCATCCGCTGGATCGTGGCTGTGTTCGCTGACCGTTCTTGTCCATGCCTCCATCAAGCGGTCACGAATGACGCCATAGGCCTCGGTATGGCCGAAATCTGCGGCGGTGCGAGCAAGCGCTTCGGCGAAATTGAGCAACGGGTCCGCGCCTGGACGGAAAGCCCGAAGCGGCAGCCAGGCCGGGCTTTCGCGGTGCAGCCGGGGAATGACGCCAGCCTTGAGCAGAGAGGACTTGCCCGCACCTGAAGCGCCCTGGATGACGAGCAGACGGCGGTCTCGCTTCGCGCGCATGGAGCGAAGATCTTCGAGGACTTCGGCGATCTCCCTGCTGCGCCCGTAAAACAGCGCCGCATCGGCATCTTCGTCACCGAAGGCGGAAAGCCCGGGGAAGGGCGTTTCGCGCAGGTTGCGGTCGATGGCAAAGGCTTCGGGATCGAGGCCGACCCGCATGTTCGCGCCTGCCGCTCGCAGGCCGGTCCTGAGACGGCTCGCAACGTTTGTGTCCTTGTCCAAGTCAAGATCACCGCTGGCAAGGATGCAGGAGGTAAGGTCAAGCCCCTGGTCCTCGCCCATCACCCTCGATAGCCGTTGCCGCGCTTCATCACTGAGCGAGTGCGCCGGAGGCAGGAGGAACAGCGGCACGAGCCTTTTGCCCATATACCAAGCAGCCACGAACTCACCGAAACATTCGCTTGAGGCCAGCCAGTTTTCCGTAACCAGACAGATCACGACACGGCAGGCGCCAGCGGACGCCCGGAGCGCCTCGCGCCATCTGTCGCCGCCAGCGATGCTCTCATGATCGATGAAGATGTCCGTGAAGCCGTTTTCCTTCAGCCACGCCACAAGCGTGCTGGCGTGACCGTCGTCACGGCTGGAGTGACTGATAAAAAGAACCGCCATTTGCTGCCAATTCCCTCGCAGCGGTAGGAATATAGGGGCAGTCTATATACAAGTTGGGGGACTGTCACCTGTGCAGCGACTCCGCAATTCGGTGTTGTACCCCCTTGACAGTGCAGTGCAATCACTGCATGGTTTTCGTCATGATGCAGAAGTTGTTCCCGGCGCGGTTCGCGGCCGGGTTTTTTTGTGGCCGGTGCTGATGGCTGGCCGCCGTTCCATGGTGCCGCGCGGCTTCGATCTGGGGTCAAAATCCTTCGTCAACCGCGACTTTGCTTCGGCCGGTGTTGCTGTCCATGTGGACACGCGCGAGTTCGAGGCCATCGGCCGGGCGCTGCAGCGCTTCGACGTCAAGCGTCAGGACCGCATCATGGTGGCAGCGCTGAACAAGGGCATGGACCGGCTCTATACGCGGGTGAAGCGCAAGCTCGTGGACTGGTCCGGCATCCGCAATAAAGCGCGCGCCTATCGAGACGCCAAGAAGCGACCGGCCTCGTCGGGACGATGGGCGTCGGCGGTGGTTGTCGCCGGGCGCTATACGCGCGTCACCGCCGGTAACTATGGCGCCCGCTGGCAGCGCAAATGGCCTGGCGTCAAACACCGGGCTTGGAAGCGGACGCAAATTGCGGATGAGGCCTGGCTCCACAGAAATGTGGCTTTTCGCCGTGTGGGCCGCAGCCGCTATCCCATCGTGCCGCTGTTCGGGCCGAGCATGCCGCGCGAGGTCGAGCGCCATGAGCATGAGGCGCAAGCGCTGGTGGACGCCGTCACCCGGCAGTACATCGCCAAAGAAGCGCAACGGCAGATGGCGAGAGCGCTTGCACGAGTAAAGCGGAAATGACTTTCGGATAAGTCTACAGCCCTATGCAGCACGGAGAAGACGTTAGCAAAAGCACGCAAGTGAAAGCAACAAGAATAGACAGAACAACGCAAGAACAATAGGGACCGTATACACGAATTTTACTGGGTGCGGCGCGCGGCCGCCCGGAAAGCGCGCGTTTTTGGGAAACCGAAAATGCCATTTCCGTTTCCTTTTTGATATCCGGGGACTGACAGTTGAGCGGTTCAATCTCTGAGAAAAGCGTTTCAGGTCAATCACTTGGTGACATTGTTGGGGTGTCCGCACGGCGCATCAACCAACTCGTGAAAGAGAAATGGATCCCCAAATCGGCGCGCAACACGGTCCCCTTGAAGGAGGGCGTTCAGGGGTACATCGCCTTCCTGGAGGACCGGCACGAGAACGCCCGCTCCACCGCCACCGACGACGAACTGCGCGCCGAGCGCGCCCGCAAGCTGCGCCTGGAAAACGACCGCACCGAAGGCAAGCTGATTGAAACCGACGCCGCCCTGGACGCCATCGACGAAATCTGCGCGACCATCCGCATCGGTTTCGCGGCGCTGCCCGCACGCGTAACGCGCGACCTGGCGCTGCGGCGGAAGATCGAAGATGAAGTTGACCGTATCCTCGCCACGCTCGCCGACAAGTTCGAGGACCGTGCCGCTGTTCTCACGGGTGGCGAGGATGATGCGGCCACCGAAGAGGATGACGGCGGATGAATGGGCGCGCCGCAATCGCGTGCTGCCGCCCTCCTCGGGCCGGCCGGGGCCGTTCGAGCCGAGCCTGACGCCGTTCATGGTGCCGGTGACGCGGGCGTTCGACGACCACCGCTATTCAAAGGTGACGCTGGTGTGCGGCTCGCAGATGTCGAAGACCGAGACCTGCCTCAACGTCATCGGCTCGCGTCTCGATCAGCGCCCGGCTCCGACGATCTATGTTGGGCCGTCCAAGGATTTTCTGTATGACCAGCTTGAGCCCCGCTTCATGGACCTGCTGGATCAGTCGAAAAGCCTCAAGGACAAGGTCGCGCGCGGCAAGAAGAACCGGAAGAGCCGAAAGACGGTGGCCGGCGTCAATGTGCTGCTCGCCTGGGCGGGCTCGTCGACGCCTCTGAAATCAACGCCGGCGGGCCTGGTGCTGGTCGATGAGCGCGACGGCATGGACGCCAACATTCAGGGCGAGGGCGACCCGGTCGAACTCGTCCAGGCGCGCGGCGACACCTACGCCGATTTCAAGCTGGGGATCACCTCGACGCCGACCGAGGGCAATGTGGAAACCATGGTGGACGCAGCGAGCGGCCTCGAACATTGGCGCGTCACCGATCACGACCGCGTCCTCAGCCCGATCTGGCGGCTGTGGCAGGAGGGCACGCGCTTCGAATGGGCTTGGCCGTGCCCGGCGTGCGGCGAGTATTTCATCCCGCGTTTCAAGCTGTTGCGCTGGCCGGAGGGCGCCGCCGCGACGGAAGTGGCGCAAGAGGCTTGGCTCGAATGTCCGCATTGCAAGGGCCAAGCGCTCGATGAACACAAGGAGGCGATGAACGCCGTCGGCGTCTATGTGGCGCCAGGGCAGGCGGTTGCCAGAGACGGCACGGTGAGTGGAGAGCCGCCGGCGACGGACACGATTTCCTTCTGGGTGTCCGGCCTGTGCTCGCCCTTCCGCACTTTTGGCGAGCGCGCCTCGCGCTATGTCGCGGCGCTGCAATCGGGCGACACCGAGCGCGTCAAGGCGGTGATCAACACCGGCTTCGGCGAGCTGTTCGCCATCGGCGGCGGCGACGTGCCGGAGTGGACCGAGGTCGCCGCCCTGCGCCAGGACTACCGCCCCCGCGAGCTGCCGCTCGGCGTGATCATCCTCACTTGCGGCGTGGACGTCCAGAAGGACCGGCTCGTCTATGCCATCCGCGGCTGGGGGGCGCGCTACGAAAGCTGGTTGATCGATGCCGGCGAGCTGTGGGGCGAGACGCATCTGGAGCCGGTCTGGGCCGATCTGGAACTGTTGCTCTCCCGGCGGATCGACGGTGAACCGGTGAGCCTCGCCCTGATCGACACCGGCTACCGGCCGGGCGATAAGGAGGCCGCGCCGGTCAACATGGTCTATGATTTCTGCCGCCGCGTGCCCGCCGCCCGCGCGGTCAAGGGCCGCGACGTGATGGACAAGCCCTATCACGTCAGCCGCGTCGAGGTGGACGTGAAGGGGCGTACGACGAAGGCCGGCCTGGCGCTGTGGCATCTGAATACGGACTATTTCAAGAGCTGGGTGCATGGCCGCATCCATTGGCCCACGGAACAGCCCGGCGGCTGGCATCTGAATGCGGACGCGAGCGAAGACTATTGCAAGCAGCTCGTCGCCGAGGCGCGCGTCGTCAAATCGTCGGGCAAACCGAGTTGGATCAAGATCAGGCATGACAACCATTTCCTCGATTGCGAGATGCTCAACGCCGCGGCGGCGCATATGGAGCGCGTCGATCTCATCCCGGACGGCGCGCTGCGCGCGGTCATGGATGCCGAGCCGAGACCGAAGCGCAGGCCGCCGGCGCCATCCTCATCCGGCGACGGAACGCCGGGCGCCGGCCAGGCGGCCCCGCTCCGGCTGTCACGTTTCGCCGCACGGCTGAACCGGCAGTAGTTTTTGCCTGGCGCCGGACATCCGTCCGGCTGGTGTGCCCACTTAGCCGTGGGCCCCGGGTGCCATGCGGATAGGCTCTCCACAAGGCAAGCGGCTCCGATTTAACATTCGATGCTCTAACGCCATGACAGACACGCTTGCTCTTTTGGAGACGATGCTTGCCCGCCGCGACGCCGGCGCCGCAATGCCTGCGGCCAAGCCGCAGTCGGCTTTCTTCCGTGCCGGCGGCGGGCAGATTTACTTCACCAACTGGCACCCGGCCCTGCGCGAGGCGCGCGACGATGTGCGGGTGGCCTGGACGGTGGCCGCCGCCCGTGCGGTCGAAAGCCTGCAGAATTCCGGCTGGCTGGCCGGAGCCGTCGACAAGGCGGTGGCGGCCGTGGTCGGAACGGGCCTCAAACTCAACGCCGCGCCGGATCAGGACGAACTCGGCTGGGAGCCGGACTTTGCCGCCCGCTGGTCGCGCCGCGTCGAGGCACGTTGGAAGGCGTGGAGCAACAACCCCTATGCCTGCGACGCGCAAGGGCGCATGAGCATCGGCCACATGATGGGCGTCGCCTATCGGTCCTGGCTTGGCTTTGGCGAGGTCCTCGCCGTGCTGCCGATGATCCGCCGCCGGGGTGTCGCCAGCCGTACCAAGGTGCTGCTTCTGCCGCCATCGCGCCTCGGCCAGAAGACGAAAGAGCCGAACCTGTTTCAAGGCGTGCGCCTCGATGCCGATGGCATGCCGGTGGGGCATGTGCTGAAGCGCCGCCGCGCCTGGGGCGGCGAGGATGAAGTCGAAATCCGCAGCCGCGACGGCGATGGCCGCCCGCAGGTGATCCACGTCTTCGACGGTGCCGCCGGCCAGGTGCGCGGTATCACGCCGCTCGCGCCGACGCTGAAGGTGATCCGGCAATATGATCAGCTCGCCGACGCCACGCTGACGACGACGCTGTTGCAGACCATCTTTGCCGGGACGATCACCTCGGAAAGCATGGGCGAGGCGGCGTTTGAGGGCCTCAACCCGGCGATCCAGCGCGCGGCTGCGGGCGGCGACGGTCCGCTCGATCAGTATTTCTCCGAGAAATCCGCATGGTACGACGCCACCAAGATCGACCTCGGCGTTCACGGGCGCCTGGCGCACCTGTTTCCCGGCGACAAGCTGGAGTTCCACGGCGCCAAGTCGCCGCATGACAATTACGAGAAGTTCGCCAAGGGCCTGCTGCGCGAGATGGCGATGGGCATCGGCGTCACCTATGAGGACGCCACCGGCGATTATACGGATGCCACCTATTCCAGCGTGCGCATGGCGACGAATGCCATCTGGGGGCTGGCACTGTACCGGCGGCAGCATGTCATTATTCCGTTCGCGCGGCCCATCTATGAGGCGTGGCTCGAAGAAGAGATCGGCGAGGGCCGGATCGAGTTTCCCGGCGGGCTCGACGCTTTCCTGGAGAAACGCGACGCCGCAGTGAAAGCGGAGTGGCATGGCCCGTCTCGCCCGACTGCGGACGATCTGAAGACCGCCAAGGCGCAGGAGACGCGTTTGAAGAACGGCGTCTCGACGCTTGCCGCCGAGGCCGCCGAAGCCGGGCAGGACTGGGAAGATATGCTCGACCAGCTCGAACGCGAGGTTGAGGTCTTCCGTGCCCGCGGGCTGAAGCATCCGTTCGAGAGCAAGCCGCAGAAAGCGAACCGCGAGGACGAACAACTCATGAGCGACAAATGAGCTGGCGTGAACTGAGCTACGAAGACCTCGTCGATCTCGACGATCCCTGCGGTCTGGCGAAGAAGCTGAAAGCCGCACGCCTCAAGCTACTGGCGGGCGAGAAGGAAGTCGAGATCGAGCATCGCGGCCTGGAACAACGCCGTGTCCGGTTTGCAGACGGCAGCTTGCCACGCCTCGACGCGCTCATCCGCGCCCTGGAAGTGGAATGCGCCCGGAAGGGAGGGCGGCGGGTGCGTGCGGCCAGTTGTGCCGTTGTCGACCGTTAAGGGTTTGGCAACGTCCCACACATGCTTACACTCAACTATATCTGAACCTTACGGAAGGATGTTGTACGCGCACATAGAGATGGCAAAAGCCCGGAGTTCGCTCTCATTGTGCGACCTGGAAGCGTGGTGAAACAGCTCATGAAGGAGCGTCAAATCATCTGCGCCCGAGGCGATGCACAATGCAACCCACTCGCGCGTTGACTTACCCAAGACGGAGCCGCCGCATATTGTGCTCGCGCCAGAAGCCAGTGTTCCAGGGCGATAGCCGCGAGGCAATGTATAAGGGGTGATGTATACCAGTAACTCCCGCATGTGGTTTAGGATATCGTCGGTTAGATTACCAGTCCCCACTTCACCGCTGAGATAGGCCATATCGTCAAAAACGGGAAACCTATCTGAAGGGTTTCCGACTCGACCGTTGAATTCATCGATATACACTGGCAGTCCTGTCAGTACGTTGGCGCTGAGTCGATCGTGTATTTCCTCCAAATAGCCTCGGATGAGCTCAAGTTCGCCCTCATACACCGGAGCGCCGGGGACGGCAGCATCATGGTAGCCAACCGGTATTTTGGCGTAGTGATACTCATGATCCGAAGCGCCGCCATCCGCGTTTGCAGCATAAACATCCAGGCTGTGCGTTGAGTTCGTACTATCTAGAAATGATCCTCTTGTACTCGGAAATATATTAGGGCCGAGTTCCCCTCCCCCATCAGTGAAGACACCGTCTGGAAGAACCTCCGCTCCGGGCGCGCTGCCTCCAAGGCATACTACTGTTGGCGAATTATTAACGGCCCAATAGAATTCCACTTCGCCAGTATTAGCCGAAATTGAGGTTCCAGGTATCGTCGCAGTTATTGTTATCGATGGTATAGCCATTAGGACACACTCCTTGCGGTTTCCTCATGACAGCTTGTTTTGTCTCCATACAAGCAGTGCGTGCTATCTACTGATACAAATCGGGGGGCAATCGCCTTTAAAGTTATGACGTTCTCAAGGCGTCTCAGAGATTGTTTTGATTCTTCTTCAACCCAGACATTGACCAGCGCTCTGTATGTTGAACGCATAGCAATTGCAAAGGCCTTTTGGGGCACTCTGAATTCGATGGGAATCCTTATTGTAACGCCGGGTTTCATAATTAGTTTTTGATATTCCTTTGCGATACTGAAACATTGACCCCCAAGACATTCAATGAAGATAGTTCTCGTTTCTTTCGTCTCATTCTTTAGCTCAACAGATTGTTGTGCTGGGCCGAATGCAACCGGTTTCGAGACGGTTCTGATGGTATCTTTTGTTGGGGCGGTCATGACATATATATTCCTCTTGAGCGTACGCCAATTATTCTTATACATACTTTTTCGACTCAGTGATTCAATTTGAAATTATATCACGGTGTTGTTGGTACGCAATTAATTTACGTCATCTCCGTCGCTTCCGGTTAATCTTACTGTGCGCGATCCGTCTAAGGAGTGTTATTTGCTGTCTGTCCGGTGTTCGCGTCTCACAACGAGAACATACCCTGAAAGTTGATATGGATGAGAAAACCGGCACTTTGCTTGATCGATGTCTTGCCTGAGTTCGTCTTCACGACGTGTTTGAGCGTGTGTTGCCGCCGCGGCGCAAGACGCCTCTTCGCATCAATCTCGCTTTCACAGATGGATGCAGTCCTCGCCAGAACTGGAACGGGGCGCATTGGCAATTTTTAACTTCGGCTATTGTTCGACGGGCTTCAGCTGCCATCCTTACCGACAGACAAACCACCTTGATGCGTACCCTCTGAAAGCACCCGCAAAGATATGTCCTTTCTTTCTCACCTCGCCGATCGTGTGGCCGGCAGGCCTTTGCTGATTCATCCGGACAAGATCCAGATCATCCTTTGGGCGCTGCAGGGCCGCATCGGCCTGGAGTTTGACGAGCCGGCACTTGTGCCAGAAGCCAGCCGGTTTCGCGGCCGCGGCTCGAACCATGGCCCGTATCGCGTCGAGAACGGCGCGGCGATCCTGCCGATTGTCGGCAGCCTTGTGAACCGTGGCGCCTGGGTCGGGGCGTATTCCGGCTTGGTGTCCTATGAAGGCATCGAGGCGCAGCTCGACGCGGCGCTCGCCGATGATGCCGTGTCCCGCATCGTGCTCGACATCGACAGTCCCGGCGGCGAGGCGACCGGCATGTTCCGCCTGGCGGAGAAACTGCGAGCTGCCCGGCAGCGGAAACCGGTCACGGCTTATGTCAACGACATGGCGGCCTCAGCGGCCTACGGCATCGCCGCTTCCGCGAGCCGCATCATCGTCTCGCCATCGTCGATTGTCGGCTCGATCGGCGTCGTGATGGTTCATCTCGACCGCTCGGAGGAGTTCGAGCAGAAGGGCCAGCGCCCGACGCTGATCTTTGCCGGTGCGCATAAGGTCGATGGCCATCCCTTTGCCGCGCTGCCGGATGCCGTCCGCGCCGATCTGCAGGCCGAAGTCGAAAAATTCTATGCACTGTTCGTGGCCTCTGTCGCCGCCGGCCGTCCGAGCCTCGACGAAACCGCGATCCGCGCCACCGAAGCCCGCACATTCCTCGGGGAGGAAGCCGCAGAGCTTGGCCTCGCCGACGCCATTGGTTCGCTTGAGGAGGCCCTCGGCGGGCCTGGCCAGGCGCGCCGCCATCCAACCACGGAGAAAACTGCCATGACCGAAACCACGGCACCTTCTTGTTCGGCGCGATCAGACGAGCATCGCGCGGCAGCGGCCACTGCCCCGGCGCAGGATGCGCGCATCGCCGCGCTCGAAGCCCAGGCACGCGATGCGCATGCGGCTGGCGTGAAGGAAGGGGCAACCGCGGAGCGCGAACGCATCAAGGGCATTCTTGGCTCTGAGGCCGCCAAAGGGCGGACAGCACTCGCGGAGCATCTCGCCTATGAGACCGATTGGACCGCTGCGGCGGCTACCGCGATGCTGGAGAAGGCGCCGCAGGAGGCCGCTGCAGGAACAAAGCCGGACTATGCCGCCCGCAAGGAAGCTGCCGGCACGCTCGGCCTCGGCCTGCCCGCCGCGCAAGGCAACGGTGGCCGTGAGCCGCCGCGCCTGAGCAGCGCCGAGATTTACGCCAGCCGCCGCGCTGCCCGCTAACCCCGCTCAAGAGGAGAGAGACGTGGCCACACTCACCGAAGGCCGGCATGCCGGCGAATTCCTGCTGAGCGAGGCGAGCGGCGCCCGCTCGCGCGAGACCGTGACGCTGCTGGAGTCGCAGACGGTCGTCCCCGGCCAGGTGCTTGGCCGCCAGACGCGCGGCCCGGCGGCCGATGTCAGCGCCGTTTCTGCGGCAGCCGCCGGGAATACCGGCGACGGCACGCTCACGCTCGCCGATCCGGCGGTGGCGGACGGCGCGAAAGCTGGCGTCTATCGCATCACCTGCATCGAGGCCGCGGCCGATGGCGGCGCGTTCGAGGTCGAAGACCCGGACGGCGTCGCGCTCGACATCGCCACTGTGGGCGTCGCCTTTGAAGGCGCCGTGAAGTTCACCATTGCCGATGGCGCCGCCGATTTCGTGCTCGGCGACGTGTTCACGGTGACGGTGAGCATCGATGCCTCGGGCGCTGTCGGCAAGCTCGACCTGGCCGCCGTTGACGGCCTGGAGGAGGCCGCCGGCATCGCCTTCTATAGTGCTGAGACGGCCGCCGGAGAGACCGCGAACCTTGTCATCATCGCCCGCGACGCCGAGGTGAAGCTGCCCTGCCTGGAATGGCCCGCGGGTATCACCGACGCGCAGAAGACGGTCGCGCTCGCCCAGCTCGCCGCCCTCGGCATCATCGCCCGGTAGTTTTTTGCTCTCATGCCGGACATCCGTCCGGCGGTTGGCCCACTTAGCCGTGGGCCCCGGGTGCCATGCGGAAAATGGCTCCGCGACGCGAGCGATCGCGATTAACCCCCTCATCCTCTAAAGGAAACCGCCCTCATGCCCATGCTCAATGTTTTCGATCAGGACGCGTTCGACGTCCAGTCGCTCACCGCCCGCGTCAACAAGCTGCCCTATGTCCCCGGCCAGATCAGCGACTCGGGGCTGTTCGAGGAAGCCGGCGTTTCCACGCTCACCGTTCTTGTCGAGGAGCGCGACGGCCAGCTCACCCTCATCGAACCGACTGAGCGCGGCGGCGCCGGCGAGACGACGGACAATGACAAGCGCAAGCTCCGCAGCTTTCCGGTGCCGCATTATCAGCGCGATGACTCGGTGACCGCCGATGAAGTCCAGGGCTTGCGCGCCTTCGGCTCGGAAAGCGAGCTGGAGACGGTCGAGAATTTCGTCGATCAGAAATTCGCCAAGCACACCCGCGCGCTCGACGCCACGCTCGAACACCAGCGCGTCGGCGCGGTGAAGGGCCTGGTGACGACCAAGAAGGGCAACACGCTCGTCAACCTCTACAGCGAGTTCGGCGTCGCCGAGCCGGCGGCCATCAATTTCGCGCTCGATCAGGCCACGACCAACGTCCGGCAACTGTGCTTCGATGTCATAAACCAGACCGAGGAAGCACTCGACGGCGAGACCTACAGCTATATTCGCTCCTGGGTCGGCCGCGATTTCTGGAAGAGTCTGATCGAGCACAAATCGGTGAAGGAGACCTATCTCAACACCGTGCAGGCGGCGGAGCTTCGCGGCGATCCGAATGTGATGCGCTTCGAATTCGGCGGCATCGTCTGGGAGCGCTACCGCACCGGCGTCAAGGCCGCGGCGTCGGCGGGTGCGCCGTTCATCGGCGTTGACGAGGCGCGCTTCGTGCCCATGGGCGTGCCGGAGCTGTTCATCACCCGCTTTGCGCCTGCGGACTATATGGAGACGGTGAACACACTCGGCCTGCCGCGCTACGCCAAGCGGTTTCCGGCGCCGAACGGCAAGCGCGTGAACCTGGAGGTGCAGTCGAACCCGATTTCACTGTGCACGCAGCCGGCGGCCTTGCGTAAGGGCACGCGGGTCGCGGCGTGACCTGGGCGGACCAACTCGCCCGCCTGAGTGCGGCGGGCGATGCCCATTTTGCCGAGATCGTCAGCTATCAGCCGATGGCCGGGGGCACCATTGCCGGCGGGACGCCGGATGCCACGCGCCCGGCACTCGCTCTCACCGGCATTTTCTGCCGCACCGTTGACGGCAAGGCGCCGGAAGACAAACGCGGCACCGGCCGCGACGATCTCATCGGCATGGTGGCGCTCGCCGGCGAGGCGCGGTTCTCAGTCTTGGTCGCGGATTTCGCCGGTCATCGCCCGGCCGCCGGCGACAGGCTCACGCGCAGCGACGGCATCACCTGGCGTGTTGCGGCTGTTGCGCCCGATGCCGACCGCTTCGTTCTCGGCCTGGTGACGGCATGAGCATCAACCGCGCCGCAATCCGCATCGCCACCGTTCTCGCCCTGCGCGGAAACACGAATGCCGGCGCCGCCGTGTTCGACAGCCGCGCCGACGCCCTCGAAGACGTGGCGCTCGGCGTCAACGTGCCGGTGATTTCGGTCTACACGGAAGAAGACAAGACCCAGGACCGGCGCCGCGCCATCGACCTGGTCATCGAGTTCGCGGTCACCTCCAAGGTGCAGTTGGACGGCGACACCGTGGTCATCGCCTCGCCCGAGACGGATGAGGCTTTGGAATTGACGCTCGATGTGCTCGAAGCCGAGATCGCCGACGCGCTGATGGCCGGAGCCGGCGAGGCGGCCGACCTGGTGCACGGCATCGCGCATCATATCGAGCTGCGGTCATCGAAACGCGGCGTGCTGGGCGAGGCCAAAGACCGGCGTCTCGCCGCCCGCCAGCTCCTGATGCGGGCGCATGTGCTCGCTGATCCGATCGCCGGCGGGACGGTGCCGCAGCATTTGACGCGGCTCATCGCACTGATGCAGGCGGATGGTTTCTATGCGCCGGCGGCGTCCGGCCTGGAGGCCTTCATCAACCGCAGCTTCGGCTGGAGCCAGGCCGAGCGCGACATGAACTTCCTCGGCCTCGATCGTTGGTCGGCGAAGGCCGCGGCCATCGTTCCCGACCCGGAAGATGCCGGCGCCCTCGCCGAGATGACGATCGACGGCAAAACCTACACGGAAGCCGACGTCGAATGATCCCGGAATTGCGCGATCTTGTCGGGCGGCTTACCGAATTGGAACGGCGCGTGGCGAACATCATCCGCGATGGCGTCATCGAGGAAACCGACCACGCTCGCGACCATTACCGTGTGCGCATCGATGGCGTGAACGGCGAGTGGCTGTCGCCGTGGATTGCGCGCGGCGATGAGGACGCCGGCGTCGGCTCGACGCACCGGCCGATGAAAAAGGGCCAGCAGGTGCGCATTTTCTCGCGTGACGGCGAGGTTGGTCCGGGCACGTCGCTCGTCTATCCGGGCTCCTATCGCGATGCCTTCCCGCAACCGAGCCAGGACGGCGAGGCGTTCGTCACCAGGCTCGGCAAGGCCGTCGTCACCATCAAGGGCGACAGCATCGAGATCAAGGTTGGAAACTCGCGGCTGGTCATTACTGGCAGCGAGATCGTCACCTACGGCAAGACGCGGCTCAATGACGGTCAGCGCAAGGTGCATTATGTCGGCGGTCTGGACACGGACGGTGACGCCGCCGTCGATGGCGCCGACGGGGCGCTCGTTTGATGCCCGGCATCGATGCCACCACCGGCCGCGCGCTCGACGGCTGGGCGCATGTCGAGCAGTCGCTCGCCGACATCTTCACCACGCGGCTGGCGACCCGCGTCATGCGCCGCACCTATGGCTCGAACGTCCTCACCCTGCAGGATGCGCCGGCAACCGAGGCCGTCATTCTACAGATTTTCATGGAATGGGCGGATGCCATCTACAAATGGGAACCGCGCTTTCTGCCGGTGCGGGTGTCCACGGAAAGAGCGGGGCCTGACGGCGTGTTCAAATTCGTGATGCAGGGCTTCTATTTCCCGCGCGGCCACCTCGGCGATTTCTCCACACCCGAGCAGCGCTTGTCCGAAACCTCGATCCTGGTGGGGCTGGCATGAGCGGCTTCAATGCTGTCGATCTGTCGAAACTGCCGGCGCCGCTGGTTGTCGAACCGCTCGGATTTGAGACCATCCTTGCTGCGCGCAAAGACAAGCTCGCCGAGCTGTTCCCGCCGGTCGCCGCGTTCCTCAGCCTGGAGAGCGAGCCGGCGGTCAAGCTGCAGGAGACCGGCGCCTATCGCGAGTTGATCCACTATGCGCGTGTGAACGACGCCGCGCGCGCGGTGATGCTCGCCTTCGCGATCGGCAGCGACCTCGACCATCTGGGCGCGATCTTCGGCGTTACCCGGCTCGACGGCGAAACCGACGACCGGCTGCGCAACCGCATCGGCCTGGCGCCCGAGGCCTATCCCGGCGCCGGACCGGCGGGCGGCATCGTCTATCACGCCATGACGGCCTCGGCTGTGGTGAAGGACGTCGGGCTCGCGCGTGTACCCTATCGCGGCGAAATCAGCGTCTACATCCTTTCCACCGAGGGGGACGGCACGCCTTCGGATGAGGTGATGATCGCAGTGCGCGAGCGCCTGACGGATGACGGCATCAAGCTGATGACCGACACCATCCAGGTGCTGCCCGCCGAGATCGTGCCCTATACGGTCGATCTGCGCCTGCGCATTCCGAAAGGCCCGGACCCGCTGGTGGTGAAAGCCGCAGCCGAAGCCGCGCTCGCCACCTTCACCGCTGGCCGCCACCGTGTCGGCTATGAGGTGTTCGTATCGGCCATCTCGGCTGCGGCGCATGTGCCCAATGTCGAGCAGGTGGTGATCCTCTCGCCCATGGCCGACATCGTGACCGGAACCGGGCAGGCGCCCTGGTGTTCCGGCATCACCGTGACCACGGAATTGATTGATGGCTGAGCGCAAGTTTTTGTCTGACGCCGGACATCCGTCCGGCTGGTTGGCCCACTTGGCCGTGGGCCCCGGGTGCCATGCGGATAAGCAGTTTTATGACCTGAGCGTGGACGGCTAATCGCGGTGCCTTCTCTTCTGCCGCTCAACGCCTCGAAATTCGAGATCGGCGCCGACCTGGTTGAGGACAGCCTCCTCGCCATCCCGGCGCCGATTGCGGATTTGTGGCATCCGGACCGCAGCCCGACGGCGCTTCTGCCCTATCTCGCCTGGGGCTTGGGCGTCGATCTTTGGGAGGACGATTGGCCGGAGGGGCGTAAGCGCCGGATGTGCTGGGACGGCATCCGCCTCAAGCGCCTCAAAGGTACCTTTGAGGGTGTGAAGCGGTATCTCAGCTATATCGACGCCGAGATCGTCGATGCGGTGCTGCCGCCTCAGGGCGTGTTTGCCCGGAGCCCGGCCCCGGCGCGCAGAGAGCGTTTTCGCGAGCGTTTCGCCCAACTCCGGATTTACCCGTTCCGCATCCGTGAGCAGGCGGATGCACGCGGGTTTTATGCGGGGCGCAGTTTCATCGGCTCGGGCGTTGCCAGCACCTCGACGGCCTGGAAGCGCTATGGCAAGCGCGCCGTGATCTGGGACAAGGGGCAAGAAACGACGGTGCGCTGGAGCCTTGCGGCCGGTGTTGAGAGTGCGCAGACGGCGGTTTCCATGGAACGTATCGTCATTCCGGCGCGCATGGCGCCAACCGACGCCGTCATCGGCCGCGTTTTCGCGGGCGCTCGCGGTTCCTGGGCGTCGAACCGGGCGCCGCGTTCACGGATGTTGAGCGTTGGCATCGAGCGAACCTGGAATGCCTTGGGGCAGTCCGCCATTGCTTCAGGTTCGCATGGCTTGAAAGTGCTGAGTACGGTGCCGGAACGGGTGCTGGAACGCGGGGAAGGCGCCGCACGCGGTTTCCACACCGGTTCCGTGATCGGCTGTTTCATTGCCCGCAACGACGCGGGCCTACGCATCTATGACCGGTTCACCCTGTTCGATGAGACGCGTAGCCCGCGCAGCTCCGGCACTGGCCTCGGGCCGTTCGCCGGTTCGGCGCGCATCGGCATCAAGCCGTTCACCGCGCATTTCCGCATCCGGCGCGACCTGAAGGGCACCGGCAAGACATTCTATGTCGGATCGTCCGTCGCCTCCACCGTCCGCCAGGCTCAGGACCGTGCCGGCGCCATCGCCCGCGCGCTGCGGGCCGCTTCCGTGTTCCGCGACAGCATGAAGTTCACGACGAAAACCCGCCGCATCATCGGCTTTGCAGACATTCCGGCCTTTGCCGCTGCACCGGCATTCGGGGAAATGGCTGCCATCAGGAGACGAGCATGAGGATTGTCAAATTCGACGACACACAACAGGTGACGGTCAGCGATTTTCAGAACCTCGCCGCGGACCCGCGCGATGCGATGGACGTTGTCGTCGGCAAGGCCATCGAAACCGACGCCAAATATTCCGGCGGCACCGTAACGCGCACGGCGACGACGAAAATCACCGTGGCAACGCCCCTGCATCTGTTCAAGCAGGGCTATGTCTACAGCCGCGACGATCTGAACGGCATCGAGGTCGATCTGCTGGCGCATCTCCCGGCGAGCGGCAACAAGCGCATCATTGCCGTCGTGCTGCAGGGGCAGGAACTGAACGACGAAACCGAGGAGCGCGATTTCGAGATCGACGGCACCGTGTTTCCGCCGGTGGTCGAGGCGCAGCCCAAGACGACGCGGGTTTACCGGCGCTGCGAGGTCTCGCTCGTGGTCGGCACCGCGGCGCCGACGCCGGCGAAGCCCGCCGTTGACACCGCGCTCCTGCCCGTCGCCTATGTGACGCTGACGTCCACGGAAGTCTCCGCCGCCATCGAGCAGGTCGAGGACAACCGCATCGTGCCGCTCGGGGCGTCGGTCGCCCGCCTGAAGAGCGTTGAGACCTGGCGCGCCCAGGCCGAGCCCGCCATTGATGGTCTGCGCTCGGACCTTGCCAATCTGCAGGGCGCGGCGAGCGGCAAGGAAAGCCGCCATCTGACGCGCTATCTCCTGGAGCAGACCGCGCGGCTGAACGCGGCCGTGGGCATCAGTCCCGATGTCGCCTTCAGCCAAGGCGATTTCTTCCTCGATGAGAGCGACAGCGAGACGACGCATATCGACTATCTCGCCCGCGTCGAGGAGGGCCTGCGCTTCGACTACGCCAATTACGACGAAATGGCGCTGGCGCTGAAAGTGCCCGGCGACACGCGCTTCGTCGTGCATGCCAACGGACTGTTGCTGCCCAAATATTCCGATGTGACGCTGATCTCGGTGGCGGGCAACGACAGCGAGGTGGCGCTGTCGAATGCGGGCGCGCAGTCCGTTGAGTATCGTAAGCGGACTGTATCGAAGAAGCGCATCCGCTGGGGCGCCACCCGGACAGTTTGTACCAATTCGGTGTGGTGGCGCACGGGGCGTTACGATGCCGCCAAGGGTGTCTTCTACCGCAACGGCGAGACCTGGCAGGTGGTCGCAGGCGATCCGACGCGCAATCATTTCTTCGTCCGGCTGCGGCAATTCTGGGTGGACACCTACGAGGAGGTTTATTGGGACCGCATCGTGACGACCGCATCCTATGTCGGCAACGTCGCTGCCGAGACGTTCCTGGTGCCGCGTTCCGCTTGGGTGAGCAAGCTGCGGCTCGGCTTCTCCCGCGTGGACACCGGCGGCGATGTGCGGGTGCTGATCACCAGGACGACGGCGTCGGGCGCCCCTGATCCGCAGAACGTGCTCGGTGAGGCGACCATCTCTCAGGCCGATATGAAGACCTATCCGGACCTTGCTGAGGTCGCCCTGTCTCCGGTGCTGCTTGAGGCGGGCACGCGCTATGCGTTCGTGCTCATCACCGCGGGCAATCACTGGCTGGCGCTGGTTGAGAACAACAAATACGCGCAAGGATCGTTCTTCACGTCCACGGACGGCGCCTGGTTCCAGGGCGACATCTCGCGCGACGCCTGCTTCGAGGTGGTGGCCTGCGCCTTCGAGGCGCCGCGCCTGGTCATCGACCTCGACAACTGGAACCTGGACGGCGGCCTCACCGATATCGACCTCATGCTGCAGCAGATCGCGCCGGACCCGGCCGTCACCGACATCACCTTCGAGGTGCGCGTCGATGGCGTTTGGGTGCCGATCGAAGAGGTGGCATCCGGCAATCATCCGCTGTTCGGCCAGCCCGCGAGCGTCGATGCGCGCATGGTCCTGCAGGGCACGACCGAGCTTATGCCCGGCATCCACGTCGCCACGTCCTATGTCACGCTGTCGCGTGCGCGGACCAGCTTTACGCACATTTCGGCCGAGCGGGCGACGGGCGTCGATGTCGATGAGGTGGAAGTCACCGCGCTGCTCGAACATTTCGACGACACGCCCCATGATTGCACGGCGACGCTGCTGGTCGGCGCGCTTTTCGACACCGAGGAAATCGCCGATGCCGTCAGCGATCAGGTTCTGCCGGACGGTTCCGTCCGCCGCATCTGGACCTTCACCGGCCTGACGCCGACGCAGAGCTACAAGCGCAAATTCACCGGCGCGACCACGTCGGCCTTGTCGGTGTTCCATGTCGGCGAGGTGACCGACGCCGCCTACCCAGCGCCATAAGGAGAGTATGCCATGAGCAGAGCGAAGAGCAACAAAGCGCCGGCAACGGCCCCGGTGCCGGAGATCGATCCGGCGGCGACCTACCGCGTCAGGCTGGTAAACGCGATCCGCGTCGGCAGGCGGATCGTGGCGGGGCGGAATATCCGCCTCAAGGGCAAGGTGCTGAGCGAGGCGCTGGCCGCTAGTCCGGCCGCGATCGCCACCTATGAGCGAGACTGATGGCCTTCGACGAATTCACCGCCCGGCGCCTGGTCAATCTGGCTCCGGAGAATTGGGACAAGTTCGTCCGCGCGCTCGATGCCCGCTTCCTCGTCCTGGAGGAACAGCTTGGCATTCAGCGCCAGGTGACCGAGGCCGTGCTCAAACGCGGCCTGCAGGTCATCGAGGACGAACTCGGACCCGTCGTCGCCGAGGCGCAGACCACGGCCGGCGGCATCGACCAGCTCGCCCGCGATCTGGGGCTCTTGCTGAGGGCATCGTCGGCCTCCAGCCTTGCCATCGGCACCGGCGAGAAGATGTTCGTCATCACCGACGGGGAGCGCGACCGCTTCGCTGCGCCGCTCTATGTCATCGCCGCCGCTGAGGGCCAAGCGGATATCTGGATGGCGGGGCAGGTGACGGACTGGGATGTTACCACCGGCGCACTGACGGTCGCGGTTACCAACAGCCGCGGGGCGGGGACGTATGCCGCCTGGGATGTCTCCATTGCCGCCATCCCGCCCGAGGCGCCGCCGGCGCAGACTGCGGTGAGCGTTACCCTCGCTGCCGTCGCCGGCATGACGGCTGCCGATGTTCAGGCGGCGGTCGAGGAATTGCACGGGGCCAAAGCACCGCTCGACTCGCCGGCGCTGACCGGCACACCCACAGCGCCGACCGCTGCCGGCGGCACCAACACCACACAACTCGCCACCACGGCTTTCGTGAAGGCGGCGATTGACGCGCTGATCAATGCGGCACCGGGTGCTCTCGACACCCTCAATGAGCTGGCGGCCGCGCTTGGCGACGACGCCAACTTCGCGGCGACCATGACAGCCGCTCTTGCCGGTAAGCAGGCGGCGTCTGCCAATCTCGACACTTGGTCGGCGACGGGCCAGGCGACGGCTGCAGAGTATCGCACTGGGACGGCTACGGACAAAGCACTCACGGTCGCCAATGTGTGGGCGGCGTGGGCCGAGGTCACGCTCGCCTATGCGGCAACGGTCGCGCCGGATTTCTCGGCCGGCTTCGATTTCGTCCTCATACTCAGCGGCAATGCCACGCTCGACAACCCAGTGAACCCGAAAGTCGGCCAGCGCGGCCGCATCCGCATCGTTCAGGACGTCACCGGCGGGCGGACGCTGGCCTTTGGCGCGAATTGGAAGTTCGTTGGCGGATCAGCGCCCAGCCTTTCGACGGCGGCCAGCGCCGAGGACTTCCTCGACTATGAGGTGACGAGCGCAACGCGCATCCGGGCAGCGCTGACGAAGGACGTGCCCGCATGATGCCGGGACTGATCAACCCTGCTTTCCTGGCGAACAGCGGCGGGTTCGCCGCATATTGCTTTGATGCGACAAACAAGAGGATGACGCGCAGCATCGCCGCCGGGCCGGCATCCTCGCTAACATTCACGGTGTCGCTATGGGCCAATATGTCCGTGGACCCTGGAGCATATGCGACCGTCTTCAAGGCGTCCGGGAACAGCCGCTCCACTATTTGCGGCCGTATGAGTGACGGGAGGCTCGACGCCTATTGGGTGTACCTCATGCCCGTGGTGACCAAAACGAGCAATGCCAGCGTCTTCCCAACCGATGGAACGTGGCACCATTACGTTTACGCCTTCGACACGACGGCGGCATCGGCCGGTGATCGCATCAAGCTGTACAAGGACGGCGCGTTGTTGAGCGCGACCGACGACGGCACCTTCAACCAGAATGAGGACACGAGAGCCTTTGCCGCCGGCGGCACGCTGTATTTGGGGAACGGCTCAAACTACGGCGCGAAAAAGCTGGCCTTCGTCGATGTCGTCGTGGGCACCGCCCAGACGCCCGCCGACTTCGCCTTCGACGATGGCGGCGTCTGGACACGGAAGAAATATGCCGGCTCTTACGGCTCCTATGGTCTTGCCTTCGACGGCAGCGACGGCTTTAGCGACGTGAGCGGAAACAGTCTCGACATGACGCCCGAGAACATGACCGGCGCCGATCTCGACACTTATGACCTACCCCCCTACACCAACTAAAGGCCCACCATGCCCACCGTGACCTTCACCCTCCCGGACAGCCGTGTGCTGACGCCGGGCCAGCCTTTTGTTCTGGAAGGCGTTCAATATCCCGCCAACTGGTTGAGCCTGGCGACGACCACCGAGCTGGCCGACCGGGGCATCGTGCGAGCGGAAATTCTGGACCCGGAGCCGCTGCCGCCGACAACCGTCGAACTGGCCACCTATGCTGCAGCACGGCGCTATCAGGTGGAGGTCGCCGGGTGCTCCTGGGGCACCTACACGGTGGCCACGGACCGCGAAAGCCAGGGGAAGATGATTGCCGAGTTCGTGGCGATCTCCGGCGGGCTTCGGACTGATCCGTCCCCCTGGAAATTCAAGGACGGCACCTTCGCGAGCCTTTCCAACGCCGACATGAGTGCCGTGGCGCTGGCCGCTCGCGCTCATATCGCCAACGCCTTTGCGCTCGAAGAACAGGCCCTCGCCGCCATCACCGCGGCGACGATCACAACCTATGCCGGGATCGACGCGCTGATCGTCTGACATCGGCAGCATAACCAATAACCGGCCCGGCGCCCGCGCTCGGGCCTTTTTTCTTGCCCTGATCCAAGGAGCACCCCATGACCGACGAATATTTGCACGGTATCAAGATCATCCGCGAGGACGCCGAGCCGCGTCCCGTGGACGCCGCCAAGATGACGACCATCGGCATCGTCGGCACGGGCGGCACCGGTGTCGATGCCACCGCCTGGCCGCTTGATAAGGCCGTGCACATCTATTCCGACGACACCGCGGCGATCGCCAAGCTCGGCACCGGCGGCACACTCCGCGAAGCCTTCGACGCCATCGCCGATCAGGGCATTGTTGCCTCGGTCATTGCCGTGCGCGTCGCCGAGGGCGTGGACGAGGCGGCGACCATCGCCAATCTCGTCGGCTCCTACGCCAGCAAGACCGGCGTCCACGCGCTGCGCTATGCCGGCGCCGAGCTGGGCATCGAGCCGAACATCCTGGTCGCCACCAGCTTCACGCACCAGCGTGTGACGGACGGCGTTGTCTCGATCGCCGTTACGGCCGGCGGCGCGGATTACACCGCGGAGAACACCACGGTCACCATCGCCGACAGCGGCGGCGGCTCGGGCGCGAGCGCGGTGCCGGTCATCGCCGCCGACGTCATCACCGGCATCACGGTGACGAACCCCGGCATCGGCTACACGGAAGCCACCACCACCGTCACCATCACCGGCGACGGCACAGGCGCAACAGCGGACGCTACGATTGGCGACGCCGCCAATCCCGTGGTCGCCGAGTTGCTCCCCATTGCCGACAAGCTGATGGCCGTGGTGGTGGCGGACGGTCCGAACACGACGAAAGCGGCCGCGCTGCAATACCGGCAGGACTGGAATTCCGACCGCCTGATCATCGTCGATCCGTCCGTGCTCGTCTATCTCGAAGGCGCCACCGCACCGAGCGCGCAGCACGCCTCGGCGCGCGTGGCCGCGCTCGGCGTCAAGCGCGACAAGGAAAAAGGCGGGCCGTTCTGGTCCTGGTCGAACCAGCAGCTCGGCGGCGCGGTCGGCGTGGCGCGGCCGATCACCTATTACATCAACGATCCGGACAGCGAGGCGAATTACCTCAACGCACATCAGATTGCGACGATTTACCGGGAGGTGGGCGATCCGTCCGGCGGCCAGGGCGGCATCCTGTTCTGGGGCAATGAGAGCGCGACCAGCGACACGCTGTGGCGGTTCTACAATGTCCGGCGCGGGCGCGACTTCATTCACAAGTCGATCCTGCGCACTTTCAAGACCTTCCTGGGCCGGTACAATCTCGACCGCCACACCATTCTGGCGATCGTCGAGACCATCGACGGCTTCATCCGTGACCTGAAGGCGGCGGGCAAGATCATCGACGGCCGCGCCTATATGGACGCCAGCGTCAACAGCGCCGAACAGCTCCGCCTCGGCAAGCTGCGCGTCGAGTTCGCAGTCGAGGAACCGGCGCCGCTGCAGACGCTGATCTTCGGTTCACGGCGCTATCAGGTCGCCTATGACCTGCTCATCCAGGATGTCATCCGCGAGATCGAGCAGAACCAGCTCGCGGCATAATTGGAGGACTGACCAATGCTCAACATCCTACGCGGTGTGAACCTCTATGTCGGCGATGAGGGGCCGGAAACCTCATCCAAGCATCTGCTCATCGAGGAACTCAAACTGCCCTCGATCGAGGAACAGACGGAAGCCTTCCGGCCCGGCGGCGTCGATCTCGAATACGAGGTGCCCGTCGGCCTCAATAAGCTTGAGGCGAGCTTCAAGTTCAAGGGCATCGATCCGCACACCATGGGTTATTTCGGCATCGGCTATGGCGAGCGCCGCCGCTTCACGGCCTACGGCGCGCTGTTCAACGAGACGGACGGCGCGTGGAAGGACGCAGTCGCCGTCATGGAAGGCCGCCTCGGCCAGGTCGAGGCCGACGCCTGGAAGAAGGGCGACCTCGCCGGGCAGGACTACAAGATTTCCTCGATCTGGTTCTACCGCCTGACCATCGGTGGCGAGGAAATCTACCAGATCGGCGTCAACCCGCCGGTGCGCGTCATCCGCGGCGTCGATCATTATTCGCGCGTGCGCGACATGCTGCGCATCCGCGGCTAAGAGGGGGAAATCCACGATGAATGCGACAGCAAACGTCATGCCCGGTCTGCCGGGCGGCCCTGGTCTTGATCAGGGCGCAGTTGAGGAAGGCGCGGCCGCCATCGTGTGTCTGTCGCGTGCCGTTTCGCTCGGGGATGGCCGCACCGTCACCGAAATCCGGTTCCGCGAGCCAACGATGCGCGATGCGCTCGACTGCGGCGAGATCATGAAGCCTGTTTCGCGCGACCTTGTCGGCAATATGCCCACGAGCATGGGCGTGGAGCGCGACGCAAAGGCGATTGAGAAATGGTTCTGCCGCCTGACAAGCCTGCCGTCGAGCATCTTCACGAAGATCAGTGCGCGTGACGGAAGGCAGATCGTAGCAACCATCATCGAAGTCAGCGGTGACCTCGACATGGGAAACTTGAACGCCTCGCGGCCAACCTTTGGTTCGGTTGCGGGGTGAGCCCGGACGTCATCGAGCGCATGCCGCTGCGGCGCCTGCGCTTCTGGCACGATTTCGCGCAGCGCTACGCCCCGAAACAGGAATAGCCCATGTCCCAGCTTGAAGCCCGCCTGGTTCTGCGTGCCGTTGACCAGGCTTCCGGCGTCATCCGGCGCGTCGGCGGGGCGCTACGCGCCATCAATGGCCGCTCTGCGGCAATGGCGGCCGCGTCCATGCAGCGCATGAATGCCGCGATGCACGGCCCCGGCAGCTACGCCGCGGCCATGGCCGGGGGCCTGCTGCTCTCGCGCCAGTACACCTTCGAGAAATCGCTCAACAGGACGCAGGCGATCCTCAATCAGACCTCGCGCGAGGGTTTCGCGCCCTTGCGCGACGAAATCGTGCGCGTGGCCGGGGCCTATCCGGCGATGCGCGACGCCATCGCCAAGGGGGCATCGGAATTGGCCATGGCCGGCATGGCGCAGGGGACGGTCCAGGCCGTGCTGGAAAAGACCGTCCAGGGCGCGATGGCCTCGGGCGAGAGCATCGCCACGGTCGGCGCGGGCGTGACCGACGTCATCATGGGTATGGCGATGCCCTTCAAGACCGCGGCTGAGCAGGCGAAAAGCTTCGCCGCCGTCAACGACAAGCTCGCCGCCGCGGCGACCTCCTACAATCAGACCTACACGCAATTCCTTTCCGGCCTGGGCAAGACGGCGCCCGTTGCCCGCGTCGCCGGCGTGTCGCTGCAAGACCTGGCCGCCACGCTCGGCGTCCTCGCCAACGCCAAATTCAAGGGTGAGGAAGGCGGCACCGGCCTGCGCACGCTCATGCTGCGGCTTGGTTCGCCGACCAAGAAGGCGCGGGCCGAGTTGCGGGCCTTCAACATCGACCTGGCGAAATTCCAGAAGGCGTCGTCGTTCCGGAATGCCGGCGGCAAGACGCTCACAGAGCGTCTGCAGGAGGAACTCGGCCTCGACGCTGGCCATCTCATCGGCATTTTCGACACGATTCTGAAGAACAAGGCGCTGACCGGCAATGCCAACAATCTTGGTGACGCCTTGAACCAGGCGATTGTCGAGGGGCTGGGTGTTTCCTCGGGCGATGCCGAGTCGCGCGCCAAGATCCGGGATGTGGTGGCGCGCTATGTGCGCTCCAGCTTCTCCACGCTCGATGTCGTCGGACTGTTGCGCGAGGTGGCGGCCAAGAATGGCGACAAGAGCCTCACCTTCCTCAACGAGGTGGGTGGCAAATATCACGCTGCCAAGCTCGCCGCGCTCGTCTCCGCCATCCGCGACGGCTATTTCGACGGCTGGGCCAGGATTATGGCCGAGCGCACCGTGGGCGCCACCCAGCGCTTCGCCGACATCACCATGCAGGGCATCGTCGGCGCCTGGGCGAAGTTTACGAGCGCGATTGACGTGCTGATGGAGAAGATGCTCGTCGATACGGGCATCATGGGGGAACTGACGGCGCTCGTGAACAAGGTGCGGGATTTCGTCATCCGCATGCAGCAGGTGAACCCGCAACTGCTGAAAATCGGCACCTACGCCATGCTGGCTATGGCCGTGCTGGCGCCACTCGGCCTGGTGTTCGCAGGCGTCGCTTCCGCCATCGGCCTTGTCGCGGGCGCGGTCGGGCTGTTGCTCAGCCCGTGGGTGCTCCTGATCGGGATGATCGCGGCCGGCGCCTACATGATTTACAACGCCTGGGACAACATCAAGGAGGCTTTCGCGAACGGCGTCGAAGCGGTCGGCAATCTCGTCAGCCGCCTTGGCACGGCGGTATACGACGGCCTCATGGCGGGCTGGGACGCGCTTGTCTCGGCTCTGCAAAACGCCTGGAACCGCATTGTCGGCGTGTTCCAGGGTGCGGCCGACCGCATCATGAGCATCATCAACGCCATCCGCAACGGCATGGCGGCCATCGGCAATTTCACGGTCAACAACAAGCTCACGCGTGGCCTCGGCATTGCGCCGGACGCGCCGAAGGTGGATGGCGCGCGGGCCTCGGGCGGCGATGTGAGGGCCGGGCACACTTACCGCATCAATGAGCGCGGCCAGGAGTTCTTTACGCCGTCACGCTCGGGGCGGATCATCCCGAACCATCGCGTGGGCGGGGTGAGCGTGACGGCGCCGATCACGGTGAACATAACCGCTGCGGGCGCCAACGCCGCCGAAATCATCCGCCAGGCCAAGACGCGGCTGCGCGAGGAGCTGCAGGCCGCCCTGCGCGGCGCCATCGCCGATACGGGGCTCGCCTGATGGCGCTCCTGCAACTCGGCCCGCACCAGTTCGAGGTGCTGCCGCTAACCTATCAACGCCTACAGCAACAGGCCGAGTTCCGGTGGCCCGCCCTGGAGCGGCTGGGGCGCGAACCGGCACTGCAATTCCTCGGGCCGGGGCAGAAGCGGATCACGATTTCCGGGCTCCTCTTTCCCGAAGCCATCGGCGGCTGGGACAAATTCCGGGCGTTCGAGCGCACGGCGGGGGCAGGCGCGCCGATGATGATGGTGCTCGGCACCGGCCACGTGTTCGGGCGGGTAGTGATTGTCAGCATTGGCGAGGCGCACGAGCACATCGGTTATGCAGGCCTGCCGCGGAAGCTCTGTTTTGATCTCGAAGTCGCCCGTTATGGCGGTGATTATGGCGGTTCTTCCGGGTGGTTGTTTAAGTAAGGAGAATACAATATCTTTCTTTAGAACTTGGACTCCCTGCTTATGCAGAATGTCAGCTCCTATTTTCTCGATACCTGAAAATTTATAAACATCAAGAGCATTAAAGCAATTAGTGTCGTTCCAAGATATTTATAATAATTCCTGCTCCATATCCGCCAATATATGTTTCTGCTGAAAACACCTAACAGCAACAACAGGGGGAGAAGTGCTGTTGCCATTATAGAGGAAAACCATTTCTTTCTATCAAAAAATAACTTCCAGATACTGCTTGACGCGCCGCGCTCTAAAATAAACATTGCAGTTGCAGCTATAAGCAATCCCGAATATATTACAAACAAATCTCCAACCCATGATGGTATTTCTGGCCACGCAGTGGGCCACAACGTGCGCAAAAGAGCGAGTATCGGATCACGCAACACCCTTCTGTAAATCGATATGAAATTGTAAAAAAATTCAGACCAAATTATAAGACCATCGACTATACTTGCTATTCCAGTTATGTTTAGCACCCAAGATATGAACAGCCAAAAATATATAATACCATGAGCTGCTCTCGGTTGGCGCTTTGTTAGACCAGTGTGAATTGTAGAAATAGCTTCCGCTATTTTCTTGATATCCTCATCAGAAAGCTCTTTTTTGTCATTCATGGTCAAATATTTGTCTAGCAGCAAGCTGCACCCATAAGGGCCATCGCGAAATATCCCCCTATCGTACCAGGAAGCGGCTCTCAATCAAATCAGCAGAGCCGCTGCTGTGCCCCGTCAACTCCCAGTCAACGCCGAACTTATTGTGTTTGGATTACGCTCAGAAATGCCCACGCTCCGCCAAATCCGCCAAACCGGCCTCACGGTCGATCTGGTCTGCCACATCCATTACGGCCGCACGGCCGACGTCACCGAGGCCGTCTATGACGTCAATCCCGGCTTGGCGGCGCTCGGTCCTATTCTCCCCATCGGCACCACGTTGATGCTTCCCGAGATGCCGAAGCAGACCACCAAGCCGGTCATCCGGCTCTGGGACTGATCGCACCCGCCGCCTCGCGAGCCGCCAGCCCACGCTGACCCGTGACGCCCGTATTCCAGATTTTCGCCGATGGCGTCGATGTCACGTCGCGGATCAATGACCGGCTGTTGTCGCTCACGCTCAAGGACGCGGCCGGGCATGAGAGCGACACGCTGTCCTTCGAGGTCGATGACCGCGACGGCCTGGTGGCGCTCCCGCGCGAAAAGGCGAAGCTCGGCTGCTGGCTCGGCTATGCCGAGACCGGCCTCGTCTATATGGGGCTGTTCACCGTCGATGACGTGTCGTCGAAGGGCGGCAGCCAAGGGCAGACGCTGTCCGTGTCGGCGCGTGCCGTCGATACGACATCGGCGCTGAAGGAGCGCCGGAACAAGCACTGGGACAACAAGAAGCTTGGCGACATCCTGAAAGAGGAGGCCGCCGCGCACGGGCTTGAGGCCATTGTCAGCCCCGAACTGGCCGGCTTCATTTATCCGTACCTCGCCAAGACCGGCGAGCCGCTTCTCCATTTCGGCACGCGCCTGGCCAGGCGCCATGACGCCACGTTCAAGGTGGGTGGCGGCAAGCTGATCTTCGTCAAGCGCGCTGCCGGACAATCAGCCGGCGGGCTAACACTGCCAACAATCAGCATCACCCAGCCGGGCAATCTCCTCGATTGGGATGTGAAGCCGAAGCTGGGGCGTCCGCGCTACGGCTCGGCAGCGGCGTGCTGGTACGACCGCGAAAAGGCGAAGCTCATGGTCGAGGATGCCGAGGACGGCGACGGCCCGGCTCACCGTCTGCGCGGTCTCAGCCAGAACCAGGATGAGGCCAAGGCCGAAGCGCAGTCGAGCAAGGCCGCCCTGGGGCGCAAAGAGGCCTCCGGCCGCTTCACCATCATCGGCGATCCGTCCGTGACGGCCGAAAGCCTCGCCATCGTCTCCGGCGTCCGCGACGGCGTGGACGGCACATGGCTCGCTGAGACCATCAGCCATGAGCTGAACAGCCAGGGCTACACGACCACCATCGAAGTGAAAGCACCAAAGAGGCCCACATGATCCACGCAAAAGCCGTGATCGGCGACTGCACGCTCTATCACGGCGATTGCCGCACCGTTCTGCCACAACTCGGCCCCGTGGACGCGCTCGTGACCGATCCACCCTACGGGATCGGCGCCGCGAGCCGCGGCAAGATTGGCAGTGGCACGAAGAAATGCCCAAGCCGCACCTTCGCGCCGAGCAATTGGGACAACCAGCCGGTCGCGCCGAGCCTGATGAACATGGTTATGGCCTGCGGGCGCT
Source organism: Rhodomicrobiaceae bacterium (assembly GCA_050290865.1). Classification (GTDB taxonomy): domain Bacteria; phylum Pseudomonadota; class Alphaproteobacteria; order Rhizobiales; family Rhodomicrobiaceae; genus JARRLC01. The sequence goes on along the minus strand of JBNKIW010000023.1, from coordinate 4,160 downwards.
GGAAAATCGTCTTCGGCGGCAATTACTACGCCATGCCGCCGTCATCCTGCTGGCTGGTGTGGGACAAGTTCACCTCCGGCGATTTCGCCGATTGCGAACTGGCCTGGACCAATCTGCCCAAGGCGGTACGGCGCATTCAATACCGCTGGAACGGCATGCTGCGCCAGAACAACGAGCCGCGCGGCGATCATCCGACGCAAAAGCCCGTGGGCGTCATGACCTGGTGCCTCGCCCAGCTTCCCGACGATGCGCAGCTGATCCTCGACCCGTTCATGGGCTCCGGCACGACCGGCGTCGCCTGCGTGAAGATGGGGCGCCGCTTCATCGGCATCGAGCGCGAGCGCGCCTATTTCGACGCCGCCTGCCGCCGCATCGAGGAGGCTTACGAGCAGGGCATGCTCGATCTGGCGCCGCCCGAACCGGCGGGCGAAACGCAATGCGCCATGGAGTTTTAGGCAAACAATGACGCCGAAAAAGAGGGCGAGTTCGACATGATCCAGCTTACCGAGACTATGCTGCGCACGGTGTGTGCGCAGATCAACCCGCACAGAAAGCCGTTGCCGCCCTATGTCGAGGCGTTCTCGTCGCCCGAAGCGGCGCAGACGCTCGATGCGTGGGACATCAACACGCCCGCGCGCCTCGCCGCCTTCATGGCGAATGTCTGTCATGAGACTGGCGGGCTCACCGTGGTGCGGGAAAGTACGTACTACCGGACGGCGAGCCGCGTGCTCGCGGTGTGGCCGAAGCGCCCGGCGGCCGTGAAATTCGTCCGCAATCCGGTCGGCATGGCCAATTTCCAATATGGATGGCGCCTGGGCAACGAAGAAGACGGCACGAACGACAATGATGGTTTCGATTTCCGCGGCGGCGGGCCTCTGCAGGCGACGGGGAAAGGATTTTACCGCTTCCTGGAACGCAAGACGGGCGTGCCCTATGTCGCGCACCCGGATCTGATCGAGAAGCCGGAAAACTGGGTCCTTGCGGCCTGCCTGACCTGGCGGGCGCATCCGAGCGCGGGCGATCTCAACGTTTTCGCCGACTACGGCAATTTTAAAGGGTGCTGTCTCGGCATCAATTACGGCTCGGGCTACGCCAAGGCCACGCCGATCGGCTGGAAGGACCGCCAGCTTTGGCATGCGGCATGGGTGAAGGCGCTCGGGGCGCCGCAGAAGGCTGCAGCGGCCTCGTCCGCCGCGCCGGTCACCTACCGCGTCGGCATGCCCTTTTCCGAGGCCGTCCTGGAGGCGCAGCGGCGCTTGAACGCGCTCGGCTATGCGGAGAAGGGGCTAACCGAGGACGGCCTCATGGGGCCGCGTACGCGCTCGACCGTTCTCGATTTCCAGGCGGAAAGCAAGCTGCCGCTGACCGGCGAACTGTCGCCCGTCGTGCTCACCGCGCTGATGGCAGACACGGCGAAACCCTGGCCGGTTCCGGCCGAAGCCGCCGGCGGCGTGGATGGCCTGCGCAAGGCCGGCGATGCCGATGTGAAGGCAGCAGACGCCGACAAGACGGCGGCGGTGCTGCTGGCCACGGGCAGCGCGGCGAAAGTCGCGGAGGAAACCGGCGTCCTCGACCTGCTCGTGCAATCGGGCAAGGACGCCGATGTGGCGACCCAGGCGATCAACTCGCTGGTGGGCATCGTCAAGCTCGGTCTTGGCGTCATCGTTCCGGCGGTGCTGGCGTTCGCCGCGCTGCTGCTGTGGCGCCGCTACGGCGCGCGGATCAGGGCACGCATCGAGAAATGGTCGCGGCCGGTCGGAGGTGCGGCATGACGCGGGCGGCTCTGTGGTTGCTCGCCTTCTTCGCCGTCTCCGCGGCGCTCTATGGCGGGTTCGAAGCGATCAAGGCAAGCAGCTATGCCGCGGGCGAGGCTGCGGCACGCGCCGACGCCGAGGCGGCGAATGCCAGGGCTGTGGCCGCGGCGGTGAAGAAGGCCGAGGAGACGGCGGCGGGCCTCGCACAGCGGGCCGCGCAGGCCGAGGCCGAGACGGCGACGAAAGAGGCGGAATTGAAGGGGATGCGCGATGAATTGGCGAAGCTGGGCGGTGGTGATCCTGTTGTTTTCGGCCCCGAGTGGGCTTGCTGGCTGCGCGGCGGGCGGTGCGCGCCAGGCCGTGGCCGTTGATGTTGCAGCACAAAAATGTCCGAGCATCCCGCCGGCGACGCTTGCCGCCCTGCGCGCCCGCGTCGCGGCGCCCCGGCCGCCCGTGACGCGGTCGGCGACGGCGAACTGGATTGACCGGCTGCGCGCGGCGGACGCCAGGAAGCGCACGGCCGCCGAGGCTGTGCTCGCCGCTTACGACGCCTGCCGCTCACCGCTGTGAGGAATGAGGCCATGGAGAACATCAGGCATGCTCACGACGCTGGACCTGCTCATGCGCATCGAGCACCGACTCACAGCCATCGAGTATCGGTTGCGGGTCTTGGAGCGCAAGAAGCCCGGTTTCGACCCCGCCAAGTTCCTGAAGGGACCGATGGGCAAGCTGTTGCTCATCGTCGCTCTGCTTGCGGCCCAGGTTCCCGTGAAAGAGGCGCTCCTGGCAGTTCTGAAATGACGCTGCACTTCGTGCTCGACGCCGGCATCCTGATCGCCAGCGCATTGCTGGCGGGCAGATTGGCGTATCTCGCTGTAGGGGCTTATTTCGGCGCGCTGTGACGCCGGTTGGTCCAGCACAACCTTCAGCACATGTTCTTGAAGCGGCCTCTGGACCGATGCCATATTCGCGGCGCGCGAGGGAGGGCGAGAATGCCACGGACGCCGACATGGTACGTTCACCGCAACGGCCAGCAGATAGGCCCAATAACTGACGAAGAGTTCAGACGACTTATCAAGAACAGACATATTCAGCCTGACGATCTGGTTCGACGCGCCGGCAGGTGAGCTTTGGCATGGCGGTGCAGGTGTTTTGGGGACATACTTCTCAGGAAGAGTGTGGATGATTCTCTCAGTCACTTTGTTCGAAATGGCATGCTGATGTTCATTGATGAGTCTGGCGATCCCGGTTTCAGAGTCGATCAGGGGGCCAGCCCAATATTCGTTGCCGCAATGGTGATGTTTGCGACCGCTCTCGATGCGGCCATGACCGAGGCCGCCATCAATGCCAGCGAAGCCAGACGATTGCATAAGCCCGAATTCAAGCTCTCCAAGTGCAGCAACGAAATTCGGGACAAATTCTTCGAGGCGGTATGCGATTGCCCCTTCCGCGTTCGCGCCATTGTGGTCAGGAAGGCGGCCATCCGGTCACCGCGCCTTATGACCGACAAGGAGAGCTTTTACGAATTTTTCGTAAAATCAATGATGAAATATGACAACGGCACGATCCGGAACGCGAAAGTCAGAATTGACGGATCAGGCGACAAAGAATTTCGCCAACGGTTAAACGCTGCCCTTCGGCAACGATTGAGGACTGGAGCGATCAAAGACGTCCGGTTCAAAAACTCCGAGAGCGATGTTCTCGTACAATTGGCCGATATGTGTGCGGGGGCGATCGCACGGTCCTATGGATCGCGCAAACACGGCGATCGCTGGCGCAAAATGCTCCATGCGAGACTGAATGACGTTTGGGATTTCAAATAAAAATGCGCCCTTGCGTCCTAGCCTCGGCGGAACCGGGCACGCGCACCATACGGTGACAATTCGGATCGCAAGGGCGGCTTGCCATTGAAATATAGCATTTTGGGTAGGCAATGTCCAACTTCGACAGGCGGCACCTGGCAGCGCTTGGCTATGCGCTGCGGATCGAGATCGGGCCGGCTTTCCGCGAGGCAGAACGATCGTTCGATCCATCAGCGACGGCATCGCCGGTTTGCTCCGTGTCGGCTACACGGCGTGCGAGTCCGCTTGGCGCTCTAGACAAAGAGGAAAAAAGCCGTTTGTTTTCGGTGGGGCTCTAGACGACGATTTTTGCGTTATGTCTTTGATAAAAAATATTAAATTTACTATTCGTAATGCGTAGGTCGGGGGTTCGAATCCCTCTTGCGGCACCAGTATTTTCAATGACTTAGCGCAGAGAATACAAACGATGGGCACCCTGGTTGCTCATTGGTTGCTCAAGTAATGTGCCCAAATCGGTGATTAGAATGCCCAACCCGGCAGAGCCGGAACCAAAAAGGTTGCGCTATCATGAGAGCAAGCGCGGCGGATTTGGTGAGGGCGGACA
>JBNKIW010000022.1:0-61792 GCA_050290865.1 Rhodomicrobiaceae bacterium | reverse complement strand
AGCGCGAAGGCGATGAACTGACCGCTCAGCGCTGTCTCCTGGCGGCACTGGCATGAGGCGCAACAGTCAATGTAAACAGCGCCCTTATCGAACCGCCGCGAACTGTTCAAACAAACCGAGCCAGCTCTCAAATAAGCAGCGTGGAAGAATACCTTTTCAGGATAGGAGCCGCGACGCATTCATTGGAATTACGTAGCTAAGAAACTGCAAGCCCGTAAGGAGTAGCATGCGTGTTTTCCAGGCCTGTATATTCATTTGGAGCGATTATCATCGCTGTAGTGATAATTCCGGTGGTTGGCTATTCTGGCCTGTGCCCGCCCCCCAGCCGTTGCCTTATGCGAAGGCTGTCATAAAAAAATATCTCAGCCCCATTTCCTTCGTCGACGTTCCCGAGACGCTCTACAAGGACGCCATGCTCAGCGTCTATGATCTCAACCGGGCAGAATTGGCGCGAGATATCTTTGTCTAGGCCTATGAGCGTTCGGCACGCAGGCACGCCTCGATTCGACAGTCGCTAGGCGAACCGGATCTCTTTAGGCTGCGCTATCGCGAATCCCTGAGAGTCCGTTCAGAAAGTTTACGTTGGATCGCAAAGCTTTCGCAGCATCAGGCGGACGGGGCGAGCTTGATGAACGTCAGCGCCGTCCGCGTGAGGTTTTCGAAATCTTTGGCCAACCTGCGGCAGCGATTGAGCCACGCCAGAGTGCGCTCGACGATCCAGCGCTTGGGCAGGACTTGGAAGCCGTTGGCCTGGTCGGAGCGCTTGACGATTTCAATCTTGAGTTGAGGCTGGATTTTGGCGAGCGCCGTGGCGAACTGCGGCCCCTGATAGCCGCCATCGGCGAAGAGTTTTCCAAGAAAGGGATACATCCCTAACAAGGTTGAGAGTAGCAGAATGCCACCGTCGCGATCTTGAATGTCAGCAGGATGGACGATCGACTGTATAAGTAATCCAAGCGTATCTACGAGAATATGACGTTTCTTCCCCTTGAGTTTCTTTCCCGCATCGTAGCCATTCGGGTCGATCGAGGCCCCCCTTTTTCTGCGCTCTTCACGCTTTGACTATCGAGAATGGCGGCGGAAGGACTGGCGGCTCGCTCCGCCTAGTCCCGGCATCTTGTGTAGAGCTCGTAATGAATGCGGTCCAACGTCCCGTCGTAGCTCCACAAATCCATATACGACCAGACCGTGCTGTAGGGCGGAAAATCCTTGGGCAAGGCGCGCCACTGGCAGCCCGTACTGAGCACGTACATCACGCGATTCATCACCTCCCGCACATTCACCTCGCGCTTGTGGCCGCCGCGCTTCGCTGGCGGGATCAGTGGCTCGATGAGGCCCCATTCCAGATCTGTCAGGTCGCTGGGATAGCGCAATTGGCTGCGGTCGTAGCGTTTGCGGTTCGTGGCTGTCCACATCGTCGGCCCCCTCCCTATCCAGGTCGACTCCCTTGAATCACAGCAGATTCCCCCGATTCCACAACAGATTCATGCGACTCCACAACTTTCTGAACGGACACTGAGACACCCGGCGCCTCGCGCTCCAGGCGGCGGGCGAGGCTGCGCAGGAGTTTCTCCGCCTTGTCCGCATCGCCGAGTTCCCAGGCTTGGCGCAGCGCCTTGCGCACGCTGGCATGCCGTTTTTGTTGGCTGCGATCAGCAAGCATCGCAGTGGGTGCTTGGGCAGGAGTTCAACGATGTTGCGGGCCTTGTGCACCTGGCAGCACAGGATCGCGGCGCTTGTCTGGCCGCGATCAGACAAGCATCGCGGCGGGCACCGTCGATCACGAACAGTCTGCACACCTTCGGATCAAGACCGCGCCCGATCAGATTGTCAAGGAGCGCCTGCTCCACGGCGGCGTTCTCCGTCGCCCCTTCGATGACACCAAGCGGATGCTTCTTGCCATCGCCGTCAATGCCAACAGCAGCTAGTACAGCGCTTCGGCAAGTTCGCCCCCCATTTGCCGCAAGGGCGCAAGCGAACTTGACGAAGGAAAAGCTGTACTAGAGTCAATAAGTTGCTAGTACGCTTAACCGCTAAGAAAACCTGTGAGAGCGTGCAGTAAGTGGGGCAGGATTTCTTAGCGGGCGTCCTAGCAGCGTCAGATCGTCCTTGATGTGGATACCGTCGATCTGGATGATCAGCAGGTCCAATTCGGAAAGATCCGTAGCCATCCATTCTTTCAGGCGCTCCGTGGACAGCGCGACGAAACGGCGGGACACCGCCGATCTGGACACGCCCGAACCTTCGGGCGCGCCGAGACGTTGATCAGCATGGGGTTCATCGCCCACTTGCCGAGCAGATCGCGGGAGGCGGCCTCTTCCCAACTCGGCAGTGCCAGCTCCTTTCCATTGCGAGCGCGCACCCGCGGCCGTTCGACCTCGACCTTGGCACCGTGGAAACCGAGCTTCCCCTTGGTTTTTCCGTGAGCGTGCCGGCCTTGCCATCCTGCCATCCGTAACGGGTACCGCAGAGTTTGGCCGCGTCTTCTTCCATCATGCTGGCCAGCGTGGCGATACCCGCGCTCAGGCAGAGGCGCTCGAAGCTGGCGCTAACATCCTGCCAAGCCTCTTCGACGATTGCTTCAGGGACGATGGCGGTTGATGTGGTAGATGTCTTCATGGCGTTGCTTTCCTTTCCTGGAATCATCACCCCAAGCCTACCGGCTCAAGGCGAGCAACGCCTGCCTCCCATTTTCAACATTCAGCGGGACAATGCCTGTTCGAGCTCCAGTAGCGGCTTGCGGGCAAGTCAGCCATCAAGCTCCGGTAGGACCTCGCGGTTGGGGTGCGCCAGCGCGTCGAACCGCCCGGCCGCCTCTGTCCTGCCGATCAGCGCGAGGGCATCGGCGCGTGTTGGCACCGTCGCGCCCGCAGGGATGCGGTTATGCCCCCAATTGCCGGTTGTTGGTGTCTTTCCAGGTGATTTCGTAGCCGTGGCCGCGCACCGGAGAACGCTTGCGAGTTCGCGGCAAATGGGGTGCGAACTTCCGGCGGGCTGTACTAGGGTATCTGAAGCTTGACGAGCTCAAGCAAGCAAGCAACGGGGCCCACATCAGTTTGATCCCTTTGCGCCAGCAAGCAATAAATCAATTCAGGGTCATCAAGTAACATTGGCACGTTCGTGTCGTGATTGAAGCCAACGCACTTCTTAGAACCACCTCTCAGCTCAGAATTTTCTCTGTAAATTGCATCGCATATCGATCGTGTCCGTTCATATACGCTCAAATCCTGCAACGATTTTTGAGTAGCAATACGTACCATTGCTAGCGGCGACTGCTGTCTCGTCCGGGTCAGGACAAGGCCAATGGGCACAAGCCCGAATTCGTCGACAAAAACCCGGGCGATAACCCGACTACTCTTACTGTAAACGATGTCCCCATAGATCGGCTTTTGCAGCTGCTGGGCGACATCGCAAAGGACTCTGAAATATATTGTCCCAATACCGCGACCTTGGAATGCGGTGGATATGAGGGTTTCATCACTATAGAGAAACTCTCCATCCTCAACTAACGCGGAGAAACCGACCGTATCGTTGCCAGACACAAGCTTCAGCCATAGCATATCTTGCCTCAGTAGGGACTCGTAAAAAAATTTTCCTAAAGTATTGGAGCCCATTTGCGTCCCAAACCATCTGAGGCTTTTGAACGCATCGTCATAAAATTGAACTATTTCTTCAATACCCTCAATCGTTACAGGAGAAACGGATAATGAATGCATGTGTTCCGTGCGTTGAAAATACTCCACAAAACACATAGAAAACTCGGTCAGACTGACTCTCGAACTCATGGAACGTTACCACCTCCTTGGCTTTGTAGTGGCAATAGATGTGACGCTAATACCAAAGACATAACCTAGAGAATTTAGAATTTAACTGCCATCTCACGTGGTGTATTGCCGTGATCGGCGCATCCAGCATTTCCACCACGTCCCCATCAGCGGGCATTTTTTTCGGCCAATATAAAAAACGTGCGCTTGGCAGGCTGCTAGTACGCCCCGCAGGAAATCCTGCCCCCCCCCCTCGCCGCGAGCACTCACAGGATTTCTTAGCGGTTAAGCGTACTAGCAACTCATTGACTCTAGTACAGCTTATCCGCAGCAAGTTCGTATAAGCGCGTGCGGCAAACGGGGTACGAACTTGCCTCGGGCTGTACTAGTTGAGTGCCCAACGCCGCCTAGACTCGGGTTGCGCGAGAAAGCCGAACTCGCGAAAGTTATCCGGCAAAGATAGAAATCTGTTGGTAACGTAGCGCAACCGTCGTAGCGTGATAATTCTAGTCCATCTTATGTACTCGGCGTTCAAAATTCACCGGCGGACGTAGTGTAACGCATTGAAATAACGTATGCAATTGCTAGGAAAATCATCTACTGCGCGTCGCCCGCCGGAGCCACGCCCGCCATGAATGACGATGCCCCTCTCGGGGCTCCCTAATCCGCCGTTGCCCGCAAAAATGTCACGGCCGCTTTTGACGGCGGGCGACTGCCTTCCGACATCTGTATAATACTGCTTTCCCTGGCGGAAAAGCGTCGCGCCATCGCGAAAACGCTCGCTACCCTGATCGACGATCCACGTGATCCAGCGCACGTCACGCACGCAATATGTTATGCAGCCGCCTCACAGCTTATTCTTCCACCTTTTTCCACGATGATCCAGTTTTGATAGGAACGCCCCGAATCCTAGCGCATGCGCAGAAGGTGGAGGATGTACGTGTTGCGTATGTGCCTCGGCATGAACAGGGACCACACGCTTGAAGAGGTGGGCCGAAAGTTCAGCCTGACGCGCCAATGCATCCGCCAGCTCAAGCCGCCGCCTCGGAGCCGCGCGAGTTGTCCCGCCGATGGAGTACACCCGTTTGGGAGTTTTCCCCGTGGACAAGCTTGCGGCTACCTTGCGGCGCAGGGGCGAACACTGTTACCCCCCGTCTCTGGGTACGGAGGGGGATTTATGTACCGCGCATTCCACCTTCTTTTAGTGCAGCGTAAGCACGCCAACGCCAATATTCAGCGAAGGTTACGGAATGGCTTCTGCCCTGCAAGAATTCACGAGACTTACCAACCCGATAGACGTGACCGAGCAGATCGCGTCCACGAATGACTGGCCGTTCGAACGTTTTACCGATGACGAGCTGACACTCGTGATTGCCGGAACATGGAGCGATTACCATGTGTCTTTGAACTGGCACGGCGATCTGGAGTCGCTGCACATCGCCTGCGCGTTCGACCTCAAGGTGCCCATGGCGCGCGCCGCCGAGGTCTACCGTCTGCTGGCCCAGATCAACGAGCAGCTCTGGCTCGGGCATTTCGATCTGTGGGCGCATGAAGGCGTGCTCCTGTACCGCCATTCGCTGATGCTTCACGGCGCCGACCCCACGGTCAATCAATGCGAGGCGCTCCTCCAGGCGGCGCTGGAGTCCTGCGAGCGCTATTATCAGGCTTTCCAGTTCGTGGTCTGGGCGGGCAAGCGCGCCGAGGACGCCGTGGCGACGGCCATGTTCGAAACCGAGGGGCAGGCATGAGCAACGGCGGGCCAATCCTTCTGGTCGGAGCGGGGCGCATGGGGGGAGCGCTGCTGAAAGGCTGGCTGGCCCAGGGGATCGCGCCGGAGCGCATTTTCGTGCAGGAGCCGTCGCCGCCGCCCGACGTCGCTGAAATCATTACTGGAGCAGGGATCGTCACCGGCCTCGCACCAGCAATGCCAGCGGCCCCCGCGGTCATCCTGCTGGCGGTCAAGCCACAGGTCATGGACAGCATCTTGCCGGGCGTTGCTGCACTCGCCGGTCCGGATACGGTCGCGCTGTCGATCATGGCCGGGCGCACCATTGCCGGAATTGCGGGGCATTTCCCCGATGGGGCGGCAATCGTGCGGGCGATGCCCAACACGCCCGCGGCAATCGGACGAGGCATCTCGGTGCTGTGCGCCAACCCGGCCGTGACACAGCCACAAGCCGAGGTCTGCGAACAACTGCTCACCGCTGGCGGCGAGACTGTCTGGCTGGACGACGAAGCGCTGATGGACGCGGTGACCGCCGTGTCCGGGTCGGGACCGGCCTATGTCTTTCTGCTGGCCGAATGCCTCGCCGAGGCTGCCCGCGCCGCCGGTCTGCCCGCGCCGCTCGCCGAACGGCTGGCGCGCGTCACGGTGGCGGGCGCGGGTGAATTGCTGCACCGCTCGGAGCTCGATCCGGCGGAGCTGCGCCGCAACGTCACGTCGCAGGGCGGAACGACCGCGGCCGCACTCGCCGTCCTGATGGGCGACGAAACCAGCGCCCAACCCGGGCCGCTCGCCGAGCTGATACGCCGGGCGGTCAAGGCTGCCGCGACGCGCTCGGCCGAACTGGCGGGCTAAACACCCTCCCTACCCTCACATCGGGCCGGAGCCGCGGGCGATAGCGGCAACGCCGGTGCGCGCCACCTCGGTAAGCCCGAGCGGCTGCATCAGCGAGATGAACTGCTCGATCTTGGAAATCCGCCCGGTAATCTCGAAAACGAAATGCTCCGTCGACGCATCCACGACCTGCGCGCGGAACGCCTCGGCGAGCCGCAGCGCCTCGACACGCTTCTCGCCCTTGCCCGTCACCTTGAGGAGCGCCAGTTCGCGTGCGATCGGATTGCCCATGACGGTGAGGTCGTTGACGCCATGCACGGGCACCAGCCGGTCGAGCTGGTTGCGGATCTGCTCGATCACCATGGGCGAGCCGGTGGTGACGATGGTGATGCGCGAAAGGTGTTTCTCGTGCACCGTCTCCGACACGGTGAGCGAGTCGATATTGTAGCCTCGCCCGGAAAAAAGGCCGATGACGCGGGCAAGGACGCCCGGCTCGTTATCGACCAGCACCGAAAGCGTGTGCTGTTCGGCGCGCTCGCTCGGATTGGTGTCCGCCGCATAGGGCGAGTTCATGGATGCCGTTGCTGTGTTCATTTTCTGGATCCCCGTAAGCTGGGATGTAAAGCCGGAACGCGATGATCTCGAATTAGCTCATGCGAGCCAATTGCGATTCCCCCGGGGAGGACGCCATGACCGTAACCGTACCGGCCATGACGCCTTTCTGCGGGAGGAAATAAGGGTTTGAAGCGGTCGCCAGCCGCCCCCGTCACACCATGATCTTCCCTTCGTCGGACACCTCATATTCGATGTCGTCATCGCCGTCGTCATTGGCGAGGATCATGTCATTGTGGGCGGCGCCCGACGGGATCATCGGGAAGCAGTTCGCCATCTGGTGCACGCGGCAGTCGAAAATGACCGGCTTCGGCGTCTCGATCATCTCGCGGATGAGATCGTCGAGTTCGGCGGGCTTTTCCGCACGCAGACCGACGCAGTGATACGCCTCGGCGAGCTTGACGAAATCGGGCAGCGAGTGGCTGTAGGAATGCGAATAGCGTTCGCCGTGGAGCAGCTCCTGCCACTGCCGCACCATCCCCATATACTGGTTGTTGAGGATGAAGACCTTGATCGGCAGGTCGTGTTGCACGGCCGTGGTGATTTCCTGGATGGTCATCTGGATCGAGGCTTCGCCCGCGATGTCGATGACCAGCGCGTGCGGATGCGCCGCCTGCACGCCGACCGCCGCGGGCAGGCCGTAGCCCATGGTGCCCAGGCCGCCCGAGGTCATCAAGCGGTTGGGCTGCTTGAACTTGTAGAATTGCGCCGCCCACATCTGGTGCTGGCCGACCTCGGTCGTGATGTAGGTGTCCTTGTCCTTGGTCAGCTCGTAGAGGCGCTCGATGGCATATTGCGGCATGATCTCGTCGGTGCGCTGTTTGTATCTCAGCGACTTCTTCTCGCGCCACTCGCCGATCTGCGCCCACCATTTCTTCAGCGCCGCCTTGTCGACCTGCGGTGAGCGTGCACGCCAGACGCGCAGCATCTCCTCCAGCACATGCGCGCAGTCGCCGACGATTGGGAGATCGACCTTCACGTTCTTGTTGATCGAGGACGGGTCGATATCCACGTGGATCTTCTTCGAGCCGGGCGAAAACGCGTCGAGCCGTCCCGTGATGCGATCGTCGAAGCGCGCACCGATGCAGATCATGACGTCGCAGTCATGCATGGCGAGGTTGGCCTCGTAGGTGCCATGCATGCCTAGCATGCCCAACCAATGCTCATCGTCCGCCGGATAGGCGCCGAGCCCCATCAGCGTCGAGGTGATCGGATAGCCGGTGAGCCGCACCAACTCGCGCAGCAACTGGCTGGCCGCCGGGCCCGAATTGATGATGCCGCCGCCGGTATAGAAGATCGGGCGCTTGGCATGTTCCATTAGTTCGACGGCCTCGCGGATGCTCTGCGCATTGCCTTTCAGGGTGGGACGGTAGGTTTTGTGCGTGACGCGGCTCGGGCCGACATAGTTGCCCTTGGCGAACTGCACGTCTTTGGGAATATCGACGACGACGGGACCGGGGCGGCCGGTCTTCGCCACGTAGAACGCCTCATGCAGGATGCGCGCGAGGTCGTTGACGTCGCGGACGAGGTAATTGTGCTTGGTGCAGGGGCGCGTGATGCCGACGGTATCGCATTCCTGGAAGGCGTCGTTGCCGATCATATGCGTCGGAACCTGGCCGGTGATGCAGACGAGCGGAATGGAGTCGAGAAGCGCGTCGGTCAGCCCGGTGACGGCGTTGGTCGAGCCGGGGCCGGACGTCACGAGGAACACGCCGACCTTGCCGGTTGACCGTGCAAAACCTTCAGCGGCATGCGCAGCCCCCTGCTCGTGCCGTACGAGGATATGGCGCACCCGGTTCTGCTTGAAGATTTCGTCGTAAATCGGAAGCACCGCGCCGCCCGGATAGCCGAAAATATCCTCGACACCCTGGTCGGCCAGGACCTCCAGCACGATCTCCGCGCCGGTCATCATGCGAGCCATGGAAGTTTACTCCTGCTGTTTACGGCCACCCCGCCGCATATCGGGTACAGCCCGTACCGATGCCGCCGGGCATCGGACGATTAGGCAAAAGGACGCCCCGCAGGTGGCGGGGCCGTGGAGAACATAATGCCCGGCAACAGCGCCGTCAATATCGCGCATGATAAATACGCGAAACAGGCATTGTCTTTCCATTTATTGCGTGGAAATACTCGTCCACGCAATCATATTGCGTCGCGCCCAGGTAAGCTGCCGTTTAGCATAGTTTCGGGTCTCGGTTTTGGCTTGTTCCAGGGCCATCCCGAAAGCGAGTGTCCCGGCGAGATGGGCGAGAAACGGCCGCACGCCCAGCGCCCGCATCGCAGGCAAGGCCGGGTCGAGCCGAAGCGCGCTCAATTGCCGCACCTCGTCGAGCGCGCCCGCCGCCGCCATCGCATCGAGCCGGACATCGCACCGCGCATACAGCGCCTCGCGCGGCGGCGACACATACAGCGTGGCGGCCTCGCCAGCGGTCAGGATCCGCGTCCCCTCCTGCCGCTGCCACTGGCTGAGCGACAGGCCCGTCGCGTCCAGCACTTCGAGGGCGCGCGCGATGCGCTGCGGATCGGTGCGACTGAGCCGCGCCGCCATCTCCGGATCACGCTGCCGAAGAATATCGTGGAGCGCAGCGGCGCCCACGGCCGCCGCTTGCGACCGCCAATGGGCGCGGATCGCCTCGGGGATGCCGGGCACGGGCGACAGCCCTTCGAGCAGCGCCTTGAAATAGAGCCCGGTACCACCCGTGACGATCAGCGGCGGACCGCTACGCCGCGCCTCCGCGATCATCGGCGCCACCTCGCCGAGCCACGCCGCCACCGAATAGGCTTGCGCCGCCGGGCGATGGCCATAAAGGCGGTGGGGTGCGCGAGCCTCATCCTCCGCCGAAGGACGAGCTGTCAGTATCCGCAACTCATTGTAAACCTGCATGGAATCGGCGTTGACGATCACGCCGTCCAGCGTCTGCGCAAGCCTCAAAGCCAGTGCAGACTTGCCGCTCGCCGTCGGGCCTGCAATAAGGATCACCGTCTTTCCAGAAACTTTGTCCTTCAAGGCAGGCTCGAGTCCCATTTCCATGTCCCATGTCGTAACACTCATCACCGCCGTCGGCGCTCACGAGCCGCTGGTCGGGCTGGCGAAAACGCTGTGCGCGAGCCTAGCGAACAGCCAACCGGCCGTCTGGCTGGCGGAGGAAGCCTGCGATATCCCGTTCCGCCCCGAAAGCGAGGCCGCGCTCGCCCACGCCCGCGAAGCCGTTTACGATCTCCGCCGCGGCGGCGCCGTCGACGCCTTTATCCAGCCGGTTGCGGGCCGCCGCAAGCGGATGCTCGTCGCCGACATGGATTCCACCATCATCCGTCAGGAATGCCTGGACGAAATCGCGGCGGTGGCCGGGATCGGGCCGAAAATCGCCGCCATTACCGAGCGTGCCATGCTTGGCGAACTGGATTTCGAAAGCGCCCTGCGCGAGCGCATCGGGCTTCTGCACGGATTTCCCGAATCGCGGCTGCAGGAGGTCCTCGATTCGCGTATCACGCTGACGCCCGGCGCAAGAGCGCTGGCCAGCACCATGCGCGCCAATGGCGGCCGCGCCGTGCTGGTCTCGGGCGGTTTTTCGTTCTTCACGGCCGCCGTCGCCGCGCGCGCCGGGTTCGACGCCGATTACGGCAACCGCTTCATCATGGAAAACGGCGTGATCGCGGGCGTCGCCGATCCGATTCTGGGTAGGGACGCCAAGCTGCGCACGCTCGAACGGGAGGCGGCCACTTTCGGTGTCAGCCAGGAGGACGTCATCGCGGTGGGCGACGGCGCCAACGATCTTGCCATGCTCAAGGCCGCCGGGCTCGGCGTCGCTTTTCACGCCAAGCCGATGGTCGCCGAGCAAGCCGACGCCCGCATCGACCATGGCGACCTCGCCGCGCTTCTCTATCTCCAGGGCTATCGCCGCGACGCGTTCGTCACCAGCGCCGCGTAGCGTCTGTGCTATTACCGTCGAACACCTCCACCGCCACCGGGCAACCATCGGCTGCACAGAGCAGGCCAAAGACGATCTGGAACTTGTCCTTTTTTGCCCGCAATGCTTCCCTATGGGGGCACAGCCGTCTCAGGTGCCGCAAAAAGTCTGGCGTACGATCTGGTCCGGTCGTGGCGGCTCCGCATAGCGCTCAAATCCGGGCTGATCGTCGAAGGGAGCAGCGAGTACTGTCATGAGCACTTCGAAGGGACCGAAATCGCCGTTGTTCTGCGCGGCGGCGATCGCTTCCTCGACGAGGTGATTGCGCGGAATGTATGCGGGATTGACGCGCCGCATCATAGCTTGGCGCTCGTGCGCAGCCTTGTTTTCGGCGGCGACCCGCGCATGCCACCGTTCCGCCCATACATCGAAGGCGCGAGGGTCAGCGAACAACTCGCGGGCCGCCCTGCCATCTTCCGTGGCACTCAAACGCCGAAACGTCAGGGTGAAATCGACGCCATTGTCAACCATCCGCGTCAGGAGATCGTGGGCCAGTTGCATATCACCATCCGCTGGCTGAGACAGGCCAAGTTTTCGACGCATGCCTTCACCATAGGCTGCCTCGAAGCGTGTCGGGAAAGCGTCCAAGGCGTTTTCGGCCAGTTCAACCGCCGCATTCACATCATCGGCCAGCAGCGGCAGCAGCGCCTCGGCCAAGCGGGCGAGGTTCCAAACCGCGATCCGCGGCTGATTGGCGTAGGCGTAGCGGCCGTAATGGTCGATGGAGCTGTACACCGTCTCCGGATGATAGCTGTCCATGAAGGCGCAGGGGCCGTAGTCGATGGTCTCGCCGGCGACCGAGATGTTGTCGGTATTCATGACGCCATGAATGAAGCCGATGAGCATCCATTGCGCGATGAGCGCCGCCTGCCCCGCGATCACCTCGTCGATCAGCGCACGATAGGGGTTTGCAGCCCGCGCGGCTTCAGGAAAGTGTCGCGCGATCACGTAGTCGGCAAGGGTGCGTGTGGCGTCCGTGTCGCCGCGCGCCGCGAAATACTGGAACGTGCCGATGCGCACATGACTTGCCGCAACGCGCGTCAAGATCGCGCCGGGCAACGGCGTCTCACGCCAAACCGTTTCGCCCGTCGTCACCGCGGCTAGCGTCCGCGTTGTCGGGATGCCGAGTGCGGCCATCGCTTCACTGACGATATATTCGCGCAGGACCGGTCCGAGCGCGGCGCGGCCGTCGCCCCGGCGGGAAAAAGGCGTGCGGCCGCAGCCTTTGAGCTGGATGTCGCGGCGCACACCGTCGCGGTCGATGACTTCGCCCAGAAGAATGGCGCGGCCATCGCCAAGCTGAGGAACGAAATGTCCGAACTGGTGCCCGGCGTAAGCCATCGCCAACGGCTCCGCATTCCGGGGAATGCGATTGCCGGCGAAAATCTCCGCCCCTTCAGGCTTGGTGAGAGCGGCGGTGTCGAGGTTCAGATGGCACGCAAGCGGTTCGTTTAGCCGCACAAGGTTCGGTGTCGCCACCAGTGCAGGCTCAATGCGCGCGTAAAAGCGCTCGGGCAGCCGCGCATAGCTGTTGTCGAAGGCAAAGAGAGGGGCGGTTTCGGTTTGCGGTGACAGGACGCTTGCTCCTGGCTTTCGGGCAGACGGCTACGAGATCAGAATAAGCTGACGGTGTCGGTAAGGAAACGGTAATCGCGCTTGAGGGAGACGCGCACGGCAACGTGATGCGCCCGCTCCGTGAACCTCCACCCCATCCACGGATGCGCATTTGCCAAAACAGACATAGGTCGCGAAGCGGATATTGCCGCCATGGGTCGTGGATGACCAGAACCAGCCCTTGCGGTTGGCTTGCTTGAGATGTCTTTGATCGAGCGCCGGATTATGCTGCCTGTAGTCAACGACGCTCTGAAGCTCCTTGACGTTGGGCAGCCGCCAGTCGTCGTGACCCGCAAGCGACAGGTTCTCACCATAGGCGAGTGCGTCCTTCCAGTCTCGGGTTCGGCCGTCGTCAGCTTTTTGCCACATCAGCCCCGAAGCCCGGTCGGTGACGGTTCCATCGCCATTGTCGTGAAAGGCGTTGTCTCCCCATCGCGGTCCGCGAACGCATCGGTAGAACAAGCCTCGGCGGCCCCGGCCCATGCCCGGTCCTGAAGGGTGTCCTCTGCCGGCTGGAACACAAAAGACGCGCTGCCCCATGGACCGGCATGTCCCCGTGATCTTCCCGTGCGGTGCATGGAATACGCATCGAGCGCCAGCCGCCATGCCGGAACAGGCATTTATCGCCTCTTGCGGCGGCGCCGGTTGCGCAGATGTCGCAGCGGGTGCGCCTGCGCGCGGCAATGCTGTTCCGGTCGCGTCGTCCCACGAGGATGATCGGCGAATGTGCTCGGCCTCCAGCACGTCAGGAGACTTGTGGAAGTATTCGGCAAAGAGCGACACCTGCAGCAGATATGTCGCCTGGGTGTGAGGAGACAGGTTCCGCATCTGCATATCTTCGGTCATCCATTGGCGGAGCATGGTCGTGGGAAGCTCCGTTGCGATGGGGGAAACGGCCTATTTCATCGAGGGGAAGGAAAACTCCGTCGCCTCGCGCCCACCAGCCCTTGGCCACCGTTGGGTGATCGTCTTGCGGCGGGTGTAGAAGCGCACGGCGTCGGGGCCGTAAGCCGCCAGATCGCCAAACAGCGAACGCTTCCAGCCGCCAAAGCTGTGATAGGCCACGGGTACCGGCAGTGGCACGTTGATGCCGACCATACCGGCTTTGATATGGTCGGTGAAATAGCGCGCAGCTTCGCCGTCGCGAGTGAACAGGCAGGTGCCGTTGCCATATTCATGGGCATCGATGAGATCCATGCCTTCCTGCATGGTCCTGACGCGCACCACGCACAGGACCGGACCAAAGATTTCCTCCCTGTAGATGGTCATGTCAGGCGTGACATGATCGAACAGGCAGCCGCCAAGGAAGAAGCCGTTTTCATGACCGGGCACACTCAGCCCGCGCCCATCGACCACCAGTTTGGCGCCTTCCTTGACGCCGAGATCCACATATCCCTTTACCTTCTCGAAATGCTGGCGGGTGACGAGCGGCCCCATTTCGCAACCGGCTTCGGTCCCCGGACCGACCTTGAGGGCGTTCAGGCGGCCGGCGAACTTGGCAATCAGCCTGTCCGCCACGTCGTCGCCCACGGCCACGGCCACCGAGACGGCCATGCATCGCTCGCCGCAGGAACCGTAGGCGGCTCCCATCAGAGCGTTGACGGCATTGTCCAGGTCGGCATCAGGCATGATGATGGCGTGGTTCTTGGCACCGCCCAGCGCCTGCACCCGCTTTCCATGAGCCGTGCCGGTGGCATAAACGTATTCCGCGACGCCGGTTGAGCCCACAAAGCTGATGGCCTGCACGCGCGGGTCGGTGAGCAGCGTGTCGACCGCTTCGCGATCGCCATTCACGACGTTCAGCACGCCCGGCGGCAGGCCCGCTTCGTGAGCCAGTTGGGCCACCAAAAGAGCCGAACTGGGGGTGCGCTCCGAAGGCTTGAGGACGAAGGTGTTTCCGCAGGCAATGGCCATGGGATACATCCACAGCGGCACCATGGCCGGGAAATTGAATGGCGTGATCCCCGCCACCACGCCCAGCGGCTGGAACTCGGACCAGCTGTCGATGCCCGGCCCGACATTCCTGGAATGCTCGCCCTTCAGCAGTTCGGGCACACCGCAGGCATATTCCACATTCTCGATACCGCGGGCCAGTTCGCCTCTGGCGTCGTCCAGCACCTTGCCGTGCTCCTGAGTGACCAGCGCGCAAATGCGGCTGGCGTTGTCTTCGAGCAATTGCCGGAACCGGTACATGGTTCGCGCCCGCTTGCCCGGCGGGGTGTCGCGCCACTTCGGAAAGGCGGCCTGGGCCGCGGCGATGGCCTGTTCCACCGTCGCCTTGCTGGCCAACGTCACTGCGCCGCTGACCTGGCCGGTGGCGGGGTTGAGGATGTCCTGACTGCGGTCCGAACCGCCGGTGACGAGCTGGCCATTAACAAGGTGAGCAATGTAGGGCATGATTGTCTCTTGCATGGGCGGGATCAGGCCAGCGACTGAATTGGCTCGCTGACGGCATTCATCAGGCTATCGATATGGTCGTGCTCACTGATGAAGGCCGGTGCAAACTGCAATGTGTCGCTGCCTCCCAACACTTCATCGAGATTTCCCGCGGACGCCGGGAGCAGCCTCGATCTGTACCGCACCGGCGAGACCGTAATTCCGGATGTCCACGACATATTTCAGTCCTTTCAGGCCGTAAAGGTTCTGCTCAGAATAGGGGAGAGCGGTCCCCCGTTCAGCAGTTTTTCCTTCTCGAAGAATTCCAAGGCCGCCAGACCAGCCGCACGCACGCGAAAGCCGGGAACTCTGTAGGCATCTCGGAGGCTTTTGATCGGGGCTTTGTCAGGCTGTTCTTTCAAGCTGGCGATCAGCTCAATTCACTGCGCGATTGGTGCGCTCCGTTTTCTCTACAGGGTCACCCTCAAACGGCAATGGACGTTTGACGACGTTCTCCCGCTTCCCAAAAAGCCGAAGACGCTACCCATCGTTCTCAGCCAGGAGGAAGTTGTGCATTTCCTCGGCTGCGTCGAGAACCAGCAATTCTCATTTTGACTCAGGATGCGGCCGAATGAATCATCGATCTGAAGCAGACGAGTTGGTTCAAGTTCGCTGTGGCTCTCGAATCGCTCGTCGCGGCCTTCAAGACATTGTGCGCGGCCTTTCCCGACCGGCGGAAGGGCGAGAACACCGTCTATGAGATGGTTCCTGGAGGTCAGCACCGCCGACAGATGCTCTTTTCCATGACCGAAATTGTGCTCGAGGTTGTAGCCCTTGGTCTTCAGCGTGTTGAAACTCTCGTTCTCGATTTTCCATCTGGCGCGACCGCACGCCGCCAATGCGCCGACGTCGTCTTTGTCGACGGACAAATCCGGGACGAAGCTGTTGCGATAGTTGGTCTTGCCTGAGGGATCGACGATTTCGATCTCGAGCCAGTTGACTAGTACAGCCCGAGGCAAGTTCGCACCCCATTCGCCGCACCTGCGCAAGCGAACATGCCTCGGAAAAGCTGTGCTAGAATCAATAAGTTGCTAGTACGCTTAACCCGCAGGAAATCCCGTGAGAGCGTGCAGCAAGTGGGGCAGGATTTCCTGCGGGGCGTACTAGCGCCGGTGAAAATCACCTATTTCTTTTTCCTCCTGGTCTTACCGGTGCATTTCTTCGGTTTGTAGAAGTCGATGCGGCTCAGCTCGCCCGCGATGGCGAAATTGCCATAGTCGATGACGAGCCTGCGGCTGACGCCATTCGCGTAAAGCCGGAACGACAGTTCGTAGCTCGGCAGGCCCTCGTCCGATTTCGCCGGTTTCTTGCCCTCGAAATAGCCGATCGTGACCGGCCAAGAGGGGAGGGCATCCAGGTCTTCGGCGTTTTTGATGGGGATCAGGCTCTTGCCGGTCCCCGGCTGGACGGCCTGGCCGATGAGCGTGGTTGTCTCGAACAGTTTCACGCCCTGCTCCGAGCCGTCATAAAGGTTGGCCTGCACGATGCTGCGTCCGGCCCGGGCCGCCGCCAGGATGGTCAGCGAATGCTGTGTCGGGAACAGGGGATCGCCGCCCAGTTTGACCCGGCGCTTCCTCGGCTTGGAGATGGCGATGTTGATGGCGTCGCCGCCCTTGCCGCGCGTGGCGATGCCTTTGACCCGCTCGGAGAGCCTCTGGTTCATATATTGCGAAGTATCGAAGCGAAACCGGCCGCCCCTGGCCTGTTCCCAGGTCGAGGAGCGCATGTCGGTGAGCGTCGATTTGCCGTTGCGGTCGATGATCTGGGTCACCAGCCGCGTGCCGAGCGAATAGCCCGAGCAGGGCGATCCTTTGAAATCGAAGACGAGGCGCCCGCGGATATCCGAGACGTTCGAGCCCGCGACAGCCCGCTTCAGCGTCATGTCGTAGACGGCGCGGTGTGGAGCGAGGCCGTCCTCCGGCGACGGCTCCTGGTTGACGGCAGGGACCGGCATGGCGGCGAGCGCCTGTCCGGCGGGCAAAATCATGACTGCGGCAAGAAACCGTCGTGTCGTCCTTCTCATGCGCATCGGCACCTCGGTTGCGGGCGGCATCCGGCATCCTGCCGCTCCCTCCCGTTGTGTGCGCAAAAGGCGGCGGCTTTCGGCAGGCCGTATTCCGGCGTCGTTGTCTTTTACCATAGGGCGGCCACGCGGCTCTGCAACGGCAATATGGCGCCCGGTCACGAGTGATTCCACACTCAGCCTGAAGCTTTGGTTTAAATCCGCGAAAATTCGAGGGGCCGCCGGGGTGGCCGCAGCCGATTTTGGAGCATTCCCGCTTCCGGCCCAGGCCGTGAACGGATAAATAATCGCGGGTGCACAGGCACTTCGCGGCGGCGATGGACAGGCGCGTCCGGATTTGCTACAAGGAGCCAGCAGTTAAGGAATGCCGGGTGCGCGCGTGCCCGGCATTTTATGTCATTTGCAAATGGCAAACACCAATGTGAAGGAGAGAGCGTGCAAGTCCATGTTCGCGACAACAACGTCGATCAGGCGCTGAAAGCCCTGAAGAAGAAGATGCAGCGGGAAGGCATCTTCAGAGAGATGAAACTCCGCAACTATTACGAAAAACCGTCCGAGAGGCGCGCGCGCGAGAAGGCCGAGGCCGTGCGCCGGGCGCGCAAGCTGGCGCGGAAGCGCGCTCAACGTGAAGGTCTTGTTCTGGGGCGCGGGCCAAGACGTTAGCGCCGGGAATCCGGTCGGGCTATGATCCAAGCGGTGGGGCGGCGGTTCCAATTTAGGCCGCATTTCTGGAGCACCACGGAGGCGAGGTTCGGCAACGGGTGCGGTTAGGCTTCGTTACCAGGGTATTGGCATCAATTCGACCGGGATTGGGTGGTTCGATGGGTTTCCTGATGAGCCCCATTGCTGGCAGATACGCGATGGTTCTCGGGGCATGTCTTTTTGTCGCCGGTTGCCAGGGCAGCGTCGAGGTGGCGAATCAAGTCGCACTGCGGCAAAAGCTCGCGCAGGCGGACCAGAAGGCGAATATCGCCTCGCTCTCCGAGGTTATCAGGTCCAATCCGAATGATGCCAACGCGCTGAATCTGCGCGGCGCGGCTTATGGTCAGTCCGGCGAATACGAAAAGGCGCTGGCCGACTTCAACACCGCGATTTCCATCAGCCCGCAATATTATCAGGCTTATGCCAACCGGGCGCTGATTTACGCGCGGGTGGGGCGGCTCGATCAGGCCCTGGCCGATTACGATCAGGCTCTCAGCATCGACCCGAAATACGGCGTCGCGCTCGTCGGGCGCGGCAATATTTACCGGATGCGCAAGCAGTACGCGCGGGCCGTGGGCGACTACTCGCAGGCGCTCGATGTTCAGGCCGGTGCGGTCGCCTTTTTCAATCGCGGTTTGAGTTATCAGGCGATGGGCCAGCATGCCAAGGCCGTAAACGATTTCGACAACACGCTGGGCTACCGCCCGGATGCGCCCGAGGTCTACCACGCCAAGGGGCTGAGCGAACTGGCCCTGCAGAAATACGAAAAGGCTTACGACGACTTCTACCAGGCCGCGCGCGGGCGCAAGGATAATTACGAGGCCTGGGCCTTGCGCGGCAGGGCGGCCGAAGGCATGGGCCAGAAGAAGGAAGCGGCGCAGGCCTACAGGCGCGCGCTGCAGATCAATCCGTCCTACCGTCCCGCCCGCGAAGGCCTTGACCGCGTCGGCGGCGAAGCGTGACGCATTGCTTTTCAGTCGCGACGATCAACCGCGCTGACGACCACCAGCAGCACTATCGGCATGGAATGGACTGACGAAGCCATCGTCCTTCATGTCCGCCCGCATGGCGAAACCAGTGCCGTGGCGGAGGTGCTGGCGCGCAGCCACGGCCGCTATCTCGGCCTCGTGCGCGGCGGCCGGTCGCGGCGCCTGCGGCCGCTCCTGCAGACCGGCAACCTCCTGCACACCGAATGGCGGGCGCGCCTTGCTGAGCAGCTCGGTTTTTTTGTGCTGGATCTGGCCGAACCCTTCGCCGCGCGCGCCCTCGACGATCGGCTGGCGCTGGCCGGTATCGGCACGATGGCGAGCCTTGCCAAGCTCCTTCCCGAGCGCGACCCGCATCCGGCGGTGTTCGATCTGGCGCTCCTCATGCTGCGGCATCTCAACGAGCCAGGGCTGTGGCCGCAGATTCTCGTCCGCTGGGAATTGCTGCTCCTGTCGGAACTGGGCTTCGGCCTCGATCTGGAGCATTGCGCGGCGACGGGAGCACGCGACAATCTCATTTACGTCTCGCCGAAATCGGGACGGGCGGTGTCGGCGGAGGCAGGCGCGCCTTACGCGACTCAACTTCTGCCGCTGCCGGCATTCCTGCGCTCAGGCAATGCGCTCGCCGCCGCACCCGCTGAGATCGCCGATGGCCTGAAGCTCACCGGCTATTTTCTGGAACGGCACGTCCTGACACCGCGCGGACTTCATCTGCCGGAACCCCGCGCGCCGATCGTGCAGCGGCTTGCGGCCGCGTCTCGTCAGTGATGCCCTTTGCGCTCGCTGAAATCGAATGCGCCCGAGCTGTTGAGCGCGATGGCGATGAAGGGCAGGGCGAGCGCCACCACGACGAGCACCCACATCATCAGCACGTCCGTTGACCTGTTGATCGCCTCCAGCGTGCTGGGGCTGAGGAAGAACAGATTGACCGCTGCGACGACGGGTGTCGCCGCGGCGAACGATTTAGCACCCGCCAGCGCGGCGACGGCGCCGAGCGCGAGTGCCGCCAGCGACAGGTGCAGGCCATTGTGAGGCACGACGATCGCAATCATCGCCAGAGCGAGCGCCGCAACACCAAAAAAGGTTCTCATGGTCAACCTCAATTCATCGTTGAGAAATACGACACGTCCCGCAGCAGAACTACGCAACTCCGACTCAAACTGAGGGCTGTTCCGTGTGCAGTTTACGCGCGAATGCGACTGGAGCATGACGAACCGGTAGGAGGTATTGTGGCGGAAGATCGCAGCGCGTTCGCCCGCCGCACGATCTCCGGATGCGCCCCACTTGACGCGCCCCCCGCAAGGTTTATGCAAGGACCATGGCTGACGAACTGATTCTCGATCCCGATCCCGCGGAACCCGTGAAGCTGAAGGAAGCGCTTGAAGAGCGCTATCTCGCTTACGCGCTGTCCACCATCATGCATCGCGCGCTGCCCGACGTGCGCGATGGCCTGAAGCCCGTCCACCGGCGCCTTTTGTACGCCATGCGCCTCTTGAAGCTCGACCCGGAGGGCGGCTACAAAAAGTGCGCGCGCGTGGTTGGCGATGTCATCGGTAAGTTTCACCCGCATGGCGATCAGTCGGTCTATGACGCCCTGGTGCGCCTCGCGCAGGAGTTCGCGCAGCGCTACCCGCTGGTCGATGGCCAGGGCAATTTCGGCAACGTTGATGGCGATAACGCCGCCGCGATGCGTTACACCGAAGCGCGCCTGACGGATATCGCCGCGGCGTTGCTGGACGGCATCGACGAGGACACGGTCGATTTCCGCGAGACCTATGACGGATCGGAGAAAGAGCCGGCCGTCCTTCCCGCCAATTTCCCGAATCTCCTGGCGAACGGATCGTCGGGCATCGCCGTGGGCATGGCGACATCCATCCCGCCGCACAATGTCGAAGAGCTGTGCAACGCCGCCCTTCATCTCATCAAGCACCCGGGCGCCTCCGCTGAGAAGCTCGCCGAATTCATCCCCGGTCCGGATTTCCCGACCGGCGGCGTCATCGTGGACAGCCGCGCCTCGATCGTCGAAGCCTACCGGACCGGCCGCGGCAGCTTTCGGCTGCGCGCCACCTGGCAGCGCGAGGAGACCGGCCGCGGCACCTACCAGATCGTCGTCACTGAAATCCCCCATCTCGTGCAGAAATCGCGGCTGATCGAGAAGATCGCCGAGCTGATGGAGGCGAAGAAGCTGCCGCTCCTCGCCGATGTGCGCGACGAGTCCGCCGAGGACGTCCGCCTCGTGCTGGAGCCGCGCGCGCGCACCGTGGATGCGGTCATGCTCATGGAGCAGCTTTTCAAGCTGACCGAGCTGGAATCGCGCGTGCCTTTGAACATGAACGTGCTCAGCCGCGGGCAGGTGCCGGTGGTGATGGGGCTGGGCGAGGCGCTCGGCGAATGGCTCCAGCATCGCAAGGTCGTGCTGAGGCGCCGGTCGGAGCACCGCCTGAAGCAGATCGAGCACCGGCTGGAAGTGCTCGGCGGCTATCTCATCGCCTATCTCAACATCGACGAGGTGATCCGCATCATCCGCAATGAGGATGAGCCGAAAGCCGTACTGATGCGCAAATTCCGCCTCAGTGACGTCCAGGCCGAGGCAATCCTCAACATGCGGCTGCGCGCTTTGCGCAAGCTCGAAGAGATCGAAATCCGCACCGAACATGACAAGCTGACGGCCGAGAAAGCCGAACTCGTCGCCCTGCTCGGATCAGACGAGAAACAATGGGCGAGGATTTCGCAGGAGATCACCGCGACCAAGAAGGCCTTTGGCAAGGCGACGGCGCTGGGTGCGCGCCGCACGGCTTTCGCCGACATGCCGGTCATCGACGTGGATGTCGAACAGGCGATGATCGAGCGTGAGCCGGTGACGGTCGTCCTGTCGGAGAAGGGCTGGATCCGCGCGCTCAAGGGCCACCAGGACGACATGGACAAGCTGCAGTTCAAGGCTGGTGACAAGCTGAAACGCGCCATCCGCGCGCAGTCTACGGACAAGATCGTTCTGTTCGCGTCCAACGGCAAGTTCTACACGCTGGAAGCCTCCGGCCTGCCCGGCGGGCGCGGTCACGGCGAGCCGGTGCGTCTCATGATCGACCTCGAAGAGGCGAGCGATATTATCGAGCTGTTCGTCCACAAGCCCGGCCGCAAGCTGCTGATCGCCTCCCGGCAAGGCAACGGTTTCGTCGTCGCCGAGGACGAGGTCATCGCGCAGACCCGCAAGGGCAGGCAGGTCATGATGGTGACGCCCCCGGACAAGGCGGTGGTCTGCGTGGCGGCCGAGGGCGACAGCGTCGCCTGCCTGGGCGACAACCGCCGGATGCTGATTTACCCGCTCGCCGAGGTCAACGAGCTGAGCCGCGGCCGCGGCGTGCGTCTGCAGAAGTTCAAGGACGGCGGGCTGGCCGACATCACGGTCTTCCGCGACGCCGTGGGCCTGCGCTGGCTCGAAGGCTCGCGCACTCGCACCGTCACCGAGGTGGCCGAATGGCAGGGGACGCGCGCCCAGGCCGGCCGCACCGTGCCGAAGGGTTTTCCCCGTGCGAACCGTTTTGGCATCGCCGGCTTTGAGACGCCATAATTTGGCGAAGATTCCTTGGCTATTTTGCGTTAACAAAAGTTAATGCGCGCCAGGATGAGTGGGGATCATGCGCCGTTTTCTCGGCACGGCCGTTATTTTGCTTTTTCCGCTGACTGCGTTGGCTGATGAGCAGGGGAAGTGCGGCCAGCCCGCCTTTGCCGCCGTGGTCGCCGACGCGAGCGCCAAGCTCACCGCCATGAATGGCGAGAACAAGAAGGCTTTCCAGGAAAAACTGCGTGTCCTGCGCGCCCGCGAAGGCTGGGCCGACGCCGATTATCTCGCCAAGGCCTCGCCTTTCGTGAAGGACGAGCGTATCGCCGCCTTCGATGAAGGTAACAAGGCTCTGCTGGCCAAGGTCGAGGGGCTGGGCGCCGCGCCCTTGACGGCCGGGGCTGCCGTGCTTCCGTCGCGTGCGGACGCGCGGCGCTGTGCGCTGCTCGGAGAGTTGCGTGCGCTGATGGCCAGGGTCGTCGAGAACACGCGCGCGAAATGGGGCTACATGCTCGGCAAGGTCGATGCCGCCATGGAAGCTTCACGCCAGGCCAAGGCCGGGCAATAGAATCAGCCCCAGACTCAGAAGCCGTCAATCCGCCGATTGTCTCCTCTTGCGTGGGTGGCAGAAGCTGCGTGTGCCCGGCGGTTCCAATCGAATCGTGTCGTTTCTGGCGAAAACGCCGCCTTCGGGCGGTGTTTTTCGTTTGAGGGGCGAACGGTTCGCCAGGAAACAGGGGGGGCGCTGCAATTCAATACATATCGTGTTTAGTTATGTATCGTGAAAGTAGAAATGCTCTGAGCGCCTCGATGTATATCATATAAATCCGACTAATGATAAATAATAGGTGGCCGCACCTCTGGACGACGTTATGACGATTGCCAATATGTTAGTTATGAAGCATTTGTGTATACGTGACTTTGCGTACATCATTTTCTGTTCAGCCAAAATGGATGTAGGAATATATGGCTCGTTATAATAGCAACGTGTGTATAAGTATAACTACTCAAAATTGTTTCGCACGCCCAAGCGTTAATACGTATTTTGTTGTTCAAACGCCACAAGATGCTTGTGAATTAATCAACAATAGCTTTGTTATTGTTTACGCCTGAGACTGTTTGGTCTAATCAGGTTTCTGCAGCCTTTGGCGCGGATGGGATCAGAACTCGCACCGGGGCGGATTTGGAGCCGTTAGCAGCTTCGGGGTTCGACGCTGACGGTCTTGGATCGCAGAGGCGTCCGGCGCTCCCGCGCAGGCAGTTTCTGCATGGGACGCCTGAGGTTTGCTTCGGGCACATGGAGATGGAGATGATTGGGGGATTTATGACGACCAGTCGTATCGCTTTGGCCGCAGCCGCTGGCTTGTTGATCGGCGCGACCTTTACTCCGGCGAAAGCAGCCGATCTCGGCGGTGGCTGCTGCGCCGATTTGGAAGAGCGTGTTGCGGAGCTGGAAGCGACGACGGCACGAAAGGGTAACCGGGTCGTGTCGCTACAGGTCTACGGCCAGGTCAACAAGGCGCTGCTGATCTGGGATGACGGCGTCGATTCCGACGCGTTCGTGGTCGACCATGATGTGGCCGGCAGCCGCTTCGGTTTCAAGGGCAAGGCCAGGATCAAGCCTGGCTGGACCGCAGGATACAACATGGAGTTCGGCGTCGACGACAACGGCTCCAACGACGTCACTCAGGCGGATGACGACAATACCGAAGACGCTTTCAACATCCGTCAGAACTACTTCTACATCGAGAGCGACCGGTTGGGCCGCCTCTCCCTCGGTCATCAGAGCACCGCGGCCGACGGAGCTACGCAGGTTGTGCTTGGCAACTCGCTGAGCCACTCCGGCGCCGGGGCTGGCAACAGCTTCGTTATCCGGGGGACGCGTCATCACGACCACGAGCCCTCAGGTGAACATGACCATTCCACTCTGTCTACCCTAGGGGATTGGTCGAGCAACCTCGACGGTGGCCGTTTTGACGTGGTCCGCTACGATTCGCCCGCGATCATGGGCTTCATCCTGTCGGCCTCATGGGGCGAGAATGACTACGCCGACCTCGTGCTGCGCTTCAAGAAGGAGTTCAACTCCATTCGTCTCGTTGCCGGGATCGGCTACATCTGGGCGGATGAAGCTGGTTTCGAGGAACTCGCGGGGTCTGCCTCGGCTATGCACGTTCCGACGGGCCTTTATGTGGCATTCGCCGCTGCCGATCGCGACAACGAGGACACCTCGACGGACCAGAAGATGTGGTACGTGCAGGGCGGTATCGAGAAGAAGTTCCTGCCCTATGGTTCGACGACCGTGTACGGTGAATACGGCCAGTATACGACCGAGAATGCCTTTGATTCGTACATCGTTCACGATGATCACGTGGTTGGGTTTGCGATCGGTGACGCCGATGCCACACGCGTAGGCTTCGGCATCGTGCAGAAGATCGACTCCGCCGCCATGGACATCTACGCCCAGGCGAGTATGTGGAGCTTCGACGACGACAACGCCGAAACCGAGTATGAAGATCTGACTACGATCATGGTTGGTTCGCGCATCAAGTTCTGAGGTTCGTTTTGCTACGAGAAAGGGCCGTCTGCGGACGGCCCTTTTGCTTTTTACGGAGGTGCGTGTCTTCCTTCGTGGTTGCGATCGGTCCGATCACGTTCAACACGCGGAAATCTTTCCACGCTCAAGGGTGAGCCGGACTTGTGCTACACCGGTCGTAGGTGCCGGAGAGATTTGCACCACCGCGGCCGGACCGGCGCAGCGTATTCGCCAATAGCAGGTGCTGAATGGTCCCGCCCGTGACATAATTTGCCGGCGGGAGCAAAAGCCCAGCCGTTTCCGCTTATTCGACTTCACTTCTGCCCGCTGAGCACTTGCCGCCAACGCTGTGCCGTGCCGTCAGTTTCTTGCCCTGATTGTCACGGCTTCATCTTCGACTTGCCGCGATCCCCGCCCGCTGCTTTCGCGGAGACGACGAACGAGCGTTTTTTCAGCGGTCACCTGATGGTCGGACGATGAGGGACGGTATTCCCGGCGACCCGGACGAGTATTCGTCGCGCCTGCCGCATTATCCCACCCTGCCTCTTTTCCATTTTCCCTTCATGCCCGCCAACTTTTCCCGGTGCTTTTCGCGCCGTAATTAACCATTCCCCGGCAAATCCCGCACGAAACCCTGAAATCCCCCTCTGGTTCCGTTGACACCCATGGGATCCCATGCTATCCCATAATCACCCGTTCGGAAGGGTGTGATTCGGGGGGAGGCCACCTGAAGCGAGTTCCTCGAAGGCCACATAGGGGGGCAACAAGCGCTTTGCCTCCTCCCGGTCCTGACTTCAAAGGAACCGCGCGCCTGAGCCGAATGGGAAGTGACGGAAAGCTTGCGCCGCAGCCGGTCGTAGTCCCGCGTCGCACTGGGAGCGCCAGAGGGAGATGGATGAATTTGCTTCCCGGTTCGACAACAGGATCGACGCCAAAGGGCGCGTCTCTGTCCCTGCGCCTTTTCGGGCCGTGCTCGCCCAGGAAGGTTTTGATGAGATCTTTTGCTATCCGCACCTCGACAGACCAGCGCTCGAAGCTGGCGGCAGCCGTCTGGTCGAGAAGATTAAGGGAATTCTGGAAGACTTTCCCATCGACAGCCCGGAGCGCGACGAGATCGCGACCGCTTATTTCGGGGAAAGCGAGAAGATCAAGGTCGATCCTGACGGCAGGGCTGTTCTGCCGAAAAGACTGCGGGATCATGCGGGCATTACCGACGTTGCGGTCTTCGTCGGACTGGGCGACAAGTTCCAGATCTGGGAACCGGCCGCCTATGACAAGTTCCGGACAGAGGCGCGCGAGCGGGCGCGCAGCTACCGGAGAGAGCTCGGCGCGGGGAGCCGTCCATTAGGGGGCGGCAGTAAAGTGGGAGTACAGGAGTGATGGCGGGTCGCGGCAAGGGAGAGGCCCCCGAAGCCGATGGCGGACTGGTCCGTCACACTCCTGTTCTCTTGCACCGGGTTCTCGACACGCTGACGCCGAAGGACGGCGGACGCTATATTGACTGCACCTTCGGCGCTGGCGGCTATGCCAGCGCCATTCTCGATTCAGCGGACTGCCAGGTTCTGGCGCTCGACCGTGATCCGCAAGCCGTGGCGGACGGGGCGGCCCTGGTCCGGCGATATGGCGGGCGGCTCCAACTCGTTCTGGCCCGGTTCGGTGAACTCGAGGCCCAGGCTGAAGCCCGCGGATTCGTCCAGGCCGACGGCGTCGTCTTCGACCTCGGCGTTTCTTCCATGCAGCTCGATCAGGCGGAGCGCGGCTTTTCTTTCATGCGGGACGGGCCGCTGGATATGCGCATGTCCGGCGAGGGGCCGACAGCGGCGGACGTCGTCAACCGCTGCGACGAGGCAGACATCGCGGAAATCCTGTTCATACTCGGCGAGGAGCGGCGGTCGCGCGCGATTGCGCGTGCTATCGTGCACAGGCGCGGATCGCAACCCATCACGCGCACCGGCGAACTGGCAGAGATCGTCGCCGGAGTTCTCGGGCGCCGCCGCGATGATGCCAGACATCCGGCGACGCGGAGTTTTCAGGCGCTGCGCCTTTTCGTGAACGACGAGCTGGGCGAACTGGTGACCGGGCTGGGAGCGGCGGAGCGCGTCCTTCGGCCCGGCGGCGTGCTCGCCGTTGTGACCTTTCATTCGCTTGAGGACCGTATCGTGAAGCATTTCGTTGCCGAGCGGACCGGCGCACGGAGCAGACCCTCGCGTCATCTGCCGGATGCGGGTGTGCGCCCTGCACCGAGTTTCGCCGCCCTGACGCGCAAAGCCGTCGAGCCGGACGAGGCGGAAGTGGCCGCCAATCCGCGCGCGCGCTCGGCGCGGCTCAGGGCGGGGCGGCGGCTGGCAGCGGCGCCCTGGCCGGTGGATTCGGCGGCGCTCGGCCTCCCGCATCTGCGCGCGGCGGGAATCCGGGGCCGGGCTTACCGCTCGTTTACCAAACCTTGTTAGCCAACATGAAGCAGGACCGCCATGGCCAACCGGCATGTGTTGTCGTTCGCGCGGAAGCGGGAATCCAATCGGCGTAACGGCGGGTCCGCCGCAGGCAGGATCCCCGCTTTTGTGGGAATAACGAGACGTATTTGTTGGTGTTCTGGGAATAGCCTTCTGAGGGTCATCAAACGATCGGGGACAACACCGTGGTGCGTTTACTGAGTCTGCTGGCTTTCGGTTTTCTCGCCGGTCTGGTCATTTTGATCTACGACATGAAGTTCGAGACACGGCGTCTGGAGAACCGTGCCGCGCAACTGGAGCGCGCCATCGAGGACGAAAAAGACAACGTGGCCCTGATGCGCGCCGAATGGAGCCACGTAACCCGGCCCGAGCGCGTCGAAAAGCTCAGCCGCGAGATTCTCAATCTGGTGCCGGTCAAATCCTCCCAACTCGTCAACCAGCGGGATTTTATGGATGCCGTCATCCACCATCCCCAGGCTGCGCAGGCCGGCGGCTGGCGCGCGCGCGACGAGATCGGCGCGCTGATCCGCAATGGTATCGAGGGGAGGGGGTATGCGCCGGCTGCTACGGCTCGGTGAGCCGCTGCGCACCCCGGCGGACGGTTTGCCGGCATGGCGCATGCGGTTCCTCGCTCTCCTGCTCATCTGCGCGTTTTCCGCCGTCGCCTGGCAGTTGACGGTCCTTGGCCGCGGCGGCCCGGCGGCGCGCATGATGGTGGCAGAGAGCCAGATCCGCCATGCCATGTCGCGCCCGGACACGGTGGACCGCAACGGGCTGATGCTCGCCTCGGACGTCCGCATGTATTGGGCGTTCGCCGACCCGGCCCAGATCCTCAATGTCGACGAGACGATGGAGAAGCTGGCCACCGTGCTCGAGGGGAAAGACCTCAAGAGCCTGCGCGGGCGGCTGAAAGGGCCGGGCCGCTTCACCTGGGTCAAACGCGGGCTGACGCCCAAGGACGCCCGCGCGATGCACAATCTCGGCCTGCCTGGCCTGTATCTCATTGAGGAGCCGCAGCGCGCCTATCCCGCCGGCTCCACGGCGGTGCATGTCCTCGGCCACACCAGCGTGGACAACGAAGGCCTCGCCGGTATCGAGAAGTTCATAGACACCCGGCCGCGGGTCATAAAGCCGGCGCGGACATCCGGCGAGCGCCCGCGCCTGCAGCTTTCGCTCGACCTGCGCGTGCAGTACGCCCTTTACGAGGAACTCGGCAAGGCGATGGCGCGCTACCAGGCGAAGGCGGTGGGCGGCATCGTGCTGGATGTGACGAGCGGCGAGGTGCTGGCGCTGGCGGGCCTGCCTGATTATGACCCCAACCACCGCGAGGAGTCGCTGCAGAAGGGTCTGCACAACCGCTTCTACTACGACGCTTACGAGCTGGGGTCGGTTTTCAAGATGATGACCGTGGCCATGGCGCTGGACGAAGGCATTGCGGGGCTCCGCGATCGCATCGACGTGCGGACGCCGCTGCGGATCGGCGGTTTCACGCTGCGCGACAAGCACGCCCGCACCGCCACCATGACGCCCGAGGAAATCTTCACGCACTCGTCCAATACCGGCGCGGCGCGGCTGGCGCTGTCCGCGGGCGCCGACCGGCAGAAGGCGTTTCTGGGGAAGATGGGCCTCCTGCAACCCGTCGAGACCGAACTGGGGCCGACGGCGCGGGCGCTTTTTCCCGAGATGTGGCGCGAGGCCAACACCATGACGGTGGCGTATGGCCACGGTATTTCGGTGCCGCCCTTCGCCTTCGCCGTCGCTGCCGCTGCGCTCGTCAACGGCGGCTACAGGATCCAGC
The DNA here is from genome assembly GCA_050290865.1 of Rhodomicrobiaceae bacterium. Classification (GTDB taxonomy): domain Bacteria; phylum Pseudomonadota; class Alphaproteobacteria; order Rhizobiales; family Rhodomicrobiaceae; genus JARRLC01. The sequence continues at coordinate 32,787 of JBNKIW010000022.1, read as the reverse complement.
CGACCTTCCTTCCCCGCAGCCGTGCCGAAGGGCGCGCGCGCGCCGTCAAAGTGCTGCGCTCCGACACCAGTGCCGCCATGCGCCGCTTCTTCCGCGCGAACGTCGAGCATGGGACGGGGCGGCGTGCGGATGTGCCCGGTTATCATGTCGGTGGCAAGACAGGCACGGCTCAGAAGCCGGCGCCGGGTGGCTACAGCAGCGAAGTGATTTCGAGCTTCGTGGCCGCGTTCCCGATGGACGATCCGCAATATCTGGTGTTCATCGTCCTCGACGAGCCCAAGCCGGCCAAGCGGGGGCAGGGCACCGAGGCCGCCTACAACGCCGCGCCCACGGCGGGCGCCCTCATTGCCCGCATCGGCCCCATGCTGGGGATCGTTCCCGCAAGGACGTTTGACGAAACCGCGCAAGCCTCTTATTAACCTGCCCATCCATAGAGTTGGTCTGCCGGTCCGGACAGGCGGGGCGTCCCGGCGGCCCGGCGCAGTGTTTTCCGCGTCAGTAGCCCGGAAACCCTCGTCATATCGCTCAACCGGCAGGACCACGGCCTTGATGAAACTCAGCGATCTCTGCGGTTCGCATGCCATCCCGGCACAGGACGCCGCCGCCGGTATCACCGGTCTCACGGCGGACAGCCGCGAGGTCAAGCCCGGCTACCTCTTCGCGGGGCTGGCGGGCACGAAGACCGATGGCGCGCGTTTCCTCGCCGATGCTCTCTCGCGCGGTGCGGGGGCCGTCTTGCTGCCCGAGGGCGCGGCTCAGGATGCCCCGATCCCCGTTCCCGTGATCCGTGACGTCAATCCGCGGCGGCGCCTCGCGGAGATGGCCGCATGCTTCTACGGCCGCCAGCCGGAAACCGCCGTCGCCGTGACCGGAACCAATGGCAAGACCTCCGTCACCGCCTTCCTGCGCCAGATCTGGGAAGCGCAAGGGATCTGCGCGGCGAGCCTGGGGACCACGGGCATCACGGCGAAGGGCGAGGAACGGCCGCTCGCCTACACGACGCCCGATCCCGTCCTGCTGCACGCAAGTCTGGCGCAACTCGCCGACGAGGGGGTGACGCATCTGGCGTTCGAGGCGTCGAGCCACGGCCTCGCCCAGCACCGCGTCGACGGCCTGCGGCTCACGGCGGGCGCCTTCACGAACATTTCCCGCGACCATCTCGACTATCACGCCGGCTTCGAGGACTATTTCGCCGCCAAGATGCGTCTTTTCACCGACCTGTTGCAGCCGGGCCAGCCTGCCGTCGTCGATCTGGACAGCCCGGGCGGGCCGGAGGCGGCGGAGGTAGCGCGGGCGCACGGGCTGGCGCTGTTCACCGTCGGCAGGCGCGCAGAGGCGCTGCGGCTGGCTGGGGCGGCGCGCGAGGGCTTCGAGCAGTATCTCTGGCTGGTCCATGACGGGCGGGACTATGTGGTGCGCAGCCCGCTGGCGGGCGCGTTCCAGACCGCGAACATACTCGTGGCGGCAGGGCTGGCGCTGGTGACCGGCTCGGAGCCTGGGGACGTTTTTCACGCCATCGAGCGCGTCAGGGGCGCGAAGGGCCGTCTCGAACTCGCAGGCCGTGCTCCTTGTGGCGCGCCTGTCTTCATCGACTACGCTCACACGCCGGATGCGCTGGAAAACGCGCTGCAGGCGCTTCGTCCCTATGCCTCGGGCCGTCTCGCCGTGGTTTTCGGCTGCGGCGGCGACCGCGACCGGGGGAAGCGTCCGCAGATGGGTGACGTTGCCGCGCGTCTGGCCGATCTGGTCATCGTCACCGACGACAATCCGCGCTCCGAGGACGCCGCCGCCATTCGCGCCGAGATCGTCGCCGCAGCGCCGGGCGCACATGAGATCGGTGGCCGCGAGCAGGCCATTTGCCGCGGCCTTGCCGCACTTAAACCCGGCGATGTCCTGCTAATTGCTGGAAAAGGCCATGAAACGGGTCAAATCATCGGGCAAACAGTGATCCCTTATTCGGATCACCAAGCGGTGGCGAAGGGATTGAAGGCATTGCAGGAAAAGGCGGCGGACAATGGCTGAGGCGTTGTGGGAACTGGCGGAGTTGCAAAAGGCGCTCGGCGCGGACGCCGCGGGCGAAGCCGGGAACGCCATAACCGGTGTCTCCATCGACACGCGGACGCTCCAGCCGGGCGATCTGTTCTTCGCCATCAAGGGCGACAATTCGGACGGCCACGCCTATCTGGACAAGGCGTTCCAGGCCGGGGCGGCGCTGGCCGTGGTCTCGCGCGACTACGCGGGCGAGGCGCCCGGGCCGGTGCTGCGTGTGGCCGACACCTTCGCGGCGCTCAATGCGCTGGGCGCTGCGGGCCGCGCGCGCAGCCGGGCGAAGGTCGTTGCCGTGACGGGCAGCGCGGGCAAGACCGGCACCAAGGAGATGCTGCGGCTGATGCTTAGCCGCCAGGGCCGGACGCACGCTTCCGATAAATCCTACAACAATCATTGGGGCGTGCCGCTGACTGCCGCCCGCCTGCCGCGCGATGCGGATTTCGCGGTCTTCGAGATCGGGATGAACCACGCGGGCGAGATCACACCGCTTACGCAGCTCGTCTGTCCGCATGCGGCCATCGTGACCATGGTGGCACCGGTGCATCTGGAGCATTTCCACGCCATCGAAGCCATCGCCGAGGCGAAAGCCGAGATCTTCCACGGCGTCGGGCGGGACGGCGCGGCGATCCTCCCGCGCGACAGCGAGAATTACCGGCTGCTGGCGGCGCGGGCGCGCGAATGCGGCGTGGGGCGGGTCATCAGTTTCGGCCGGTCGCCGGTTGCCGAGGTCCGTTTACTGTCGCTGGCGCCCAAGGCAAACGGCACGGCCGTCGAGGCTGAAATCCTGGGCGAGCGCCTGACCTTCCGCCTCGGTGCGCCGGGCGAGCATCTGGCGATGAATGCGCTGGCCGGTCTGGCCGCGGTGGAGGCTGTCGGCGCCAGCGTATTGCAGGCCGCTGCCGCACTTGCCAACTTCGCCGCCCCGGCTGGCCGTGGCGCACAGAGCAGGCGCACCGTCGCGGGCGGCAGCTTCCTCCTCATCGATGAATCCTACAACGCCAACCCGGCGTCCATGGCCGCGGCGCTCGCGGTTCTGGGTGGCTTGCCGCCCTCGCTCGCCCGCCGCCGCATCGCGGTGCTTGGTGACATGCTGGAACTCGGCGCGGAGGGCACAGCCATGCACCGCGCGCTGGCGGCGCCTGTCGAGTCGGCTGGGGTCGACGCCGTTTTCGCCAGCGGTCCGCAGATGGCGGCGCTATACAGGGCACTGCCGCTGGGATGCCGCGGCGCCTGGGCCGAAACCTCGTCGGGCCTGACGGACGCGCTTTTCGAATTCATCCGCCCCGGCGACGCCATCATGGTGAAAGGCTCGAACGCCAGCAGGATGGGCCTCCTGGTGGAAAACCTCAAACAACACTTCCCCGAGGCGGCGGGGGCCAACAGAACAGCCGCGGAGTAGGCGGAAAGGTACGGGGAATGCTATATTTGCTGAGCGTGCTGGGGCAGCAGGACCACTTTTTCGATTTCTTCCGCGTCTTCCGTTACCAGACCTTCCGGACCGGCGGCGCGATCATGACCGCGCTCCTGGTCGTCATGTTGTTTGGGCCGCCGCTGATCGATCATCTGCGCGTCATTCAGGGCAAGGGCCAGCCCATCCGCTCCGATGGCCCCAGGTCGCATCTCTCCAAAGCGGGGACGCCGACCATGGGTGGTCTGATGATCCTGCTCGGCGCCGGAGCGTCGATCATCCTGTGGGCGGATATGCTGAACAAGCTCGTCTGGGTGGTGCTGTCGGTGATGCTGGCCTATGGCCTGATCGGCTTCTACGACGATTTTCTGAAGGTCACCAAGCGCAACAGCAAGGGCTTCTCCAGCCTGGCGCGCCTTGTCCTGGAACTCGGGATCGCGGGCCTCGCCGCCTATTTCATCATGTCCATCAGCGATCCGGCACTGGCCGACAAGCTGGCCGTGCCATTCTTCAAGAACGCTCTCATTCCGCTCGGTACGGTCTCTTTCGTCGTCCTCGGCATCATCGTCATCGCCGGGGCCGGGAACGCCGTGAATTTCACCGATGGCCTCGACGGGCTGGCGATCGTGCCGGTGATGATCGCGGCGGCGACCTTCGGTGTCATCGCCTATCTCACCGGTAACTGGCGTTTCGCCGAATATCTGCAGCTCCATTTCGTGCCCGGCGCGGGCGAGTTGGCGATCATCTGCGGGGCGCTCGTGGGGGCGGGACTGGGTTTCCTCTGGTTCAACGCGCCCCCGGCGATGATTTTCATGGGCGACACGGGGTCGCTGGCGCTCGGCGGCGCGCTGGGCTGTATCGCCGTGGCCACGAAGCACGAGATCGTGCTGGCCATCGTCGGCGGCCTTTTCGTTTTGGAAACTGTTTCGGTTATCGTGCAGGTGGTCTCGTTCAAGCTGACGGGCAGGCGCGTGTTCCGAATGGCGCCGCTCCACCATCATTTCGAGCAGAAGGGCTGGCCGGAAGCGACGGTGGTGGTGCGGTTCTGGATTATCGCGGTGGTGCTGGCGCTGATCGGACTGTCGACGCTGAAGCTGCGGTAGCGGGTGGCGGCCGGTCCGCTGAGAGGAATTCGACCTGTTTCAGGGGGACGGCATGATCCCGGTCACGGTTTTTGCTGGCAGAAAAGTTGCCGTCTTCGGCCTGGGTCTGTCGGGCATCGCCAGCGCGAAAGCCCTCGCCGCGGGCGGGGCCGAGGTGTATGTCTGGGACGATGGCGAGAAGGGCCTGGCGGCGGCACGCGAGGCCGGGCTGACGGTGACCGATCTGCGCGCGGCGGACTGGGCCGGTTTCACCGCCCTCATCCTCGCCCCCGGCGTACCGCTGACGCATCCCGAGCCGCATTGGACGGTCCGGCGCGCCGCCGAAGCGGGCGTCGAGATCATCGGCGATACCGAGCTGTTCTGCCGCCAGCGCCGCGAACTCGGCTCGCGGGCGAAGATCGCCGCCATTACCGGCACGAACGGCAAATCCACGACAACCGCGCTCACCGCTCATCTTCTGGCTGCCGCGGGGCGGCGAACGGCCATCGGCGGCAATATCGGCACCGCGGTGCTCGCGCTCGACCCGCTCGCGGATGACGGGCATTACGTCATCGAATATTCGTCCTTCCAGATCGACCTGACGCCCACATTCGACGCCACCGCCGCCTGCCTCCTCAATATCACGCCGGACCACATCGACCGCCACGGCTCGCTTGAGCATTACGCCGAGGTGAAGGCGCGGATTTTCACCCGGCTGGGCGAGGACGACACGGCGGTGATCGGCGTGGACGACGCGATTTCCGCGGGGATCGCGGCGCGCTTTGCGGCGGGACCGGCGCGGCTCAGGCGTATTTCGTCGAGCGGAGCTGTTGAGGATGGCGTCTATGTTCAGGATGGCCAGCTCGTCGAGGTAACGGAGGGCAAGGCGATGCCGCCGCTCAGCCTCGCGGGCATCGGCTCCTTGCGCGGCGCGCACAACGGGCAGAACGCCGCCGCAGCCTACGCTCTCGTGCAGGCGCTCGGTCTCACGCGCGAGGAAATCGCTGCCGGCCTCGCCACCTTCCCCGGCCTCGCGCATCGCATGGAGGAGGTCGGACGGCTCGGGCGCGTGCTGTTCATCAACGATTCCAAGGCCACCAACGCCGATGCGGCGGGAAAGGCGCTGGGCTCGTTCGAGTCCATCTACTGGATCGCGGGCGGCCTGCCGAAAGAGGGTGGTCTCGCGGGACTGGAGAGCTTCATGCCGAGGGTCCGCCACGCCTATCTCATCGGTGCCGCTTCCAGCGATTTCGCACGCTTCCTCGATGGCCGTGCGGCGTTCGAAACCTGCGGCACGCTGGATGCCGCCGTCGCAGCCGCCGCCCGCGATGCCGCCGCGTCCGGAGACCGCGAATCGGTGGTGCTTCTCTCGCCCGCCTGCGCCTCCTACGACCAGTTTCCCAACTTCACCGCGCGCGGCGATGCCTTCAAGGCGCTGGTGGCCGGGTTGAAGGGGATCGCCCTCAGGGAGGCCAAGGCGGCATGAGGCTGACCCGCACCGATCGCAGCGTCATTTCCGAATGGGGGTTCTCCATCGATCTGCCGATGACCGGAGCCATCCTGTTGCTGATGCTGCTGGGCGCTCTCGTCTCGCTCGCCGCCAGCCCGGCCGCAGCGCAGAAATTCGGTATGCCGCCGCTGTTCTTCTTCCAGCGGCACGTGCTGTATCTCGTGCCGTCGATCGCGCTGCTTGTCGGGGCCTCCATGCTCGACCCGCGGCAGACGCGCCGCGCCGCGCTCGCACTTTACGCGGGCGGGCTCGTGCTCATGATCCTGGCGCTGATGCAGGGCATCGAGAAGAACGGCGGCGTGCGCTGGCTGTTGATCGGCGGCCAGTCCATCCAGCCGTCCGAATTCGTCAAGCCGGGGCTCGTCATCCTCACGGCCTGGCTGTTCGCGGAAGGCAGCCGCCACCGCGATATACCCGCCTTCACCATCGCCGCCCTCTTGTTCGCGATTTTCGCGGCGTGCCTCGTCCTTCAGCCCGATATCGGCCAGGCCTTTCTCGCGGCCATGGTCTTCGGCGGACTGTTTTTTCTCGCCGGCTATTCGGTGATCTGGATCGGCCTCGGACTGGCCGCCTCGCCCCTGGCCCTGCTCGCCGCCTATCTCGCGGTGCCCCATGTCAAGAGCCGCATAGACCGCTTCCTTTATCCGGCTGCGGGCGACACAAGGCAGACGGACTCCGCGCTTGCCGCCTTCCGCGACGGGGGATGGTTCGGGCGGGGACCGGGCGAGGGCGCGGTTTCGCTCGATCTGCCGGACGCCAATACCGACTACATTTTCGCCGCCATCGCCCACGAATTCGGAATCATCGTCTGCCTCGGCCTGGTGGCGGCCTACGCCTTTATCGTCTGGCGGGGTCTGCGCGCCGCGTCACGTTCGCGAGATCCGTTCATCCGGCTTGCACTTTCTGGACTTATGATGCTCTTTGGTTTTCAAACGCTCATTAATATGGCAGTTAACGTTGACCTGCTGCCCGCGAAAGGGATGACCCTTCCATTTCTGTCCTATGGCGGGTCTTCGCTGGCAGCAATGGCCTTGACGATGGGGCTGGCTCTGGGCCTGGCCAGGCGGCGCCCGGAGGGCGGGCCTATTTACCGGCACCTTTCGCGAGACGCGGAAAGTGCTGTTTCCTCAAGGGGGATACGGATTTGACAGGCGCGTCTATCGTATTGACAGCGGGAGGGACAGGGGGGCACCTGTTCCCCGCGCAGGCGCTTGCGGGCGAGCTGGTCCGGCGTGGCTACGAAGTCGATCTGATCACGGACATGCGTGCCGTGATGATGGGGACGAGTTTTCCCGCCCGCAACATCCACAAGGTGCCGTCGGCGACATTCAAGGGCAAATCGCCCTTAGAGGCCATGAAGATGGTCGCCACCAATTCCAACGGCTTCAAGATGGCCTACGACATCATGGCCGACGCCAAGCCGAGGGCGATGGTGGGCTTTGGCGGCTATCCGACCATCCCGCCGGTGCTGGCGGCACTCGCGCGCAGTATCCCGAGTTGTATACACGAGCAGAATTCGGTGATGGGCCGCGCCAACCGCTTCCTCGCGCCGATGGTCAAGGCGATCGCCATTTCTGTCGAGGATACGAAATTCCTCGATGAGAAGCTCGTCGAAAAGAGTTTCCTGACTGGCTCGCCACTGCGCGAACCGGTGCTGGCGATGCGCGGCGGCACCTATCAGCCTCCTCAGCCGGGCCAGCCGCTCAACCTCCTCTGCTTCGGCGGCAGCCAGGGGGCGCGCTTCTTCTCCGACATCATGCCTGTGGCGCTGCAACTCCTGCCCCAGGAGGTTCGCGACCGCATGATGGTCGTGCAGCAGTGCCGGGCGGAAGATATCGACCGCGTTTTCGATGCTTACGAAGTCGCGGGCGTGGCGGCGGAACTGGCGACGTTCTTCGACGACCTGCCGCAGCGCATGGCGGGGGCGCATCTGGGCGTGTGCCGCTCCGGTGCGACGACGATTGCCGAACTGGCCGCGCTCGGGCGTCCGGCGGTGCTCGTACCCTTGCCGCATTCGGTCGATAACGATCAGTTGGAGAACGCGACACGATTCGAAAAAGCTGGCGCGGGCTGGTGTTTTGAGCAGGCGATCATGACACCGGAACGGCTCGCGGGCACGCTCAGGCGGTTGTTCGAGGAACCGGCGACGCTGGCGCGCGCGGCTTCGCGTTCGAAAGCGTTGGCACGCTACGACGCGGTGGGGCGTCTTGCGGATCTGGTGGTGACGCTGGCGGAAGCGCCGGAGACGTTCGCCGCCAAGCGCACAGTCGAGGGACACGCATGATGGAGAACATAAGAGGATTGGAGCCGGTCCACATCGTTGGCATCGGCGGGATCGGCATGAGCGCGATCGCCGAGGTTCTGCACGACCGTGGCATCGCCGTGCGTGGCAGCGATCAGAAGGACGGCGCCAATGTCCGGCGCCTGGCGGGCAAGGGGATCGGCGCAACCGTTGGCCACCGCGCGGAGAATATCGAGGGCGCGCGTCTCGTCGTGCTGTCCTCCGCGGTGAAGGACGGCAATCCGGAACTTGCCGCGGCGCGGGCGGCGGGGCTGCCGGTGTGGAGCCGGGCCGAGATGCTGGCGCGGCTGATGGAAAACTACAAGACGATCAGCGTCACCGGCACGCACGGCAAGACGACCACGACGTCGATGATCGCCTGGATCTTCGAGAAGGCCGGGCTCGATCCGACGGTGATCACCGGCGGCATCATCAACGCCTGGGGCACCAATGCGCGCATCGGGCGCGGCGAATGGATGATCGTCGAGGCCGACGAATCCGACGGCACCTTCGTGAAGCTGCCGACGCGTATCGGCGTGGTGACGAACATCGATCCGGAGCACCTCGATTATTACAAGACGGTCGAGGCCATGGAGGATGCCTACCGGCAGTTCTTCGATGGTATTTTGCCGGGCGGCGTAACGGTCGCGGGCATCGACCATCCCGTGGCGCGGCGTTTCCTTGCGGAAGGACGGGCGCAGGGAGGGCGGCGGCTCCTGGGCTACGGCGAATCACCGGACGCGGATTTGCGGCTTGCCGATCTGCGCGGCGCAGGCGTGGGCGTGCATTTTTCCGCCATGCTCGGCAGCGAGATCAACGGCGGCGCGGCGGTTCTCGACGGTGTGAGGCTGGCGGTGCCGGGCCACTACAACGCGCAGAACGCGCTGGCAGCGGTGGCGGTTGCGCGCGAAGCCGGGATCGACGACGCCACGATCCGGGCTGCGCTGGAGAGCTTCGATGGGGTGAAACGCCGTTTCACTGCGGTGGGCAGTTGGAACGACGTGTCCTTCTATGACGACTATGCCCATCACCCGGCGGAAATCGCCGCGGTGCTCGGCGCGGCGCGGGGCGCGGCCAAGGGGCGCGTCATCGCCGTGGTGCAGCCGCACCGTTATTCGCGGCTCAAGGCCCTGTTCGATGAATTCTGCGGTTGTTTCGCCGACGCCGATACGGTGGTGGTGACGCCGATCTATTCCGCCGGTGAGGAACCGAACGGTTTCGACCGCGACGCGCTGGCGCGCGGCCTCGGCGAGCGTGGCCATGGCGAAGTCTACGCCGTGGACGGTGAGGAGGCGCTGACGGATGCGATCGCGGCGCTCACCAAGCCCGGCGATCTGGTGATCGGTCTCGGCGCGGGAACGATCACCGAGTGGACGCACGCGCTGCCGAACCGGCTGGCGTTGCTCGACCAGAAGCTGGACGCGGCGGAGTAGGGGGTTCTCGCCCGCGCGGCACGAGAGGCGTTTCGCCTCGTCCGGTGTCGTCACCTCCCCTCTTCCCGAGGGTGAGCGCGGTATGCGCCGTTTGGCGGCGGCGGAGCGGCGGAGCGGCGGGGCTCCGGGCGACGGGGTGCAGGGCTTCCCGAGGCGGCGGGGTGCCGGGCACGCGAGATCGATATCGAAACAATAACATCAGAACCGGCCATGACCTTCCCCGACATCACCCCCGACCTGAAAGCCGCCATGCCGGGCTTGCGCGGCAGGCTTCAGGCGAATCAGCCCTTGCGCGAATACACCTGGTTCCGTGTCGGCGGACCGGCGCAGGTGCTGTTCTCTCCGGCAGACGAGGCCGATCTGGCCGCTTTTCTGCAGGATCTCGCGCCCGATATCCCGGTGACCGTGATCGGCGTCGGCTCCAACCTCCTGGTGCGCGACGGCGGCGTGCCCGGCGTGGTCATCCGCCTCGGGCGCGGCTTCAATCAGATCGAGCCGCTGGACGGCGCCCGCATCCGCGTGGGCACGGCGGTGCCGGATGCGCGGCTCGCACAGGCCGCGGCGCAGGCCGGGATCGCCGGGCTGGCCTTCTACCGTGGCATTCCCGGTGCGGTCGGCGGCGCGCTGCGGATGAATGCGGGCGCGCATGGCGGCGAGACCAAGGATGTGCTCGTGGAAGCCAATGCCGTGGACCGCAGCGGCACCATTCACCGTCTCAGCAACGCCGATCTCGGCTACACCTACCGCCATTGCGGCGCGCCCGGGGATTACATTTTCACCAGTGCGCTCTTTCAGGGCACGCCCGGCTCGCCCGATGAGATCGCCCGGGCCATGCAGGAGGTCGTCGAATACCGCGAGGCGAAGCAGCCGATCAAGAGCTACACCGGCGGTTCGACGTTCAAGAACCCCCCCGGCCATTCGTCATGGAAGCTGATCGACGCCGCGGGTTGCCGGGGCTTGCGCGTCGGCGGGGCGCATGTTTCGGAAATGCATTGCAATTTTCTCATCAACGACCGGGGCGCCACCGCCGAGGACATCGAGCGGCTTGGTGAGACGGTGCGTGCGCGCGTGAAGGCCGCGAGCGGCATCGAACTGCAGTGGGAAATCAAGCGGATCGGCGTGCCGGCGGAGGGACGCCCGGCGGTGGAGGTGGCGGCGTGACTCGCAAGTTTCAGCATGTGGCTGTGTTGATGGGCGGATGGTCTTCCGAACGGGCGGTATCCCTGCGGTCGGGCGAGGCCTGCGCGGCAGCGCTGGAAAGCGTGGGCTATCGCGTCACGCTGATCGACGTCGACCGCCGGATTGCGGCGCGTCTTGCAGAGGTTACGCCCGATGTCTGCTTCAATGCGCTCCACGGCAAAGGCGGCGAGGACGGAACCATCCAGGGCGTCCTGGAAGCCATGCAGATCCCCTATACGCACTCCGGCGTATTGGCATCGGCGCTGGCCATGGACAAGGTGAAGGCGAAGATCGTCCTCGCCAACGCCGGGATTCCCCTGGCCGAGAGCGTCGTCGTAGCGCGAAGCGAAGCGGCAAAGGCTCACGCCATGCCGCCGCCTTATGTCATCAAGCCTGTGGCGGAGGGGTCGAGTGTGGGCGTGTTCATCGTCAGGGAAGATCACGCGCAGCCGCCGCAGCAGTTGACCTCGGCGGAGTGGACGCTGGCCGAGGAAATCATGGTCGAGCGCTATGTCGCGGGCCGCGAACTGACCTGCGCCGTCCTGGGCGACACACCCCTCGGCGTTACCGAGATTCTGCCGGCGGAAAACCTTGCCTTCTACGATTACGACGCAAAATACGCTCCCGGAGGCTCAAAACACGTCCTTCCGGCGGAAATTTCACCGAATATTTACCAATTGGTCCAGAATCTGTCTGTTCAGGCACATCGGGCGCTGGGCTGCCGCGGCGTGAGCCGAACCGACTTCCGGTTCGACGACCGCCCCGCTGGCACCGGCGAATTGGTCTGCCTGGAGGTGAACACGCAGCCCGGTATGACGTCTACCTCGCTCGTACCGGAACTTGCGGGCCACAGTGGTTTGAGTTTCGGCGACCTCGTCCGCTGGATTGTGGAGGACGCGTCTTGCAATCGGTGATAAACACCAGTAGACCTGTAGCATTCAGTGGGTCTGAGGGGACGAGCGCCGGTGCCGGAACAGGTGAGCGCGACTTTCATCAGCGGTTCGCGTCTGCAGATCCTGGTTCATCGGATCGTTCATTGTTCCGGTGGTTCGAAGCGCACAGTAACGCCGCTTCGAAAATTGGTTTTCTGTGCTGTATCGTTGTTTACGCCGTGATCGTGGTCTACGCCCTGTCGCAGAGCGGGCAATGGGGCGGCGTGCGCCAGGACGTGTCCGCAGTGGCCAGCACCCTTGCGGTCAAGGCGGGGTTTGGAATTGGTAAGGTGACAGTGGAAGGACGGGTCAATCTGCCGGACGCCGACTTCGACGCTGCGATGGGACCGCGCAGCGGCGTGTCCATATTCGCGTTCGACACCGACGCCGCGCGAGCGAGGCTGAAGAGCCTGGGCTGGGTGCGCGAGGCACGGGTGATGCGGCTCCTGCCCTCCACGCTGGTCGTTGAACTGGAGGAAAACCGGCCTTTCGCGGTCTGGCGTAATGGCGAGCAGTTCACCGTTGTCGATGCCGAAGGCGCCGTCCTCGCGCAGATCCAGCCGGGCGGCTTCCCGGACCTGCCGGTGGTGTCGGGCGCGGAAGCGGCGCGGCCCGCACGGGAGCAGGTCGCGGCAGTCGGGGCATATCCCGAGTTGATGCGGCATGTGCGTGAATTCGAGCGAATCTCGGCGCGACGCTGGGATCTGGTGTTCAACACGGGCATGCGGGTCAAGCTGCCGGTGGAGAACCAGCAACAGGCGCTGGGCGATCTCAACCTGATCGCCACGAAGAACGCAGCACTGCTGAACGATATCGTCGAGATGGACTTCCGGGTCTCCTCACAGTTCACTGTAAGACTGAAGGATAACTCGAAAAGGGCGCGTAAGAAATTTGTGTCCTGGCTGTCCAAAGCACGCGAGGGCCACGACAGCAACTGATAGCGGCATCAATGCGGGGGCATGGCTTGCAGACGAAAGCTCGCAAATATTCGAATAACGAGCGGGTCGCCGTCGTTCTCGATGTGGGAACGCGCAAGATGTGCTGTCTCGTCGCGCGCCTGTTGCCGTGGCCGCGCTGGAAGGAGCCGCCTGCGCTGTCCTCGCGCATTCGCATCATCGGCTATGGCTATCAGCTTTCGCGCGGCATCACCGCCGGCCGGGTCACCGACATGGAAGCCGCCGAGCGCACCGTGCGCAACGTGGTCGCCAAGGCCGAGCGGGCGGCGGACGTGACCGTCAACGAGGTCTATGTTACCGCTTCTTTCGGCCCGCTGACCAGCCAGAGCTTCACCGCCAGCGTCGATCTGCCCTCCGGTGCGGTGATGCCGCGCGACATGGACCGCGTGATGCGCGCCGCCCGCGAATACGCCTCGCGCGCCGGCAAAACGGTCCTGCACGCCGCGCCTTTCGGCTACGCGCTCGGCTACGAAACGGGCATCACCGATCCGCTCGGCATGATCGGCGACGTGCTCAAGGTGGACGTGCATGCGGTCGGCGCCGACACGCTGGCGCTGAAAAATCTGCGGCACTGCGTGGAGCGCAGCCATCTCTCGGTGGCCGGTGCTTCCGTCGCCGCCTATGCCAGCGGCCTCGCCGTGATTACGGAAAGCGAGGCGCAGGCCGGCGTCACCAGCCTGGATATGGGCGCGGGAGCAACAGGTGTCGCCGTCTTTTCGGGTGGGAGTTTCATCTATTGCGACTCGGTTGATATTGGTGGCAATCACATAACGAACGATGTTGCACAGGCGTTTTCGGTTCCGCTCGTGGAGGCTGAGCGTTTGAAGACACTGCACGCTTCGGTTTTCGTCGCGCCGGGGGATGTCTGCGAGCCGGTGATCGCCGAGCATGACGACGAGCACGACATGGATCTGCCGCGCCATATTTCGAAGGCGGACCTGTCGGATATCGCGCGCGCCCGTCTGGAGCAGACCTTTGTCGAGGTGCGCGACCGCTTGCGCGCCAGCGGCATCGCTCCCATGTCCGGGCAGCGGCTGGTGCTTACGGGCGGCGCGAGCGAGTTGATGGGTGTGGCCGATCTGGCAGGCCAGATTTTCGGCAAGCAGCCGCGGCTGGGGCGCCCGCGTCCGGTGACCGGCCTGCCGAGACCGGAAGCCGGGCCCGCGTTTGCGGCGCCGGTCGGGCTGCTCATCCATCTCCTGGAGGGCGACCTGAGCCAGGAGACCGGGGTTGCGCCGGAGATCATCGCAACGAGCCAGGGCTACCTCGCCCGCGTGGGGCAATGGCTCAGGGAAAGTTTCTGATGAACGGCTTGAGCCCGGTGCGAGGTGCTGCTTGCTGATGTGAAAGACGAAATGACGAGGCTGCCATGAGCATCAATCTGAAACTTCCGGCTCTTACGGAGTTGCGGCCGCGCATTACCGTCATCGGCGTGGGCGGGGCTGGCGGGAATGCCGTCAACAACATGATCCAGTACGGGCTGGAGGGCGTCGAGTTCATTGCCGCAAACACCGACGCGCAGGCTCTGTCCATGTCGGCCGCGGGCTGCCGCATTCAGATGGGCTCCACCATCACCGAGGGGCTCGGCGCCGGATCGAAGCCGGAGATCGGCGGCGCGGCAGCCGAGGAGGCGCTCGATGAAATCCGCTCCCATATCGAAGGCGCGCACCTCCTGTTCATCACCGCGGGCATGGGCGGCGGCACGGGGACCGGCGCGGCGGCGGTGATCGCGCGGGCAGCGAAGGAACTGGGCATTCTCACTGTCGGCGTGGTGACCAAGCCGTTCGAGTTCGAGGGCCAGCGGCGCATGCGGGTGGCGAGCGAGGGCATCAACCAGCTTTCCGAATTCGTGGACACGCTCATCGTCATCCCGAATCAGAACCTGTTCCGCATCGCCAACGAGAAGACCACCTTCGCCGACGCCTTCCAGCGCGCCGACGACGTGTTGAAATCCGGCGTGTCCTGCATCACCGACCTGATGGTGAAGGAGGGCCTCATCAATCTCGATTTCGCCGATGTCCGCGTCGTCATGCAGAACATGGGCACGGCGCTGATGGGGACCGGCGAGGCGGAGGGCGATCAGCGCGCCATGCGGGCCGCCGAGGCGGCAATCTCCAATCCGCTGCTCGACGAGGTGTCGATGCGCGGCGCCAGGGGCCTGCTCATCAGCATCACCGGCAGCTTCGACATGACGCTCTACGAGGTGGAAGAAGCGGCTTCCCGCGTGCGCCGGGAGGTGGACCCGGACTCCAATCCGGAGATCAACATCATCGTCGGCGCCACATTCGACCATTCGATCGAGGGCCGTATCCGCGTTTCGGTGGTGGCGACGGGAATTAATCCGGGGCAACAGCAGCAGCAGCAGGTGGTCAAGGGCGAAGATGGCGCGAAAAGCGGCCGTCTCGTCGATCGCCTGGCGTCATCCGGCCGGGTGGGCGGCGACCGCCAGCCGCAGCGCGCCGGTGATGGACTGCCAGAGTCCTGGCAAGGGACGGGCAATGTGACCATTGAGCCGCGGTCGCCGAAATACGTGGTGAGTCAGGCGCCGGGCGGGCGCGGCAAGGCGCCGCCGCCACAAGCACCGCATTTCGAGCCCCAGGCTCCGGCGAAGCCGATCCGGCCGCCGCGCCGTCCGCTGACGGGGAAGGATTTCCCCGAACTCGCCCGACACGAGGCGGAGTTGCGCGGGCGTCAGGATCTCAGTTTCAAGCGCCGCGGCGGCCTTCTCGACTGGGTGACCGGCCGCAGAGGCCGTGAGGAGATGGATCCCGGCGGGCGGCAGATGCCAACGCTGGATAGCGGAAGCGCCCAGGCGGCGCGGAAGAGCGAATCAGATGGCTCCGGCCATGACGACAGCGAGGAGGCCCCTGCCCGTGACATAAACGGCACAGGACGGGGGCGGAATGGCGATGAGCAGTTCGAGATCCCCAACTTCTTCAAGCGGCCGCTGAACTAGTCTGATCACGTTGTTTTTCCGGCAAAAATGGCTGAAATCAGGCGTTTCGGCCACAGAGTTTTTTATGCGCCGCCTTTGCGGCTAAGCCATTGCCGACGCAGGCCAATCCGATCCCATCCCTCGCCCGGCGAATTCTTTCAGATCGTAACAGACTGTAAAAAACCGTGATTTGCCCGGCGCAATGGCGGCGGATTAAGTTCTGTCTCGCGACAAGCGATGGTGTGGGTGTCCAGGGCGTTGCGTAACTGCCGGCAGGATAACAAGAACAATAATCCGGAATAGGGGCCGAAGGCCGAATCGTAGGCCGCGCCGGGACACGATCATCGCCACAATCGGGGGACGGGCCGCCTTGGGGAAGGCGCCATCCGCAGGGGAAAAACGGCGACATGAAAACTTTCTCGGGGGACCGACAGACGACCATCGACAGCGATGTCGTCTTATCTGGTATCGGTGTGCACAGCGGTGCTCCTACTTCTGTGATTCTCCATCCGGCCGAAGCCAACACGGGCTGGAACTTCGTCGTAACCTCAGGCTGTGGCAGGCTCGTTCGCATCCCGGCGGATTTCCGGGCTGTCGCGAACGTCACCCTGTGCACCGTGCTGGGAGACGGCAAAGGCACGACGGTCGGCACCGTCGAGCATCTCCTCGCCGCATTGCGGGGCATGAACATCGACAATTGCGAGATCGAGATCGAAGGCAACGAGTTGCCCATCCTGGACGGCAGCGCGGCGCCATTCGTGGACGCGATGGATGAGGCCGGCCTGCGTATCCTTGACGAGCCGCGCCGCTGCATCAAAGTGCTGCAGACGATTCGTATCGAGGAAGGCCAGTCGATGGCCGAACTCAGCCCCTCCCACGGTTCCCGTCTCGACGTCACCATCGATTTCCCCAATCCTTTCATCGGCCGCCAGCAGCTCGTTCTCGACCTCGCGCCGGACGTGTTCCGCCGCGAGCTCGCTCGTGCGCGCACCTTCGGTTTCATGAAGGATGTCAAGGCGCTGTGGGCCGCGGGCCGCGCGATGGGATCGTCTCTCGACAATACGGTTGCCATCGGCGACGACCGCATCCTCAATCCCGAGGGACTGCGCTTCAAGGACGAATTCGTTCGCCATAAGACGCTCGACGCCATTGGCGATCTGGCGCTGGCCGGTGCCCCGATCCTCGGCACCTACCGCTCGATCCGCGGCGGCCACAAGATCAATACGAATATTCTGAAGGCTCTTTACGAAAACCGCTCCGCCTGGACCATCGTCGAGGCTGGAGTGCCGCATTACCACCGGGCGGGCGGACACGCGGATGTGGCGGGCGCCCGTGTGCAACCGGTGTTTGCTCCGGACCGCGGGTGACAGGAGCCGGTGCCACCATCTGCCCGTCCGCTTCCCCATGAGCGGGCGGGCCTTGCTTTTACTTGGCCTGCGGAAGATGCCGAAGACGGGCGGGCCCAAAAACACCACATTCAGAGCGTTCCGTTAGGGCTGCGAGTCGCGTTGATATTTGACAGAAACGCGCTCGGGGCTCCATTAGGCGTAGCCGACTGCGGCGAAGCCGCTTATGGTAAATGGCGCGATGGTGCCCGCGTTGCATGGTGCAGCGGGTTTGGTCACGGCAGGATTGAGGGACAATGAGCTTCCGGCATCTGGTGAAAACGCTTGCGCTGCTAGCGGCGGTGGTCCCGCTTGCGGCGTGCTCGTCCCTTTCCATGTTCAGCTCGGAGAAGAAGCTGAGTGTGGATACGCAGCCGCCGGAGGTGCTCTACAAGGACGCCGACACCCTGCTGACCAAGGGGGACTACAGCGAGGCCGCCGGGAAATTCGAAGAGGTGGACCGGCAGCACCCCTATTCGAAGGAAGCGCGGCAGGCGATCCTGATGTCTGCGGTCGCCTATCAGAAGGCCGACAAGCTCCCCGAGGCTGTCGCCGCGGCGCGCCGCTATCTCACGCTTCATCCCGGGACGAAAGAGGCCGCGCTGGCGCAGCACATCATCGCCAGCTCCTACTATGAGCGCATCAACGATCCGTCGCGCGATCAGGCCGACACGCGCAAGGCGCTGGTCGAACTGGAGACGCTGGTCAACCGCTACCCCGAGAGCCGCTACGCCCCTCTGGCCAAGAAGCGCATCCGCCTTTCCCGCGACGTGCTGGCAGCCGCCGAGATGAATGTGGGCCGGTGGTACCAGAAGAAGGGGCAGCATCTTGCCGCCATCAACCGCTTCCGCACCGTGGTGCAGGATTATTCGAACACTGCGCATGTCGAGGAAGCGCTGATGCGTCTGACCGAGTGCTACTACACGCTCGGCATCACCAACGAGGCGCAGACCGCGGCGGCGGTCCTCGGTCACAATTTCCCGAACAGCAAGTGGTACAAGGACGCCTATACGCTCCTGGTGTCGAAGGGGCTTGAGCCGCGGGAAGACACCGGTTCGTGGATCAGCCGCACATGGCGCCGGGCTTTCCGGCGCACGAAGACCTCGCAATCGAACTGAGCGGGGTCAACGCCGGCGGAATTTCCGGCCGGCACGAACGCGTTCCTCTGCCTTGATTTCAGACCTGAACGCAGCCCCACGCCTTCGCCCTCTTTCCTGCGGCACGAAGTAGCGGCGCGATGGCAAAGGTCTGCGCGCCGGGAGCCGCTAGAAGCTGATCATCGCCAATGTGGCGGCATGGCGTGACGCGAAGGTGACAGTGGTGGCGGCGCATTGTCCAGGCCATCGCCCGCCTGTTGGCAAGCGGGGATTTCCCGCTTCGAATCGGTCCCGACTTGTGTATTCTGCAAGCCCATGGCGCGATATATCTTCATCACTGGCGGCGTGGTTTCCTCACTGGGAAAAGGTCTCGCTTCCGCGGCACTTGGAGCACTTCTCCAGGCGCGCGGGTTCAGCGTCCGGCTCAGAAAGCTGGACCCTTACCTCAATGTCGATCCGGGGACGATGAGCCCCTATCAGCACGGTGAGGTGTTCGTTACCGATGACGGTGCGGAGACCGATCTCGATCTCGGGCATTACGAGCGATTCACCGGCGTCTCGGCCACCAAGGCCGACAACGTCACCACCGGCCGCATCTATCAGGACATCCTGGCACGCGAGCGCCGCGGGGATTACCTCGGCGCGACGGTGCAGGTCATTCCGCATGTGACCAATGCCATCAAGGACTTCGTCACCGCCGGCAATGATGGCGTGGACTTCGTCCTCGTTGAAATCGGCGGCACGGTCGGCGACATCGAGGGGCTGCCCTTCTTCGAGGCCATCCGCCAGCTCGGCAACGAGCTGCCGCGCGGGACCGCGGTCTACATCCATCTGACGCTGCTGCCCTTTATCCCGGCGGCGGGCGAGTTGAAGACCAAGCCGACGCAGCATTCGGTGAAGGAGCTGCGGTCCATCGGTATTCAGCCCGACATCCTGCTCTGCCGCAGCGACCGTGAAATCCCGGCCGAGGAGCGGCGCAAGATTGCGCTGTTCTGCAATGTGCGCGCCTCGGCGGTGATCCAGGCGCTGGATGTCGCCAGCATCTACGACGTGCCGGCCGCCTATCATAGCCAGGGGTTGGACCGGGAAGTGCTCGACGCCTTCGGCATCAAAGCGCCCGAGCCGGAGCTCGCGCGCTGGCAGACCATCTCGTCGCGCATCGCCACCCCGGACGGAGACGTCAATGTCGCCATCGTCGGCAAATACACCGGCCTCAAGGACGCCTACAAGTCGCTGACCGAGGCGCTGCAGCATGGCGGCATCGCCAACCGCGTGCGCGTCAACGTGTCGTGGATCGACTCGGAGAAGCTGGAGGACGGCGCCTCGGCGGATCAGTTCGAGAATGTGCACGCCATCCTGGTGCCCGGCGGGTTCGGCGAGCGCGGTACGGAGGGCAAGATCGAAGCCGTGCATTTCGCCCGGACGCGGCGCGTGCCGTTTCTCGGCATTTGTTTCGGGATGCAGATGGCGGTGATCGAGACGGCGCGGCACGTCGCGGGCATCAACGGCGCTTCTTCCACCGAGTTCGGCGAGGCCAAAGCGCCGATCGTCGGCCTGATGACGGAGTGGATGAATGGGGAGGAGATCGAGAAACGGCGCGCGAATGGAGATCTCGGCGGCACGATGCGGCTCGGCGCCTACACCGCCTGTCTCGCCGAGGGCAGCTTGGTTGAGCGTATCTATGGCTCGCGGCGCGTCTCGGAACGCCACCGCCACCGCTATGAGGTCAATACGAACTACCGGCCGCAGCTCGAGGAGGCCGGTATGCGGTTTTCCGGCATGTCGCCCGACGGGGCGCTGCCCGAGATCATCGAAATCCCGGAGCACCCCTGGTTCGTCGGCGTGCAGTTCCATCCCGAGCTGAAGTCGCGGCCGTTCGACCCCCACCCCTTGTTTGCCTCCTTCATCGAGGCTGCGGTGGAGCAGAGCCGTCTGGTGTAACGCTCTCCCGTCCCACCCTGCCGCTCCGTGTGACAGCCTCCGCCGTCGCATTCTTACCGTTTTGACGCCATAGACAGGGTGCGCGTGCGGCCTGCGCCGCAGCGGGCCAACTTCGATTTGGCGGAAGGCACGCGGGCGGATATGGTACGCCTCTCGGGACCAACACACGGTAGGGAAACTCATGACGGGCAGAGCCCTGCGACGCTATCAACCGCCACGGAATCTCCCAGCTCTGCGGAAACCGGCGCGTCGGCCGCGGCGGAAGGCGAAAGGGTTGCTATCGGATCTGGCGAGCTTCCTGATCGCGGCGGTTGTGCTGGGCGGTGTGAGTTTCGGCGCCGTCATTTTCGACCTGCCCGCCCTGCTGAGGAGTTCGGGATCCGGCGAATCCGCCGGTGTCAGCACCACGGGCTCGCTTGGTTCCTATTTTGGCTCGGGCGATCGCGCCGCCACCGAGACGCTGACCGAGGCCAATGTGCGCCGGATCGCGATGCAGCTGATGGGCAAGACACCGCCATCCGTGGTCCGTATGCAATTGCAGGGCCGCCGCATGCGGGTCACGCTGGGCAGCACGCCCTTCTGGCTCGAACCGCCGTCCGGCCACTGCTTTCTCGATGCCAAGCACCCCGCCGACGCGCGCCTGCATGGTGTTCTGCAACGCATTTTCAGCACGGACATCCGCCTCATCGGCGGTTTCGCGGATTGCGAACAGCTCAAGGCCTGGCGGAGCGGCAAGCGGAAGACATTGCGTGATTATGGAAAATTCCTAACCCCCCTCGCCGTGCTCGACAAGCGGGCGGTTGGCTCGCCGAGGAAGCTCGTAGCCATCATGTGCAACACCATGCGGACGCAGGGCGGGGAATTCTCTCTGAGGGGCCGCCGGCACCTCAAGGCGCAGTTCGAGCGGGCGCTGGCCTCGGCGAGGATGAACGAGAGCCGATCGCTTGGCGTCATCGACGAGGACAGCCACGCCTGCTATTTCGGCATGCTGCAGAAGCTACGAACGGAGACGGGCGAGGTCAAGACGCAGATCGACGTTTCGGTGGCGGCTATCATTTCCGGCAAAATGATTTATAGCAATTTATACGCGGCTCTGGAAAACGATGGCACGCTGAGGGAGCTTCTCGACCGCCAGAAGGCGAGCATCGCCCGCAATGTCGCGGGCAACCGCTGATGAATGGGAACATTGGGAAGATGAGGAATGGCTGACGACGCAGCGCCGAAGTCCGCGCCCAGGGCGGAAGTCAGGGTCGGCGGAGTGACCATCGGGAATGACGCGCCGCTCACCGTCTTCGCCGGCCCCTGCGCGCTGCAGAGCCGCGCGCATGCGCTGGAGATGGCGGCCGCGCTGAAGGAAATCGCGGAGCGGCTGGGGATCGGGCTGATCTTCAAGACCTCATTCGACAAGGCGAACCGCACGAGCGCGACGGGCGCACGGGGGGCGGGGCTGGGACTGGCGCTGCCCATCTTCGCCGAGATACGCGAGACGCTGGGACTGCCCGTCGTCACCGATGTGCATGAGTCCGGGCATTGCGCGGCGGTCGCCGAGGCTGTGGACGTGCTGCAGATCCCCGCCTTCCTCTGCCGCCAGACCGATCTCCTGGTGGCGGCGGCGAAGACCGGCCGCGTGGTGAAGGTGAAGAAAGGGCAGTTCCTCGCGCCCTGGGACATGAAGAATGTCGTGGCGAAGATCCTGGCGGCGGGCAACGACACCATCCTCGTGACCGAGCGCGGCGCGAGCTTCGGCTACAACACGCTCGTCACCGACATGCGCGCGCTGCCGGTTCTGGCCGAGACGGGGTGCCCGGTGGTGTTCGACGCCACGCATTCGGTGCAGCAGCCGGGAGGACAGGGCACGGCGAGCGGCGGCGACCGGCGTTTCGTGCCGGTGCTGGCGCGCGCGGCGGTGGCGGTTGGCGTGGCCGGGGTGTTCATCGAGACGCACGAGAACCCGGACCGCGCACCGTCCGATGGTCCGAATATGGTGCCGCTCAGCGAGATGGAAGGACTGCTGGCCGACCTGCTGGCTTTCGATGCGATCGCCAAGGGGTGGGCGAAGGCGGGCTGAGGCGGCCTTCAGGTTCCCGACAGGCGGGCGCCCCCCGGCGCCCGGCTACGCCGCCACGCTCGACCATCATCAAAAGACAGGCCGCTCTCGCGCGATGTCCGGATTGTCCGGAAGTTCCTCACGCCAGAAAGGTGAGACACGGCCGATCGCGCCGAGTTCGGAGCCCACCCCCTCCAGACAAGGTTCGCCAAAGGTCAATCGGGTATCTGATCTGAACCTCAGCCAGCGGCCAGGCAAGGTCTCAGCTACGCTGAGACGTATGCGCCACGCTCCCGGAGCTGCTGGAGACGCCCCCGATGATGGTCACCGCGTATATTCTTGCCGCGCTTCGCCGCCAGGGTGTGGATCATTGCTTCATCGGTCTCGGCGGTCTGAACGACAATTTCATGCCGCCCCTGACGGCGACGGAAGGCCTGCGGACGATCGTGGCGGCCCACGAGGGTGGCGCGGCGTACATGGCGGACGGCTATGCGCGGGCCTCCGGCGGCCTCGGTGTCTGTTTCGGCATTGGCGGGCCGGGCATTCTCAACATGGTCACGGCGCTCGCGGCAGCCCTGACGGACCGGACGCCGGTCCTCGCCATCAGCGGCGAGGTGGCGCGCTCCTGGGAGGGGATGGGAGGTTTTCAGGACGCCTCGGGAGCGGGCCTTGACGATATCGACGTGTTGCAGCGGATCACCGGCCTGTCCCTGTCGCTGTCTTCGCGCGCGGTCGTCCCCCATCACCTCCGGCACGCCATCACGCACGCTTTCACGCGCCGCGCGCCGGTGCACCTTTCGGTGCCGGTCGATGTCCAGAAGGCGCAGATCGACTTCGACTGGAAGCCGGTGCCTAAATCGCTGAGCGCGCCCCGCTTCCTCGACGAGGATGCGCTCGACAGTGCCGCCGCCCTCCTCAACGCGCCCGGACATCAGAAGATCGTCGTGCTCGCCGGTCCCGGGGTGCTGCACGCCGGAGGCACGGACGCGCTCCAGGCGTTCGCCGAGCGGTTCGACATTCCCGTTGCAACGACGCTGTCGGGCAAGGGGGCGATCTCCGATGACCATCCCCTTGCACTCGGCGTGTTCGGCTATGGCGGCTCGCGCTGGGCGATCGACGCCATCCGCTCCGCTGAAACCGAAATCCTGCTCGTCATCGGCTCCGGCCTCTCTCAGCGCGATACGATGCAGTGGGACCGCAGAATGCTGCCGTCCAAGGCGCTGATCCATGTGGACGCCGATCCGCTGCTGATCGGGCGGACCTGGGCTGGCGAGGTGGCGGTCGTCGGTGATGCCAGCGAGGCGCTGCGCCGTCTTGCGGCGCTGGACGGCGTGGCTGCGCTCGAAGCCGGGCGCACCGAACGCCGGGCGTTCCTCGAGGTGATCCATTCCCACGGGCCGCGCTGCTATGGCCTGGAAGACACCGAATGCGGCGCGGTCCCGATGCATCCCGCACGGGTGGTCCGGGAGTTGCGAGCCGCGTTCCCTGCCGAGGGCGTCCTTTGCGTGGACTCCGGTGCACACCGGGCATGGTTCGCCGAATATTGGGACGTGCGGCAGCCCAGCACGCACTTTTCGCTCACCAATCTCGGTCCCATGGGCGGCGCCATTCCCCTCGGTATCGGCGCAAAGCTCGCCCGTCCCGAGCGGCCCCTCCTGGTCGCCACGGGGGATGGCTGCATGCTGATGCACGGCATGGAGATCCATACCGCCGCCCGCGAAAGAATTCCGCTCGTCCTAGCCGTGATGAACAACCGCTCCTACGGCAACATCTACTTCCGGGCGTCCGCGATGGGACCGGGCCCGGAGCGCCTTACCGATATTCCGGGCATCGACTGGGTGGCGTTCGCCAGGTCGATGGGCGCCGACGGAGAGTGCGTGGAGCGGCCGGAGGATGTAGGGCCGGCGGTCGCCCGTGCGCTCGACGCCTCCGGTCCGTATCTCCTGGATCTTCACATCGACAAGACCTGTCCGACGCCGGTTGGCGTCTGGCGCGAACGGCTGCAGCAATGGGAGGACAACGACTGATGGCGACGCTCCCCGATCCAACCGGCGCGCTGGGCCTGCGCGACCGGGAACTGTTCGGCCAGATGGCCTCTGTCCGTTCGCATGCCGACGGCCGGGCCAAACTCGGCGAGGTGTATGTGCGGATGTTCAACAATCCCGGCGTCGCGGCGAAGGTCGGCGCGCTGGGCGAGCATCTTCGCTTTCACGGCGTTCTGCCTGCTGAAATTCGCGAACTCGTGATCCTGCGCTACGCGGCCCGTCAGCGTCTCGGCTACGAGTGGTCGCATCACCAGCGGCCCGCGAAGCTGGCCGGGATCAGCCAGGACGTGATCGACGCGATCGCCGCCGGAGAGTTGCCCGGTGCGTTGCCCGATGCGGCGAAGGCGGTGCTGGAGGCGGTCGATGCCGTGGTGGCGAAGCATTCGATCCCGCCGGAGGTCCAGCGGCGGATCGTCGATGCTCATGGAGCGGCTGGCGTGGTCGAGGTTGTCGCGCTTTGCGGCCTCTACGCAATGATGGGGTACATGGTGACCGCGTTCGATATCGGCATCGAGGAAGGGTTCCCCGAGCCACCTTTCTGAAGGCCCTGGTTTCTTGAAAAGCTTTTGCGCCGCAAGGCGGCGGAGAAACATGAAGGAGAAGGCGAAATGGCGACAATTGAGCAGGCGGAGTTGCAAGCGCACCGCAATCAGATTATCGGCGATGTCCAGCATCTGGTCGAAAAATACCGGAAGATATTCAACTGGGATGTGCCCGATATCGATGAAAATGCCGCCAACAGAATGATCCTGGCCGAAGTGCACAAGGCTCTGGATGAGGTCGAAAAGAAGCTGGCGGGCTGAGGCGGGCCGCACACCGCGGCAGAACGGCGGGCCTCAATCGAGACCGCGTGCGGCGAGGCGCTCCGCGCGCCGGGAGACGACCTGCCCCGGCAGTCCGATGAGCAGGCTGCGCTTCATCACGATGGCATCCTCGGGGCCGTCGGGTGTCGTGTAATATTTGGATCGGCGCCCGGCACGCACGAAGCCGAGCCGCTTGTAAAGCGCACGTGCCGCGCCATTGTGCACGCCGACTTCAAGGAACAGCGCCTCGGCGCCGCGCTCTGCCGCGTCCACCATCGCCTGGGTCAGCACGATGCTGGCGACGCCATGCCGCCGCCAGGGTGTGTCCACGGCGAGCGTCAGAACTTCCGCGTCCATGTCAACGACGCTGATGACGATGAAACCGGTGACGATGCCGCCCCACCGGGCCAGAATGCCGTGGCATTCCCCGGCTTCGGCAAAGCGCGTGAAATCGTCTTCCTTCCAGGGCTGCGAGAAGCAGCGCCTGTGCAGGCTGGCGACGGCCGCCGCATCACCGACGGTCAGCGGTGCGAGCTGAAGATTGGGTTCAGAACTGAGCACGGGCGAAAGACTTGTTCGTTTGCGGCTTGGCGTCGGGTGGGCGCAGATAGAGCGGGGCTGGCGGTTGCTCCGAGTGCGGCAGATGAAGCGCGACCCTCGCGAGATGGCCTGCATCGGGCAGAAGGCCGGGAAGCCTGGCGGTCGAGTGGCGTCCGAAACGTTCGCATTCACCGGCGACAGCCGCCGCTCCGCTGCCAACAATCAGACTCATGGCCGCAGGCAGTCTTTCAGCGGCCTCTCGCGCCGCCATGACTTCAGCTTCGCGCAACGCTTGCCCCCGCATATCGAAGCACTGGCAGTAGATCTCGCCGCGTCGCGCATCGTGCGCCACCATGAAGCCCTCGCTGCGCTGCGCCTCGGTCGTCTCCGTCATGCACCCCATTGCCATTACCGCAAGACTGCCCGCGCCCGCAAGCGGCAGTTTCGCGGCGAGGGCCAGGCCACGCGCCGCCGCCAGCCCGGCGCGCACGCCGGTGAAGCTTCCCGGTCCCAGCGTTACGGCGATGCGGTCGAGTTCGGCGATGGACAGCCCGGCCTCTTCCATGACAGCTTCGATCATGGGAAACAGCGCCTCGGCGTGGCCGCGCTCCATCGCCTCGAAGCGCCTCGCGAGCCGCTCCTCCGGGCCGGTGCGCAGAACCGCCGCGGAACAGGCAGCCATGCTGGTGTCGATGGCGAGGACGTTCATGAAGACTAAACGATCCGGGCCATCTCGTCGAAGCCGAGGCGGGGGCCGCGCGGACGCACGCCCGCTGGATCGCCATAGCCAAGCGCGCAGATGAAGTTGGATTTGATACGCCCGCCGGGGAAGAATTCGCGGTCCACGCCCGCGGCATCAAAGCCCGACATCGGACCGCAATCGAGCCCCAGCGCCCGCGCCGCGATGATCAGATACGCGCCCTGCAGGCTGGAATTGCGGAATGCGTTCGCCTCGGCATGCGCCGGGCTGCCTTCGAACCAGCTTCGCGCATCCGGGTTATGCGGAAAGGTCTTGATGAGGTTTTCGTAAAAGCGCAGGTCGTAGCCGATGATGGCTGTCACCGGGGCCTGCATCGTCTTGGCGCGGTTGTTCTCAGCGAGGAGCGGCTCAAGGCGTTTCTTCGCTTCCGGGCTGGTCACGAAGACGATGCGCGCGGGCAGGCTGTTGGCGCTCGTCGGTCCCATGATCATGGTGGCGACGAGCGTCCTCAGCAGCGCCTCGGGCACCGGCTTGTCCGTCCACTTGTTATGCGTATGCGCATCGAGGAAAATCTGGTCGAGCGCCGCGCTCGCAATCGGATCAGCCATGAGAACCTCCTGCCGGGCGGAAGGCGCGGCTCACACCGCGCGGACTTCCGTGACCTCCGGAATGAAATGGCGAAGAAGGTTTTCTATGCCATTGCGCAGCGTCGCTGTCGAGGACGGGCAGCCCGCGCAGGCGCCGCGCATGTGCAAATAGACGATGCCGCCCTCATAGCCGTGGAAAACGATGTCGCCGCCGTCCTGGGCCACCGCGGGGCGGACGTGGGTGTCGAGCAGTTCCTTGATGGTCCGCACGATGTCGCTGTCATCACCCGAGTCGTGGGTGTCCGCTCCGGCATCATCGGTGACGGCGGGCGCACCGGACAGGTAATGTTCCATGATCGCGCCGAGGACAGCGGGCTTCAGATGCTGCCAATCGCCGCCGCTCTTGGTCACCGAAATGAAATCGGCGCCGAGAAACACGCCCGCGACGCCTTCCACGCCGAAAAGCCGCGCGGCGAGCGGCGATGCCGTCTCCGCCGTGCCGCGATCGCGGAAATCGCGCGCGCCTTTGCCGAGCACGTCCTGGCCGGGAAGGAATTTCAGTGTCGCCGGATTGGGCGTGGCTTCGGTCTGGATAAACATGCACTACCTCGTCGTCTGGAGATTCTGCTGCACTCTTGCAGCCAACCGGAGCACGGCGGATCGAGCCGGATCGCTCGTTCCCGCCTCGGCTGTGACGGGCAAAAATGCCGGGCATGGCTTGGCCCGAATTCGCCGCGCTCGAAACCTGAACCGGCCATACTCTACCGCATTATTCGCGCGCGTACACGGCGCAGTTGGTCATTCCTTAATCAAATGATCGTCGAGAAAATGCCGCCCCTGGCGGTCTTCCACCTCGATCACCCAGATATCGGGATCGAAACCGGCCTGCCGCGTGAGGTAGGCGTCCGCCTTGGTTTCTTCAAGCCGGCCTTCGGGGAAGGCGAGGGACCAGAACCGCTCGTCTTCCGTGCCGGCCAGGCCGGTGGCGGCAGGGCGCAGAACCAGGGCGAAGCCGTCCAGCGAGGCGACTTTGACGAATATCGCCCCGGCGTCGCCATCGCCGCGGCGCGCAACGACTGCGGTGACGGCCAGTGCGTTCAGCTTGCGGAGGTAGGCCCCGACCCAGATCCCGGCTTTGAGACGCAACCTCTTGTCCTCCGGTCCAGGTCAGCTCGACGCCGCGAAGGGCTTGCCCGCGACGATCACCATCTCCAGAAGGACGCGCGCGGTGAGATGGCCGCCCGGCTCCAGGCGGCGGTCCGTCTCGAAGCGGCGGATGGCTTCGCGCATCCGGGCATCGACGCTCCCATCGACAGGTCCGGCCGAGTAGCCGAGCTGCGCGAGCATCTGCTGGACCTGCTGGACGACCTCACGGCGTTGCTCGAAGCGATCCGGCGCGCCGACATCGGTCTTGCCGGCGGCCTTGGCAAAGATGAGGGCCTTCAGTACCGCTTCCGTCGCCTTGCCGCTCAAAGGCAGGTTCTCGTCGAACTCGCAGGCGAGAATCGCAGCACGGGTATCCAATGTAAGAACGCCATCCCGGCGGCCGGGTTGATAGCCGCGCAGCGACAGCTCGCGCTGGATGGCTTTCACGCGCTGGTCGGGCTCGGGGAGCGTTTCAGGCTGCTGCGGCGCGGCCTTGCGCGCAGCGCCGCCCGCCGTGGACTGTTCCGCACGCTCCGCTGCCTCCTCCTCCCCGGGCAGGGCCGCGGTCGCAGCACGGGACCGGCCCTTGGCGTCCTCGGCCGGGCTGGCACTCTCCACGGTTGCCGCCGTGTGGCGCGAGGCTTCCTGCATGTAAATGGCGTTGAAGGATGTCGCTGCGGCAAGAGCCAGGAACGCAACGACAGATAGCCGCATCCGGAATGGTGTCATACCCGTTTGGTAAATGAAAACCCTGAGCCTATGCATTGAATAGCGGGCGAGGCGTAAAGGTTTGTTTAACGTCCGCATTCGCGCCAAACGGATACTGCCGGTTCATGGTGCACGGGAAAGGGCGGAGGCGCCCCGGTATCCGAGGCGCCCGAAGCCTTTCCGCTCTTTCAGAAGCCCAGCCGGTCGGCACGCACCACATGCGGCAGGGACCGCACCTTGCTCAGCACCTCGTCGCTGACGCGCTCGTCCACGCCCACCAGCGCCATCGCCTTGCCGCCCACGCCCGCGCGGCCGAGGGTGAAGGTGGCGATGTTGACGCCCGACGTCCCGAGAACCGTTCCCAGCGCGCCGATGTAGCCCGGCTTGTCGGCGTTCTCGGTGTAGAGCATGTGCGGTGTCAGCTCGGTCTCCAGTTCGATGCCCCGGACCTGGATGAGGCGCGGACGTCCGTCGGAGAACACGGTTCCGGCGACCGGCCGCTCGCCGCGCTCGGTGGTGAGGGTCACCCTCATGTAGGTTTCATAGGCACCTTCCTGACCGCGGCGCACCTCTTCCACCTGGATGCCGCGCTCGCGGGCGATCACCGGCGCGTTGACCATGTTCACATCCTGCAGGAGCGGACGCAGCGCGCCGTTGAGCGCCGCCGAGGTCAACGCGCGGGTGTTCAATTCGGCCATCTCGCCGGCATATTCGAGACGGATGGCCTTCGGCGCGGACTGCGTGAGCTGCCCTGCGAAAGAGCCGAGCTGCTCGGCGAGCTTGACGAACGGTTTCAGGCGCGGCGCTTCCTCCGCCGAGATGGAGGGGAAGTTTATGGCGTTGGCGATCGCGCCCTGGAGCAGATAGTCGGCCATCTGCTCGGCGACCTGCACCGCAACGTTCTCCTGCGCTTCGGCGGTGGAGGCGCCAAGATGCGGCGTGCAGATCACGTTCGGCTGGCCGAACAGCGGGTTCTCCTTCGCCGGTTCCACCTCGAACACATCGAGTGCGGCGCCCGCGACATGGCCCGCCTTGATCGCCTCGGCGAGCGCGGCCTCCACCACCAGTCCGCCGCGCGCGCAGTTCAGGATGCGAACGCCCTTCTTCGTCTTGGCGATGGCGTCGGCGTCGATGACGTGCTTGGTCTTCTCGGTCAGCGGCGTGTGCAGGGTGATGAAATCGGCGCGGCGGAGCAGGGTGTCCAGGTCGACCTTCTCGACGCCGAGTTCCATGGCGCGCTCAGGCGTGAGGAACGGGTCGAAGGCGATGACCCTCATCGCCAGCCCCTGCGCGCGGTCGGCGACGTTCGAGCCGATATTGCCGCAGCCGATGATGCCGAGCGTCTTGGACGTAACTTCCACGCCCATGAAGCGCGATTTCTCCCATTTGCCCGCCTGGGTCGAGCGGTCGGCTTCCGGGATCTGGCGGGCGAGCGCCATCATCATGGCGATGGTGTGCTCGGCGGTCGTGATGGAGTTGCCGAATGGCGTGTTCATGACGATGATGCCGCGCGCCGTGGCGGCGGGCACGTCGATATTGTCTACGCCGATCCCGGCGCGGCCGATCACCTTCAGGCGGGCGGCGTGGTTGAGCACCTTCTCGGTGGCCTTGGTGGCCGAGCGTACGGCCAGGCCGTCGTAATTGCCGATGATTTCGGCGAGTTGGTCTTTGTCGAGGCCGGTCTTGGTGTCGGTCTCGATGCCGCGCTCGTCGAAGATCTTCTGGGCGAGCGGCGAAAGCTTGTCAGCGATAAGAACGCGGGGAGCGGTCATGATGTTCTCTCCGGAACTGGGTTAGCAGGGGAATGCGCCTTTCCTCACCGTCTTGTCATTCCCGCCCAGGCGGAAATCCAGCGCCACCGTCCGAAGGCGGAGCGGCCAGGCTGGATGCCCGCTTGCGCGAACATGACAAAATCGGGTGCGGCGCATCAGACAGTGTTGGCTTCAAGCCTTCAGCAGCTCGGTCTTGGCTGCCTCGAAGGCCCAGTCGAGCCACGGCAGGAGCGCCTCAATGTCGGACGTCTCCACCGTGGCGCCTGCCCAGATGCGCAGGCCGGCGGGGGCGTCACGGTAGGATGCAATGTCCATCGCCACGCCTTCGGTCTCCAGCGTCGAGGCGATCTTCTTGGCGATTGCCGCCTGAACCTCGGCGGGCGCAGCGACGACGTCCTTATCCACGATCTTGAGGCAGACCGACGTGTTCGAGCGGATCGCGGGCTTCTCCGCCAGATTGGCGACCCAGGGCGTGCGCTCCACCCAGTCGGCGATCGTCTGAGCATTGCCGTCGGCGCGTGCGAACAGCCCTTTCAGTCCGCCCACACTCTCCGCCCAGGCCAGCGCGTCGAGGTAATCCTCCACGCACAGCATGGACGGCGTGTTGATGGTCGCACCTTCGAAGAACGCGCTGTCCACCTTGCCCTTCTTGACCAGCCGGAAGATCTTCGGCATCGGCCAGGCGGGCTTGTGGTTTTCAAGGCGCTCGACCGCGCGCGGCGACAGAATGATCATGCCGTGCTGGGCTTCGCCGCCGAGCACCTTCTGCCAGGAGAAGGTGGTCACGTCGAGTCTGGTCCAGGGCAGATCCTGCGCGAAGGCCGCGGACGTCGCGTCGCACAGCGTCAGCCCCTCGCGATTGTCGGGGATCCACTCGCCGCTCGGGACGCGCACGCCCGAGGTCGTGCCGTTCCAGGTGAAGACGACGTCGCGGCGGAAATCGACGGCGGTCAGATCCGGCAGCTCGCCATAGGCGGCTGTGAATTTGCGCACATCGTCGAGCTTCAATTCCTTGAGGATATCGGCGACCCAGCCCTCGCCGAAACTTTCCCAGGCCAACACGTCGATACCGCGTGCGCCGAGCATGGACCACATCGCCATCTCGAAAGCGCCGGTGTCGGACGCGGGCGTAATGCCGATGAGATAGTCGTCGGGGACGCCGAGGATGGCGCGGGTCTTGTCGATGGCGGTCTTCAGCTTCGCCTTACCGTTTTTGGAACGGTGCGAGCGGCCAAGAGCGGCGGTTTTCAGATTTTCGACGGAATAGCCGGGGCGTTTTGCGCAGGGGCCGGAAGAAAAATACGGCACACGCGGATGCGCTGCCGGACGCGGTATGGTCATGGTGGTCTACCCTTTCAGATAGTTGCCTCCCGTTGGGGGGAGGTGTCCCACCGGCGTGGGTAAGGCAAGGCAGGTGGCGTGTCAACAAAAACCGTTTGTAGCAGGGGATTCCCGATGCGGTGGGGGAAGGGACACGAAAGATGCAGACGTGCAGAACGAAGCGAAAACGCGCCAAGCCAGGTCGGGTGCTGTGGCACGAATCTGGCACAGTAGGTTCCCTTCCCGTTCATGCCATCTTTGCAAGAAAGGGCGAGCATTCCGTTGGCGTCGCCCGTCAGAATTGCGGGCAACTCGGCAAGCAAGTGTATTTTTCTGTGTCCTGCCGCTTCGCTACTTGAGGACAACTGCCAGAACGCGGTTTCGCTCTTTATTGCCAACCATTTCGCCTGTCTTCCCATCGGCTACCGCATGTATTTGCCGGAGGCGTGGGTCGACGACGAGGAGCGGCGGAAGGCCGGTGTTCCCGTGGATGTACGCTTCCAGACCAAGCCGGAAATAGCTCTCAAGCTGATCAGGCAAGCCTGCAGGGAAGGCGCTCCCGCGGCATGATCCTGGCGGACGCGGGCTATGGCGCGGGCACCAAATTCCGGGATGAGGTTACGGCGCTGGGGTTCTCGCGAATGGCCGCCGCCGCGGGGGTCAAAAACCCGCCATTTCCGAAGGTTATCGCCCCCGAGGCGCCTCCGATCCGGCCCAAACGCCATGTGCGAAATTCGATTCCCAGTGTGCGGAAGCGGATTGCCGTGACCCTTGCGAGAGGTGTGTCGCGCTGTCCCTGCTGCGCAACCTCGAACAGAGGATTTGCCCAAGTCTGGAATTTATGACGCAGTAAGACTAGTACCAGGAGTCATAAATCGCTAAGACGGCGTCCTTTCACGCGGCGCTGGTGAACTTCGGATTTGGTCCACAC
>JBNKIW010000021.1:0-63732 GCA_050290865.1 Rhodomicrobiaceae bacterium | reverse complement strand
GATAAAGCGGATCACGAACTGCTGTCATGATCGCTTCATTGACGCAAATTCATCCAGGATCCGTTAACTTGACGATGTCTCTCTTCCAGATCCCGATAGGAAACGGCGTATCTGACGTAGAACTACACCGCGTACAAAATCACATCTTTCGGGTAAGGACTGCCTTTAAAATCGATCATGGTCAGAAACTAAATCCAGCTGGCTGCATTCAATATAAAGCCATAACCTAAGCAGATTTACTGAAAATGAACACAAATTTGCGACAGAACCCGGCTAAATTGCCGTCAGAGGACTAAAAAACCACTTAACTCTGGAGTTCAAATTTCCCGAGCCAGCTCTATCTGCGCGGCAAGTGCGGCTGGGATTTGCAAATGGAATATACTCGACACCTTTCGCCAAAGCCAAGGCTGCTACAGCGGGATCCTGATCGTCGCCTTCAGCCCGCCCAGACGGCTCTCGCCGAGATGGATCTCCCCACCATGAGCGCGAATGATGTCGCGGGCGATCGCCAGTCCCAGCCCCGTGCTCTTCACATTCTGATTGCGCGCCGTATCGAGCCTGTAGAAAGGCCGGAACACGGCATCGCGCGCGTGAATGGGCACACCCGGCCCGTTGTCGTCCACCGTGATGACCAGGTTGCGCCGTGACATCGCCCCCCCGATCACCGTGCGCTTCCCGAATTTCGCAGCGTTGGTCACCAGGTTCATGACCGCGCGCTTGAACGCATTGCGGCGAATGGTTACGACCATCGGCAGATCCGACGCTTCGAGCGATACCGTCTTGTCCGGATGCTTGTCGAAGGTGCCACGAATCTCCGTCAGAAGCTCGCGGATGTCGGCGGGCTTCGCTTCCTCGCCGATACCGCCTCGCGCAAATGCCAGGTAGTCCTCCAGCATCGCCTGCATTTCATCGACATCGTTGACCAGTTCATCGACCTCGGGGCCGCTCTTCAGCATCGCGAGCTGCAGCCGGAAACGTGTCAGAATCGTTCGCAGATCATGACTGACACCCGCCAGCATCGTCGTCCGCTGCTCGACATGGCGCTCGATCCGGTCACGCATCTCAAGGAACGCAAGCGCCGCCTGCCGTATCTCGCGGGCGCCGCGGACGCTGAAATCCGACTGCGCGGGCTGGCCGCGGCCAAAGCGCTCGGCCGCCAGCGCCAGCGACAGGATCGGCCGGATCTGATTGCGCAGGAAGAGAATGGCGACGGTAAGCAGAATCAGCGAAGTCGTCACCATCCACAGCATGAAGACATACGTATTGGAAGCATAGGTCTGGCTGCGCCGGGCCAGCACCCGCATCACCGCGCCGCGGAGCTTGATGCGGATATCGACATGGGTGGAGTTGGCCACCGTGTCGATCCAGAAAGGCTTGTCGATCTTCCGCCGGATCTGCTTCGAAAGCGTACGGTCGAGACGTCCGAAAAACGGCCTCGGCCTTCGCGGCGGCAGCTTGTCACCGGGAACGATCTTCACGACAAGCCCGAGCTGCTCGCGCGCCATATCGACGAGGCGCGTGTAGCCATCCGGGTGGGGATAGTTCTCGTAAACCGAAACCAGCGAGGCGATGTCCTGCACGGTCGCCCGCGCAAGGTGCCGTGTCACATACTCCCAGTGCCGCTCCATGATCACGAAGATCAACACGGACTGCAAAAGGACGATCGGCGCGATGATGATGATCAGCGCACGCGCATACAAACCTTTGGGCAGCACCCGCGAGGTAAGCGCGCTCAACCGCGCGCTGGCCCGGCGCATCATGCCGCCGAAGCCAGGCTCACGTCCTCCCGTGTGATCTATCGTTGCCGGAACCATCAGTCGACATAAAAGATGTAGCCGCGGCCGCGCACGGTCTGCAGATAGACCGGATTCGCGGGGTCGGCTTCGATTTTTCGCCTGAGCCGGTTGATCTGAACGTCTACCGCGCGCTCGCTGTCATGGCCCGACAGGCTGGCGAGGTCTTCACGATCCACGGTCACACCGGCATGCAACGCAAAATGGCGGAGCAGATTGCGCTCGATTTCCGTAAGCTTGATCGTTTCATCCTCGGCGCGCAGTTCGCCGCGCACCGGATAGAAGACGAACTTGCCGAACTTCATCTCCTCAGGCCCGCTCGCCACCTCGCCGCGCCGCTTCACAATGTTGTTCAGACGCAAAAGCAGCTCGCGCGGCTCGAATGGCTTGGGCATGTAGTCGTCCACACCGATTTCCAGCCCTGATATGCGGTCCTCCGCTTCCGAGCGGGCCGTCAGCATCAGAATCGGGATTTGCGAGGTGCTGCGCAGGTCTTCCGCCAGCGAAAAACCGTCCTCGCCGGGCATCATCACGTCGAGAATGATGAGGTCGAAGGCAAGACCGCGCATGGCCGCCCGCGCGGCGGCGGCATCCTCCGCCGTGGAAACCCGATAGCCGTTTTCGCCGAGGAACCGCGCCAGCAAATCGCGGATACGCTTGTCGTCGTCTACGACGAGCACATGCGGCGCATTATCCGCAACGACCGTAGTCCCACCGCCAATCTGCGTCTCACTCATCGCACGTCACCTCTGAGTCTGCTCCGCCGCCGGTTCGGCCTCCATCCCCGGTGCGGCGCTTCATCGCGGGCAGCCGCCCGGCACCGGATATCATACTCTCCAGAAACGCCGCTACGGCAGGCCGGTCCGCTTCGTCGAGCCGCGACAAAGCTTCGCGCATCTTGGCGAGCTGCGGCGCGGCGAGACGCCGTGCCAGAGTCCGCCCCCGCGGCGTCAGATAGAGCAGCCGCTCGCGCCGGTCGGCCTTGCCCGAACGCTGCTCGATATACCCTTCCTTTATCAAATCCCGCAAAACCCGCGCCAGACTTTGCTTCGTAATCTGGAGGATTTCCAGAAGACCGGCGACCCGCATCCCCGGATAGCGGCAAACGAAGTGCAAAACGCGGTGATGGGCGCGGCCGAAGCCGATGCCCGCCAGGATGCGGTCCGGATCACCGATCAGGTCGCGATAGGCGAAGAAGAACGCCTCGATATACCAGAAAATGTCCTCGGTACCGCGCGCGCTGCCGCTTCGAGGAGACGTCCTCGCCGCCTGCCGCCCAGGGGGCGTGCCCGGGGGATACGCCTCGGGGATTACGTCAGTCATGTTGACATATTTGGACTTGTTTAACCTGCAGAGCAAGACTAACGTCACGCAATCGGCGCTTTTTTGCGGCCTTGCGAAACCACATATATCTATGACAGTGACGCCTCGAAGTTTTGGCCGGGGCGCTCTTGGAGGAACTCATGGCAAGCGAACCCTATGATCAGCGCGAAGGATTCATCTGGTACAATGGCGAACTCGTGCCCTGGCGCGACGCCAAGCTCCACATGCTGAGCCACGGGTTGCACTACGCCAGCGCCGTATTCGAGGGCGAGCGGGTCTATGGGGGCGAGATCTTCAAGCTGACGGAGCATTCCGAACGCCTGCGCGAGTCGGCAAAAGCTCTCGGTTTCGAAATCCCTTACAGCGTCGATGAACTCGATCAGGCCAGCCGGGATGCCATCCGCGCCAACGCCATCGTTGAGGGCTACGTCCGTCCCTTCGCCTGGCGCGGCTCGGAACAGATGGGTGTCTCCGCGCAAGCGACGACGATCAACGTCGCCGTCGCCGCGTGGTACTGGGGCACCTATTTCGATCCCGAACAGCGCCTGAAAGGCATCCGCATGGACATTGCGGAATACCGCCGCCCCGATCCGCGCACCGCGCCCGCATTGGCCAAAGCCGCCGGCCTTTACATGATCTGCACCATCGAGAAACACCGCGCCGAAGCGGCCGGATACGCCGACGCTCTCATGCTTGACTGGCGCGGGCGCGTCGCTGAGGCGACCGGCGCCAACGTCTTCTTCATCAAGGACGGTGTCCTCCACACGCCGGAGGCTGACTGCTTCCTCAACGGCATCACGCGCCGCACGGTGATCGATCTCGCCAAGGCGCGCGGATTGCAGGTCATCGAGCGGCCGATCATGCCCGAGGAAATGGCCGATTTCCAGGAATGCTTCCTCACCGGCACCGCCGCCGAGGTAACGGCGGTTGCCGAGATCGGGCCGTACCGCTTCACGCCGGGCGAGATCACGCAGACGCTCATGGACGACTACTCGGCTGCCGTGCGCCCCAAAACGGCGAAACCGGAAGAGAAGGTGGCCGCGGCAGCAAGCTGATCCGGCGGCCTTCATTCCCGCTATGTGTTTTAGTGTTGATCGCCGGGAATACGTCCTTGCGTCCGCGGTGATGTTTTGTCATGCCGCCGCTGCGGCCCCCTTCCCGTAGCTGACGGAACGCTGAAGGCCGTTTTCAGGTTCCCGTCAGAGTAAGTGTGCAATCTTCCAGCGCAATCGGCCCGTGCATCGCTGCCCGGCGCATTCACCTTCCCAGAGGAGACTTTCATGGCTTCGAATTCCACCCCGGCGCGATACGGATTGCTCACGATCGGACTGCACTGGCTCGTCCTGGTCCTGTTGGTCGGCGTCTACGTCACCGTGGAATTTCACGAAGCGTTCCCGCGCGGCAGCACCATGCGAACCTGGATGATGCAGACGCATTTCAGCCTGGGCATGCTGATCTTCTTCCTGACCCTGTTGCGGCTGGCAGTGCGCGTCTTCGGCCCGGCCGCGCCCGCGATCGAACCGGCGCCTGTCGGCTGGCAGGACGCCCTCGCCAAGGTGCTTCATCTCGCGCTCTATGCGGTCATGATCGCCATGCCGCTCCTTGGCTGGCTGATGGTGAGCGCGAAGGGGCACGCGGTGCCCTTCTTCGGCCTCGAACTGCCGCCGCTCATCGGCGCGGATAGGGAATTCGGGCACGCGCTGGAGGAGATCCATGAGGTAGGGGGCAACCTCTTCTACTTCCTGGTCGGGCTGCATGCCGTGGCGGCGCTGTTCCACCATTACATCCTGGGCGACAACACCCTCCGCCGGATGCTGCCGGTTGCAGCGGCGCGCTGACCGCTCTTTGCGAACCTCCCCTTGGTGCCGCGGCTCTCGTGAGGGCTGCGGTACTCTTTTGACGCGACAGGCTGCCGCTTTCGTCAAAGCAGCCGCCTGTGGAAGCAGGCGCCGCGCATGAAGTAGAACGGCACCGGCGCCTGCGGGTCGCCGATGGTCCCGGCGCCAAGGCGGCCCGCGAAATCGTCGAGAACGGCGCGGGTGATGGTGGGAATGTCCTGCGCGCGCGCCTCCTCCAGCGTCAGCCAGTGACTGGCGATGAATTCGCCGTCAGCGCTGCCGAGATGACCAGTGATGGCCTCGGCAGGCGCCGCAAAGAAGCGCGTGTCGAAACGCCTGGGGCGCCGCGGCGGCGTCACCGCCCTGGCGACAAGGGATAACGCGCCGAAATCGGCCACGCCCGCACTGTCCCCCACCTCGCGCGGGTCATTGGCGCCGACGATGACGCCGGTTTCCTCCCCCGTTTCGCGGATCGCCGCATGGGCCATCGCGAGGGCGCGCGAACCATGCCGGACACCGCTGATGGAGCGCAAAAGCTTGGCGACGATCGCCTCGGGAAGACGCGCCCCCACCACGGCACGATAATCGATCGGCTCGACCCGCCCGCCCGGGAAAACGAACTTGCCGGGCATGAATTTGTGCGTGAGATGCCGCTGGCCCATCAGGAGCCGCACCTCTCCGTCGCTCCTGTCGTAAATGAGCAGCGTGGCGGCATCGCGCGGGCGCACATTCTGCAGATATCCCTTGTGCAGCCTCGCGCTCATGTCGCGGGGGCGGATATAGAGGAAGCTGTAGGGCCGTCCCTGAACAGGCAGGGGCGGTTCGTCATCTGGCCGATGGGCGTCCAAGCCGGTGGACCTTTGCTGCGTGGCTCACGGGGCGGTTCTGCTGTTCTCCGGCCAAGATACAGAGACGCCGGCATTCCGGCAACTTTTCAGCGCCACGAGCCACTTAACCTTGCCGCGCTCAATGGGTGGCATCCTCCGCACTGCGGCTGACGTCGCATGCGGGAATCTTCGGCATGAGGTCGAGCCCGGCCGTCATGAGTTCAGCGGCGAGCATGATCGCCATTGCCGGCACCCGCTTCGCAAGACGCAGCGTAGGGGCCGTTCCGACCGCCAGCGACTCCGGCTCGATGCCGATGAGGACCGTGCGCTGCGGTGCTGTTCCGCGAAGCTGCAGGGCCGCCATCACATCGGCGAGCCCGATCTGATGCGGCGAAAGGCGGGTGCGGAAAAAGGCGTGTAGTTCGTCACCTTCGAGCCGGGTGATGCCCCCTATTTCGCGTCCGGAGTGCATACAGTCGGCAATCAGGAGGAGATCGGCGCCCGCGATCTGGTCGAGGCAATCCATGGCCGAGGTGCCGCCATCGATCACCTCGACTTCCGGCGGCAGATCGTAGCCCGCAACCAGCGCATTGACGGCGTGCACACCAATTCCGTCGTCAGAAAGGAGAATGTTACCGATCCCGAGAACCACGGCGCGCATATCGTTATCTCTCGATTGTATGAATTACGGAACGTGCTGCAGCCCTCTCCCGCGAAGGGGAGGGCTGAATGACGGAAGGCTTTGATTTGTCTCGGCCCTTGCCCATCCTGACCGGCCCTGCCCGGTTGAGCAAGCGAAAAGACGGCAGAGTGAGCCGGGCCGGGGACCGGAAGCCGGGTGAGCAGACTTTCACGGCACAATCAGAACGCGCTGCCCCGCACCGCCTGGCCGGCCTCCTGGTCGTGGACATGCACCGCACAGGTGAGGTAGGGATCGAAGGAATGGACCGTGCGCAGCACTTCCAGCGGCTGTTCGGGATCGGCGACGGGGGTGTCCGCCAGCGAGGCCTCGTAAGGCCCGGGCGAACCGTCCTCGGAGCGCGGCCTAGCATTCCATGTGGACGGTACGGCACACTGGTAGTTGGCGATCCTGCGGTCCCGGATCACGGCCCAGTGCGACAGGATGCCGCGCGGCACCTCATGGAAACCGAACCCCATGACCTCGCCCTTCGGGAAGACCGGCTTGTTGAAGGCCGCCACCGCAGCAGCGCCGTCAGCACGACGCCCGCGGCCATGGCTGTGCCAGCCGCAGCCGACAGGGCGGCGACAGCCGCGATGTTGGCCTTCGCCCCCTGTTCCTCGGCGCCCCCCACGTAGCCGGTCGGATTGGGCGGCGTCGAGGGCATACCGCCCTAGGATGCGCATGATCCCAGCGCGATCACCGCCGCCTCGCGCGTCAGCTCCAGCGAGCTCTTGCCGCCGATCTTGCAATAGATGCGGCCGTCCTTCATCGGAATGGCGCCTTCGACCACGAGCAGATATTTGCCCTTGTTCTTCGCCATTGCGTCTTCCCGGGCCTTTTCGATCTCGACGTCGTGCAGCTGAACTGCTGGCTCGGGTAGGTGCTCTCCCCGGTGCTTGTTTTTCGGCGGGAATAGCCTCGCAGGCAGGGAGCATCAAGCTTTGCGCCAATAATCTATAAGAAACCTATTTTAGTGGAAGCGAAGGATTTCTCAAAAATTATTATGTCGCATAAGATATATGTGCGCATGTGTTCCTAGTCAAGACGCTTTTAATCGCGTTATCGCGCTGGACTATTTGCTTTTATCGACGAAAGCTTGCGACAAAGTGGCCAGTCACTCTCTGTCTCGCGGCACACTCGGGACGGTTTGCCGCGCGTGTGCGGACCTGCTACATGAAACGCCGTAAAATACCGGCCATCCAGCAGCTTCCATGCACGGGGCGCTATCGCCGGAACGCCGCGGAACTCTAAAACCAGGCACGAAGATGCACCCCACACTCCGCAACACTCTCATCGCCGTGTCGTCCATGGTGCTGTGCTGCGCGGCCGTCGTCCTGATCGTGCTGGCCGCGCGGACCTATCTGCTGCCGCTCTTGGGATGGTAAGCCGCCTACTCCAACATGATCCGGTAGCGCACGAAATCGTCGGCGGCGCCGAAACGATCGTATAATCGCCGCGCCGCGGCATTGCCCGCTCGCGTATGCCAGTACAGCCTCGACCAGCCGCGCATGCGCCCCAGGCTGAGTAAATCGTGAATGAGCGCGTGGCCGATACCGCCGCCGCGCCGGGCGGGATCCACGAACAGATCCTCCAGATAGCACACCGGTCCCAGCGTCCAAGTGCCCTCGTGCAGCACGCAGATCGAAAAACCCGCGACCTCGCCATCCGCTTCCGCGAGACGCCCGTGAATGCTCGATGCCGGGTCGAGCATGCGCCGCCATGTCGCGGCGGTCACCTCCTCGGGCACCGCCGTCTCATAGAATCGGTAATATCCCTCCCACAGTTCCCGCCAGCGCAGTTCGTCGGCAGGCATCGGGTCGCGGATGGCAATTCTGGTCATGGCGGCTCCCATTCTCCGCCCCGGATGGCGGTTCGAACTTGACATCGTCATATATAGACGTAGCCCCGGCCTTGGGAAATGGTGCCTTCCGTGCAGCCATGCTGGCGCTCGGCGGCTCCTGTGCTATAAGCGCCCCATGGCAATCACACTTCACAAGGGCGACCTGCCGGACGGCCTTCTCTTCGGCGACCTCGTGGCCATCGACACAGAGACGATGGGCCTCGATCCGCATCGCGACCGGCTTTGTCTCGCGCAGCTCTCGCGCGGCGACGGTGACGCGCATCTGGTCCAGTTTCCCGTGGGCGAACCCTATGACGCGCCTAATCTCAAGCGCCTTCTGACCGATCCGGGCGTGATCAAGCTGTTCCACTACGGCCGCTTCGACATCGCCGTGATGAACCGCTATCTGGGCGTGCTGGCGTCGCCGGTGTGGTGCACGAAGATCGCCTCGAAGCTCGTGCGCACCTATACCGACCGGCATGGCCTGCGCGACTTGTGCAACATCCTGCTCGGGGTTGAAATCTCCAAGCAGCAGCAGTCCTCGGACTGGGGGGCGGAGCATCTTTCGGATGAACAACTAGCCTATGCCGCGTCCGATGTCTTGCATCTGCACCGCTTGAAGGCCATTCTCGAAGAGCTGCTTGATCGTGAGGGACGGCGTGGGATCGCCGACGCCTGTTTCGCGTATCTGCCGGTACGCGCGCAACTCGACCTGTTGGGCTGGGATACCGAGGAAATCTTCGCTCACTAAGACGTGAGGCGGATTCCGGCGGGCGCAGTCCATAATTTTGCACCGCAATGCAGCTATGAACGGGAAACGCCCGGCCAGACGTATCATCTGTGTTCAGGTTCGATCGTCAGAAGACGGCGGCAGGCGCATCCGGGGAATGTGAACAGGGCATCATGGCGATCCAGTCGCAAAACACGGCGGTAGCGCGCTTCCGCGGCCTGCCTCAGGCGGCCGATCGCACGCGTGCTTTCCGCGCCGCCGTGCGGCACAGTGCGCTGGTCAGGTTCCTCCGCCTGGCGTTGCCGCTGGCGGCGCTTGGCGTCAGCGGGCTCTATATGCTGCCGGGCAAGGTCAGGGTCACCGTCAAGGGCGGCGAAGCCACGGCCCAGGTCGATCTGACCAGCGAGGGCCTGAAGATGATCAACCCGCGCATCAAGGGGGTCCACGAAAAGCACGGCACCTACGACGTCCGCGCCGAATATGCCACCCAGAACGTCAAGCATCCCGAACTGGTCTCGCTGACCAGGATCACGGCTGATCTCCTCTCGAATGCCGGGCAGAAGACGACGATGACGGCGCCTTCGGGCCTCTATCACTCCAAGAAGGAGGAACTCACCTTCGACAACGGCGTGATCATTGGCGGGCAAGCCGGACTCTCGGGAAAGCTGAGGACGGCGACGGCATTCTTCCAAAATCATGTGCTGATTTCGCCAGATAATGTCGAACTGTCGTTTCATGACAGCACAATCCGTGCCCAGGCCATGACATTATATACGAGCGAATCGCGCGTGGTGTTCACGGGTGACGTGAAGGTGCATCTGGAGCGGGCACCCAGGGAAGGGGAGAAATGATGCGCACGATCCTGCCAGGCGGACTTAGGGTGTATGGCCTTGCGCTGGCGGCTGCCCTGATCCTCGGCCCGGGCGCGGCGCATGCGCAGGCACCCGCGACGAACTTCGCCAAGAATCTCGGCGCCAATTCCAACAAGCCGATCGACATTCAGGCCAATATGCTTGAAATCGACGACAAGAAGAAGACCGCGATATTCAAGGGCAGTGTCTCGGCGACGCAAGGCGATTTCAACATGATGGCGGACGAGTTGAGCGTCATTTACACAGCCCGGAAGCGCAGGGGCAAGGACACCGCGAAATCGCCGCTCCCCGGAGGCGGCGCCGAGATCAGCCGCATCAATGCCAGGGGCAACGTCGTCATAGCCTCCAAGAACGGCCAGGAAGCCACCGGCGATTCCGCCGTTTTCGAGGTCAAGAAGCAGATGGTCTATCTGACCGGCAACGTGAAGGTGAAGCAGGGGGGGGCTATCGTCGGTGCCGAAAATCTGACGATCAACCTTGCCGAGAGTACGGCGGTCTTCATGCCGATGGGCAAGAGGGTGTCGGCCATTCTCAACCCTAACGTGGAGGAAAAGCGCAAGAAAACGGGTTCGGGAAACTGACGGGCCGTCGCGGAGAAGACGCGTGGCGGGTGCTGCGCCTTTCGGCCGGGACGATTTAGGCATTAACCTTTCACGCCGTTGGCACTAGTGTGGCGTCTCGCCAATGCTTTCACCTTTGCCGCAAATTCGATTTGGCAATGTGAGAGACGGGACACTAGGGTTTGATCGTGGGCGTGCGCAGTTCTGGCGGCAGTATGACAATCATGGACGGGCGTAGATCGCAGGCACAGGCCAGACCGCAGGGATCGCGGCCGAGTGCGCAGGTCAGGCGGCTTCCCTCGCAGGGGGCGCCACAGCGCCGTCCCGTTCCCGCAGTGGACAATCAGCTTTCCGTGGCGGGGATCGTCAAGAGCTTCAAATCGCGCACCGTGGTGAGGGACGTCAGCCTGACCGTGAGAAAGGGCGAATCGGTAGGCCTCCTCGGCCCGAACGGCGCCGGCAAAACCACGGTTTTCTATATGATTACCGGCCTGATCAAGCCCGACCAGGGCCGGGTTCTGATCGACGGGCACGACGTCACCAGGCTGCCCATGTACCGACGTGCGCGCCTCGGCATCGGCTATCTGCCGCAGGAAGCGTCGATTTTTCGCGGCCTGACCGTGGAGGAGAACATCCGCGCCGTCCTCGAAGTGACGGAAAAGAGCCGCAAGGAGCGCGAGCGCCAGCTTGACGCGCTTCTGGATGAATTCCGCATCGCGCGCCTGCGCAAATCGCCCGCCATCGCGCTGTCGGGCGGCGAGCGGCGCCGCCTCGAAATCGCACGCGCGCTGGCCTCACGCCCGTCCTACATGCTCCTGGACGAGCCTTTCGCAGGTATCGACCCTATCGCCATCGGCGATATCCGCGCGCTTGTGCGGCATTTGACCCAACGCGGGATCGGCGTGCTCATTACGGATCACAATGTCCGCGAGACGCTGGAACTGATTGACCGCGCTTACATCATTTACGATGGTAAGGTGTTGACTGAGGGCTCGCCGCAGGAGATCGTGGCCAACGAGGACGTCAAGCGCGTCTATCTGGGCGACATGTTCTCGCGGTAGCCTTCGCCCGCGTAATCGAGTTGGAAAATGGAAGCGCACCCTTGCTCTCGGCGAAGCTAGAGCTACGGCAGTCCCAATCGCTTGTCATCACGCCGCAATTGCAGCAGGCGATCAAGCTATTGCAGCTTTCCAATCTCGAATTGCAGTCCTTTCTCGAGCACGAAATCGAGCAGAACCCGCTGATCGAATGGGATGAGCGGACGGGCGACGAGGGCGCGAACAGCCGGACCGAGGCGAACGGCGCGGCTTCCGAGGACCAGAACGGCACCGACGCCACTGCTGCATCGGCGGGTGACGAAATGGGCGAACGCCTGGACGACGCCGTCCCGGATCCGGTTGCCACCTACGAGTCGCTCTCGCTCAGGACCGCCGGGGGCAGCGCCATCGACGGCGAGTCGAGCCTTGAAGACTACGTCGCGCAGCAGACGACCTTGCGCGATCACCTGCGCGAACAGCTTCATCTGAGCATCACCGATCCGTCCCGGCGCCTGATTGGCGATCACCTCATCGACCTCATCGACGAAGCCGGATATCTGCGCGGCACTTGCGAGGACGTCGCCGACAGGCTGGGCGCGCCGCTGGCCTGGGCGGAAGAGGTGCTCGGGGTCATCCAGAGCCTCGATCCCTCCGGCGTCGGCGGCCGTTCCCTGGCGGAATGCCTCGCGTTG
Organism: Rhodomicrobiaceae bacterium; assembly: GCA_050290865.1. Classification (GTDB taxonomy): domain Bacteria; phylum Pseudomonadota; class Alphaproteobacteria; order Rhizobiales; family Rhodomicrobiaceae; genus JARRLC01. Next base: position 51,538 of record JBNKIW010000021.1, on the reverse strand, counting down.
CAACTCAAGGAAGCCAACCGCTACGATCCGGCGATCGCGAAGCTTCTCGACAATCTCCAACTGGTCGCCGCGCATGATTTCGCCCGGCTGAAGCGCATCTGCGAGGTGGACGAGGAAGACCTGCGCGACATGATCGCCGAGGTGCGCGCGCTCAACCCCAAGCCGGGCCTGCAATTCGGTACGAAGCCGGTAGACGCCGTGGTGCCGGACATCATGGTCTTCCGCGGCGCGGAGGGGGCCTGGGTGGTGCAGCTCAACGCCGAGACGCTGCCGCGCATCGCCGTCAATCATGGCTACTACGCCTCGGCCAAGCGCCTCGCCCGGTCGGACCAGGACCGCAGCTACCTGCAGAACTGCATCGCGACGGCGAACTGGCTGGCGCGGTCGCTCGATCAGCGGCGGCGGACCATGCTCAAGGTCGCGCGCGAAATCGTGCGCCAGCAGGAGGGCTTTTTTCTGCATGGCGTGCAGGGCCTCAAGCCCCTTTCCCTGCGCGATATCGCAGGCAACATAAGCATGCACGAATCGACGGTGAGCCGCGTTACGTCAAATAAATATATGCAGACGCCGCGCGGCACATTCGAGCTGAAATACTTCTTCACCTCGGCGATTGCCGCTGCCGGCGCGGGCGAGGCGCATTCGTCCGAAGCGGTCAAGCATCGAATCAAAGAGCTGATCGATGCGGAATCGCCCCGCGCCATTCTCTCGGACGACAAGATCGTCGAACTTCTGCGGACGAACGGTGTTGACATAGCGCGAAGGACGGTGGCAAAGTACCGTGAACTCATGCGCATTCCGTCCTCGGTTCAGCGGAGGCGTGAAAAAAGTGCGGCTGGCGCAAATAGACTGGCCGAAAGAACGGAATAAGACTTATTCTGATAACGCCTCAAGGAAGCAGTTTACCTCTTTTCACTTTTTCAAAATCGTATCACAATAACGGCAACGATGTTTGACATCGTGCTGTGGCTGGACTACGGTCCGCCGCGCTAATGGCGAGGGACGGCAAGGGGCCGCATCGGGGCAGCCGCCGTGTTTATGCTGCATTCGGATCCTGCATTTTCTACTGAAACAATGCAAAGATGGCCATACAAGTCACCGGAAAAAACGTGGATTTAGGTGCAGCTCTTCGCGGGTACGTCACGGACCGGCTGGACAAGGCACTCGAGAAATACGGCAGCGACGAGCTGTCGGGGCATGTCGTCATCGAAAAGGCGCATGGCGAATTCACGACGACCTGCACCGTAACTCTGCGCTCCGGCTTGTCGCTCCAGGCGCATGGCGCGGATGCCGAACCCTATCCGAGCGTCGACGAGGCCGTTGACAGGCTTGAGAAACGCCTGCGCCGATACAAGCGCCGACTCAAGGGACAACAACATGCGCCGCGCGATGTAGCCGCGGACGTGAGCGCGGTTGATTATGTCATTCGCCATGGCGAAGAGGACGAAGCTGACGACGCCGAACGGGCTCCGGTCATTATCGCAGAAACACAGACCGCCATTCGCGAGCTTTCGGTTGGCGACGCGGTCATGGAAATGGATCTGGCCGACAAGGCGTTTCTTGTTTTCAAGAACGGGAGCAACGGACGGTTGAACGTCGTCTATAAGAGAGGTGATGGCAATATCGGCTGGGTCGATCCCGGCGGAATCCTGAGGGAGAAGAACCACGGCGGCGGCTAACGGGCCCGAACGGGCGGCACTTGGGGGTTAAGCGAGCGTGTGGGAAAGACAATGGATCTGAGCGATCTAATTACACCTTACGGCGTCATCTCATCCTTGAAAGCAAGTAATAAAAAGCAGGCCCTTCAAGAGTTGTCGGCGCGAGCAGCAAAGCTGACGGGAATCGACGAACGTGAGATCTTCAACACGCTGCTGCAGCGTGAGCGCCTTGGTTCCACCGGCGTCGGCAACGGCATCGCCATTCCGCACGGGAAGATGAAGGAACTCAGGAGCATTGTCGGGCTGTTTGCGCGGCTCGAGGAACCGATCGATTTCGAGGCCATCGACGAAGAGCCCGTTGACCTCGTGTTTCTCCTTCTTGCGCCGGAGAACGCCGGTGCCGACCACCTCAAAGCGCTGGCGCGGATTTCGCGCCTCATGCGTGAGCCAACCGCGGTTGAGAAGCTGCGCTCCTCGCGGGACAAGGAGGCGCTTTACGCCGTTCTGACGGAGCCTGCAGCGTCACACGCGGCCTGAACGCCGCGACGATCCATTTGCTGTCGAGCGTGTCGTGAGCACCAAACGGTAGGCGGTGGTATGCCGCATCCGGGGGAGTGCGTTCGCCATCGGTCGTGATGACGGGCCTGTCAGCGTTGTAAATCAATCCACTCGTATAGTCGCCCAGCCCTGCTCCGCCGGAGAGTTGTTGGCGTAGCGGTGGTGTCGTGAAACCCGTGCATGAATAGCGGACCGGTGCTGCACGATTTCGCTTATGCGTAAATGCCGCAAGTTCTGCCGGGGGATTTCCTGTAGCAAAATGCCGCAAAATAGGACATCCCTATTCGAACTACTGAGCACCAGTGAAGCGTCTCGCGATCGCATTCCCCATCGGCGGGCGTGCGGCGGAGCCTGTTCGCAAGTCGGAACATCAGCCGCAAGCCCCGGGACGCATGGCTCAGGATCTTAGATGCCGCGTGAAAGTGAACGGAAGGGAGGAAGCATGGGAACTATGGCAGTGACTGGCAATTACAAGGGCATCGACGGCGTCGATGTGAGCGGCAAGCGCGTCGTCGTCCGCGCCGACCTGAACGTCCCACTCAAAGACGGGCAAGTGTCTGACTCAACGCGCATCGAGCGGCTCATTCCGACGCTGGAAAGCCTTGTCAGCCGCGGCGCCAGGGTTGTCGTGCTGTCGCATCTGGGCCGCCCGGACGGACAGAAGAAACCGGAATACACGCTGAAGCCTGTCGCCAGCAAACTCGCCAGCCTGCTGCCGGGCAAGAGCGTGACCTTCGCTGAGGACTGCACCGGCCCCGTAGCGGAAAACGCGGTTGCGGCGCTGCAGCCGGGTCAGATCGTGGTCCTTGAGAACTTGCGCTATTATCCTGGCGAGGAGAAAAACGACGCCGGCTTTGTGGAGTCCCTGGCCAAGCTCGGTGACATTTTCGTGAACGACGCCTTCTCTGTCTCCCACCGCGCACACGCTTCGGTCTACGGCATCGCGCTGACCCTGCCCGCCTATGCGGGCCTGCAAATGCTCGCCGAATTGAACGCCTTCAAAATCGTGCTGGAGCTTCCCAAGCGCCCGGTCGCGGCCATCGTCGGTGGCGCCAAGGTTTCCACGAAGATCCCGGTTCTCACCAATCTGGCATCGAAGGTCGATATGCTGATCATCGGCGGCGGGATGGCGAACACTTTCCTGCATGCCCAAGGGGTCAAGGTTGGCCGGTCGCTGTGCGAGCCGTCCTTCGCCGATACGGTTGAGTCGATCATGTCGCGCGCGGCGGAAACCGGCTGCAAGATCATCCTGCCGTCGGACGCCATGGTCGCCAAGGAATTCGCGGCAAACGCGGCCCACAGCGTGCATCCCGTCAACGAGGTTCCCGACGACGGTATGATCCTCGATATCGGTCCGAATTCCATCGCGGATTTTGCCGCCCGAATCGTGTCCGCGAAAACTTTGTTGTGGAATGGTCCGGTCGGTGCTTTCGAAACGCCGCCATTCGGCGCAGGTACTTTTGAATTGGCGAAGGTTGCAGCCGAGCGTACCAAGGCAGGTGAACTCGTCTCGGTCGGCGGCGGCGGCGACACGGTCGCGGCACTCAACGCAGCTGGCGTAACGGACAGCTTCACCTATGTATCGACGGCGGGCGGCGCGTTCCTCGAATGGCTCGAAGGGCGCGAGTTGCCGGGCGTCGTAGCTTTGGCGCGCTCGCGGACGGCCGCATAATCTGACAGGGAGAGACGATACGAATGGCAAGGATTACACTGAGACAACTCCTGGACCATGCTGCCGAGCACGGTTATGGCCTGCCCGCCTTCAACATCAACAATATGGAGCAGGGCCTGGCCATCATGGAGGCCGCACGGGAGACCGACGCGCCGGTGATCATCCAGGCGAGCCGCGGCGCGCGGGCGTATGCGGGCGACCTGATGCTGGCACGCCTCGTCGAGGGCCTTGAGGCGCAGTATCCGGAGATCCCGATCTGTCTGCATCAGGACCACGGCAACAACGAAGCGACCTGCGCTTCCGCCATCCGCATGAGTTTCGACTCGGTGATGATGGACGGCTCGCTCGAAGCCGATGCCAAGACGCCTTCATCCTACGAATACAACGTCCGCATCACCCGCGAGGTGGTGAAGATGGCCCATTGGGTGGGCGTCTCGGTCGAGGGCGAACTGGGTTGCCTCGGCTCGCTGGAGACCGGCGAGGGCGAGAAGGAAGACGGCCACGGTTTCGAGGGCAAGCTGTCGCGCGACATGCTGCTGACGAACCCGGTGCAGGCGCGCCAGTTCGTGCTTGAAACCAAGGCGGACGCGCTGGCGGTGGCCATCGGCACCTCGCACGGCGCCTATAAATTCACCCGCAAGCCCACCGGCGATGTGCTGGCGATGAACGTCATCGAGGCGATTCACAAGCAGTTGCCAAATACCCATCTGGTGATGCACGGCTCGTCCTCGGTGCCGCAGGAACTCCTGGAGATGATCAACGCGTATGGCGGCGAAATCCCGGAGACCTACGGCGTGCCAGTGGAGGAGATCGTTCGCGGTATCAAGAGCGGCGTGCGCAAGGTCAATATCGACACCGACCTGCGCTTGGCTTCGACGGCGGCTATCCGCAAGGTTCTGACCGAGAAGAAGGCCGAGTTCGACCCGCGCAAATATCTGAAGCCTGCGCTCGTAGCCATGCAGAAGATCTGCAAGGAGCGCTATGAGCAGTTCGGCGCGGCAGGCAAGGCGTCGAAGATCATGGTCATTCCCGCCGCGGAAATGGCCAAGCGCTACGCCAGCGGTACGCTCGACCCGAAGTAGAGGGACGGGAACCCGCGCCTTTCGCCCTCTCCTCCTTTGCGGGAGAGGGGGCGGGCGGCAAACTCGTCAGCAAGCTGATGGGATGCCACAGATAAGCCATCGCTAGCGTGCATAGGACAGGCCTTGCCGGAAACCGTTCTGGAGTTCCCATGGCCTCCTTCGTCGAAAGCCTGAGCCGCTTCACCCGCTCTCCCGCCTTCAAATTTTTCCTCATCGGCGCGTTCATCCTCCTGCTCGGCATTCCGCTGGGGCTGGTCTGGCTGCTCGTTTCCGAGCGCGAGGATCGCGCCGCCGGTGTCCGGCGAGAGGTCGCACAGCTGTGGGGCGCGGAACAGAGGATCAGCGGCCCCTTCCTCGTCGTGCCCTATACGGTCAGGAAGGTGACCACCAAGGACGGCAAGCAGACCGAGCATATCACCGAGCGCCACGCGATTTTCCTGCCGGAGACGTTCACGGCAACCGGCAGCACGGAGTCGGAGGTGCGCAGGCGCGGTATTTATGAGGCCACCGTTTATTCCGCCAGGCTGCGGCTTGAGGGGCGGTTCGCCGCACCCGACATGCGGCTCGCCGACCCCGCAGCCACCACGGTGCGATGGAACGATGCCTTCGTAGCGCTGGGGCTGAGCGACGTGTCGGGCCTGAAGGAGACCGCCACGCTTGTCCTGGACGGCACGCGGCGCATCCCCTTCGAGCCGAGCATCGGCCTGTCGGACCACAACATGTCCGGCATGAACGCACGGCTTTTCCCCACATCCGCGACAGCCGATCAGCCGCCGCCGCCTTTCACTTTCGCGGTGGACCTGGTGTTCAACGGTTCATCGGGGCTGAATTTCGCGCCCGTCGGCCGCGAGACACGCGTGGCGCTGAAGTCCGACTGGCGCCATCCCAGCTTCGCGGGCGCTTTTCTCCCGGAGAGCCGCGATATCGGCGCCGAAGGCTTCAGCGCGGTCTGGCGCGTGCCGCATCTGGCGCGCAGCGTGCCGCAGGCGTGGAGCATTGGCACGAGTTCATCCTACCACGCCAGCAATCAGCTTGACCGTTTCTCTGCTCACCAGTTCGGCGTGGTTTTCTACATTCCGGTCGATTATTACGATCTCGTCAACCGCGCTGCCAAATATGGCCTCATGTTTATCGCCATCGCTTTTTTCGGCGTCTTTGTCCTTGAACTGACATCCGGCCGGCTCGTTCACGTCGTACAGTACGTATTCGTCGGACTGGCGATGATTTTATTTTACTTTTTGCTCCTAAGCTTCTCCGAGCACGTTGGCTTCACGGCTGCCTACTTCATCGCGTCCGCCGCGACGGGGGGCATGCTGTCCCTCTATGTGAGCAAGGCACTTATGAGCAAAGCGAAGGGCCTCATCATGTTGTCGGTCTTCCTTATTCTCTATGGCCTGCTATATCTGATCCTGCGGCTGCAGGATTACGCGTTGCTCGCGGGAGCCGTGGCCGGTTTCGTCATGCTGACCATTACCATGTTCGCGACCCTCAAAGTGAACTGGTCGGGCAACGGTACCGCGCGTTTGAGTGAACCGCAGTAAGCAGGATGGATCATGGTTGAACTCGCCCTCCCCCGGAACTCGAAGGTCACCGCTGGCAAGACCTGGACGCAGGCCATTCGAGGCGAGAAGAAGAACTGGAAGGAGTTCCGGATCTACCGCTGGTCGCCCGATGACGGAAAGAACCCGCGCATCGACAGCTACACCATCGACCTCGATGAGTGCGGCCCGATGGTTCTCGACGCCCTCATCAAGATCAAGAACGAGGTCGACCCGACACTCACCTTCCGCCGCTCCTGCCGCGAGGGCATTTGCGGCTCCTGCGCCATGAACATCGACGGCTCGAACACGCTCGCCTGCACCATGCCCATCGCGGAGATCAAGGGCGCGGTGAATATCTATCCGCTGCCGCACATGCCGGTGATCAAGGATCTCGTGCCGGATCTGTCGCATTTCTATGCGCAGCACCGCTCCATCGAGCCCTGGCTGAAGACGGAGACCACGACGCCGGAGAAGGAATGGAAACAGTCGCGCAACGACCGCGAGGTGCTGGACGGGCTCTATGAGTGCATACTCTGCGCGTGCTGCTCGACCTCGTGTCCCTCCTACTGGTGGAATTCGGAGCGCTATCTTGGCCCGGCGGCACTGTTGCAGTCTTACCGCTGGGTTGCCGACAGCCGCGACGAAGCGGCGGGCGAACGGCTCGACGATCTCGAAGACCCCTTCCGTATTTACCGGTGCCACACCATCTTGAACTGTGCGCGCGTCTGCCCGAAGGGACTGAACCCCGGCCAGGCGATCGCGGAACTGAAGAAGAAGATGGTCGAGCGGAGGGTTTAGGAGCCGGCTGCGGCGTCCTTCCGCCATCCGCCACCGGGAATGGTGATGATGCCGGATCGGCAACCGAGAACGCGCGAAGATTTCGAAAACACCGCTCTGACGGTTTGGGAGGGGCTGCCTGAGCACTTCCGCAAGGCGGCGGGCAATATCGCCGTGCAGGTCACCGATTTTGCGGACTGGCACACGCTGGATGACATGCGCATCCCCGATCCCTACGATCTGCTCGGCCTCTATCACGGCGTCGGTCTGCCGTTCAAAAGCGTGAACGCCCCGCCCCTTGGGCCGGACATGATCTTTCTCTACCGCGTTCCCATTCTCGGATATGCGCATCGTAGCGGTGAGCCGGTCGAGGCCGTCATCCGGCATGTGCTCATCCATGAAATCGGCCATCATTTCGGCTTCTCCGACGACGACATGCAGGCGATCGAGGACGCGGCATGACGGGCGCCACACCCCGCTCCACCTTGAAGGGCGTGCTTGCCGTTCTGGCCTTCGTCGCACTGGCCGGGGCCGGGACAGGCGCTGCCCGCGGACTGCAATTCCTGTACGCCATGCCCACGGCCGCGGAATATCTGGCCGTCAAGGGCACCACCGTGACACATGTCCCCGCGGGCCGGCTCGCCTTTGACGGCCAATCCTTCCGCTGCGGGCGCTTTTCAGCCGTGCTCAACCCGAAGCTCGACGATTACGGCGCCGCCTATTTCGGCTTCATTCTGCTCAACCCGGTACGCTTCACAACGCTGCCGCTGACGCTGAAGCGCTATGCGTACGCCCACGAATGCGGCCATCAATATGTGGGTTACGACGAGGGTGAGGCCGACTGTTACGCCATCCGCCGCGGCAAGACCGAGGGCTGGCTCGACGTGGCGGCGCTGAAGGAAGTCTGCGATTTCATCAGCCGGTCGAGGGGCGACGGGGCGCATGCCCTGGGCGCGCGCCGCTGCGCCATGATGCGCCGTTGCTTCGCCCGCGCCCGCTCCGGCCGCGAACCTCTTTAAGCTTCCCTCACTTATTGACAGCAGTCGCCGCGCCGTAGAAGAAGGGGAACCGTCCGGCTGGAGGAACGCATGGCGAAAATTCCGGTATCCGCCTTCATCGTCGCAAAGAACGAAGAGGCCCGGCTCGGCCGCGTCATCGAGGCGCTGAAAGACTGGGCGGGCGAGATCGTCGTCGTCGATTCAGGCAGTACGGACCGCACCGTCGCGATCGCCGTGTCGCTTGGCGCGGCGGTGTATCACAACGCCTGGGCGGGATATGGTCCGCAAAAGAGCTTCGCGGAGACGAAGTGCCGATACGACTGGCTCCTCAATGTCGATGCCGACGAGGTCGTCAGCGAGGCGCTGGCCGGTGAAATACAGGCGCTGTTCACGCACGGCGAGCCGGATCCGGGGGCCTACCGCCTGCGCATTCTCAACGTCTATCCGGGCGATGAGAAACCGCGGCCATTGGCCAACGACTACAATGTTGTCCGCTTCTACCATAAAGCAGTGGGCACTTATTCCACGCATCCCGTCCATGATCGCGTGGAATTGCGCGACGGCACCGGGCTGCGCCAGCTCAGGCACCCCGTCTTCCATCACCCCTATCTCTCCATCGAGCAGCTGATCGAGAAGAATAACCGCTTCAGCAGTTTCGGCGCGCGTCACACGGGGAAAAAGCGCTCGTTACTCCTGATGAAGTTACGGCTCTTCTTCGAATTCCCGCTGAATTTCTTCAAGCTCTACATCTTTCGCGGACATTTTGTCGGCGGCTGGAAGGGGTTCTATTTTGCGCTGTGCAACGCCTTCATGCGCACGACACGCGTGGCGAAGATGCTGGAGGCGATGACCGCGGACGAAGTGGCTGCGGGGTTCAAGCCTAGCCCTCAGCCGTCTCACGAAGGAGATTGATGGCGCTGGAGAAGCCCCTCCCCGCTTCGCAGCGATAGCTGTAGCGACCGCGCCTCCTCCAGGCTCAAGGCTTCGGCGCCTTGTGACGCGCTGCGAGCCTCGCCAGCCTTGCGTGGATCGTGTCGCCACTCGGGATGTGCATTTCATCGACGAGCGCGACGGTCTGGGCATCGGGGCGCGGCGAAAGCAGGCTGCCGGTGAAAGCCGCCAGCGCCGACACCGGTACGCCGAGCATGCCGGCGGTCAGTCCGTCGACGCCAAACCACGGATAGCCGCCGTTCGCCATCAGCCAGGTATACGCTGCCGTGGCCGCAAAACCCGCCACCATACCCACCAGCGCGCCGAAGCTTGTCAGGCCCCGCCACCAGATCGCCAATGTGAGCGGCACGAAGAATGTGCCCGCAGCGAGCGAGAATGCCCACAAAATCATGCGCAGCGGATCAAGCTCCGGTTTGCTGGCCAGCAGGAACGCAGCAACCGCCACGCCCACCATGGCCAGCCGTGCCATCAGAAGACGCCGTGAGGGGGAGGCGGAACGATTGATGGCGGTATAGTAGATGTCATTGCTCAACACATTCGCCAAGACGACAAGCTGCCCTCCCGCGGCGGCCAGTACGGCCGCGATCACGCCCGCCCCTGCCAGACCGATCAGCACCAGCGGAAAGTTGTTGATCGCCGGCAGCATCAGAAGCGCGGTATCGCGGGAGAAAAGAACCTTGGCGCTCCCCAGCGCGGGGTCGAGCTGGCTGCCTGACAGCTTGATCAAGCCGAGTTGCGACAGCGCCTGCCCCCATTCAGGGATCTGTGCCAGCGGCACCCCGAGAAGATGCTTCAGGACCTGGTACTTCATGAATGCCGCGTAGGCCGGAATGGTGAGCGCCATGAAGCCGACGAGCAGCGCCGCCCAGCCGAAGGCCTTCCGCACTCCGCCCACGGTCGGCGGCGTGGCGACACGCGCGATCTGAGCCGGCAGGACTGCAGTCCCGAGCATGACGCACAGGGTCAGCGCCAGGAACTGGCCGCGACCGATGGCGCCGAATATGTCGAGAAATGGCTGCGTCAGGGCCGACACGCCGGGAGCAGGCAGTGCCGCGCTGAGAGCCTGCGGCCCTTGCGCCGTCAGGCCGCGCGCCGCCTCCAACTCGGTCATGTCATGCAGGACGCCGCCATAGGAGAGCTGCGGCAGCGGCAGATTGGTCAGCACGATGGAGATCGCCACCAGAGGCACGGTGACGCCAAGCATGACGACGATGAACTGTACGCACTGCGTCCAGGTGAGCGAGCGCATACCGCCGAAAATGACGCTCAGAACCAGGATGGCGAGGCCGCCCTGCGAGAGGATCTGCGGATTCACCGGCAGGAATACGGAGGCGATGGTCTGACCGGCGCGCAACTCGGCGGCGAGAAGCATCAGGACCGGCGGAAAAATCAGGAAGGCCGCCGTCAGCCTGAGGATACGGCTCGAAAAGCGGATGCCGAAGAAGCCTGCGAGGGTGTAGGCGCCGGTCTTGCGCAGGTAAGGCGCCAGAAGCGCTGACATCAGGCCCAGCCCCGCGCACCAGCCGAGGGCGACGGGCACCGCATCGTAGCCGATGAAGAAGAACGCCCCCGTCACCCCGATCAGCGCGGCACCGCTGACCAGATTGGCGGACAGCGCGAAACCCGCATAGAGCGGCGGCACACGCTGCCCGGATACGAAGAAGTCCTCGATGTTGCCGGTGCGCACGAGCACGCCGATGCCCACATAGAAGAGGACCGGCAGCATGATGACCAGTTCGTAGATCCAGTCGCGCTCGAGACCAAGCTGCTCCAGGATGATCAGCATTAGAACGAGGCTGGTGAATGCACTCGTGAAAATGCCGAAGCTCGCGGCGAGCCGCGGGTTGACGACAGGGGAGGTGGTGTTCAGTGACATGCTGTGGCAGCCTGAGATTCTGGCTTAGAATTCACTGGTCAGGCCGTGCCGGCGGTCAAGTCTGTCCTGACGAGCGGCGGCCCAGAAGATCAAGGCGATGAGACCGGCGACGGTTCCCTGAACGGCCAGAAACAGTCCCAACGGGAATCGTAGAAATGAGTAGCCGTCCAGCGCAGGCGCGGCAAGCGGTATGATGAGCGCCAGCGCACATAGAAGCGCGGTCGTCATCGCCACGAGGCGCAGCGAGGCCCTGGCATGGCGCCTGCGTTGTTCGTCGTCGATCATAGCGGTCTCCCGGAAACTCGTACAGCCCGCGAGCCAAGTTAGCGCCCCATTCGCCGCACGCGCTCATGCGAACTTGCTTCGGACAAAGCTGTACCAGACTCAATTGGTTGCTAGTACGCCTTACCGCTAAGAAGTCCCGAAAGCACTCGCGGCAAATGGGGCAGGACTTCTTAGCTGAGGCGTACTAGGAGCGGCGGACCAGCCGTCTCACATGCTGAGAAAAGCATGATGGATGGGGCCGAAACAAGGTCGATCAGCAGCTTTTCAAGCTCTGAACGGTGGGGTTATGGGAAAATACAGGCGATACTTGGCCCGGAGCGTGCAATCGCGCTATGTCTGTGGGAGAATCTCATCAGGGCATCGCAGCGAGATGGCATCGGTTGCGGCTTCGCGGGGTTGCGGCAGGGCCCGCTGCGGGGATGATAACAAGTGCTGGGTAAACCGCACAAAACTGCTTAGGATAGACGCATTGTCCCGGTCCCTTGCGTAAAGATCACGATGACGGAACACCACATTGCCATTGTTGACGATCACCCGCTCTTCCGCGACGCGCTGAGACAGACGCTGGCCGCCAGCTTTCCCGATCTCCGTCTCAGCGAAGGCGGCACGTTGCAAGAACTCGGCGCACTCATCGAGAAGGGGGATGTCGATCTCGTCCTGCTCGACCTGTCCATGCCCGGCGTGCAGGGGTTTTCGGGGCTGATGTATCTGCGCACCGTCAATCCGCATATTCCGGTGGTCGTTGTCTCGGCCAACGAAACGCCGAGAGTGATCCGGCGCTGTCTCGACTTCGGCGCCTCGGGCTTCATTCCCAAGTCGATGCCGGTCTCGCGCATCCGCGAGGCCATCGCCGCCATTCTGAGCGGCGAGATCTGGCTGCCGCCGGGGATAGACCCCGGCCAGGCTGACGCGGAGGATTCCGACCTGGTGGCGCGGCTTTCAACGCTTACGCCGCAGCAGGTTCGCGTGCTCATGATGCTCGGCGAGGGGCTGCTCAACAAGCAGATCGCCTATCACCTCGGCGTGTCCGAAGCCACGGTGAAGGCGCATGTGTCGGCGATCCTGCAAAAGCTGCACGTGGAAAGCCGCACGCAGGCCGTCATCGCGGTGAAGAAGATCGAGAGCGGCGAGTTGGGGGATTTCCGTGGCGATGCGGCGAATGGCAGCAGGTAAGGCTGGCTCCACCAGGTCCGCGCGAGGGGCAGACACCACGTGCCGCAACAGCAGAGAACCGTTCTCCTGACGATCACCGGCCTTGTCCAGGGCGTCTTCTACCGCTCATGGACGGCGGAGAATGCCCGCGCGCTGCGGCTGAATGGCTGGGTGCGCAATCGCGCCGACGGTTCGGTGGAGGCGCTGTTCTCAGGCGAGCCGCAGAATGTGGCGGCGATGATCGAGCGCTGCCGCCGCGGACCGCCAGCCGCTCACGTGACGGACGTGAATATTGTCGAAGAAGGCGGCGCCATACCCGCCGGTTTCGCGGTGCGGCCAACGGCTTGATGAGCCACCTGGCGTGCGGTTGCCGGGCGCAGCGTTTGCGCTCGACAAGTCGGACCTCAAGCGTCAGCTGGCGACGTCAAACATCCAGATTCGCCACCGACAGCGCGTTCTCCTGAATGAACTCGCGGCGCGGCTCGACCACATCGCCCATCAGCTTCGAGAAGATCTCGTCGGCCTCATCCAGTTCGCCCACCTTCACCTGTAGAAGCGTGCGCACATCCGTATTCAGCGTCGTTTCCCAAAGCTGCTCGGGGTTCATCTCACCCAGCCCTTTGTAGCGCTGCATGCTGATGCCCTTGCGTCCGGCACCGAACACCGCACCCAACAACGTTGACGGTCCGTAAACCGCCGTTTCGGCGCCCTTGCGTTTCAACACCGCAGGCGTGCCGTAAGTCTCCGCCAGATGCGCGCCCAACTGTGTCAGCTTGCGCGCGTCCGCCGAGACGATCAGCGCGTGATCGAGCGCGTGTGTCTCCTTGACGCCGCGCACGACGCGGGAAAGCTCCAGCCCGCGTTCATCCGTCACCTCGCTATGCCAGCCGCGCTCGGTCTCTTCGGACAGCACGTCGAGCCGGCCGGCGATCTCCGCCGCTAATTCCGCGCACCGGGCGTCATCGTCCAGAACCTTCCGATCGAGCGCGCCGGCAATCGCCGCCTGCTCAACGACGAAACGGGCGTAGCGCGTATGCAGCCCGTCGAGGATGGAGACCGCCGTGCGCGCCTTCTCCGCGATCTGGCGCAAATCGGCGCCTGCGACGGTCTCGCCGCTGCCGAGTTCCAGGACGGTGTCCTCGATCCCGCCAGCGATGAGGTAATCCTCGAAGGCGCGCTCGTCCTTCAGATATTGCTCGGAATTGGCGCGCTTGACCTTGTAGAGCGGCGGCTGGGCAATATAGAGATACCCGCCTTCGATGAGTTCCGGCATCTGGCGGTAAAAGAAGGTCAGCAGAAGCGTGCGGATATGCGCGCCGTCCACGTCGGCGTCGGTCATGATGATGATCTTGTGGTAGCGCAGCTTCGAGATGTCGAAGTCATCGCGGCCGATGCCGGTGCCAAGCGCGGTGATCAGCGTGCCGATCTGGTCTGAGGACAGCATCTTGTCGAAGCGCGCGCGCTCCACATTCAAGATCTTGCCGCGCAGCGGGAGCACGGCCTGAAAGGCGCGGTCGCGGCCCTGCTTGGCGGAACCGCCGGCGCTGTCGCCCTCGACCAGGAACAGTTCTGACTTGGCGGGATCGCGCTCCTGGCAGTCGGCCAGCTTGCCGGGCAGGTTGGCGACGTCGAGCGCGCCCTTGCGCCGCGTCAGCTCGCGGGCTTTGCGCGCGGCCTCGCGTGCCGCCGCCGCCTCCGCGATCTTCTGCACGATGGACTTCGCCTCCGACGGGTGCTCCTCGAACCAGATGCCGAGCGCCTCGGTCATCGCGCTTTCGACCACGGGGCGCACCTCGGAGGACACCAGCTTGTCCTTGGTCTGGCTAGAGAATTTCGGGTCGGGCGCTTTCACCGAGAGCACGCAGGTGAGCCCCTCGCGCGCATCGTCGCCGGTGAGCTGCACTTTCTCCTTCTTGGCGATGCCGGATTCGGCAGCGTAGGTATTGACCGTGCGGGTGAGCGCGGCGCGGAAGCCCGCCAGATGCGTGCCACCGTCGCGCTGCGGGATGTTGTTGGTGAAGCACATCACGCTTTCGTGGTAGCCTTCGTTCCACCACAGGGCGGATTCCACGACGATGCCCTCACGCTCGATCTTCGTCGTGATCGGCTTGTCGAGCAAAGGCTTGCGGGCGCGGTCAAGATAGCGGACGAACGCCTCCAGCCCGCCCTCATACATCATTTCCTCGCGCTTCGGCGGCGCGGAGCGCAGATCCTCGATGACGATGCGCACGCCGGAATTGAGGAAGGCCAGTTCGCGAAGGCGGTGTTCGAGCGTGGTGTAATCGAACTCCGTCATAGAAAAGGTTACGCTCGAAGGCGTGAAAGTCACGCGCGTACCCGAGCGGTCGGGTGCCTTGCCCGCCACCTTGAGCGGTGCGACGGCCACACCGTTCTCGAACACCATGGCATTTTCGTCGCCATCACGCCAGATCGTCAGCTCCAACCGCGACGAGAGCGCATTCACCACCGACACGCCGACGCCGTGCAAACCGCCGGAAACCTTGTAGCTGCCGCCCTCGACATTCTCGAATTTGCCGCCCGCGTGAAGCTGGGTCATGATGACCTCGGCGGCCGAAATGCCTTCCTCCGGGTGAATGCCGGTGGGAATGCCGCGGCCGTTGTCCTCCACCGACACCGAGCCGTCCGCGTTGAGCGTTACCAGCACGCTGTCGCAATATCCCGCGAGCGCCTCGTCGATGGCATTGTCCACCACCTCGTAGACCATGTGGTGAAGGCCGGTGCCATCGTCGGTGTCGCCGATATACATGCCGGGACGTTTGCGCACCGCGTCCAGCCCGCGCAGAACCTTGATGGACTCGGCGCCGTATCCGTTCGTTGCTGACTCTCTGGCCGCGTTCGCGCTCATTCTACCTGTCCTTTGGTCTTTTCATGCAGCCGCGTATGAAATGGCGGGCTGCGCCGGAAATTCTGCGGTGTGAGTAAGGGGCATGCGAGAAGCGCCGCAAAGGGTTGTGGATGCCGCCGTGCCCGCCGTCCCGGCTTCCCTCATCCCATCTGCGCCTGACGCACGGGGGTAGCTCCCTGTCTATCGCCGCTCATCATTGTGGTGCCATT
Source organism: Rhodomicrobiaceae bacterium (assembly GCA_050290865.1). GTDB lineage: Bacteria > Pseudomonadota > Alphaproteobacteria > Rhizobiales > Rhodomicrobiaceae > JARRLC01. The sequence continues at coordinate 35,916 of JBNKIW010000021.1, read as the reverse complement.
CGCGACGGTGAAGAAACACGCCTTGCTCCGGAGCGGCGCGAAGACGTTCGCGTCGGTCCCCGTGAGCCACGCCTGTGCCTCAATCCGTTCAATTTCCTCAAACAATGAAACGCGTCGCAGCTCATCCAGATGAGCCGCAATTTCGTCCAAAAGAAGGAGTGGCGCAAGGCCTCCGCGGGCTTCTTTCACGGCTTTCGCGTGGGCCAGAATGAGACCGATGAGCAAGGCCTTCTGCTCGCCGGTGGATGACAGATGCGCAGGCATGTCTTTCGGCCCGTGACGGACCAGGAGGTCGCTGCGGTGCGGGCCGTCGAGCGTGCGTCCGGCGGCGCGGTCACGTTCGCGTGAGGTGGCCAGATGGCGGGTATAATCGTCTTCGACATCGATCGCGGCACGCTCACGCAGCCCCGCTTCCAACATGCCCTCCAGGGCGAGCGCGGCGTGAGGAAAGGCACTGCCAACGGTCTCCGCACCGGCGTCGATGTGGCTCGCAAGGCGGTCCAGAGCCTCTATGCGCCCGGCGGCGATGGCCGAGCCGGTTTCGCCCATCTGCCTTTCGATCGCCTCGAAATAGCGGGTTGAGCGCTCGCCCAGTTCGAAGAGCCGGTTGCGCTGGCGCATGGCACGCTCGAAATGGCCGAGGCGGGTGCGGTGCGCTCCGTCGAAGGCGGCGGCCATGCGGTCGAGAAAACGGCGGCGTTCCGAGGCCGCTCCGGTGAACAGACCGTCCATGGCCGGTGTCAGCCAGAGGATCTGCAGATAGTCGCCAAGCGCGCCTGAGCCTCCCGCCATCTCGCCGTCGATCTTCACCAAACGGCTAGCGCTTCCTGCCGCACCGGCCTGCTGCCCCGTGCCCAGCGCGATTTCCGCGCCATCGAGCGACAGGCGCGCCGAGACCGCCCAGCCTCCATCCCCGCCGAGGGGGACCATGTCGCTGAAGGCGGCGCCACGCAGGCCCCGGCCGGGAGACAGCATGGAGACCGCCTCCAGAATGTTGGTCTTGCCCGAGCCGTTGTTGCCGGTGAGGATCACGGGGGCGGGGCCGGGTGTCAGCGTGGCATGACGGTAGTTGCGGAAACCGGCCAGCGTCAGCCTGCCGAGCCAGACACGCGGCGCGCCAGCGTGATCGCTTGGCCAGACTGCACTGTTGTCGTTTGAAACCGTCAAGATCTTTACCGTGGAGCAGTACCCGTTCCCCCGATGGAACAGCTTGGTATCCCATGAGCGGCACAACCAAATTCATACGGAAATGCGTGCCTGGACGGCACGGTATCAGCGTACGGACGGGCCAGCCCGCCATTTGTGTGCTGACCGACCGCTCGGATCAGACACGCATCGGCATCAAAACGTAAAGCGCTGAATCGTCCTTCTCGTCCTGAAGCATCGTCGGCGCCCCTGAGTCCGACAGTTTGAAAAGCGCCCGGTCCCCTTCAAGTTGCGCAGCGATATCCATTAGATAGCGAGCGTTGAAGCCGATTTCCAGACCCTCCCCACTATACTCGGCAGCTAATTCTTCGCTGGCCGAGCCGGATTCCGGATTATGAACGGACAGCTCCAATCTGCCCTCGGAGATGCTCAATTTTACCGCGCGCCCTTTCTCGCTTGACAGCGTCGATACTCTATCCACGGCGCTGATGAATGCGGTGTTCTCCACCATCATCATCTTGTCGTTGTTTGCCGGGATCACGCGCTGATAATCGGGAAACGTGCCGTCAATGAGTTTGGAGGTGAGGACGATATCGCCCGCGGTGAATCTGATCTTGGCGGAGGAAAGATCGACGGTGACCTTGCCACCGTAGTCGGCCAACAGCTTGGAGAGTTCATGCACCGTCTTGCGCGGAAGGATTATGCCGGGCATGCCCATGGCTCCTTCGGGAAGCACGATGTCCATGCGTGCCAGACGGTGGCCGTCGGTTGCCACGGCCCGCAGGCGCAAGCCGCCCGGCGTCTCGAGAGCGTGAAGATAGATGCCGTTCAGATAATAGCGCGTCTCGTCCGTGGAGACCGCGAAACGCGTCCTCTCGACCAGACGTGCCAGATCCTGCGAAGGTACCTCGAAACTGTGCGACATGCCCGTAGCGCCGAGATCCGGGAAGTCGTCGGCGGGCAGGCAGGCAAGGAGAAAGCGCGACGGGCCCGTCGTCAAGGCCAGTCTGCCGTCATCACCCTGCGTTGCCATTTCCACCTGTGCGCCATCGGGAAGCTTACGGATGATGTCGTGCAAGGTGTGCGCGAGAACTGTCGTGCCGCCGGGGGCGGTGATTTCCGCCTTCGCCGATTCAGTTACCTCGATATCGAGATCGGTCGCCTTCAGGCGCAACGTTCCATTCTCGGTACGCAGCGCGACGTTGGCAAGGATCGGGATGGTATTGCGCCGTTCCACGACGCTGGTGACATGCTGCAATGCCTTCAGCAGCAGGCTTTTCTCAATCAACAACCGCATAAAAGCCCCCTAGCTGCAATGGAAGCCGCCAGAATTTGGAGGAAATCTGGCGCGTCTGGAACCGCCTGCGCAGGGCTGCAGGCTCCGCAAGGTGATTCGTGCCATTTTGCCCGGGGTGGCGTTTTTGACAAGCGGTTTGCGCGGGGGATGGATCCTGTATGGCTTTCCACGGCCATCGCAATGCAACGCACACAAACACAGCGGGTGACGGTTGCGCACTTGCGAGATCATCATCGCGCCCGCATCCCCTCTCACATGGCTGAACTGCAACCCATGCTTGTGAGCCTCGGACATGCGCGGGTCCGGCGCTATGGCCGGACCCGGCATGGTGTTGCACGTCTAGGGGCGAGCAGCCACGAAACGCCAACACGCAACTACTCTTTCAAAAGCCGCTTGAGGACTTCCATCTCTTCTCGAAGGCCGGCATCTTCGGCGAGCAGCGACTCGATCTTGCGGATGGCATGGAGGACCGTCGTGTGATCCCTGCCGCCAAAGCGGCGGCCAATTTCAGGCAGCGATCGGGCCGTAAGGGATTTCGCCAGATACATGCCGATCTGACGCGGCCGCACGATGGAGCGATTGCGGCGGCTCGACAGCAGATCACCGCGATTAACCCCGAAATGCTTCATAATGACGCGTAAAATGTCGTCGATCTTGACCCGCCGCGGTTCCTTGCCGCGCACAAGGTCGCTGATGATCTGCTCCGCGCTTTCAACGGTGATCGGCTGGGAGGTCAGTTGATAGGCAGCGTGGATACGCGTGATCGCCCCTTCGAGTTCACGGCCGCTTTCTGTAAGCTGCCTGGCAAGAAATTCGATGACCGGTTCGGCTATGCAAAAGCCGCGATCGTTCTCCGCCTTCTCCGCCGCTCGCCGTTTCAGGATCTTGTAGCGGAGATCGTAATCCAGCGCGCCGACTTCCGCCACCAGTCCGCCCGACAACCTCGAGCGCATACGGGCGTCGAAACTCTCAAGCTGCATGGGCGGACAGTCCGCGGCAACAACGACCTGCTTGCCACCGTCGATCAGAGAATTGAGCGTATGGCACAGCTCCTGCTGGAAGGTCCGGCCTTGCAGAAACTCTATGTCGTCGATCAGCAGAATGTCGATGGCACGAATCTTATCCTTGAAGGCCACGGCATCGCGCGCCTGTAAGGCCTCGGCGAAGCTGTACATGAAGCGCTCGGCCGTCAGGTAGAGGAGTTTGGCCTTGGGCTTGCGACGTTTCACCTCCCATGCGATCCCCTGAAGGAGGTGCGTCTTGCCGAGGCCGACTTTGGCATGAAGATAGAGTGGGTTGTAGCGAATCGGCTGATCGGCGACGGCCTCAGTCACCTGCAGCGCAGCGGCATGAGCGAGACGGTTCGCAGCGCCGACGACGAAGGAAGAGAAGGTGAAGCGGCTTTCAAGCGGAGAGCCCTCGAACCCTTCCCAGCCTGTACTCCCGTCGCGCACGGCAACTTCGTCCTGCCGCGATACGCCTGGCCTCGTCTCAGCCGCTGGCCTGGCTGCGGGGCGCTCAGCGACTCGCCGCTCGGCCAACGCTGCGTCATGCGGCTGGCGAACGCGGAATTCGAGGCGCTCGACATCGGCCAGCTCGGCCTTGCAGCAGGCCAAGAGACGATCGGAATAGTGCGACTGCAACCAGTTGCGCAGGAATTTGGTGGGAACCGACACTTGGACCATGCGACCGTCGCAGGAGTCGAGTTCAGCCCGTCCGAACCAGCTGGTGTACACATCCTCGCCCAGCTCAGCGCGCAGCCTCGCCTGGACCCGCCGCCACTTGCCTTCAATAGCGTTCGCATTTGCGTTAAGCTCAAGTGTAGTCGTCACAGAAAATACCCCGCTGTTTGCTTCGCTGGGTTTTGCCCAAACGAAATCATTCTCACCATCTCTCGCGGATGGCTGCAAAGATACATAATGATGGCGTGATCGGACCTACGCAGCCCGGCATTTTATGGAAATAAGAACCGCGCTATGGTGCGCGCGTCTGTCAGGGAGCACAGCTTTCATGATATTTGCTCTGACAGCTTTCCGCTCTCCATCCAAACCGTCCGGCGACCGCATGCTGCTGTCGTCCCTATGGCAACAGGATGGCAGTGCCATGCCCTGCGCCCTTTCGGTCGCCGCGCCGCCCGCAGCAGGACCAAGCCGTTCGGTCAGGATGGAAAGATCGTAGAACTGATCGCAGATCTGCTTTGCCAGACTGCGATAGTTGAATGCGGCCAAGCTCTCGCGCCAGCTTGAGATTTCCTCGGCCTGCCCGCAGTCGCTCGTAAGAAGAACGCTGCTGGTCAGCTTGGCATGGGTGGAACCTGCACGACTTTTCAGTACACCCCTGGCCCGAACCCATGCCCACGCATCGGTTCGTTGGCGATGCAAAGCTTTCCGCTCTGCCTCCAGCCCGCTAAACATGAATACCTCCTGCTCATCGGCTGCACCCACGGGTATCTGGCTCAGTTGACGCCAAACATTCTGAGGCACGCACCACGCGCGAGTGCAATTCCTTATGAACCACAAGAACCTACGACAATGCATCACGGCGACGCGCAAATGCCACTTTGCGGACGTCGTTGATGGCGGTACGCAATACAAAGGAAAAATTCAGGAGGGGAAAACGGTCCCCGTTCGGATAGGTAAGACTATACACGCCCTCCCCTCTGGTTGCAATCCGCGCGCTTGCCAGAGCCGCCGGCAGAGGGGGGCCGGGACCGGCGCGAAGCCTTGCGCCACTTGCATCTTCCGACTCGAGAACCATAACGCAACCTATTGTTTCAAAACGAGATTCTTGCACCAAAGTGAGTCGCCACGCTGCGCATACGGGTCAATACGAATCCAGCGCCAGGGGACCATTTTTTGCTTGATTGCAGAGAGCTAGTTTACTCAATTTTAGATTGCATATCCTTAATAAAGACTTAATGCATTGAATTGAAATAGATTCCTTCGGTTAAGCCCGAAATGCAAAAACGCCCGGACAAAGCCGGGCGTTGCGATGATGCCACAGATGTGTAAGAGACGCGACGCTCAGCTCGCGAGGGCCCGAATCCGGGCGGAAAGCCGGGAGATTTTCCGCGACGCCGTGTTCTTGTGCAGGATGCCCTTCTGCGCGCCGCGCATGATCTCGGGTTGAGCCGTCCTGAGCGCCGTCTCGGCAGCGCTCTTGTCGCCGGAGGCAATCGCTTCCTCGACCTTGCGCACGAAGGTGCGGACGCGGCTGCGGCGCGCTTTATTGATTGCCGTCCGCGCGATGGTCACACGCACGGCCTTCTTCGCAGATTTCGTATTAGCCATTGTAGAGTTACCCTGAAGTAGAAAAATCACCGACCGCCCCGCCAGCCGCGGCATCGCGCCCTGGCTTATCCCGACTGGGAGAAGATGCTCGCGGAGCGTCGCAAAGCTCCCGGGGCGCTTAATTCCGCATCGCTCTCGCCGAAAGCCGGAATGGCCGCGCTTCGGACGGATGCGGAGACGAAGCAGCTTGGGATGAGAAACGTGGTTGCGTGTATAGCGCCGGTCTCGTAAGACGTCAATGCAAGACCGCTTGCCGGGCGCACGCTAGTACGCCTCAGCCAAGAAGTCCTGCCCCGTTTGCCGCGAGTGCTCACAGGACTTCTCGCGGATCAGGCGTACTAGTTCTCGATTCCGCCCCTACCTTTTGGCATGTCATGAAAGTTCTGGTCACCGGCGCTGCCGGGTTCATCGGTTTCTTCACCATCAAGGCGCTGCTCGATCGTGGCGATGAGGTCGTTGGCATTGATAATCTCAATGATTATTACGACCCGGCGCTGAAGCACGCCCGGCTCGCCCAGTTGGAAGGGCGCAACGGTTTCCATTTCATCAGGGCCGATCTGGCGGACCGCGGCGCCGTCGCCTCCCTGTTCGCCGCCGAGAAACCGAGGGCGGTCATCAATCTCGCCGCGCAGGCGGGTGTGCGTTACTCCCTTGCCAATCCGCACGCCTATGCGGACTCGAACCTGACCGGCTTTCTCAACATCCTCGAAGGCTGCCGTAATACCGGTGTCGAGCATCTCGTCTTCGCTTCCTCAAGCTCGGTGTATGGCGCCAATACAGTGATGCCTTATAGCGTGCATCAGAACGTCGATCACCCGCTGAGCCTTTACGCAGCCACCAAAAAGGCCAACGAGCTGATGGCGCACTCTTACGCCCATCTGTATCGCATCCCCATGACCGGCTTACGTTTTTTCACGGTCTACGGTCCCTGGGGGCGGCCGGACATGGCCTATTTCAGCTTTACCCGCAAAATTCTGGCGGGGGAGCCGATCAACGTCTTCAATTACGGCAAGCACGCACGGGATTTCACCTATATCGATGACGTCGTTGAAGGCGTGGTTCGTGTGCTCGACCGCGTGCCCGATGCGGATCCGGAGTGGAACGGCGCCAGTCCCGATCCCGGGCGTTCCTCCGCGCCCTACCGTCTGTACAACATCGGCAATCACAATCCGGTCGAGTTGATGGACTTCATCGCCGCCATCGAGAAGGCCACGGGCCGCGAGGCAGCCAAGAACTTCCTGCCGATGCAGCCCGGCGACGTCCCCGCCACCTATGCCGATGTCGGCGACCTCATCCACGATGTGGGCTTCGCACCGCATACCGCCATCGAGACGGGCATTGCCAATTTCGTGGTGTGGTATCGCGACTATTACGGCGTATAATACCACCATGCCGAAAACGCCCGACCGCAAAGGCAGACACGGTGTCCCCGGCAGCAGCGAGCGGGCATTAAAGGTGCGCGTGCGCACGGCGCGGAAACGTTCGCTGTCCTCAACGCGATGGCTCGAACGCCAACTCAACGACCCCTATGTCGCCGCCGCCAAGCGCGAGGGGTATCGCAGCCGCGCCGCCTACAAGCTCATCGAGATCGCGGACAAATACAGCCTCTTGAAACCCGGTCAGACGGTGGTCGATCTCGGCGCGGCGCCGGGCGGCTGGTCGCAGGTCGCAGCGGAGCGCGTCCGCTCGGTGGACGGCGAGGGGCTGGTCGTCGGCATCGACATCTCCCCCATGGAGCCGGTACCCGGCACAACCCTTCTCCACATGGATTTCATGGACGACACCGCGCCCGCCGCCCTCCTCGATGCGCTGGGCGGACGCCGCGCCGATGCCGTGCTCTCCGACATGGCCGCGCCGACCACCGGCCACCGCCGCACCGACCACCTGCGCATCATGGGCCTGTGCGAGGCGGCACTCGATTTCGCCTGCCAGATTCTGGCGCCGGGTGGGGCGTTTCTTTGCAAAGTGCTGCAGGGCGGCACGGCGAACGAGCTGCTTGCCCTCATGAAACGGGACTTCGCCACCGTCCGTCATGTGAAGCCGAAAGCAAGCCGCGCGGGCTCCGCCGAACTCTACGTCCTGGCCACCGGGTTCCGCGGCGACGGTAACGCACGGGAGCTGTAGCTTCCGCCTGCGACGCTGTTTTCCTTGCCACATGGGCGTTTCATGAACTAGCGATAGCCCCATGACCGAAACACAGCCCATCATCCGCCGCGCTCTTCTCTCCGTATCGGACAAGACCGGCATCGAGGACTTCGCCCGCGCCCTCGCGGACCGCGGTGTCGATCTGATTTCCACCGGCGGGACCGCCAAGGTCTTGCGCGCTGCAGGGCTGACCGTGCGCGACGTGGCCGAGTTGACCGGCTTCCCCGAGATGATGGACGGCCGCGTGAAGACGCTGCACCCCGCCGTGCATGGCGGATTGCTGGCAATCCGCGACAATGCCGGGCATGCCAAGGCGATGGCCGATCACAATATCGGCGGGATCGACCTGCTGGTGATCAACCTCTATCCCTTCGAGGCGACGATCGCCAAGGGCGCGGCCTTCGAAGATTGCGTCGAGAATATCGACATCGGCGGCCCGGCGATGATCCGCGGCGCGGCGAAAAATCATGACTGGGTGGCGGTCGTGGTCGATCCGGATGATTACACGCGCGTGCTCGCCGAAATGGATGGGCAGAGCGGCGGCACGACGCGGGAGCTTCGCCGCCAGCTCGCCGCCAAGGCGTTCGCGCGCACGGCGGTTTATGACGCCGCGATTTCCAACTGGTTCGCGGGCCAGACAGGCGAAACCGCACCGCGCTATTTCGCGCTCCCCGGCACGCTCCGCCAGACGCTGCGCTATGGCGAGAACCCGCATCAGTCCGCCGCGTTCTACGTCAGCCCGGCGGACGGCCAGATACGCCCCGGTGTCGCCACCGCGCGGCAGGTGCAGGGCAAGGAACTCAGCTACAACAACCTCAACGATACCGACGCCGCTTACGAGCTGGCCGCCGAGTTCGACCCCGCGGTCGCGCCTGCGGTCGCCATCATCAAGCACGCCAATCCATGCGGCGTCGCGGTGGGGACGAGCTTCGCCGACGCATACCGCAAGGCGTTGATGTGCGACCCGGTGAGCGCGTTCGGCGGCATCATCGCGCTGAACGGCACGCTGGACGCCGGGGCCGCAGCGGCCATGGCCGAGATCTTCACCGAGGTCATCATCGCGCCGGACGCCACGCCCGAGGCTCAGGAGATCATTGCCAGGAAGAAGAACCTGCGCCTTCTGCTGGCGGGCAACCTCCCCGATCCGAAGTCGCCGGGGACGACCATGCGCACGCTCGCGGGCGGGTTCCTCCTGCAGTCGCGCGACAATGGCACGGCGGACGCGCTCGACCTGAAGGTGGTCACGAAGCGCGCACCGACGGAGCAGGAACTGGCGGATATGAGATTCGCCTTCCGCGTCGCCAAGCATGTGAAGTCGAACACCATCGTCTTCGCCAAGGGTGGCATGACGGCGGGCATCGGCGCCGGTCAGATGAGCCGCGTTGACTCCGCGCGTATCGCGGCGTGGAAAGGCGAGGAAGCCGCCCGCGCCGCCGGATTGCCCGAGCCGCTCACGCGCGGATCGGCGGCGGCGTCGGATGCCTTTTTCCCCTTCGCGGACGGGCTGATCGCGCTGGCGGAAGCGGGGGCGACGGCGGTGATCCAGCCCGGCGGTTCGATGCGCGATCAGGAGGTGATCGACGAAGCGGACCGGCGCGGTCTGGCCATGGTCCTCACGGGCATGCGCCATTTCCGGCATTGAGATGAGCGGACACTTCGAAGCCCGGCTGGCTGTCTTCTGACCGGGCGCATGTCACGCCTTCTCGCACCAGAACTGGTACATCGCATCGAAGAGTTGCGGATGCTCGTCCTCGAACGCCGCCCAGTTCGAGAGCTTCCCCGGCCAGGCGTCATCCGGAAACGCAGCCAGAAACTCGGCTTCGAGCGGGCGCGGAAGGCTGAAGCCACGGAAGACCAGACCGTTCCGGTTTATGAAGTCCTCGATGTCAGCCAGGGTTACCGGCACCTCATGCTCGTGCAGCAGAAGATCGCGGAAATTGCTGAGAGCGTAGAAATCGTGTGACTTGATGATGCCGCCCGCTCCGCCGGGCCGCGCCATGAGCTCAGCGCGGTACGCGCGCGCCGCCTCGTCATCGCATCCCGGTCCGGGATGGCCGGGTTCGCCCCGCAACTGGGCGATGTTCCGCCGGGAGACGGCGCTGTACAGCCCCACAGCCATCAGCCCGCCCGGCCGCAGCAGGCGCAGAAGCGCCCGCCAGCCCGCAAAAGGGTCGGCGAGATGGTGCAGCACGCCAACCGCCTCTATGACGTCGAAAAGCCCGGTCTCCGGCCCGATGGCGCGGATATCACCGGCCGCAAAACGCAAATTCGTGACGCCGAACCGTTCCGCCTTCGACTTGCCATAGGCCAGGCTGCGGCGGCTCAGATCGACAGCGAGCACATCGGCGTTGTCACCGTAGCGCACCGCCGCCGACAGCGAATGCCGTCCGGTCCCCGCTCCGGCGATCATCACTTTGAAAGGGTTATCGAGAAAGGAGAGGCTCTCGGGCGCAAAGAACCGTTCCAGCCCACGCCGCGCCGCGCCGCCGGCGGGCATATGCAGACTCGTCCACCGCGGATAGGGGTGTGCCTCATATTGTCGGGCGACCCGTTCCGAGGTCTCGTCCAGCACGGCGCCGATCGCGGGGATGTCAGCGGCGAGCGCGTCAAGCCGCGCGTCTTCAAGAAGCCGCACGCCGACGACTTCGGCGAAGGTGCGCGGGCGCAGCTTCCGGCAATCGTCGGCAGTCAACCGTCCGGCGATCACGGCGTCCGGCGCCTCGTACAACAGGTGGAGGAGGAGGCGGCGCGCGTCGGAACGACTGCCGCCCGGCAGGGCTTCCCAATCGACGGCGAGCGTTTGCAACCGTGCACGCTCGTCCGGCTCGCTGGCAAAGACATGCTCATTGTTCAGGCATTGCTGCAGAAGCGCCACGGCGAAGCTGAGCAGAGCCTTGTCCTCGAAGCGCTCGGCGGGGAGCTCCATCAGGATCACACGGCGCATCGCCGTGAGCAGGCGCTCGAAATCCGGGTCGTGATTGACGTCCCTGGCGAGGGCCGCCAGCAGCAGAGGATGGGTGAGCGTCTTTTCCGTCCGGCGCAGGAGAAGGCTGCGGGCCGCCTCCGCCGCTTCGCCATTTGCGGCCTGCCGCGTCGCGTCACCAAGCGCGCTGAGGACCTGCAGATGCGCGATAGCGGCTGCGGCAATGGGCTGCTGGTCGATCTCATCGAAAGCGAAGGCCGCCAGAAGCCCGTGCGGATTGAGGTCTCCGGGCGTGGGCAGGACATAGCGCGCAAGGAGCAGCGACAGGCGCTGAGCCGGATCCATCCAGCCGGGACGCAGGCGCAGGGCACGCGTCAGACTTGCGGCCGCCTCGTCGATATCACCCAGGCGCTCCTTGGCGCTGGCGAAGTTGAAAAGCGGCACCGGATTGCGCGGATCGCTGCGATGCGCCTGCGAGAATGCTTCAGCCGCCAGATGAAACCGTCCGGCGATAAAAGCCTCGTTCCCGTCTTTCAGAAAATCGGGCTGCGGCATTTTGGAGCGGCTGATGTGATTCATACATGATGGGTACTCTAATGGCGCAAAAAAGCCAAGCCCGTGCTTCCCACGGTAGGGCCCCGCGCGCGAGTGCGGAGGAGAGCGCCACGCCAACCGGGACCCGGGGGCCGCGAAGGCGAAATACGCCCGCCAGAACTCGACCCCTCCGCCTGCGCAACAACATTTCCGGACGAACGACGGGTGAGAGCACGGCGGACCTGAACAACAGGAAGCCGGCGCATTCAGGCCGACCTCCTGTTTCCGCTCAGAACTGAATGCGCGAACCGATGAGAACCGTAGAAAAATCCTCCGGCGTGTAGGTTGTCTGAGACGCCGTGAATTCGTCGAAACTCCAGAAGGTGCCGTGCGCGTAGATGTCCATCGCGGCCCCGCTGATCTTCTGGTTTATCCCGAGCCCCCACCGCGTTGCTTTCGAGCTGTCGAAGGCGAAGTCGTCATACGCGCCATAATCGCCAAAGATGGTCGTATGGCCGAAGGGCAGCCACTTCTTTTCGATGCCGGCCTGGACGTACCAGAAGGATGAACCCGGCATGGCCGCCTCCTCGTAATCCCGTGAACCGCCATGGAATGCGCCGTAGAGACCGGTTGGAACATGCGCGATGGAAATCGATCCGCCGAACTGCTCGAACGTCCAGCCCGCTTCCTGATTGTCCCAGGTGTAGGCCATGGCCGCGGCGATGCGAAGATCGCTGAATTCCTTCTTGAAGCGCAGCGCAACATCGGCGTAGTCGTCCTCACCCCACGACGCCGACAGAATGAAGCCGTAGACCAGCGGTGAGTCGTAGCGCAGCAGATCATACTCGCCGGGTCCGAGGTTGCTGGCGAAGTCGCCCAGTTTCCGGCCGTTGGCGCCCTGGATCACAAAATTTGCGCCGATCTTCGGGCTGGAGTTGCGCAGCGAGTCGCTGAGCACCACTTCTGCCGCACCACCGCTGGCGGCGGACTGGTGTCCGATCGAGATGCGGCCCAGACGCTCATTCTCGATGAACCAGTGGTTCTGGCGGATCATCAGGTCGCTGTTACCGGTGTTGTCCGGCAGGCGCGCGTCATCACCATTCTCACCCTGGGTCACGGCCTCGGCGCTGGCGTCGTCGATCTCGAATTCGATCGTATAGCCCGTGGTCCACCCCGGCTTGATCCGGGCGCGCCCGGTGAAACCGAAACGGCTTCCATAAAGCGCGTTGTCGACGACGAACGCGTCGGACTGAACGCCATCATCCCAGATCATCAGTCCCTTGTTGACCTGACCGTAGACTTGCAGCGAAACGGCACGGGTGCCTTTTTGGGCAGTAACCGCTTCGAGCTCGGCTACGCGTTCTTCAAGATCTGCGCAGCACGTACCGCCGAGATCGGCGGCCAAGGCGGGCGTCATCACTGTACCCGCGACCACGCCGGCAGCCGCCAGCGCAAGACGGCATGTCTTTGCCATGTACTCCCCCATCTCTAATCCCTCTACGCGCCCTAAACCGTAGTCAACGCCAATGCCTACTAAGAATCATACATCTTTGGAAATGGTATTGAATAAAAATCATCGATAATAGCGCACGTACCGTTGCCATTTTGCAATAAGTACTTATACGTATAGTGTACTTCATTGACAAAGTATTATGGATAGATTGTCATATAGCCATACATAACCCGCGTTGCCGAAACTAATCCTAGTCAATCTCCATATGTAAATAGATGTAATCCGGGAAGTGCACGAGATAATTCTGTCTAAATTCAATACACTCGCATGATTTATTCATGTAATTTACTAAATTTTAGTGAGATTGCAAAAATATTGTGAGTACAAACAATTATCAGCGACCAGTGTTCTTCGATCCATCCGGATGGCGTAAGTATTTTTTTGCGGCGGCCAACTGGTTCACCGCCTCCCTCGTCGGCGTGGCGGTCGGTTGCCTGATCCTGACGGTGTTTGTGACACCCAACCTCCCCTCGCTCAAACCTCCCGTAGCGCAGAAGACAGCGCTCGCATTGGCCATGGAACCTGTCGGCGACCCCATGCCCAATCCCGATCTGCCCCGCGAGGCCGGGGCCGTACCGGCGCCATCCGTGCTCCGCTACGGCTACCTCGTCAATTGGGACGACAACAGCTTTTCGTCATTACGCAGGCATGCAGGCGAGCTGGATGTTCTGATCATGGAGTGGCTGCATGCTGTTCATCCCGGCGGCGCTCTGGACATAGACGATCCAGATCAACAGCGGGCCGTGCTCGGGTGGATCAGGAAACATGCGCCGGGATTGAGCCTGATGCCGCTCGTCAACAACTACAATAGCGGGCAGAAACGGTGGGATAAGGAGGCCACGACGGGCTTGCTGCATTCTGCGGAAGCACGCGCCACCTTTGCCAGAGCGCTCCTCCGCTACGCGAAGGCTATGAACGCCGACGGCCTTGTTCTCGATTTCGAGCAGTTTGCGCCGGCCGACCGCGAAAAGTACACGGTGCTCGTACGCGAAGTCGCCTCCCGCTTCCGGGCCCACGGAATGAAACTGCTGGTGGCAGCGCGGCTGGAACCGGAACTCTATCAACTCGATGCTCTTGCCGAAGCCAGCAATGGCGTCATCCTCATGACCTATGACGAGCATACCGAGGATGGCAACCCGGGGCCACTTGCCGCACAGGGGTGGTTCGAAAAGCAGGTTGCCGAAGCCGTCGCCCAAACCGGCCCCGCCAAGCTGATCGTAAGCATCGGATCGTATGGCTACGACTGGAATTGGGGCAGACAAACCCGGGACATTTCCGTCCAGGAGGCATGGGAGCTTCTGGACGAGATTGGCACCAACCTGAAATTCGACAGTGTCGCGCTCAATCCCTCGTTCTTGTTTACCGATGAAAGCGACGGCTCGCTGCACCAAGTCTGGTACCTCGACGCGGTAACGGGCTACAATCAGATCGGCGCGGCGCTGGCCCACCGGCCCGCGGGGTTGGCGCTATGGCGGCTCGGCACCGAGGACGGCGCTTTGTGGGCGGTATTCGGGCGTGGCCAGAGCTTTGGCCCGGCGGCGCTGCCGGGTATCGGGACGATTCCTTTCGGCTACGACATCCTTTATTCCGGCCGTGGCGAAATCCTGTCGGTCACGGGAACGCGCGAAGACGGGAAACGCGAGATTACCTACGACAAGCACCTGGGTCTCATCACCGGACAAGCGATCAGCAAATACCCTAAGGCGACCACGGTGAGGCGGTGGGGCAGGAGCGCGGAAAAGTTGGTCGCCCTGACGTTTGACGACGGCCCCGACCCACAATACACGCCCAGGATCCTCGACATCCTTTCGGAGAAGGGGGCCAAGGCCACCTTTTTTATCGTGGGGGCAAACGGCACCCTCCACCGCGATCTCCTGAAGCGGATCTATGCGGAGGGCCACGACCTCGGCAACCACACGTTTACGCACATCAACACGTCGGTGGCGCCGACCTATCAGTTGCAGTTCGAGCTCAACGCCACGCGCCGTCTTCTCGAAGCGACGGTGGGCGCCGGTACAGCGCTCTTCCGCCCGCCTTTCGCACAGGATCTTGAGCCGCAGACGATCGACGCCGCGGAAGCGCTCGTAACGGCTGCATCCCTGGGTTACGTGTCGGTGGGCATGAACGTCGATCCCAAGGACTGGCTTGCCCCGCTGGCCCGTCAACCCCATCAGATCGTATCCGCCACGATAGAGGGCGTTCTCAACGGCACCGGGCAGGTCGTCCTGCTGCATGATGCCGGCGGACACCGGGAGGCAACGGTCGAGGCGCTGCCGCAGATCATCGACGGATTGTCGAACCAGGGCTACCGGTTCGTGACCGTGCACGAGCTTCTGGGGCGTACCCGGCAGGCCGTGATGCCGCGGGTTGTTCCGGAGCAGGCCGTCCTCTCTGCAACGAACAATGTCGTCTTCGCCACGGCCAGCAGCCTCAGTTGGCTCATCGAAATGTCGTTCTATGCCTGCCTCGCGCTCGGGAGTATCCGCCTTCTTGCCGTGGTCATCCTTTCGATCATCCACAGGCTGGGCAGGCAGCGGCGCCTGAAAGACAAGGCGTGGGCACCGGACAGTGTCGCGGTGCTCGTGCCAGCTTATAATGAGAGTAAAACCATCTGCAAAACGGTTTCCACACTGCTCGGCTCATCCAGCAAGATGTTCGACATCATCGTTATCGACGATGGTTCGCAAGATGGGACCGCGAAAACCGTCAAGAGCGAATTTCAAAACACGCCGCGGGTGCGCGTGATCGAACAGCCGAACGGTGGAAAGTCGTCAGCGCTGAATAATGGCCTCATGGCGACCAGCGCTGAAATCATCGTGGCCGTCGACGCCGATACGATCCTCGAACCCGAGGCGATCAGTCTCCTCGTCAGGCAGTTCGAGGATCCACGCGTCGGCGCGGTGGCCGGCGTAGCGAATGTAGGAAATCCGATCAATCTGATTACCAGATTCCAGTGGCTCGAATACATCTTGAGCCAGAATCTCGACCGGCGGGCGCTGGATGTCGTCAACGGAATCACCGTCGTTCCGGGAGCGATCGGTGCCTGGCGCCGGACCGCGCTGTTCGAGGCCGGCGGTTATACGTCGGACACCCTGGCGGAGGACGCAGACTTGACCATGCGGATCGAGCGGGCGGGCTGGCGCGTGACCCACGAGCCGGGCGCTGTCGCTCATACGGAGGCACCCGAAACGTTCCGCGGCTTCATGAAGCAGAGGTTCCGCTGGATGTTCGGATCGCTCCAGGCCGCTTTCAAACATCGTGCTGCTTTGTTCAGCCGAAAGACGCCAGGTCTGGGATTTTTCGGACTGCCGAATATTCTGGTGTTCCAGTTCCTGTTTACCCTGCTGGCACCGGTCGTCGATCTGATGCTGCTGGCCTCGGGCCTCTCCGCCATCAACCACTACGCTATGAACATGGAGAGCGGATTGCCGCCAACGCTCGGGATGGTTCTGACCTACTGGCTGCTTTTCCAGTTGATTGAATGCGCGACCGCGGCCCTCGCCTTCGCCATGGAACGTCGCCGCGGCTTCATGAAGGCACTTCCTCTGCTGTTTCTGCAGCGCTTCTGCTACCGGCAGCTCCTTTACGTAACGGCGCTGCGCGTGGCATCGATCGCCCTGAAAGGACAGATGGTGGGATGGGGCAAACTACTGAGAACGGGCACGGTTGCAGCCACGGCTACAGGCCCCTCGGCATAGTGCTCGGCTTGAGGCCAGCAGGCGCCAAGCGGTCGGTCGGCGCGCGCAGTTGACCCCCGGCGTCCATTTCGGACGCGGTGGACGACATCGCGTGTGTATCGGCGCTGCCGGTTGATCCCCTATGGCCGGCGAGCGACCAAACGCACGGGTTTTGGCGAAGTATTATAGCGCAACCTGTTTGGTTCCGGCTTCGTCGGCTAAGGCTGGAAAGCCTGGCACGGGGGCGCCGACGCTACTTCAAAAGCGCAATTTCGAAATGCATGCCATCCGGACGCCCGCTGAAATGGCCGCCCCAGTAAAAGCCGTAGTCGGCGGCCAGCGCCGCCAGTTCGCGTACGGAACCGTGCCGTCCCACAAGCGCTGGCCTCGCACCTAGCGGATTCCTCGCCGCGTTGATGTCGAAGGCGCTGCCAAAGGCATGATTACTGAGAATCTTCCGGCTCCCGCGGATGAAGCGCGGCACATAGGCCCCGTCGAAGGAACGAATGCGGCCAAGCAACCCGGCGGCTTCCCAGGCCTGCCAAAGATCCCGGAGTTGCCCGGCGCCGAGCCGGTGAAAGCGCATACCGGCTGGGGCCTTCTGGCCGAGTGCCCGTCGGAGCTGCGGGATCGGGACCATGACGATGTGGTCCCGTTCCCAGTTTCCCAGCACGCGGATATGCTCGCGATTGGAAGGGAGTGGGTCGGCAGCATACCTGAAAGCACCGAAAGCTGCTTGCCGCGCTGCGGTGCCGGTAAGGGAATGAAATCTGGGGCGCGGCGGAAAATCCGAGCCGGTATTGCCCGTCCCCGGCTCCTCGATCAGCTCGAATCCGAGTTGCATCGCTTTCCTGAATGTGCGGCGGCCCGCGATGCCGTCCACTGCCAGATGGTACCGGCTTTGAAAAGCACGTGTGGCAGCGCCCGTTTTGGGGCCAAACACGCCGTCAAGGCCGCACGGGTCGAAGCCCCGGCCAAACAGGAAGCTCTGCCAGGCGTAAACAAGGTCCCCTCTGGAGCCGCATCGCAGCGCACGCAGCACGGCGGGCTGATTGGCCTGGGAGGGGGAAATGTCCGGGGCGGGGGCGGTCGCGATGATTGCGGGACCATCGGTGCTCACGGCCACCTCGCCGTGTTCGGCGTTCAAGGCAGGGGCGGTGCTGCCTTCGGATTGCGCGGGCCCGGCGATCGGCGCCGGCTCCGGAGCATGCGCGCTGCAAGGGAAGGTCAGCGCCGCATCCCGAGCCTTGTTCCAGCGATTGACAAGACCCTTCCAGAACCGGCTGGCTTCGTTGCGATGAGCAACGTCACGTTCATATTGTTCGCGCGCTGTACGCAGCGCATTCAGCAGCGCGCGTGCGTCCCGATCCTTCACGGCAATGGCGGCACGGGTGATGGGCCCTACGATGCCATCATCGGCAACGCTCAGTGCCCGTTGCAGAATGCGTGCGGCACCTTTGGGACCGCGGTTGAACGCACAGTCCCGCAGATAGCACTCGAGGGCCGGGACGGGCGTCCAGTCCGCGGCGACGTCCGTATAAGCTGCAATGAATTCATGCGCCCGCTTTTCAGCTTCGTCGTAGCGGCCCGCATCGATAAGACCGGCGAGGAGCCGGGCTTCCGCTGGGTGGTAACGCTCGTTGATGCCCGCGACCTCGAATGCGCCGCCACCATCGCCACGAGGCAGCTTGTAGACTTTTAGCCGCCTCTGCTTGTCACGGCGCGCTTCGAAATCGAGGATAAGGCCCGCCATTCTCAGACGTTCTTGAGGCGTCGCCATCGCCGAATTCCCTATGTGGAGGAGCTTTACGGGGACGTTTGCCGGATTTACCTGTTCCTGGCCGCTGCGGGCTTGGCCGGCGTCTTTGTCGGCCGTTTCATCGGCTCGATGCGGTATCGGCGTGGCTCTACCGGTGTCCGCCCTTTGATGGCTTCGGGCCGGCTCCCGGCCAGCACCTGGCGGACATCTTCGATCACTTCCTTGCGCAGGCGGTAATATTGATGGTTTGCGTGCGTGTGCAGCAGGCCCGGGCTGATGCCGGTGGTGTCATCTACGGAGACGCAGTCAATCGCGTAAACGTTGTTCGGGAGGGTCGCGAAGCTCTTCGGTCCGGCGGCCCCGAGGCGGTCGCCATTGAGTTTGCTCGTCTTGGATAGTAAGAGCGCGCCGTCTTCATGGCTGTAATAGACATGGACGCTCCGCCCCAGCCGGGGCATGAGCCCGAGCTTGTCTTTGTGCTCCAGCGCGTCCGCGTCTTCGTCCGCGGCCATCAGGAAGATGTTGTCGAACAGACGCGGAATACGTTCGGCGGGGAGAAGCTGACACAGTGCGAGCATGGCGTGGCGCAACGCCCAGTTTCCCATGCTGTGTGCGACCAGGTGGACGCGCTGGTCGCAGTGAATGGTGCTGGTGCCGTCATCGCGGTTCGCCGGTTCTCTCAGGAATTCGAGCATCCGCGCCAGCGCCCGCGCCATGGCGGCGCCGGAACATGCTGCGTCCTGGCGGTCATCGGCGTAGGACCAGAAAGGCACCATGCGGCCATCCGACGGCCAGGAAAACACGAAGACCTGCGGCCTGATCTTGCGTTCGCCGCGCGCGGGGACCGTGGTGAAGACGTACGCGTCCTGAATCTGCGCGGCGCGCTTGAGCGCCAGCTCGAAGGAAGAGGCGTAGCCGTGGATGAGAATGATCGCGTCCGCCTGTTCCGCGGCCATATTGTTTCGCAGGCCGAGGAAAACTCTCTTGCTGCCGGGCAACTCCACCTCGTTCCGGGTTTTGTCTATTTCCGGCGCCAACTCGATGCTGTCGACGATGTGGCCTTCGTCGTCCGCGTCGTTGCCGCGCACCTCGGCCCATCCGACGCGGTAAAATTGCGGACCGTCCGCGTGGAAACGGTCACCGAACGGTGTGGCGGGATCGCCGGTCTGGCTTCTGTTGGTTGCGAAATATACCGTCGCCACTATTCGTTCTTCCGCTATGCTTATTCGCGTAACAATGACGGCGGCGCTAGCAGTATCACTGCCAACGCCGACACAGAATTCAGCGCATCAACAGCCCCCAGAAATCTCCAGTTCCCGACGGGACGGCGAAGCGCGACGAACAGATGTCATTCTATTTATATGATAACCAGTTGTGGAGACAGGGTCGCATCTACTTATAAGCAATGCACCCTAAGGCATGTAATTCCACTAGAAACCGCCGAAACGAAGCTTCCCGGCGATCTCCGCATTCCCGGTGTGCGACGACGGCCCGCCAACTCACCCGGGTTCGCTGCCATGGTTGGCAAGCCCCTTTCCGAGCGCACTCAGAATCGCGGCTGTCTGCTGTTCCAGATCGTGCAGCGAAATCGCGCCGAGCTTCTCCTCGAGCCCGAGCGCGACGATGCCGTGGACCGCGGAAAAGAGTGAGCGCGCCAGGAGCGACAGCGCGTCCGGCGCCAAGCCTGGCCGAAGCGCATCCAGGGGTTGTTCGATGAAAGCGAAAAGGCGCTGCTGGCGCTCGCGATACCTCTCGGGCACGCTTCTTCCTGCCGAAAGACGGTGGTCAAATACCGCACGCCAGCGCCGCGTTTGAGCCGCCGCGAAATGGAGATAGGCATGAGCGAGCCGCACGAGTTGGGCCGTGGCCGCCTCCGCATTTCCGGTATTCAGGCTGACCGCCGCCAGAACGGCCTCCAACGCCGCGAGGGTGCGTTCGTTGACGGCAAAAACCAGATCATCGAGATCGGCGACGACGTTATAGATCGCGCCCACCGCGCAGCCTGCCTCGGCGGCGAGATCACGCGCCTTCAGGCCGCCCAGACCGTTCGCGTCGATGGCGCGCTCAGCCGCAGCGATGAGGGCTGCCCTCAGATTCTGCCTGCGCTCGGCGGTCTTCATACCGTTCTCATCTCGTGAACGCTGTTCAAGAAGAATCTTGAACGCCGTTCATGCGTAGCGTAGAAAGCATGCATGAACACTGTTCATAGTCACGGAGACCGCCATGCTCAAGCGAATTCAACGCCTTGTCCCGAGGAACGGTGCCGCCCGATCGGCAACCCGCGAACTGCCGGCTCCCTTTGCCTCGCCGCGGGGAAGCAAATAAGGTAGCCGCCGTTGGCTGACAGCCGCTCGCCTGCGAGACACCGGCCACGGTGTCCATTCGTCAATTCTGCTGGGAAGACGAAGCCATGTCCCTGATGACCACGCGCCGTTTCGCGCCGCTGTTCTGGTGCCAGTTCTTTTCGGCGCTGAACGACAATTTTCTGAAAAACTCACTCGTCTTCCTGATCATGTTTAAAATCGGCGCCGAGGAGGGCAAGTCGCTGATCACGGTGGCGACGGCGGTGCTCATGGCGCCTTATTTCTTCCTGTCCGGGCTGGGAGGCGAATTCGCGGACCGCTACGACAAGGGGATGGTGGCGACAAGGCTGAAGCTGGTGGAACTGGGCGGAGCGGGGCTGGCCGCGGCGGGCTTTGCTTTCCACTCCGTGGAGCTTCTGTTCATCGCACTGTTCCTGTTCGGCGTCATCGGCGCGCTGTTCAGCCCGATCAAATATGGCATCCTGCCGGACCATCTCGCGCGCGCCGAGATCCCGGCAGGCAACGCGCTCGTCGAAGGCGCCACGTTCGTCGCCATCGTCCTCGGCGGTATCATCGCCGGCTTCGCCGCCAAGGACGGCGGCAGTCCCGTTGTGTTTGGCATCATGATGATGGGCTTCGCCTGGGCCTGCTGGCAGTCGGCGCGGATGATCCCGGCGACGGGCGAAGCGGCGCCCGCGCTGAAGATCGATCCGAACGTCATCCGCTCGACCGGCGCGCTCATCATGGATTTATGGCGTGACCATCGCCTGTGGTGGGGCGGGGTGGTGACGAGCTGGTTCTGGACCATCGGCGCCGTGGTCGTGTCGCTGCTGCCGTCGCTGGTTGCCATCGTAGGCGGCGTCGATCAGGTTTTCACCGTCTATCTCACAGTGTTCGCGATAGCCATCGGCATGGGCTCGGGGCTGGCGGCGTGGCTGGCACATGGCCGCATCATTCTTCTGCCGACCGTTATCGGCGCAGTCGTCATCGGCATATTCGCCGCCGATCTCGGCCTTGCGGCCTATTTCGCCGCCGCGCCGGGGGTGGAAAAGGCGAGCATCGCCCAGGTCTTCACCTCGGTCCTCGGCCTGCGCATTGCCATCGACCTGATGGGGCTGGCAGTCGGCGGCGGCCTGTTCATCGTGCCGACCTTCGCCGCCGTGCAAGTCTGGGCAGCGCCCGAGCGCCGCGCGCGCGTCGTCGCCGCCGTGAACGTGCTGAATGCGGGTTTCATGGTCGTGGGCAGCCTGTTCGTGGCATGGCTGCAGGCGCGAGGGCTCACGACCGCCACGCTGTTCCTGCTGATGGGCGCGGCGAGTGCCGTCGTGGCGTATGCCATCGGGAAGACGATGCCTTCGAGCGCCTTGCGTGACGTCCTGTCGATCATCTTCCGCACCTTCTACCGGCTAGAGGTGAGGGGCGCGGAAAATTTCGCCAAGGCCGGGCCGCACACCATCATCGCGCTCAATCACGTCAGCTTTCTCGACGCCGCGCTGGCGCTGTCGCTCCTCGAACAGGAACCGGTGTTCGCCATCGACCACGGCATCGCGCAGCGCTGGTGGGTGCGCCCGTTCCTGCGTCTCACCCGCGCGATACCGCTCGACCCCACGCGGCCAATGGCCACGCGCACGCTCATCAACGCCGTGAAGGCGGGCGAGACGCTGATCATCTTCCCCGAAGGCCGCCTGACCGTCACCGGCAGCCTGATGAAAGTCTATGACGGTGCCGGGCTGATCGCCGACAAGTCGGACGCCACTGTGGTGCCCGTGCGCATCGACGGGCTGGAGGCGACGCCGTTTACGCGGTTGTCGAAAGATCAGGTGCGCCGCCGCTGGTTCCCGAAGGTGACCGTGACGGTGCTGGAGCCGGTGAAACTTACAGTTCCGGCAGAGTTCAAAGGCCGAGCGCGCCGTCAGGCAGCGGGCGCGGCGCTTTATGGCATCATGTCCGACCTCGTTTTTCGCACGACTTCGACGGACCGCACAGTGTTCGAAGCCGTGGTTGAGGCGGCGAAAGTCCACGGGATGAACCGCGTCGCCGTGGAGGACGCGATCACCGGCACGCTGACTTACAAACGGCTGCTGGCGGGTGCCGCCGTGCTCGGCGCCAAGCTTGCGCCGTTAGTAGACGAGGGCAAGGCTGTGGGTGTCATGCTGCCCAACTCCAATGCCGCGGCGGTGACCGTTCTCGGCCTGATTTCGGCGGGGCGCGTCCCCGCCATGATCAATTTCACGGCGGGGCTGGCCAATATTCTATCCGCCTGCAAGGCAGCCGAGGCGGAGGTCATCGTCACCGCGCGCGGCTTCATCGAAAAGGCCAAGCTCGGTGCGCTCGCTGCACAGCTCGAACAGACGGTGAAAATCGTCTATCTGGAGGATATCCGCGCGACCGTGACATTCGCGGACAAGCTCCGGGGCGTGCGTCAGGCGAAGAAGCCGCTCCTGCGCCGCAAGGCCGACGATCCGGCGGCGATCCTCTTCACGTCCGGCTCGGAAGGCGCGCCGAAGGGCGTCGTGCTCTCCCACCGCAACATGCTGGCGAACGCCGCCCAGGCCGCCGCGCGGATCGACTTCGGCCGCACGGACAAGGTCTTCAACGTGTTGCCCGTGTTCCACTCATTCGGGCTGACCGTCGGGCTCGTGCTGCCGCTGGTCTCGGGCGTGCGGCTGTTCCTTTACCCCTCGCCGCTGCACTACCGCATCGTTCCGGAACTGGTCTACGGCGTGAACGCCACCATCATGTTCGGCACGGATACGTTCCTTGCCGGTTATGCCCGCGCCGCGCACCCTTACGACTTCCGCTCGCTGCGCTACATCCTGGCGGGCGCGGAGGCGGTGAAGGAATCGACGCGGCGGACTTATCTGGAGAAATTCGGCCTGCGCATTCTCGAAGGCTACGGCGTGACCGAGACGGCGCCGGTCCTTGCGCTCAACACGCCGATGTTCAACCGCTTCGGCACGGTGGGGCGGCTCATGCCCGGCATGACGGCGCGGCTCGATCCGGTGCCGGGCGTGGCGGAAGGCGGGCGGCTGTCCGTCTGCGGGCCGAACATCATGCTCGGCTATCTGAAGGCGGACAATCCCGGCGTGATCGAACCGCCTGCCGACGGCTGGCACGACACCGGCGACATCGTGACGATCGACGCCGACGGCTTCATCACCATCAAGGGCCGCGCCAAGCGTTTTGCCAAGATCGGCGGCGAGATGATTTCGCTCGCGGCGGTGGAGACGCTGGCGGCGGAGCTGTGGCCGGGCGCGCTATCGGCAGTGGCGAATGTGCCCGATGCGCGCAAGGGCGAGAGGCTGGTGCTGCTCACGCAGAAGCGCGATGCGACGCGGGCCGCGTTCCAGGCCTTTGCCAAGGCGCACGGTGCCTCCGACCTCATGATCCCGGCGGAGGTGATGGTCGAAGAGAAGATCCCGCTCCTGGGCTCGGGCAAGATCGATCACGGGGCTGTGATGCGGTTGGTGCATGAGCGGATAGAATCGCATTCAACGTACGGGGCGCCGCTTCAACGCAAGTCGTAGCGCGACTTCAGCATTCCGGCGCGAAGAGCCGTCTCATCGACGAGGCAGGCCAACCGGAACTGCATGGCACCAAATCCCAGGCCCGCGGTATGCCGTGCGTAGGCGGCGCATTCCGCGTCGCGGTATTTCCGCCAGCTCGCCTGCGCCGCATCGAGGAGCGCCTTGGTCTTTTCATTCTCCGGAGCGTCGAGATCGCCCTTCGCGATTTCACCGGACGCCTTTGCCACCAGCGTGGCCACATCGCGTTCGGCGGCGGCAAGAGCTTTTTCCAGGCAGGTCACATAGTCGTTCGTCTGCAGCGTCTCCGGATTGCAGGCCTTCGCCGAGGGCGGCAACTCTGCCGCGGCGGCCAGAACGGGGACAAGAGCGGCGAGGACGGCGGCGAACAGCGTCTTGGTGTGGATCATGCTAGGCCTCTGCGTCGGATGGAAATGCCACAAGCCCCCGCTACCGCACGCCGCGGGACCGGCCATGGCGTGTCTCGCTGGCACACTGCCCCCCGCCTCAACTGCATTTCGAGTAGCCGCAATCGCGGCAGCGCAGACAGCCCTCGATATACTGCAAGGCCGTTGAACCGCATCGCGAGCAGGTCTTCACCACACCTCCGGCGCCGGCCGCGGCCACCGCGCCCTGCTGCGGCATCTCCTCCCCGGCCTCGCCAGTACGCTGCAGGAAACCGACATTCACCATGTGCTGCTCGATGACACCGCCGATCGCGGCGAGCAGGCTCGGCACATAGCGCCCCTCCGTCCACTGGCCGCCGCGCGGGTCGAACACCGCCTTCAGTTCCTCCACCACGAAAGACACATCCCCGCCTCGCCGGAAAACAGCGCTGATCATGCGCGTCAGCGCCACCGTCCAGGCATAATGCTCCAGGTTTTTCGAATTGATGAAGATCTCGAAGGGCCGCCGCCTGCCCTCCTGCATGATGTCGTTGATGGTCACATAGATGGCGTGGTCCGAGTCCGCCCATTTGAGCTTGTAGGTGAAGCCCGGCAGCATCTGGTCGCGTTCCAGCGGCCGCATCATGTAAACGACTTCGCCTTTCCCCGTCTCGCCGGCAGGGGGCGCGGGCAGCGGAAGCGGCGGCTCGGTACCTGCCTCTTCCGCCGCGCAAGGGACCGCCGTCAGGACGCTCCCGGTCACGGGGTTGGGGCGGTAGGCGGTGCAGCCCTTGAGGCCAAGGGCGTAAGCCTCCCGATAGAGGTCTTTGAAGGCCGCGAAGCTCAAGGTTTCCGGACAATTGACCGTCTTGGAAATCGAGGCATCCACATGCCGCTGGAACGCCGCCTGCATGGCGAGATGGTCAGCGGGCGCAAGGCTCTGCGCCGTCACGAAATAGTCCGGCAGGGCGGCATCATCGCCGAAGGTCTCACGGTACTGCCCGTAGGCGTAGTCCGCCACGGTCTCCTGACGGGGCGTGCCATCGGGTGTGAGGATGCGGCGGCGATACGTGAAATCGAAAACCGGCTCGATGCCACTCGACACGTTCCCCGCCAGAAGCGAGATGGTGCCGGTTGGCGCGATGGAGGTGAGCGTGCCGTTGCGCAGGCCATGGCGGCCGATGAGCGCGCGCGTCCGGCCGTCGAGGCGGTCCAGCGCGGGGCCATCCGCGAATGCCCTGGCGTCATAAAGCGGGAACGCCCCCTTCTCGGCGGCCAGCTGCGCGCTCGCGCGGTATGCGGCCCGGTCGATCAGCGCCATCCAGCGCTCGCCGAGTTCCACGCCCTCGCGCGTGCCATAATGCGCGCGGCAAAAGATCAGCGCGTCGGCGAGCCCGGTCACGCCCAGCCCGATACGGCGTTTCGCCCGCGCCTCCTTCGCTTGCGCCTTCAGCGGGAAATGCGACACGCCGATCACGTTGTCGAGGAAGCGCACCGCCACCGCGACCAGTTCTTCCAGCCGCGCCTCGTCCAGCCGCGCTTTTGGCGTAAAAGGATGGCGGACCAGCCGGGCGAGGTTGATCGAGCCGAGAAGGCAGGCGCCGTGGCTGGGCAGGGGTTGCTCACCGCAAGGATTGGTGGCGTGGATGGTCTCGCAATAGCCGAGATTGTTCTCGCGGTTCACGCGGTCGATGAAGATCACGCCCGGTTCGGCATAATCGTATGCCGAGCGCATGATCAGCTCCCACAGCCTCGCCGCGGGCAGCGTTTTGTATATCTTGCCGTCGAAAACGAGATCCCACGGCGCATCGCTGGCGACAGCTTCCATGAAGGCGTCCGTCACCAGCACCGACAGATTGAACATGCGAAGCTGCGTGGGGTCAGCCTTTGCCGCGATGAACGCCTCGATGTCCGGGTGGTCGCATCGGAGCGTCCCCATCATCGCGCCACGCCGCGACCCCGCCGACATGATGGTCCGGCACATGGCATCCCACACGGTCATGAAGCTGACCGGCCCGGACGCGTCGGCGCCGACGCCCCTCACGGTCGCGCCCTTTGGCCTCAGGCTGGAGAAGTCGTGACCGATGCCGCCGCCCTGCTGCATGGTGAGCGCGGCTTCCTTGACGTTCTCGAAGATCGAGCCGAGGTCGTCGCCGATGTCACCCATGACGAAGCAGTTGAAGAGCGTCGTGAGACGGCCGGTCCCGGCACCGGCCAGGATGCGGCCGGCAGGGATGAACTCGAAGCCCGCCATCGCGTCGAAGAACCGCCGCGCCCATTCGCCCCGCGCCGGCCGCTTCTCCGCTTTGGCGACGGCGTCGGCGACGCGGCGCAGACTGTCCCCGATGCCGGACTCGGTCGTGCTGTCATCGCGCGTAAAACGATATTTTTGCTCCCAGATTTCCACGGAAATCGGCGGGAGAGCGAGAGGCATCATGGCAGTCCCAGCGCATTGACCACGAGGAAGCTAAAGAACACCAGGTAAATGTTCGTGTTTTGTACCAACTTGTCAAGCGGCCGATTCCACGGATCCACAATCTGGGGGAAAGCGGTTAAAGCCCGGTGTGCCGTTTCCGAAGCGCCTTCAGAAGCCGAAAACCGCCTTGATCGCGGCAAACGCCCCGCCAATGACGGCGAGGACGTAAGCAGCGCCCGCCGCACCAATGAGCGCCCCGACGATGATCGCCACCCCGTCTCTTTCCAGAAGCCCGACGGCCATAACGCCGACGCCAAATGCGGGAAGCGCATTGCCGAAGGGCACGATAGGCACCAGCAGCACGAGCGTGAGGAGCACCATGTAGACACCGATCAGGCGCTCCATGGCGCGGCTGGTCAGCCACGTCCATCGCGGCGCCAGCCCCCGTTCGACGATGCGCAGATATTTGATGACGTAGGCCATCAGCCTGTCGAACGTTTCATGGCTGACGCTCGGGCGCCTGAGCGCCTCCGGCAGCCACGGTTCGCGCAGCCCCAGCACGAGTTGCACGGCGAAGAACAGGATCGGCGTCCCGAGAATCCACGCGATGGGCAGGATCGCGTTGGGAAACGAGAACAGAATCAGAACCACGCCGAAACCGCGGTCCTTGAGCGCATCCAGCAGCGCGCCGACCGTCACGCCCGGATTGCTGTTTTCCTCAGCCAGACGAACGAGAATTTCCGAAGTGCGTTCGGGAGCGATGTCGTTTTCCGATTTCACCAGCGCGTCCATTCGTCAGACCCCACGTCCATCCCCCCGCTCCATCAAAGCCGGAATGCCGGTGGCAGGATGCGACTATGCCGCTTCGCTGTCCAGTTCCGCGAGCCCCTTGGCCGGCAGGATGCACGTGACCGTCGTGCCTTCGCCGAGGCGGCTCTTGATTTCCAGCCTGCCGCCATGCAGTTCCAGAATGGAGCGTGAGATCGCCAAGCCCAGCCCGGTCCCCTTGTGTCCCTTCGTGAGCTGGTTCTCCACCTGTTCGAAAGGCCGCCCGAGCTTGGCGATTTCGTGCCGGGGGATGCCGACGCCGGTGTCCACGATGGCGATGCGGATCTGGCCGCGATAGCGATAGGTGCGGATCGTGACCTCGCCGCCGACCGGCGTGAATTTCATCGCGTTGGACAGGAGATTGATCAACACTTGTTTCAGCGCGCGCCTGTCGCCCGTCATCTCGATGGACGGGGTGCCGACGGCCTGCAGCCCGATATTGCGCGCCGACGCCGCCTGCTGCACGACCCGAATGCTCTCGCCGACGACTTCGGAGAGGTTGACCGGCTCCATGGACAGTGTCATGCGGCCCGCCTCGATCTTCGACATGTCGAGGATGTCGTTGATGACCTCCAGAAGGTACTGGCCGCTTTTCTCGATATCGTGGGCGTATTCGACGTATTTCGCGTGGCGGATCGGTCCGAAGATCTGCTGACGCATCATCTCGGAAAAGCCGATAATCGCATTCAGCGGCGTGCGCAATTCGTGGCTGATATTGGCGAGGAATTCCGATTTCGAGCGGTTGGCGGTCTCGGCGCGCATCTTCTCCGCCGCATATTTGTCCGTGAGTTCGAAAAGCTTGGCCGTCTGCTCTTGGAGTTTCTGGCGCGAGGCCTCGAGGTCGGCGACCGTGGCCTTCAATTCTTCGCGAGACGCTTCCAGATCGGTGACGGTCTCTTTCAGCTCCGCTTCGCGCTCCGACAGACGCTGCTCGCTCTGCTTGATCGCGGTGATGTCGGTGCCGACGCTGATGAAACCGCCGTCCTTGGTGCGCCGCTCGCCGATATGCAGCCAGACATCCTCGCCCGCCTGCGCTTCATAGGCATGGGAATCCTGCTTCGCGGTGCCATCGGCGGCGCGCGGACCTTGCAGGAGCTCCTCACGGGTGCTTGCGGCGATATCGGCGTAGGGTGTCCCAGGCTGGAGCAACCGGAGCGGAATCTTGTAGATCGCCTTGAACTTGCGGTTGCAGATGACCAGCCGGTCGTGGCTGTCCCACAGAACGAACGCTTCGGAAATCGCTTCGATGGAGTCGCGCAGCCGCGCGGCGGTATCGACGTTCTCGATTTCGCGTTCGCGCTCGGATGTCACATCGACGGCCACCGCGACGAGGACCGGCGCCTTTTGAGATCCCGAGCGGCGAATGCGCCCGCGCAGCTCCAGCCAGCGCCAGCCGCCGTCGTCACCGGCCCTCAGACGCACCGTGACGCGCACCTCCCGCGCCTCGCTGCGGATGTGATCATCGATGATACGATAGAGGTCGTCCGCCGGGTGGAGCAGCTCGCGCATGTCGCGGTAAGGCATCGGGCCATCCGGCATCCTGCGGCCGAGCAGTTTGAAGAACGATTCCGACCAGGAAAGCTCGCCACGCACGAGGTTCCAGTAGAGGAGCGCCGCGCCGCCGTCGCGCAGGAGAAGTTCGGTACCGTCACGCAGTTCGGTGGCCGAGCGCAGAAGCTCCGCATTGCGCCCGCGCATGGCGAGGAAAGCGACAACGGCACCAATGAGACCCCCGACGAAGGTCGCGAAGAAGAGATCGGGGGAGTGGACGAATGCAGTCGCGGCAGACGCCGGCATGCTGCTCGCGGTCAGGGCGAGAAATGCCGCGGCCAGCACGCGCGCGCATCCGCCTCCCGAACGGAAGACGCTGCCGCGGAGCTGCCCCGCCGCCGGATGTCTCGCGCGCTTCAACATTGCCTCGCTCGGCCAGACCGTCTCTTTCCCCAAAATCTCCTGGCAAGTTACGCCCGATTCGGGGGGCGAATTGAACGGCGGGGCGCCGATCGGCCGTAGTTTTCCTTGGCCTTTGTGGCAGGTCGGTCCCACTTCGGGCGATGCGCGGAGCCCTTGGCAGGGGATGCGGGCGCCAGCGAGCAGCGCCCCGGGCGCTCGGTAACCATACTGCAAAACTCCCCGCGTCTGCCTCAGCTCCGCCGTGTTTGGAAGCAAAGTTGAGCACGCCCGGCGCTTGGTGCTATGTAGGCGGCAGTTCTGGCTGCCAGTTTATCGTTTTGTTAGCCAGGGCAAGCGCAAGACAGAACTTCACGTAAATTCTTCGCGGTTGGATTTGGCTCCCGTTGACACCACACCCCCGACACTTATCGCCGTGACCAGGTTCTGGCACGGCTGCGTGCGCACGTGGCTCGGCGGGATGCTGATCTGGAGCGCAGCGGCCAGTCTGGCCCTCCCCTCCGCTGCCACAGCCCAGGAGGCGGGGCGGACGCTCGTTGCGCAGCGCTCGGGAACGGCCAACGGCAAGAACTCCATCAAGACGATGGACGGCAAGGAGCTTGATATCGAGGAAGCCCGCCGGCTCTTCGAGGAACATCAGAAGAAGCTCAAGGAGGCGCAGCAGGAAAAAGGCCGCCTGGAGGCGGAGACGAAGACGCTGGGGGCCGAGCGCGCGGCATTACAGACGCGCCTGATCGCGACGGCGCGGCGGGGGCAGGAGGCCGAAAAGCGCCTCACCGCCATCGAAACCGAGTTGGCGCGCCTGGGCAAGCGGGAAGCCATTCTCCGCAAAGGGCTGAACGAGAACCGCGCGACCATTGCGCAGATGCTCGGCGTCATGCAGCGCATGGGCCGCGAGCCGCCGCCGGTCATGATCACGTCGCGCAACGATGCGTTGAAGATGGTTCGGAGCATGATGATCCTGTCCACATTCTTTCCGGGCTTCAAAGCCAAGGCCGACAAGCTGTCCGCGCAGCTCGCCGATCTGGGCGAGATCATCGGCAAGGCGGACACCGAGCGGAAGCGTTTGGCGGCGACACAGGAAGAGTCGGCCCGGATCAAGGCCGAGACGGTCTCCTTGCTGGCGCAGAAGCGCGAGCGGATGGAGAAGAACAAGACACGCGTCAAGACCCTCAGGGTCGCGGCGGCCCGTCTCAGCCGGAGCGTGACCGGTCTGGGCGAACTCCTCAAGCGGCTGGACGATGCAGCCGCCAAGGAAACGAACATGGCGGCCTATGAGGCAGAACTGAAGAAGCTGGGCCCCGCGGTCGAGTTGAAGCCGGACACGAAAAGGGTGGCCTTTGTCCAGCCGGGGCGCCTGAAGCCCGCCATCCCGTTCGCCAAGGCGAAGGGGCATCTGGTCATGCCGTGCCAGGGCAAGCGCCTGACCGGCTTCGGCGGCCGCAACGATGCCGGCGCGAAGTCGGAAGGTATTCACCTGGAGACGCGCCGCGATGCTCAGATCATCTCGCCCTCGGATGGCTGGGTGATTTATGCCGGACAATTCCGCAGTTACGGCCAGCTCTTGATCATCAATGCCGGGGGAGGCTATCATATTCTTCTGGCAGGTATGGACCAGATCTATACTACAGTCGGTCAATTCGTTCTTGCGGGAGAGCCGGTCGCGGCGATGGCCAAAACGCCGCCGAAGACAGAAGGCTCCTCGGAAACACGCAAGCCCGTACTATATATAGAGTTCCGTAAGAACGCGCGCCCCATTGATCCGGCCCCCTGGTGGCCGGAGGGTGTCAAAGAAGGTTGAGGACATGCGGAAATCGAACTTTACTCTCTGGGTGCTCGTGATGCTCGCCTTCGTCGCCGCGGGCACCTCGGTCATTAACGCGACACGCTCAAAATCTCAGTCGGCGAGTTCGGACATTTACCGTCAGCTCGACCTGTTCGGGGACGTTCTCGAACGCGTTCGTGCCGATTACGTCGAGAAACCGAACGACAATAAGCTTATCGAATCGGCCATCAACGGCATGCTGACCGGCCTCGACCCGCATTCGACCTATCTCAATCCGAAACACTTCCGCGACATGCAGGTGCAGACGCGCGGCGAGTTCGGCGGTCTGGGCATCGAGGTTACGATGGAGGAGGGCGTCGTCAAGGTCGTTTCACCCATCGAAAACACCCCCGCCGAGAGGGCCGGGCTGCTCTCCGGCGATCTGGTCACGCATCTCGACGGTGTGTCGATCCAGGGCCTCACGCTGGAACAGGCGGTGGAGAAGATGCGCGGGCCGGTCGACACGCCGATCAACCTCACCGTGCTGCGCAAAGGCCGCGATCCGTTCGAGGTCAAGATCATCCGCGACGTCATCCGGATCAATCCCGTTCGCGCCAATGCGGAGGGCGATATCGGATACATCCGGATCAAAACCTTTAGTGAGCAGACCTCCAGCGATCTGAAAAAATCGATCGAAAAGCTCAAAAAGGAAATCGGACCGAAGAAGCTCAAGGGCTATGTCGTCGATCTGCGCAACAATCCCGGCGGCCTTCTCGATCAGGCGATCCTGGTGTCCGACACGTTCCTCGAGAAGGGCGCGATCGTGCTCACCCGCGGCCGCAATCTCAACGAGACGCAACGCTCGAACGCCCATGCGGGCGATCTGACCGATGGCAAGAAGATTGTCGTGCTCATCAACGGCGGCTCTGCTTCGGCGTCCGAGATCGTCGCCGGTGCGCTGCAGGATCACAAGCGCGCCATCGTCATGGGCACGCGCTCCTTCGGCAAGGGGTCGGTGCAGACCATCATCCCGCTGGGCTCCAATGGCGCCATCCGCTTGACGACCGCGCGCTATTACACCCCTTCGGGCCGGTCGATCCAGGCCAAGGGTATCGACCCCGACACGGTGGTGGAGCAGGATCTGCCAGAGGACCTCAAAAAAGCGGCCAGCTCGGCGCGGACACGCGGCGAAGCAAGCCTGCGCGGACATCTCAAGAACAAGGAAGGCGAGAAGTCGGGCAGTGTGGCCTATGTTCCCAAAGAAAAGGAAAAGGACACCCAGTTGAAAGCCGCATTGGAATTCCTGCGCACGGGCAAATTCGAACAGAAGAAGGCCGAGATTCCGGCGGCTGCAGGCAAGACGGCTCATTAAAGCCGTAATCGAACGCATCATCGGGGGCGGTTCAGGCTGAGGATAACGGGGCCTGAGCCGCCCTTCCTGTTGCGTTGGGCTCGCTTTTTTGGGCATAACAAGCTTGACATGGAAGGCTGAGCCGAGCAGCGCTCGGTTCATCCGGGCGCATTACCGACAGACCACGCCATGAGAGCACTGATCTATACCGCTACGGCCTTTTTCATCGGCCTCGCCAGCCTCCTGGGCTTCTATGCCTTTCAGGCGCCCCTGGACGTGCGCGCCGCCAAGGTCGTGCTGAGCATCGACGCCTCGAAGATGCCGCAGGTCGCCGACAACCAGAGCGAGCCCCGTCTCTTCGCCGAGGAGCAGGAAACCGCGCCCGGCACGGACGACGTGGTGCGTGAAACGCCCCCTGAGGCAGATACCGCCAGCGAGGCCGTCCCCCCTCCCGCCGAGGAGAACACCGCGGAGGCTGGCCAGCCCTCCCCCGAACCGGCGAACGCGGAGCCGGAGCGGCAGGCGGCTTTTTCTCTGCCCGGAACCGTCATCGGTGGCGGCGAGGAAACCGCGCCACCTCAGGAGGAGCCTTCCACAGCCGCGACAGACCAGCCGGAAAAGACGGAGCAGGCCGAGGCCCCGCAGCCGGAGGAAACAAGCCAGCCGGAGAACGCCGCGCCACCGGAAGAAACAGCGCACGCGGAGGAGGCTGCGCAACCGGAAGAGAAGATGAGAGAGGCGGAGGAAACCTCGCAGCCGGATGAGACGAGACAGGTTGCTGCCGCACCCGAAATTCAGGAGCAGGCGCCCCAGGCCCCCCCCGTTCGAGAGGTCCCCGTAGCCACGAATCTGTCGACCATCGAGGATCCGCTGGAGCCGTCTCAACAACAGCAAGCCGAGAGGGAAACGTCTCCTCAGGAGGCCCCCCCGGCGGCTGAGCCCCCTCACCAGGAGGCCGCCGAGAAACAGGTGCCCCCGCCGCCGCTCCCGGCACGGCGTCCCGCCAATATTCCCCCACCGGTCAAGGTGGCGGCAATCGATGGAGCCTCCGGTTCTGGCGCAGCGCATGGCTGGGCGAGTCGGCAAATTCCTACCACGGAGGCGATCACCAAGAACCAGGCACGGGTCGCGCTTCTGCTCCGGGGGATCGGCCAGGACCAGCGTGACACTGCCGACGCGATTGCAAAGCTTCCTCCCGCCGTCTCATTTGGAGTCGTACCGGTCGGCGACGGGGCGGTGGAGTGGGCGACCAAAGCGCGTGCGGCCGGGCATGAAGTGATCGTCCAGTTGCCGCTCGAACCCCCCGACTATCCGACGAGCAACCCAGGCCCCGATACGCTCCTGACAACGGCACCTCCGCGTGAAAATGCCCAGCGTTTGAAAAAGCTGCTCGGACGTTTCCAGGGGCATGCCGGCGTGACGAACTACATGGGCGGCAAACTTCTCCGTTCACGCGCCGCGCTCAAACCGATCCTGGCGGAAATTAAGGCGCGCGGCCTTGTCTATATCGGCGCGGGCAATAGCAGCCATGCGGTCGCACGCGAGCTTGCCCAGGAATTGAAAATGCGTTACGGCAACGTGTCCATCATTCTTGACATCCAGCCGACGCCGGATGGCGTGAAGAAAGCGCTCGACCGGCTTGTCCGGACTGCTCAAAGATATGGCGGCGCCATAGGCATGGCACGTGCTTCCGCAACGACGATCGAACAGATTCAGTTGTGGTCGGAGACGCTGGCCTCTCGAGGGGTTAAGCTGGTTCCCGCAGGCACGCTGGCTCAGGCTTTGTGAGGCTTCATGAGCATTCAGTCCAGTAGTATGCTGCCCTATCGGCAGGGGGTTGGGATTGTGCTCATCAATGTCGGCGGTCTGATCTGGATAGGCAGGCGCTGCGAGCGTTTTGACGGCGAGGCATGGCAGATGCCCCAGGGCGGCATTGATGCTGGCGAGGATCCGGCCCTCGCGGCGCTACGGGAATTGGCCGAGGAAACCGGCACCAACAATGCCGAGATCATCGCAGCCAGCCAGACTTGGCACCACTATGACATTCCGCAGGGTTCGCAGGCACTCAAGGGCAGATATCGTGGCCAAAAACAAAAGTGGTTTGCGATGCGTTTCCTTGGCAGCGACCAGGATTTTAACGTCCACCATCCCCCGGGCAACCACGAGCCGGAATTCGATGCGTGGTGCTGGGCCGAGGCCGCTGAGGTGCTCCGCCTGATCGTCGAGTTCAAGCGCCCGCTTTACGAAGCCGTCGTTGCCGAGTTCCGCTCGCTACTGCGCTGACTGTGGAGATGCCCCACCGCCCGATGCAGCCAGCGCGCGATGAACTGCCTACCACGCCCAATTTATCCAGCCCTCGCAGAGCTGCGGGAGTCGGGCGAACCCGGCTAGGCAGCGGCGGACAAGGCGAAGGCCCTGCTTGAAGAGCGAGCACAGGGATCTCAGCTGTTTACGCAGCGCTTTTTGTTCGTAGACAGCGTCCTGTGCTTCGCTGCAGGCACCAGCAGATACGGCCCAATACATCGCCAGCGCCATGTCAGAATGAGCGGCTCCAGGCGCTCCGGCTTTTCAATCTGCCTTTGCATCAGACCGAAACCGCGCGATTTGAAATCGGAAAACATCCCCGGCAATGTCCCGGCCTTTGTTGAACCGGCTCACCGTGCCTTCTAGACCGAAGTTCCCGCCGTTTCCGCGCCGCGTGACAGCCGATAGTCCATGCATTTCAGCCACATACTCTTGGCGGCTGCGATTTGTGTTGCAGAAACGTACCCATGTAAGTGCGGCGACATAACTCAGTCATGCGCTCGGCAAATCAGCCATCCATTGCGGTGTGTACATCGACATCGTGCCCAATCGCGGCTCCCAGCCCGCCATTCTGCTCCGCGAAAGCGTGCGCGAGGGCAAGCGCATCCGTAAGCGGACCATCGCCAACCTGTCGGCCCTCACGCTCGATCAGGCGGAGGCTATCAGGCTGGTGCTCAAGGGGGAGGGGCTGGCGCATTCGCGCTAACTTATGTTCTTGACCCCAAGGATCGTCTGTGATTCCCAGTTGGGATGACAAACGAAGGTTTTGTCGCAAATTTCTAACCCAGTCGCAGCAAAGCGTATCCCCGGACGCAGTTATGCAGCGAGTGCAGCAAACTGCTGA
>JBNKIW010000020.1:51625-64230 GCA_050290865.1 Rhodomicrobiaceae bacterium | reverse complement strand
TCCAAATACACCAAGCTCGCCAAGCTTCCCGACAAGAGTTCAGCCGCCGTCGTCCGAGCGTGCGCGCGTGTCCTGCGGCCGGTCGCCGACAGGATTAAGACGATCACCTACGACAACGGCAAGGAGTTCGCCGCTCATGCCGAAATTGCTGCCAGCCTCGGTGCCCGATCCTATTTTGCCAAGCCATACCATTCGTGGGAACGTGGTCTGAACGAACACACCAATGGTCTCGCCAGACAGTACTTCCCAAAAGGCACCGACTTCACTACCCTGACGCATGCCGATGTTCAGCGGGTCGAGGACAAACTCAATTCCAGACCCAGGAAAATTCTCGGCTACAAAACCCCGCGCGAGGTCTTCTTCAAGGCCGCATGAGCGACATGTTGCACTTCACTGTTGAAGGGGCGCTATATAAACGTCTGCCATGCGCGAGAAGTGATTGGGCGACACAAGCTCGCCCGCATTTGATGCTCGAAACGGCACGTGGTTGCGATACCGCCAACACCTGCCGCCCACCGGTCGAATCCCCAGAGGCGGCTTTCGGCCTATAGCGAAACGGAAACAGGCGCGCGGAACCGCGCTTTGCGGAAAGGGATAGCGAAGGAATGTAACTCCCTGTGCAGCCCGTATCCCAGGACGTCGTTCATCATTCTCTCTGGCTTGGCCGAAACCAAGCCGCTGTTGCGCCGTATCCATGGCGATTTCGGAATCCGAGCAGCGCAGTAAACTCTTGTGGAAAGGCTTGTGTTTCGCGCAGTCTGTGCGGAAAGTTCGTCTAGAACAACTTGTGGTAGGTAGTGGCGGGCAGAGAAATGGCCTGCTCCTCACAGGCTATCCACCCGAATGCGATCCTCAATTGTCCGCCTTGATGGCTCCCCGACACAGGAGGTGTCATGCTTGCCCCTTCGACGACCGCAGAACTCGATTTTCACCCCGCTGCACAATTGCATCCGTCTCCAGAGGATTGGCGCGATCAGTTTCTCTACTTCCTGCTCGTGGACCGCTTTGACAACGGTATCGAGGGGATCCCGCCATACTCCCCGGGCGTGAATAACGGAGTGAGCGACCCTGCGACACGAAGCCAGTTTCAAGGGGGAACGCTCAAGGGTGTAACGCGCCGGCTCGACTATATCCGCGACCTTGGCTGCACGACAGTCTGGTTAAGCCCAATCCTCAAGAACCGCGGGGATGGCGATACCAGTTACCATGGTTACGGCATACAGGATTTCCTCGAAGTCGATCCCCGTTTTGGCACACTTGCCGACCTCCAGGAGCTTACTCGAGAAGCCCACAGACGCGGCATGTATGTAGTGCTCGACATCGTCTTCAATCATACCGGTGACGTCTGGGCCTATCCGAATGATAACCATTACTACTATTGGCGCGGTCAGACGTTTCCATTTGGACATTGGCGCGAGGCCAACCCTGCGCCCGACCTGCAAAGAGAAGATGGCGTCTGGCCGGTGGAACTGCAGAATCCGGAAGCTTTTCGGCGCCACGGACAGATCCGGAACTGGTCCGACGGGAGGGAGGCCCGGCATGGTGATTTCCTGACCCTTAAGGAGCTCAACTTATCCCGTCCCGAGGTGCTGGACACCCTGATCAAAATCTACAAGTATTGGATCAGCGTGTCCGACGTCGACGGCTTTCGCATCGACACGGTCAAGCACATGGAAGACTCTGCCGTGGCGATCTTCTGCAACGCCATCCGTGAATACGCGCATACTGTCGGCAAACACCGCTTTTTCCTGTTCGGTGAGATCGTTGACGGCGACGCGACCATCCAGCGTTATCTTGGACGCAACAGCCGCATTGAGGGCAGCGACGAACGTTTTCCTTCCCTGGATGCCGCCCTCGATTTCCCGCTGTATTTCATGCTGGAAGAGGTCGTCAAAGGTTTCGGCGACCCGGCTTGGTTGCGCAATCGATACGACGCCTTCCGCAAGAAGTATAGCGACCACGGCGATGCCGGCCGTTACTTCGTCACGTTTGTTGACAACCACGACCAAATGGCGCGCGCCTATCGCCGCTTCATGCATGGCAACCCTTACCCGCAGCAGGCAGTTCTGGCGATCGGCTACCTGCTGACGGCCCTGGGCGTACCTTGCGTCTACTATGGCACCGAACAGGGGTTTGATGGCGGTGGCTCGGACGACGCCTACGTTCGCGAGTGCATGTTTGGCGGTAGCTGGGGAGGCTTCGGCACGGCGGGTTGCCACTTTTTCAATCCACAGCACGAGATCTACCGCGCCATCGCTGCCATCGCCGCCGTGCGCCGCGGACAACCGGCGCTGCGCTACGGGCGGCTCTACTTCCGCGAGATCTCCGGCAACGGCAGGGATTTCGGACACCCGACCAGCGGAGACTGCATCCTGGCCTATTCACGCATCCTCGATACGCAGGAGGTGCTTGTCGCGCTCAACCTTAGCAATGCCACACGCAGCGACTGCATCACAGTGGATCGCTCGCTCAGCGCCCCAGGCAGTAGTCTTCAGGATCTGCTAAACCCGCAGCGCCGCGCCACCGTACAACAGACCCGCGATGGTCGTGCCTATGTGCGCTTGGAGCTGCCGCCCCATGGCATGGCGATCATGAAATAGATCGTCTCGTTTGTGCGCAGGTCAACACGACGAACCGGAATGACGCCGGGCCGGAGCAACACATCATCCATCCTGACCCGCGGGGAGACCACGAAGGGTGTCCGGCATCAGATCGGAACCCTGTCCGGCTTCGTTTTGGAATGCATGGCCGGTTTCATCGGAATCTGCAGTCTGCGCTTGGAGGTGAAGAGCCAGGTGGCTTGCCTGCCCTCTCTATTCTTTAGTCAGCAGAATGGCGATGGCCACGTGTACCCCGGCGCCCACGGCGACGAGGCTGAATCTGAGCGGCCTCTTTCCGCCCTCGGCAGCAGGCGCGGCGCCCCGACATAGATCAACGCTCCCGCAGACGCAGACAGCAGCAACTTAAGCACGGGAGGGCAGATTTGGCTGATGTACGGATAGGAAACGAGTGTGCCGAGCGGCGTAGTTAGCTGCTGGTTGCAGCTTCAATTGCAGTCGCCTTTTGCCCTTTCGCGAGATCAGTATCTGTTAGCACTTGCGAAGATAGGCAGATAAAGTGGCATCTGCACTTTGTCCCGTCAGGAGCGTTCCGCGGCGCGAAGCAGTTCTCCAAATTACTGAGAACAAAGAGAAAGACCGATGCGCAAGTTTGCCCCCTTTACAGCGCTAGCTGTCATTGGCTGCATTATCGCAGCGTTTCCCCCTGCCAATGCCGCAGAGTTCAAACTGACCAGCAATAACGGCTCGATTATTCAGGCCAGTGAGATCGCGTCCTTCGACGAACCCTGGGCGATGACCTTCTTGCCGGACGGTACGATGCTGGTCACAACGAAACCCGGCAAGCTGTACCACGTTACGCAGAACGGCAGGAAAACCGAAGTTAAAGGCATGTGGGAGGTCGCCTATGGCGGTCAAGGCGGTCTTGGCGATGTGGTTCTGCATCCCGATTTCGTCAAGAACGGTTATGTCTACATTTCAAGCGCTGAAACGCTTGATGGGGGGAGGACAAACGGTGCAATCGTCACGCGGGCGAAACTCGATCTGTCCGGCAGTGCTCCAAAACTGACGGACATGACAAGAATCTGGACGCAGGAACCGAAGGTTCCGGGCAAGGGCCATTATAGCCACCGTATCGCCTTCGGGCCCGACGGCAAGTTGTTCATAACCTCCGGCGATCGGCAGAAACAGACCCCGGCGCAGAAGTTCAATGTGGCTCTCGGCAAGATTATCCGCCTGAATGACGACGGCAGCGTGCCGGACGACAATCCCTGGCAGGATAAGGGCCGGCTGGCCAAGACCCTCTGGACCATGGGCCATCGCAATATGCTCGGCATTGCCTTCGACAAAAGTGGGCGCTTGTGGGTCCACGAAATGGGACCGCGCCACGGGGATGAGCTGAACCTGATCGTAATGGGAGGCAATTACGGCTGGCCGATCGTATCGAATGGCGACCATTATTCAGGCATTCCGATCCCGGATCACGATACGCGTCCCGAGTTCAATGCGCCGAAAGCCTATTGGGTGCCTTCGATCGCGCCTTCGGGCCTGGTGATCTATGATGGCGCGCTTTTCCCGGACTGGAAGGGCGATGCTTTCATTGGCGGACTGGTCTCGAAGGCGCTGATCCGTGTCGATATCGATGGCGAAACGGCGAAGGAAGCCGAGCGCTTCGAATGGGGCAAGCGTATCCGCGAGGTTGAACAAGGCCCGGATGGTGCACTCTGGGTACTGGAGGACCGTAGTGGCGGGCGGCTACTCAAGCTCACACGGAAACAACCGAGCTAATAAAATGGTTCAGTCGGCCTCAACCGACCTGC
Source organism: Rhodomicrobiaceae bacterium (assembly GCA_050290865.1). Classification (GTDB taxonomy): domain Bacteria; phylum Pseudomonadota; class Alphaproteobacteria; order Rhizobiales; family Rhodomicrobiaceae; genus JARRLC01. The sequence continues at coordinate 59,852 of JBNKIW010000020.1, read as the reverse complement.
CGCCATCGAGCGGTGCCGACAGACCTGCGTGCGCCGAACGGTTGAGAAAGAGCGCCCTGCTGGAATGGGTTTGCCTGGACGACCGGAAATGCCGGATGCGCGCCGACATGAGGTGCCACGGCGGCAGCACGGACTGCGTGCAGTCGCGGCGCACTACAATCGCCCCATTTGTTCGATCTGTGGATGGAAGCCACCCGGAATATCGTTCCGGCAAATGCAGTCGCGCATAATGAAGCCGGTCGAATCAATTGGGGGGGGGCACATGTCGGCTGAAGCGAGGGATCTTTCTTTGACCAAGTCCCAGGCGGACTGTCTGATGGCGCTCCGGCTTGGCAAGCATTTCAAGACCGAGATTGCAATTCAGGCAGGCCTCGACCTCCGGAAGACGGCGGCGGCACTTGAGGCGCTTCGGCGGCTGAAGCTGGCCAGACAGGATCAAACAAAGAAGTGGCATGCCACCGTGCGCGGGAAGACATGCAGCTTTGAAACCATTCCACATCGGGAACGCCGCAGCAGCGGGCTTCCGGGCGCGGGCGGCCGGCGCCTGCTCGAATTATTGGATCGGCCGACGCGGGGGTGTGAACTTGCCGACAGACTGGGGGTCAGCGATGAGTGCGTCCGCCAGCACCTGATCGCCCTGCACGCAAAAGGGCTTGTGAAATTCGCGGACCCGGCGGCCCCGTTCTGGTTCGTACTGCGCGCGGACGACACGACGCACGTGCTCTCCAAGGATGAAGAGCGCGTGTTGTCGGTAATCCCGCGGGAATACACAACAGACACGACAAAGATTCGGCGCGCGGCGCACCTGCCGGAATGCACGGTGCAGACGATTCTTGAACAGCTGATCGCTGGAGGACTTGCCGAAGCCTTGGATGGTGTGCAGGGCCGAGTTTATCGTATCACCGCCGCCGGTCTGAACCATCCCCAGTTTACCCAATCCGCCCGCCGCGCAGAAATGCTGCGCTTGCCGGTCAAATCGGACCGTGTCCATCAAGTACTCTCGGCCATTCAGGCTTCGAGGGCGCTGCGCATAAAGGAGCTGACCGATATGTTGAGCATACAGCACCAGTCGATGAACGCGCTCATGCAATATCTCAAACGAAAAGGTCTGGTGGCAAAAGACGAGCCGGAGCGAAATGCCCCTTATTCATTGACTGAGAGGGGATGCGTGGCCTTGGCGGAAATGACGAGGCGAAAAGCGGCGTAGATTTTTATCCTCGCGTTGCTGCGCATGGCGGTGCCCCGCACCACATTCGCGGTGAATTTCATTTCGCGACCAAACCGAGGTGGCGCCCCAGCGCGACGAATACAGGATTGCCACTGTCCGGATGTTGCATCACGAGTTCGCGGATGCGGTCGGCAGTAGCGGCTTCGCATCCCAACTGCCGGGCGGCGGCGATAGTGTGATCGTAGGCGGACCGAACGTCGAGCATCCCGATTTCGTAACCGTAACCTGCGGCCAGCCACCGAAGCGCCGCCATCCCCGCTTCCAGAGCGAAACCGGGCTCAGCCGCCACATTATCCCGCGCCGCCCGAGTGAGTGTCTTCGGATCGCAAGGGGCGCTGCTCGCCAGCGCGATGGCTTCGTCATAGAGCCCTGCCGACTTCGCCGCGGCAAACCATTTGCCGCGATCACTGGAGCCGCTGGCGGCCACAAGATCCGCCAGGACTTCCTTGGGCGTCTTATGGGGGTATTTCCCACAGATCGCCCTGAACGTTGCCAGGTGGGTCCCCTTGCGATTAGCGTCGATGGCATAGAGCGAATAAGCCTGATCGGCCATGCCATCCGACAGGAGGATTTCCTCGCACGCTTGGGCAATTGAAACCGGGCTGTCGTTCAGGTCGCGTCTCTCGTCGGCGTATTTGATGGCCTCGGCCTTGCGGCCCAGTGCGACCAGGGCCTTTACGCCCCAGCAGCGATAGGGCCAGAACTTGTAAGGCGCCGTTTCGAGCAGTTCCAGGATCTCTTCATGGTGCCCGCATTTGTGGAGAGCGCTCAGGCATGCCGTCGTGCCCTTGAAGTAGCCGTGCAGATTGCGGTCCGGTCCCCACGTCATCCGCAAGACGGGGAGGAAGCGGTCGGCCCAATGCGCCGCATGTGCAGCCGTGGCGCAGAGCGTTCCCCAGTGATCGGCGAGCGATTCAAGATAGGGAATATCGTCGGCTTCGACAGCATCCCACAGGCGTTCCAGCCAGTTGCTTCGCAACTTGTCATCGGCGGGTGCCTCGGCAATGACTGGCACCAGGGCGTCGATGGCGTTGTTGACGGCGTTTCCGATCGCTCCGGACGAACTGTCGACGTGCTGGATCGCTGGCGAGAGCCGCTCCAGGAATAGGACGGCGCCCTCCGCCGCCAGCACCTTGTCCTTTCGCCCCGCCTTCTTGATCTCGGATACCGCCTCGCGGACCCGGGTGATCGCAGGCTGCGAGCGCCAGCCGAAGGCGTCGCGTTTGAAACGGGAGCGAAAGGCCCATTTGTGGGATTGCTTGCTTGGCATAGCTGGGCGCACCTTATTCTTGCCAGCGGAACAGGTCCGGCTCGAGGCGGAGCCAGCGCTTTGCCTCAAATGGGAACCGACCATATCTCACGCTGTTGGGGCTAGTACAGCCCGCAGCAAGTTCGTACCCCATTTGCCGTACGCGCATTTTACGAACTTGCTGCGGAAAAGCTGTATTAGATTCAAAGAGTTGCTAGTACGCTTAACCCGCAGGAAATCCTGAATGCACTCGCGGCACATGGGTCAGGATTTCCCGGCGAGGGCGTACTAGCCGCGAGATCATCGCTACGGTCGCGGAAGGCGCGCGCAATCGAGCCGGCTGTGGCAGGGGTGGTCGCTGGCGTGGGGAGCGAGAGGCGCCCCCTATTTCCGCGAGACCTTCGCCGCCGCGCGCCCGCGCTTGGCGCCACCCTTCGCTGGCTTCGAAGACGGCGTCGCGGAGGCGGTTTCCATCTGACGGCGCTGGCCCAGGCCTATCGTCTTCGCAAGCTCGGAACGCGCAGCGGCGTATGCAGGCGCTACCATCGGGTAATCACGTGCCAGCCCCCACTTCTCCCGGTATTCTTCGGGAGACATATCGTAGTGTGTCCGCAGATGCCGCTTGAGGGATTTGAACTTCTTGCCGTCTTCGAGACAAATGATGTGCTCATTCGTCACAGATTTCTTGATCGGAACGGCAGGCTTCAATTCCTCCTTAACAGGCTCAGCACCGTGAACTGCCACTTTATTCAAAGCCGCGTAAACAGAGTTGATCAGATCCGGAACCTGTTCGGCTACGAGCGTATTGTTGGCCACATAGGCCGAAACGATATCACTGGTGAGTGCACTTATGTCGGGTTTTTCGGTGTCCACAAGCATGCTCCTAAGTTGTAATGCGGCGATACGCCGCTAGATAAGCGTTGTTGCGCGAGAAGAAGTGTACATATAGCGAGTCAGCGCAACGGAATAGTTAACAATATTTCACTTGGTGCGAAATCGCAATGATGAGGCACCAGGGAAACATGCGCCCCTGATCGTTCCGTGCCGCATTGTCCGGTGATCCCCCCCCCGGCCATGGCAACGGGAGCGTTGAGGCGGACCTCCCTGCCCAAAGCCTCGAACCGTCTGCGATCGCCCGGCGAGGCTTCTCAGCGAGCCGACGGGGGGAGGCGCACCAAGTCAGAGTTCGTTGGCCCTACTGACAGCAACGTGATCTGCCTGTTTGAAGTCGCCGAGATAACGCGCCGTCGACTCGATCTTCGCGTGCCCCAGCAATACGCGGACAGCCTCCAGATTGCCGGTCTTGTGCATGATATGAGCGGCGCGCGTCCGGCGCAGAGATTCCGTGCCATAGTCCGTGGCGTCCAGCCCGATCATAGCGGCCCAGCCCTTCACGAGCCGGCTCAGCTGCCTGGGCGATACCGGCTTGCCGGTATTGTTCCGCCCGGTGAAGAGCGGTGCAGTCTGCTTCTTGCCCGTCTGGGCCAGCCAAGTCTCCAGGAGCGTCTGCGTCGCCGATGACAGCGTGCACTCAACCGAGGACGTTGTCCCCGTCATCGTCACCTTGATCGTGTCACGGATCGTTCCGTCACGCTTGCGCACATCCTTGACGGTGAGCGAAAGGAGGTCCACGGCATGCAGCATCGTGTCGATAGCGGCCGAGAACAACGCCAGGTCGCGCAGGCTCTTGTCGCCCCGCTTGGCCAGCATGTTTTTGATCCGCTTCACTTCCTGCGGGGTGAACGCTGCGCGCTGTCCAACTTCGATGCCCTTATTCCAGGCGCTCCGTTTCTTGGGCTCTCTCCTCTTCCTGACTGCCAAGAGTCTGCTCCTTCAGTTGTTCCGTGGGCTGGGTGGCTCCGCAATGACAAGCATATGCAAACCGCCACCAGTTTACCTTAACGTAAAAGTGAGAAGAAGGAAGCAGGTGGCTGCCACAATGATTAACACGAGGCGGCGAGCATACGCTTTCGTTCGTGAGAAGCCGCTTTTTGGAAAACAGCGGAGGTTATTGCGGGGCCATCGATCTATTGAACCCGATCCGACGCGGTTCTGTGGCTTATCGCCAGCGTTCTGTGCTTCGGGTCGCAAGCGGTCGTCGACAACCAGCTGAAATTGCGGCAGTTTATCCTCAATAAACGGCCCTCCGAGGAGGCGCATTTGTCTAGCCACGGAGGGCGCGGAAAACAAATGATCAGCAACGTTGGCGCCACGGGCATCCGGCGGACACATGGCGGTCACTGCCCACTGCTTTTCGCATCACAGGCCAGATGCTCGGCAAGCGCCGCATGTCTCTTTCGCGCCCCCGAGCCGAGGATGGCACTGGCGCGTGTTTTCCCTCATGGAGCCCTTCGCCATGCGTCTGGCCGGAGACCGCGAGGGTCTCCTCAAGCGAACCAATGGCGTCGCCGAGACCAAGCTTGACGGCTTCCTCACCGAGGAATGCGCGGGCTTCGGTGGCGCGGATGGCCGCTTCGGTGAGCTGGGAACGACCAGCGGCGCCAGAGGCCACGAACAACACATAGAACCGATGGACCTTGGCCTGCAGGTCTGCGAGCACCGCATCGGGCAGGGCGGCGAAGGGATAGTCATCAACCTTTTACGCACCGGCGAAGATCAGCGTCGGGCGCCAGCCCTTGCTCTCGAACTCGGCCAAACGATCGAGGTGGATCATCATCACGCCGGTCGCTTCGCCGCCGGGGTTGTCGATGTGGAGCAGGATGCGGTCCACCGTGTCATCAGCGAGCGCCGTATCAAGTTACGCCTCGACGCCCACGTAAAACAACAAGCCGTAATAAGCCCCGACCAGGGGCCGCGGCTCAGCAGACTGCCGACGATGGGCAGGACAGCTGCACCGTTATCGACGCGATACGAGCCATGGTTCGAGGCGCGACCGCGGAACCGGCTGGCTTCGAGCACAAGCGTTGGCTCATCGAGTTGCACGCCGAGACGGCCCTGCAGCGCCCAAAGGATGACCTGGATCTTGTCCGGATGAATCAGCAAAGGCCTGCGGGCCACGCGGTCGGCGAGGCGAGTGAGATGGGGCATCTGACTCGATGTATTTGGCTGTCTTGTTACGGCGGAATGCGGCGATATCGGTTCAGAACGGTGAGCGCAATATACAGAGTTGACAAAGGCCGCATTGCTTCTCAACCCGCTTGGATCAAGCCTACTTGCTAACGACGGCCTGCCATGTCACCGTAATTGGGTGCAAGAGAGTTACTTGCTTTAGTCGCGCAATGACGGCAAATTTCCATAATAATTCTCACACTCTCTCAAGTTGACATGGGGGCGAGGCTATGGATTCTGAGAACGGCAAAAAGTTAGAATACATTCACGCCATTGTGATGCAGGAGCAGGCATTCTTCTGGCAACGATTTGAAGCTTTTTCAGCAATACATGCCGGATTATTCGTATTGGCGACATCAACTGCCGTAACTAATATCAACATAAGTCTATTTGGCTGGAAGCTATTCTCGGTCTATATCGCGGGATTTTTGCTATCATTGGTTTGGATGTACGTTCAATATGCAAGTTTATATTATGTAGATCGTTTGAAGCCCGCGTTTCACAAGCTAAGGGCGGATGCAGGGATAGAATATCGGCGACACTGGCTTTTCAGCCGCTTGCCTGTATCTTCTACCGATGCCGGTGCTTTCGTCTCAGTCGTGGTGGCGGCAGTCTGGCTTGGTCTTCTGTTGGTGGGGCCACACAGCTGAATCCCAATTTGCGCCAGGGCACAGAGACAACGGCAGCGTAGAGAATACCCCGGCCCCAATATCAGAATGAGTCGGCATAATCCGGTGTTTTTGCCAGCGCCCGGCTCACCGCATCGGGGTTCTCGGCGATAACGCGAAGATAGGCCACCGCCGCCGCGTCAGGTTCGCTGCGATGCTGTTCCCAATCGCGAAGCGTGCCCACAGGGATCTGAAAACGCGCCGCAAACTCTGTCTGGCTCAACCCCAGCTTCCATCGGACATGCTGCGCAAGCGAGACGCGCCGCATTTTCCCAAGCCGTTCCTCGGTCAGCGGCTGCGCATCCGGATCGGAACGCGCTGCGAGATCGACCTCCTCATCCGTCATTGGCGATGCCCAATCGGCAGGCGTGCCGGGGATCGGCCCATTGTCGTCCTGCCAACGACCGTCTTTAAGGAAACGCTTGCCGATAGTAACGATCTTGCTCATTGCGTGTGGCTCTTCTGGCCGAAATGATACGAATGCTATCGTCATGTAATTCGGTAAACACGACGAAGAGAATGCCGCCCAGGGTGCGACCGACAATCTGCCACCGTTCTTCAGTTGGCTCGCTGTAATCGATTTCTATCAGGGCATAAGGATCGCAGAACACATCCTGCGCAGTCTCAAAAGCGACGCCGTGTTTAGCGAGATTGGACGCGGCCTTACGCTTATCCCACCCGAATCCCACAGGCATTCTCCTCTCACCAATAATATACGGGTTTCCCGTACACCGCAAGGATCGATGACCGTAGTGTAAGCGGCACGTCAACGCCTTGCCGCAGACTATCAGATTCTATCTTCGCGCATTCTATTTCCAAGGCACGGAAAAGCGCGTGGAGACGCGCCAGGCTGCTTTCGGCGAAGCGGACGCGGCGTTGTTCGAGGCCGCGGTGTTCGATCGCGATTTCCTTCTCGCCGGCCAACAGCCTGCCCTCACAACGGCCGCCCATGAAGTGGGCATTTTCAGCTGCGCGTGTGTCAAAGCCAACCCAAGCGCCATTGTGGCACACATGGAGCCGCTGGCCACAATTGCTTCCCAAACATAGCCTACTTGGCATATGGCATAGTCTGGCTTGGCACAATTTCCGAGGTAAAAAATGAACGCTTTCAGATCGCTCGCCTACTTCTACTGCGCTGCCATATTGGCTGTATCAGCTGTGGAAGCGGACCCCGTCCTCAAGAATGGCGAGCTTCTGGAAAAAACGGGCATCACGCGTCAGGTCATGCATATTCCCGCACTTCTACAGCAGAGCGTCCGTGAGTTCCACCGCCTGGAAGGTACGCCCGTTGACGCCGGCGCCGTCAAAGCGTGGGATAATAGTGTGCTGATCGCCTTCAAGCCGGAGAAAATCCTGGCGCCCCTTGATGAGGGAATCGAAAAATTGCTGACGCCCGAAGAAAAAAGCGAACTTCTGGCATTCTACAACTCACCCCTGGGCAAAAAGATCACCGAAATGAGTATGGTCGCGGAACCGGAAGCCTTGGCCAAAATCGGGGCATTGGCGCAGAACCCCGCCTCGTTCGCAGACCGCGCCGCTCTCTACAAGGAACTGGATGATGCTACCGGCGCTACTCCCGCGGCAATCAATCTAGAAACGGGGATGTGGGGCGCCCTTCTGGATGGCCTTCGGGCTGGCGCCAAAGGTCCAGCCAGGATCGCCATCGACACAATTGCGGCGAAGGAAAAAGACGCGCTGGCCGACTCGACGCAGCAAGCGTCTGCGCGGGTAGCCGCTACCTTTGCCTTTTGCCTAAAGGATCTCAGTGCGGACGAACTCAAAGCGTATATCAAGGCTGTCAAGACACCCGCGGGGCGGAAATTCTATCGCGGCCTCAACGACATAATGTCTGATGCGCTCACCGCGCGGTCGGAAGAATTCGGGCGACTGCTTCACAAGACGCTGAATGCAGGTCGGCCAGACTGAGAATGTACTACATCCCACTGCTGTCCGGCAATTTTGCCGGGAGGTCGGCTTAGATTATTGAAAAACAAGTGGAAAACGGATTTTTTG
>JBNKIW010000020.1:0-51468 GCA_050290865.1 Rhodomicrobiaceae bacterium | reverse complement strand
GCCAAAACATTCTCGCACCTGGATCAGTACCTGTGCATGGCATTCGCGCAGCTGACGTTTCGCGAAAGCCTGCGCGACATTGAGGTTTGTCTGCGGGCGCAGCAAAGCAAACTCTATCACCTCGGTATCCGCGGGCACGTCGCCCGCAGTACCCTGGCCGACGCGAACGAGAAGCGCGACTGGCGCATCTACCGTGATTTCGCCAACGCCCTGATTACCGAAGCCCGGCGCCTTTACGGGGGTGAGGCCTTCGGCGTCGATCTGGACAACACCGTGTACGCCCTCGACACGACGACCATCGATCTTTCGCTGAAGGTGTTTCCGTGGGCGCACTTCCGCACCACCAAAGCCGCCGTGAAGATGCACACGCAGATCGATCTGCGGGGCAATATTCCCACGTTCATCCACATATCCAACGGCAAGATGCACGAGGTGAATGTCCTGGATCTGATGACGCCGGAACCTGGTAGCTTCACCATCATGGATCGTGGCTTTCTCGATTTCGCGCGGCTCTACCGGCTGGCACAAGCTGGCGCCTTCTTCGTGATCCGCCCCAAGCGCAACACGCTGTTCCGCCGTGTCTATTCACGCCCCGTGGATAAAGCGACCGGCTTGCGCTGCGACCAGACTGTTCGTCTCACGGGCATTACGTCGGCTGACGATTATCCGCAGCATCTGCGTTACGTCGTTTTCCGCGACGAGAAAACTGGCAAGCGCCTTGGTTTTTTTACCAACCATTTCGAGCTTCCAGCTCTTGTCATCGCACAACTCTATAAATGCCGCTGGCAAGTGGAACTCTTCTTCAAATGGATCAAACAGCACCTGCGGATCAAAGCGTTCTTTGGCACCAACGAAAATGCGGTCAAAACGCAAATCTGGGTCGCCATCAGCGTCTACGTGCTCGTCGCCATCGTCAAAAAACGCCTCGGCGCCGAGGCATCGCTCTACACAATTCTACAAATACTCAGCCTCACGCTTTTCGAGAAAACAACGTTAGATCAATTGCTTAATGATAAGGCTCTGCAGAATTCAGACCAGTCAGATGCTATCCAATTGAATTTATTCGATTAATTGCCGGACAGCAGTGTTTACACATTACGATATGCGCACCGGGCCATCATGTGCCGTTACAGGGCCAGCCATTCAGCGACGCGCCGCTCCGGCTCGGGATATGTCAGGAAATCCGTCACCACGGCGATGCTGTCTGCGCCGGAGGCAAGGGCGGCGGGCGCGCGCTCGACCGTCAGGCCGCCAATGGCCACCAGCGGGCACGAAATCAGGGTCTTCCATTCGCCGATGCGCTCGAGGCCCTGAGGGGCGTATTTCATGACTTTGAGCTTCGTTTCGTAAATCGGCCCCAGCGCGACATAATCCGGTTCGGCCGCCAGGGCGACGGCGAGTTCCTCGCGGGTGTGCGTGGAGATGCCGAGCCTGAGTCCCGCGGCGCGGATGGCGGTGAGGTCGGCGGCGGCCAGATCTTCCTGGCCGAGATGGACGAAGCGCGCACCAAGCGCGATGGCCTCGCGCCAATAGTCGTTGACGATCAGCGTGGCGCCGTGGCGATCGCAGACCTCCAGGCTTGCCGCAATGTCCGTGCGCACGCGCTCCGGCGGGGCGTCCTTGATGCGGAGCTGGACGGTCTTCACGCCGAGTGGGACGATGCGCGCGACCCAACCCGCGTCCGGAACGATGGGATAGAATTTGTGCAGTCCTATCGCTTCGCTACTTGAGGATATCTTATGTGGTCCTATCGCTTCGCTACTTGAGGACATGTTGCTAAGCATCACGCAGCTCGAAAAACGGTGTCCCGGCAATGGGCGTGGACGGCACGGCCATGTCGCGGTGCGGCATCAGCCCGGCCTCGAAAGCGGCGCGGCCCGCCTCCACGGCGCGGGCGAAGGCGGTCGCCATCCGCGGTGGATCGCCGGCCTTGGCCACAGCCGTGTTCAGCAGCACGGCGTCATAGCCCAGTTCCATGGCTCGCGCGGCGTGCGACGGCGCCCCCAGCCCGGCGTCCACGACCAGCGGGATGCCGGGGAAATAGGCGCGCAGCGTCTTCAGCCCGCCGGGATTGTTCAGTCCCTGGCCGGAGCCGATGGGCGACGCCCACGGCATGAGCACCCGGCAGCCTGCCGCCAGCAGCTTCTCCGCCGCGCTCAAATCTTCGGTGGTGTAGGGAAAGACCTCGAAGCCGTCGCGGGTGAGCGTGGCGGCAGCCTCGGCGAGGCCGAACAGATCGGGCTGGAGCGTGTCGTCATTGGCGATGACCTCCAGCTTGATCCAGGCGGTCCCGAACAGCTCGCGGGCCATCATCGCCGTGGTGACGGCCTCCTTGGCCGTGCGGCATCCGGCGGTGTTCGGCAGCACGGTTACGCCAAGGTCCTGCACGAGGCACCAGAAGCGCGCGCCGGTTCGCTCCTTGGCGCCCTCGCGGCGCAGCGAGACGGTGACGATTTCAGCGCCCGCCGCCTTGACGGAATGCTGGAAGACCTCGGGCGAAGGGTACAGCGCGCTGCCGAGAATGAGCCGCGAGGTGAAGCGCTGGCGGTAGAATTCAAGCATGGTCCGGGTTCAGCCTCCCTGACGGGGCGAGACGATCTCGACGTGATCGCCCTCGCCGAGCGGCGTCTGCGCACGCCGACCTCCGGGGACGAAATCGCCGTTCAGCGCCGTCGCGATGCGGGCATCTTCGCCATAGCCCAGTGTCGCGCACAGTTCCGCCAGCGTGCGGGCGTCCGTCTCCTGCGCTTCACCGTTCACATAAATCTGCAACGAAGACATCCTGGCGTGTGGTTCCATCCTTTATATACTGCGCGACGAGTTCGGCAAGAGACGGGCCGCAGAGGAAGCCGTGGCGGTAGAAGCCGTTCACGTGGATGTGGCGGCCCTGGACGAGGATGCGCGGCGCGTTGTTGGGAAACGCGGGGCGCGTGTCGGCGGCGTGATGCACGATGCGCGCTTCGCCGAAAGCCGGGTGCAGCGTGTAGGCGAGGCCGAGGAGATCGAGCATGGAACGCAGCTTGATGGGGCCGTCGTCCTGGCTCTCGATGACGGTGGCGCCAACCATGAAGCGGTTGTCCGCCCAGGGCACCACATAGAGCGGGAAGCGCGGATGCAGGAGCCGCACGGGCCGTGAAAACGCGACCTCGTCCGTTTCGACCACGATCATTTCGCCGCGCACGCCGCGCAGGTCCGGCAGTTCGTCCGCCGTGCCGAGACCGCGGCAGTCCACTATGTAGTCCGCGGCGTAGGCGGGATCCTTCTCGAACTCCGGCAGCCATTTCGTGCCAAGCTCGATGGTGACGCCCGCGTCCCGGGCCATGGCGAAGACTGCGGTCATGGCGGGCCACGGCTCGATATGCGCCTCGTGCTCGTAAAAGAGGCCCGTGCTGTAGCGCCCGGCGAGGGCGGGCTCCAACCGGCCGATGGCCTCGGCGTCGAGCGTCTTGTGGCCGGTCGTCATGCGGGCGAAGCGGTCCAGCTCCGGCAGGTCACGGGGCTGCGCCACCACCAGCGTGCCGTTGATTTTCGTCTCCGGATACAACTCGCGCCACATCTCCATGCCACGCAGGCCAAGCTCGGTGACCATCGGCTCGGCGCCCTCGCCCTCGCAGAATGGCGCCAGCATCGCGCCCGCGATCCAGCTCGCCGAGGTGGAGAGAGGCGGATCCGACTGCTCGATGAGGCGCACCTTGTGTCCGGCGCGCGCGAGGATGAGCGCCTGCCAAAGCCCCGATATGCCTGCGCCGAGCGTCAGAATTTCAGCCATTTCGCCCTTTCCCGCCGCCTGTGGGGCGGCCCGTGCCGTTGGGGTCTTGCGGAAGAGTAGGAATGCTAGCACATCGGGCGGAACAAAGAAGAGCCATCCGAGGTGGGCAGATGGCCGCAGTCCCGGTGCGCTGTCCTTCGCGTCGAGTGGTGCGGGCCGTCAATCCAGGAGGTGCGACCAGGCGGGATCGGAGGCGAAGGACGGCGTGGGAAGCAGCCTTTCATTGCGTCCCGTGAGGTCGATCGTGTAAAGGCGCGGGCCGCCGCTTTCGCCGCCCGTTTCGCGGAAGAACATGATCACACGGCCGTTGGGCGACCAGGTCGGCCCCTCGTTGTGATAGCCTTCGGTGAGGATGCGTTCGCCGGTGCCGTCCGGGCGGATGACGCCGATCAGGAAATGGCCGCCTGCCTGCTTGGTGAAGGCGATGAGATCGCCGCGCGGCGACCATACCGGCGTCGCGTAGCGTCCTCCGCCGCTGGTGAGGCGGCGGACATTGCTGCCGCTCGCGTCCATGACATAGAGGTCTCTCCGGCCGCCGCGGTCCGACTCGAAGACGATCCGGCGGCCATCGGGCGCGTAGCTGGGCGCGGTGTCGATGGCCGGCGTGTTCGTCAGACGGCGGATATGGCGGCTGGCGAGGTTCATTTCGAACAGGTTGGAGGTCCGCTCCTGCTGCAGGCTCAGGATGATGCTTTGGCCGGAGGGGGCAAAGCGCGGCGCGAAGGTCATGCCGGGGAAGTTGCCGACGATCTGGGACCGGCCGGTGGCGAGGTCGTAGCGGAGCACCTGCGGTTGTCCGCCTTCGTATGACGTGTAGGTGATCTCGCGGGCGCTGCGGCTGAAGCGCGGCGTCAGCACCAGACTGTTGCCATTGGTCAGGAATTTAAGGTTCTGTCCGTCCTGGTCCATGATGGCGAGGCGTTTGCGGCGCTTGGCTTTCGGGCCCGTTTCATCGACGAACACGACGCGGCTGTCGAAATAGCCTTTCTCGCCGGTGAGACGTTCGTAGATGGCGTCGGCGACGATGTGACCGACACGGCGCCAGTCCGCGGCGGCCGTGTAGAACTGCTCGCCTTTCAGTTCGCGCCCGGCAAAGATATCCCACAGCCGGAACCGGGCCATGATGCGCCCGTCGCTGGTGGCCGTTACCTGGCCGGTGGCGAGCGCCTCGGCGTTGATGACGCGCCAGTCGCGGAAGCGCGGCGGCACGTCGATGTTGAAGATGCGTTCGACATGGGCGGCCGGAGGGATGGGCTTGAACAGGCCGGAGCGTTCGAGATCGCGGCTGATGATGGCGGTGATGTCCCCGGCAAGCTGCGCGCTGTTCGAGGAGCCACCGCCGAAGGGCGCGATGGCGATGGGGAGGGGGCGGATATTGCCCCGCGTGATATCGACCTCCACCACGGCATGAGCGGCCGCGACGCCGAGTATGAGTGCGATGAGCGTGGCCGCCCAACGCGTCGCGGCATGCCGGATGGCGGCAATCGGCTGTCGTCGTTGCAGACCGGCATTGGCGTTCAGAACGGTTCCCGGCCTCACGTTTCAGCCTCCGTACATCTGGCGCGGATCGAAATTCAGCAACATGCTGCGCCAGAGGCTGTATTTCTCGGGCGGCATCCGGTAGGGCGCGCATTGCAGCACCGCGCGGACGGCGCTGTCGGCGGCGGGCGTAAAAAAGGGCGAATTGCCGGAATTCGCGACCTGCGGCGGTCTTGCGAGCCGACCATCCTCACGCAGTTCGATCTGTAGTTTCACCACGATGTTCCGGGCACCGAGCCCGCCCACGGGCGGCGTCCAGCAGCGCGAGACCTGGGCGATGAAGGCATCGATCTCATTGGTGGACATGCGGTCGTCGTGCCCCGACGAATAGCCGTAGCCCTCGCGCTCGTCCTCGGGGGGGCGGGGCGTCAGGGCCGTGGCCTGGTCCTCGAAGCTGCTCGGACGGCGCCATGGCTTCCTGGGCCGTTCTTCGCGCGGTTGGTCTCCCGCGTCGGGATCGCGATTGAGAAGGGCCGCGATCCGGTTGGGATCGAACCGGGTTTTGCGTCTCGTTTCGGGCTCGGGTGGGTCGAGAAGGGTGGCGATGCGGTCTTCGCCCTTGTCCCTGTCGGCGTCGCGCTCGCGTTCCGGTTCTTCGCGGCGGGCGGCGCGTCGGGTTTCGGTCTCCCACCTTGGCGTGCGGCGGCTCTCGGAGGCCACGGCCCGGGACGGTTCGCGGGCGGGATCGGGCCGTTTCGAAGGCAACGGGGCGACCACCTGTCTGGCAGGCGGTATCGACGGCTTTTCTTCGTGCGAGGCCGGCTTATCCTCGGCCTTTGTGTAGTTTCTCGCCGGGATGGGGGCGGCGCTGCGGCGCGCGGGTTTTGGTTTGGGCGGGGGGAGCGCCGCCTGCCGTTTCGCAGGCTTTTTGACCGGCTGATCCGCCGGTTCAGGGGCCGGGTCCGCTGGCGGCGTCTCGGCCTTCTCTTCAGTACCGGCCTTGGCCGGCTCGTCTTCGGCTTCGGTCTCGGGCTTGTCCGGGGTTCCGGCTTTCACGCGGCTGAGATCGGAGGACGACAGGACTTCTATGGCGACCGGACGCGGTGGCGGCGGCGGCTCCTTCCTGCCGCCCCAGCTGAAGCTGAGCACTGCCACAGCCAGTATGGCGAGGTGCAGCGACGCCGAAAGGGTGAGACTCGTCCGCACCGGCCCTCCTCCTCACATGCGCTCGGCTGGGTCTGTCACGAGGGAGATGCGCTTGAATCCTGCCGTGCTAATGCGGCTCATAACGTTCATGAGTGCCCCGTAATTGGCGCGTTTGTCGCCCCGGATGTAGACCGCCTGCTCGAAACCGCCCTTGGCGATGGCCGTCAGCTTGGGGGCAATTTCATCCAGAGATATTTCGGTTTCCTGAACGAAGATCTTGCCATCCTGGCTGACGCTGATGGTCAGGGGCTCCGTTTTGTCGGGCTCGTCGAGCGCCTGCGCCTTGCTGCCCGGCAGTTCGACGGGCACGCCGACGGTGATGAGCCGCGCGGTCATCATGAAAATGATGAGCAGCACGAGCATCACGTCCACGAACGGCGTCACGTTGATTTCGCTCATGGGCGGACGGCGCGGGTGCCTCCCGCGGCGCCTGCGAAACTCGCCATGCTGAACGTTGCCCCCCATATGTCATGTCCTCATGTCGATCTGGCGCGAGACAATAGCCAGAAACTCGTCGGAAAACCCCTCGAAGCGCTGCGCGAAGCGCCCGGCTTCGGCGGAGAATTTGTTGTAGAAAACGACGGCCGGGATGGCGGCGAGCAGGCCGAGCGCGGTTGCCGAAAGCGCTTCGGCGATGCCCGGAGCGACGACATCGAGGCTGGTGTTCTTCAGGACCGCGATCGACTGGAAGCTGGTCATGATGCCCCAGACCGTGCCGAACAGGCCGACGAAGGGCGCGGTGGATCCGACCGTGGCAAGAAACAGGAGACGCCGCTCCAGCCGCTCCATCTCGCGGTTCAAGGTCACGTCCATGACGCGCTCGATCCGCTGCTGCACCCCGGCGAGTGGTCGCGCCGTGCCTTCGATGGAACGCCGCCACTCGCGCATGGCGGCAACGAACAGCGCCGCCATCGCCGTGGTGCGCTTCGGCGAAATGAGGTTGTAAAGCTCGTCGAGCGATTGCCCCGACCAGAACAGGCGTTCGAAGTCATCGGTTTCCTGGCGCGTGCGCGAGAACAGGAACGTCTTTTCGATGATGATGCCCCAGCCCCAGACCGAGGCCAGAATCAGGCCGGCCATGACCAGCTTGACGACGAAATGGGCGTTTAAGAAAAGCGTCAGAAACGAGAAATCCGCGGCAGGTGCAGCGGGAGCAAGCGTTTCCATGACAGCCCCTTTCTGGCCGGCGGCTGACGGACCGGCTCAACTCTGACGGGTTGGACAGAAAACAGACGAGCACCAGCATGGCCGGCTCGCACTTGTCGCCGCTTTCCTTGTAACCTTGATTCGCGATATTCCGCACGCTGCGGCGCTAGGCATGGTCCCGCGCAGGCAAACTTATGCGATCAATGTTGCAAGACTACACGCACAATATGAGCGCGCACAACCTATAGCGTGCGCACGACGCGCACTGCTCACATTTCTCGCGCAGTTGTTGGTACGAAGCCATCGGCGTTTGCGCGTGCCCACAGAGCCACAGGTTCGCGCACGTCCCGCGGCGGGTGGGCGGAGCATCAGCGATCCCGGACGGCGCCGGTTTCGCAAGAGCCCGTCTGACCTACGGCTGAGGAGGAACCGAATCCAGCGGGGCGTCGGCACCCGTTGGCTGCGTGGCGTAGGTGTTCTTCTTCTGCGTCCCTTCCTCGACCAGGAGTGGAGTCGCCGAGCTGCCAGGTTTCAGTCTTGCAGGCGAGCGTTTTGGAAGAGGAACGGCTGGGTCCGCGGCAACCGGAAGGGTTTCCATCCGCTCGCCCCCTGTCCGTCCGACGCCGTAGGTCTCACGCAATTCGCCCGCGACGCGGAGCGCCTCCGCCTCTTCTTGGGGCGAGGCCGTAATCATGGCATCGTCGTAATGCGAGCTGATCCATGCCCGATCCGCCGCCGCCGCCCCTTCGCGGGCCAGCATGAGCAGAGCCAGACCTGGGCCGGCCTTGCGCTTGATCACCTTGCCTTCCCACAGCAACAGGCCGAGCTGCGCCTGCGCAGGAGGATACCGCTTGCGCGCCGCGCTGTAGAGGTGGAAGACGGCAAGCGCGGGGTTGCTGACAGTGCCCTCGCCCGCGAGGTACATCATCGCCAGCTCATACAGCCCCTGCGCATCGCCGAAGATCACGCCCGCCTGATAGAAAAGCTCGGCAGCTCTGCCCGCGTCCTGCTTCGCATAGCACATTGCCAGATTGCGGAAGGCCTTGCCGACGAGGGGGGCGATCCGATGTCTCGGATCAATCCGGGCATGTCCACCTGCGGCTTCCCGGAAGAGCTGGCAGGCCCTCGCCTCGTCCCGCGCCACGAGTTGGCCGTTGCGGTAAATCGTGCCCAGGCGGAGCTGGGCGCGCAGCTCGTTCCTGCTGGCCGCTTCTTCAAGCGCTTTCAGCCCGGCATTGACGCGACCGCTCTTTAGAGCCGCCTCGGCGGCCATGTAATCCGTAGCGGTGGCCGCCGTGCGAGAGACGGGCCTCGCCTCCGCTGCGCAATGCAGGCCCGCCAGGACGGCGAACGCCATTAACAAACCAGAAACCCGCAACATGCTCTCGACCCGTATCACCGATGATCTCTAGCCATCACCAAGCGTCTGAATCCTCAGCCGCTCCTTGCACAAGACTTCGTTACGCTGTACCGAACGCCTCACTCACCATACGGGCCACTCCTTGGTCTGCCGCTTAAGATGCCGGCAGCCTGGAGACAGCCTTTCCACGTGCAAAAGCAGGCATGAATTGCCAGAAGTCCCGACCACGAGCGCCTTATCGTGCCGCGTGCTCGTATGCCTGCTGCCGTGTTCACCTTCCGGTCTCAAACCTGCTGCCGCTGCAGCGATCACCGCAGATCATTCTTCCCAAGGCTTTGAGGAGAAACTCGCAAGTGCTACTCAACGGACCACCATTTTTGTATGCAGTGGAAGTCTTTAAAACACGATAGACCGTAGTGACCGATGGTAAGGTGGAGAAGTTTTATGGCCTAAAAGAGGCGTGAATGTCGCACCTTGTTGCGACGCAGCAACAGGAGAGCACGAAACATGCGCAGACATGCGCTGGAATGTAGAAACGTTGCTGAAGTGCCATGCGGAACGGCGCTTTCAAGCGTCGCCACACGCTGTATGGCTGTGCAACGGCCGTCGAGATTATGGCGAGTTATGGGCGGTCGCGGCGGTGTTGCGATTCTCCCTCGGGAGTGAGGCGGCTTACGCCGCCGTTTCCAGTCGCTTCAGCGCTTCGGCCAGTCGCTTCACCGTTGCGGCGGCGTCGCTGCGGCGCTTGCGGTTCTCCTCGACGACGTGCTCGGGCGCCTTTGCCGTGAACTGCTCGTCACCCAGCTTCCGGTCGATCCTGCCGATTTCGTCTTCGCATTTCTGGATTTCGCGGCGCAGGCGCTCGCCCTCCGCCTTCACGTCGATGATGTCTGCGAGACCCAGCGCAAGAACGCCATCCTTCGTCACGATCTGCACCGAACCCTTGGGCGGCGTTTTCGCCAAGCCGATCGATTCGAGGCGCGCCATGCGCATCGCCACTTGCGCGTGCCGGTCCGCCCAGCCCTGCGCCGCCTTGCTCGCGCCGCAGATGGTGAGCGGCACCAGCGCGGCTGGCGGCACGTTCATCTCCGAGCGCACCGAGCGGATCTCCGACACGAGCCGGATGAGCCACGCCACCTCGGCGTCGGCGGCAGCATCTTCCAGGCCGGAAAGCTGCGGCCAGGGCGCCATGACCAGCATGCTGTCGCGGCCGTCTCCCGCCTCACCAATGAGGCCCCACAGTTCTTCGGTGATGAACGGCATGAAGGGATGCATGAGCATCAGGATGCGGTCGAAGGCCCAGGCGAACATGGCCTGCGTCTCCGTCTTCGCCGCGCCGTCCGGTCCGGCGAGAACCGGCTTGGCCAGTTCCAGATACCAGTCACAGAAGGTGTTCCACACGAATTGATAGATCGCCGCCGCCGCCTCGTTATAGCGGTGCTGTTCGATACCTTCGCTCACCGCCGCCGCCGTGCGCTGCACTTCGCCCGCGATCCAGCGGTTGATGGTTTCCTTCGCCTTTTTCGGATCGAAACCTTTCTGCGGCACGCAGCCGTTCATCTCGCCGAAGCGCGCGGCATTCCAGATCTTGGTGCCGAAATTGCGGTAGCCCTCGACAACTTGCATCGACAGCTTGATGTCGCGGCCCTGGGCCGCCATGGCTGCCAGCGTGAAGCGCAGCGCGTCGGCGCCATATGGGGCAATACCCTTCGGATAGGCTTTCTTCGTGTCGGCGGCGATGCGCTTGGCCACGTCCGGTTTCAGGCCGTTGGTGCGCTTGGTGATCAGCGTGTCCAGCTCGCAGCCGTCGATGATGTCGAGCGGGTCCATGACGTTGCCCTTGGACTTCGACATCTTCTGGCCCTTCTCGTCGCGGACCAGCGCGTGGATGTAGACCGTGTGAAACGGCACCTGTTTCGTGAAATGCAAGCCCGTCATCATCATCCGCGCCACCCAGAAGAAGATGATGTCGAAGCCGGTGACGAGGACGTTGGTCGGGTAATAGCGCTTGAATTCTGGCGTCTTGTCGGGCCAGCCGAGCGTGGAGAACGGCCACAGCGCGGAGGAGAACCACGTGTCGAGCACGTCCGGGTCGCGGTAGAGCGGCACGGGGCCTTTGCCCTCGCGGGCGATGAGGTCTTCGAGCTTTTCCAGGAATTCGATTTCGCCGCTGCAGAGCACGACATCCTTGCCGTAGCTCTTCCGGGCGGCGGCGATGGCCGCGGCTTCGTCCATCTCGACGAAGAGCTCCTTGTCCTGGGCGTGGTAGAGCGTTTCTCCGCCCGTGCCCGGTCCGTACCACGCCGGGATCTGGTGTCCCCACCAGAGCTGGCGTGAAATGCACCAGGGCTGGATGTTGTGCATCCACTCGAAATAGGTTTTCGACCAGTTTTCGGGGACGAATTTCGTGCGCCCGTCCTCCACCGCTTTGATGGCGGGCTCAGCCAGCGTTTTGGCGTCGGCGTACCATTGCTCGGTCAGCCACGGCTCGATGATCACGCCGGAGCGGTCGCCCATGGGCACCTTGTTCAGATGCGGCTCGATCTTCTCGACCAGCCCGAGCGCCTCCAGGTCGGCGACCACGCGCCGCCGCGCCTCGAAGCGGTCCAGCCCGCGATAGGCTTCCGGCACGTTCTCGTTCAGGTTGGCGTGCTGGTCGAAAATGTTGACCATCGGCAGATCGTTCCGCCGCCCGACCTCGAAGTCGTTGAAATCGTGCGCGGGCGTGATCTTCACCGCGCCGGAGCCTTGCTCGGGGTCGGCGTAGTCGTCGGCGATGATCGGAATTTCGCGCCCCACCAGCGGCAGTTCGACCATCTTGCCGACATAAGGCTTCCAGCGCTTGTCGTTCGGGTTCACGGCGACGGCCGTATCGCCGAGCATCGTCTCGGGGCGTGTCGTGGCGACGGTGATGTATTTGTTCTTGAGCCGCCCGGGGTTCTTGATCGGATATTTGAAATACCACAGATGCCCCTGCGTCTCGACGGACTGCACTTCGAGGTCCGAAATCGCCGTCAGCAGCTTGGGATCCCAGTTGACGAGGCGCTTGTCCTTGTAAATCAGCCCGTCGCGGTACAACTCGACGAACACCTTGAGCACGGCGCGGCTCAGGCCCTCGTCCATGGTGAAGCGTTCGCGCGACCAGTCGCACGACGCGCCGAGCCGCTTGAGTTGGCCGATGATGGTGCCGCCCGACTCCGCCTTCCATTCCCAGACGCGCTTGACGAACGCCTCGCGGCCCATGGCGCGGCGGTCGGGAAGCTGGCGCTCCATGAGTTGGCGCTCGACGACGGCCTGCGTGGCGATGCCTGCGTGGTCCGTCCCCGGCTGCCACAGCACGTCCTTGCCGCGCATGCGCTCGAAACGGACCAGCACGTCCTGAAGCGTGTTGTTGAGCGCGTGGCCCATATGCAGCGAGCCGGTGACGTTCGGCGGCGGGATGACGATGCAATACGGGTCGGCGGGCTTGCCTTTCGGCGTCTTCCGACCGCAGGCGAAGGCGCCGGATTCGGTCCACTGCTGGTAGATGCGGTCTTCGACGGCGGCAGGCTGGTATGTTTTTTCAAGCATGGCGGGCCAAGGAAAGGGAAAAATCGTGTTAACGGGTTGGATATATTAGACGCGAGCGGGACGGGGCGTCAACCGGCGCGTCCCCGCTTCACGCGTGGGGCCGTGGCCAAATGGATACGGCGGAGGCTTCCGTCTGCAACGCCGCTGAGTTCAGCGGTTCAGCACCCGGCGGGCGATCGCATCGAGTTTTTGCAGAAGCTCCGGGTCGCGCTTGTCCGGCGCGGTGATGATCGCGTGTTCGAGCGCGCGGTCGGAACCGATCCGGCACGGCTCGTGCTCGCGCGGAAAATCGCGGGCGATTCTGGCGACGAGCCGCGCCGCGTTCGCAGAATTCTCGTGCATCACCGTCAGGATGGCCTTGATATCGACGTCCTGATAGTCCTCGTGCCAGCAGTCGAAATCGGTGACCATGGCGACCGTCGCGTAACAGATCTCCGCCTCGCGGGCCAGCTTGGCCTCCGGCATGTTGGTCATGCCGATGACGTCGCAGCCCCAGGTGCGGTAGAGCATCGATTCGGCGCGAGTGGAAAACTGCGAGCCCTCCATCACCAGATAGGTGCCGCCGCGCCTGTGAGGAATGCCCTCGGCCGTGGCCGCCGCTTCGGCCTTGTCCGCGAGGTTCGGGCTGACCGGATCGGCCATGGCGACATGCGCCACGCAGCCCGGTCCAAAGAAGCTTTTCTCACGGGCGAAGGTGCGATCGATGAACTGATCGACGAACACGAAGGTCCCCGGCGGCAGATCCTCGCGGAACGAGCCGCAGGCCGAGACCGACAGCAGGCTGGTGACCCCGGCGCGCTTCAGGGCGTCGATATTGGCGCGGTAGTTGATGACCGAGGGCGGCAGGGCATGGCCCGGCCCGTGGCGCGGCAGGAACACGACCGGCAGCCCGGCGATCTCGCCGTAGTGCAGTTCATCCGACGGCTCGCCCCACGGCGTCTCCATCGGCGCCTTGCGCTTGTTTTCCAGTCCGGGCAGGTCGTAAAGACCCGAGCCGCCGATGATGCCGAGCACTGCCTTTGCCATTTGCACTCCCTGGCGTATTCAACAAAGCTCCGCCACGGGGGAGGCCGCCGCTTTCTTCAGGCGTGGCGGCGCTCCCTGCGTCGCTTCAGCGGGCTTCTATATAGAATACCGACCACACCCACTGCTGCAATTCCTCTTTCGTGGGCGCTTCTCCGGAGGTCGGCTTGTGCAGCAGCCAGAGCGGGCCGAAATCGCCGATGCCGACCGGTTTGCCATCGACCGCCAGCGCCAGCATCCACTCATGCGCCTTGATATCGTCCGCAGTCAGATCGACAGTCGATCCGTCGAGCGACACCAGATGCACGCCCGCGCCATCGGCGCCGGACGCCTTCAGCACATCGGCGAGAGACGGGCCGGAGAAGGTGCCGTTGCCCGCCGGCGTCGCCACCTGCAGCTCCTGCGCCGGGAGGCTGGCCAGCATGGCGGCGTCGAAAACCATGGCCTTTTCGAATGCGATCTTGTGTTTGCTAAGGAGCGTATCGCGCGCGGGCACCATGGCGCCGCGGTTCCAGTTGGTCACCTTGCCGGCCACGGTGAGAACGACGCTGCCCTCGGCCGCGGGTTTCTTATCCGCCAGAACCGGCGCGGTGCCGAAGATCGCCAATGCGAACACGCCTACGCAACTCAATGCGCGCAACTGTTGAATCATATCTTTCCTCTCCCGGCGATTTTTAAAACGAACGGCGCCGCACGCTGCGTCACGCCATTGCCCCCGGCGCTCTTCATAATCGTTTTCGCGGCGACGGCAAGTGCCCTCAAGTTGCAGAACAGTGCTGCAAGATAGTCTCTGTCCGTCATTTTTCTGACGAAATCACGTTATGCGTGTGGGGCGTATACAATGAGTCGAACTGCGCATACCATCCATCCTGGGTGGTATTCGGCTCGCGAAAATTTGTTGCCGAGCCAAGGCAAATCTACCATACTTCGGCCGATCGGGCGGCCTGTCGGACCCGGTGGAAATAGCTGACAATGCGCTTCCATTCTCGCTATTTGCGGGAAAAGCTTGTTCTGATTTTCCCGCCATCTGAATGACTGCCTATATCCGGCATGCTCGCGGGCGGCCGGTGTTTACGTTGGGGAAGAGGAGCATACGCATGCGTCAGTCGGGTACCGTGAAATTCTTCAATCAATCTAAAGGCTTCGGTTTCATAACGCCAGACGAGGGCGGCAAGGACGTATTCGTCCATATCTCGGCCGTGGAGCGCTCCGGTGTGGGTGTGCTCGACGAGGGTATGCGCGTTTCTTACGAGACGCAGCCCGATCCGCGCGGCAAGGGACCGAAGGCCGTCAATCTGCAGGTCGCTGATTAAGCGCGAGCATTCGCGTTATTCGTGGGGCGCGAGACCCGGGAGCGGTCTGGCAGCCCCATTTTTGTTGTGCTGAGAGGGGGGAAACAACGATGGGCAGGCTATTGGTGGCGCTCGTGATTGCGGCAGGGGGCGTGACGGCAGGCGGGATCGCTACGGCGGCTCCTTTTTGTAAGACGTTGAAGGGTGAATCCGTCAGCTTCGGCGAGCCCGCCGCGAGGAAGGACGCCGAGGAAGCGCTCGATAAGGAAATCAAGGTGTGGGCCGCGCGCTACAAGGTCGAGGCCAAGCCGAAAAACCACAAGATTGCCTGCAAGGTCTACATCGAGTTCCTCAACGAATTCACCTGCACGGCCGAGGCGTCCGTCTGCCGGAACATCACGGCTTCCGTGCCGAAGAGGCGGTGAGATCCGCAAGCGCGGCGAGGCCCATATTTCCCGCAAGCGTGACCGGAAATCCCTAGTTCTCGGCGCGCCGGAGCGGCATTATGCCGCGCGAACGTCACTCATGAGGATTA
Source organism: Rhodomicrobiaceae bacterium (assembly GCA_050290865.1). Taxonomy (GTDB): domain Bacteria; phylum Pseudomonadota; class Alphaproteobacteria; order Rhizobiales; family Rhodomicrobiaceae; genus JARRLC01. The sequence continues at coordinate 36,088 of JBNKIW010000020.1, read as the reverse complement.
AGCCAATGTTTACGTTGCGCTCGCGCCTTCTGGCCGCGGTCTGCGGTCTGTGCGTCTTCGGCCTTGCCACTCCCGCTGACGCCGCCTGCACGAAGCTTGCTTTCTCGGTTAACGATTACGGCAAGAAAGGCCCGGCGGCCGATGCCCAGAAGCTGCTCGACAAATACATAGCCGACTGGACCCGGAGCAAAGGCATCAGGAAATACAGCACCGGCAAGAAGACGGTGGATTGTAAACTCTATCTCGATGTCGGCCTGTTCGACGAATATACCTGCCGGGCGGTCGCCAGAGTGTGCTGGGACGGCAGGCCGGTCACTGTGAAGGGCGCGACGCCCGGGAAATAGCGGTGCGGCTGCCTCCGGCGGCAGGTGCAAGCACTTTAAAAGAGACATTCGGCCTTTTTTTTAAAGGTTGATCGCCCTATATTGTTTCTGCCGGTTCGCCGGCTACGGCGATAAATGACCATCGGAATAAACCTATCGGACCCGGGGGCGGTACCCGGCGCCTCCACCACAAGCGCATGACGGACGGCCGTGCGCTTCTGATGGGGGCGAAATAGGATCGACGAAGGCGTAAAGGGTGTGTTTTCGCTCGGCATGGTTCCGCCGTTATCGGGCCATTCAAATAGTTGCCAACGACAACTATGCTCCGGCCGCCCTCGCTGCGTAATGCAGTGCGGAAGCCGAAATCGAAGTCCTAGCCGTTAAGCGCGTCTAGGCGCGGTCTGGAGGGCACCGGGCAACAGAAGCCCTCCACCTGGCATCGGCTATAGGGCTGCCGGGCGGGGTTCAAGGTACTTAATCGACGACGGTGCTGATGTCAGAGGACTTGATCCGCTACGATGTCCTGGCCAGTGAGGCGCTACGCGGCATAATTCGTACTGTTCTTCAGAGGGTGCAGAAGCGCGGCCTGCCGGGCGAGCATCACTTCTTCATCAATTTCAGTACGCCTGCGCCTGGGGTCATCCTCTCCAAGCGGCTCAAGGAGCAGTATCCAGAGGAGATGACCATCGTCCTCCAGCACAAGTTCTGGGACTTGCTGGTCTACGACGACCGTTTCGAAGTGAAGCTTTCTTTCAACAACGTCCCGGAACGGCTCGTCATTCCCCTCGCGGCGATCAAGAGCTTCGTTGATCCCAGCGTGCAATTCGGCTTCAACCCGAACCTGTTTGTCGGCGCGCGTCATCGCGATGCTCCGGCTGCCGGAGAAGAAACCGGCGGCGAGGGGGGGACGGTTGTCGACGCCGATGTGGAGGTGAGCGAGCCTGCCACCGGCCCGAAGACGCGCACGGGAAGCGGGCGCGCGGCGGCAGACGAGACCGTCACGCCCGTCCGTCAGGAAGAGCAGCCCGGGTCGGAGACAGGCAAGGTTGTCGAACTGGACCTGTTCCGGAAGAAGTAGGTCCGGCTCGCTCTCTTCAGCCGAAAAGCACCAGTCTCGACGACGCGACGGCCCACAGGGTCAGCGCGCCGAACAGGCCGAACGACACCATCGACACCGTGATGAAGCGTCTGAGCAGGGGGGGAAGCACCGCCTCAAGGCTTGCGGCACCGCGCACGGCCCCCAGGAACCCCACTGACAGCCCCAGCGCCGCGCCCATGAACAGTGGCGCATAGAGGAAGAAGCCGAAATGGTTGTATTCGCGCTTCAGCAGGCAGAAGGGGCAGTGGTGATGGGGGTGCTCGTAGATGTAGAGCGAGATCACCGAGATGATGGCTGCCAGCGCGATGGCAAAAAAGACAACGCTCACCGCGCCATAGGCGATCATACCTGGCTTGGGAGCGCCACGCCACGCGCGCAGGATTTCGCCTGTTCGCGCCAGGAGGCGGGCTCGCGCTGTTGAGGCGGCTGCCGGAGGGGAATGCGGCACCCCTGCCTCGTTCCCGGTCTCTTCCGCTCCGCCGCTGAGGCGCGCCCACAATCCCGCCGCAGCCGTCGCCGCCAGCCCGCCATAGAGCAGCCACAGCGCCGTCCACTCCCCCAGCCCCGCCATCTCGCCCGCCAGCCCGCTCTTGTCGGGCGTAAACATCTTCCCGCAGCAGGAGGTGATGGTGTCGGCCTTGATGTCGAGGAAATAGGCCAGTTGCAGCCCCGCCGCCAGGAGCACGAGCGGCGCGACGCCGAGAAGCAGCCGGTATTTGATGCGGATCAGCGGGTAATCGCGGCCCTTGCCGTCGGCGTGGTTCACGGCCAGCCAGAGGCTCGCGGCGAAGAACACCGCGATCTTGGCCAGGAGCGCCGGAAAGCCATAGACGCTCGCGTTCAGCACGCCCACCGCGCACATCGCGCCCACGAACATCGGCGCCATGCGGTCGGCGTTGAAGACGAACAGGACCAGCGAAGCCAGTTCCACCACCATGACGAAGGCGAGCACGGTTGAGACGAGGTAGGTCTGCCGCTCCAGCCACAGTTGAGCCTCCGCGCCGCTGGCCAGTTCCCAGCGCCGAAGCAGCTTCACCGCGAACAGGCTCGCCCAGACCGCCAGCCCGGACGACAGCGCCGAAGCCAGGAGGAGCGCCAGCACCGGCGGGTGGAAGATCATTGAGCCGTCTCCTCGACGCGCCCGTCGATGAGCGTCACCACGCTATCGACAACGGTCGCCCCCCAGATGCGCGGGTCGTGGCTGGTCATGAGGATGGCCCTGCCGCTGGCCTTGAGCGTGGCGACGATCTCCAGGAACTGCTCCGCGAGACGCGTGTCGAGATTGGCGGTCGGCTCGTCGGCGATGATCACCTCCGGCTCGTTGATGAGCGCCCGCGCGATGGCCACACGCTGCGCCTCGCCGCCGGAGAGAAGCTCCACCGGCGTTTCCGCCCGCCTATCCACATCGAGTTGCGCCAGAAGCTCGCGGGCGCGCGCCTCAAGCTGCCCGCGCGGTACGCCGAGCGGGTAGGCAGGCAGCATGATGTTTTCGAGCGCCGTGATGCCGCGGATCAGATTGTGCTGCTGGAAGACGAAACCGAAGGTCTTGCGCCGGACTTCGTTGAGGAACTTCTCCGGCAGGCCGGACAACGCCTCGCCGCCCAGCCGCACACGCCCGGTTGTCGGCCGCGCCAGGCAGCCGATAAGCGTCAGAAGCGTGGTCTTGCCCGAGCCGCTCGGTCCCCTGAGCACGGTCACGCCGCCGCCGATGGTCAGATCGACACCGCGGATCGCCGCGACCTCGTTGCTGCGGCCCTGATTATAAACCTTGGTTACACTGGTAAGCTCGATCAAGGACTGCCTCCGGCGCCGCCCTGTACTGCCCCGCGGGCCTCAATGAAGCGCTGCAGGAGCGGAAGAGCACCGTAAGCATAGATATCGGAATGGCCGGCATTTGCAATCAGATGCAGCTCTTTCGGCTCCGGCGCGGCGTCGAAGAGGGCGCGGCCGAAGCGCGCAGGGATCGTGCGGTCCGCCGTGCCGTGGAGGATGAGGAGCGGTGCACGGATCCCGCCGATATGCGCCTTGGAATCATAGCGGTCGAGCATCAGGGGGCCGACGGGCAGGAAAGGATAGATCTCCTTGCCGATGTCAACGAGCGAGGTGTAGGGCGCTTCGAGCACCACGGCGCCCACCTCCCGCGCCGCCGCAAGTTGAACCGCCACGCCGGTGCCGAGCGACTCGCCGTATGCCACGATATCGCGGGGGGCAATGCCGTTCGTGATGAGATGATCATAGGCCCGCCGCGCATCGGCAATATTGGCCGCTTCGGAGGGGCTGGCTTTGCTGCCGGAATAGCCGCGATAGGACACCAGGAACACGCCAAACCCGGCTTCGGCGAACATCCGGATGCGCTCGGCCCGGGAGATCAGACCGCCGCCATTGCCGTGGAAATAAAGGATGGTGGGCTTGCCCGGCGCCGCCGGCGAATGCCACGCGATGAACTGCGGCTCAGCTCCGCCGCCGCCCGCGAAAACGATTTCCTCGACATTCGTCAGCCCGGCGTCGGCGGGTTTGTAGTATGCCGTGTCGGGGAAGTATATCAGGCGCCGCTGCGAGACAAACACCGTCGCCAGGAAGGCGAGGCAAAACACGCCCGCAATCCCGGAGGCGGTCAGCACCGTCCACATGTCCGAACGTCCGCGCTCACGCTTTCATGGCGCGGCGCGTGAACCAGGCCTGCGCCACGGCGGCAAGGGCGGAGACCAGCGATGAGACGATGGAAATCGTCACCGCCAGATCCTGCCGTTCCGACGGCGCCCGCTGGAGCGTGGAGGGAGCCGCCTTCTCTCCCGGTGTCAAGCCGCGCATCTGGCCCGAAGGAGGCCTCTTGGCGAGGAATGCCGTCCCCTCGGGGAAGTTGGTGCGCCAGTAGTAAGCCCCGCCAGCGGCGATGAGAGAGACGACAAACAAGGTAACAAAGAACCGGCGCATGGAACCTCCCCCGATTTCCGGTGACGCGATCAGATGCCTTTGACGATCTCCTCCGTCATCTTCTTGGCGTCGCCAAACAGCATCATCGTGTTATCGCGGTAGAACAATGTGTTGTCGATGCCCGCATAACCAGAAGATAGCGACCGTTTTATGAACATCACCGTGCCCGCCTTCCAGACCTCGAGAACGGGCATGCCATAGATCGGCGAGGTTGGATCTTCCTTGGCCGCCGGGTTGGTGACGTCGTTGGCGCCGATCACGAACGCCACGTCGGCCTGCGGGAAGGCGTTGTTGATGTCCTCCAGCTCGAAGACCTCGTCATAGGGCACGTTCGCCTCGGCCAGCAGCACGTTCATGTGACCGGGCATGCGTCCGGCCACGGGGTGGATGGCGTAGGAAACCTCGACACCCGCGCCTTTCAGCAGGTCGCCCATCTCGCGCAGCGCGTGCTGGGCCTGGGCCACCGCCATGCCGTAGCCGGGCACGATGATGACCTTCGAGGAATTCTTGAGGATGAACGCCGCGTCGTCGGCCGATCCCTGCTTGACGGGGCGCTGCTCGGTCGCGCCAGCCGCCACCACCGTCTCGCCGCCGAAGCCGCCGAGAATGACCGAGATGAAGGAGCGGTTCATGCCCTTGCACATGATGTAGGACAGGATCGCGCCGGACGAGCCGACCAGCGCGCCGGTGATGATCAGTGCGCTGTTGCCGAGCGTGAAGCCGATGCCCGCTGCCGCCCAGCCCGAATAGGAGTTGAGCATCGAGACCACGACGGGCATGTCCGCGCCGCCGATGGGGATGATGATCAGCACGCCAAAGATGAGCGACAGCGCGGTGATCAGCCAGAACAGCGTCTGCGAGCTGCTGCCGCAGAAGAGGACGATGAGCGCCACGGTGCCGATTGCCAGCGCCAGATTGATGAGATGGCGCGCGGGCAGCATGATCGGCGCGCCGGACATGCGGCCGTCGAGCTTCAAAAAGGCGATGATCGAGCCGGAAAAGGTGATGGCGCCGATAGCCACGCCGATCGACATTTCGATGAGGCTCGCCGTGTGGATGTTGCCGCGCGTGCCGATGTTGAAGGCATCGGGGGCGTTCAGCGCCGCGGCCGCCACGAACACCGCGGCCAGACCGACGAGGCTGTGAAAGGCGGCGACGAGCTGCGGCATGGCCGTCATCGGGATGCGCCGCGCGACATAGGCACCGATGCCGCCGCCCACCGCGATGCCGCCGATGATCATCGCCCAGGTTGTGGGAAAGGTCGGCGCACGGACGGCGAGGGTGGTCAGAATGGCGATCGCCATGCCGATCATGCCGAGCATATTGCCGCGGCGAGAACTTTCCGGGCTGGACAGGCCGCGCAGAGCGAGGATGAACAGCACGCCGGAAACCAAGTAAAGTACAGCCACCAGATCATGTGACATATTTCTAATCCCCCGTTGGTGGCCTTACTTCTTTTCTTTTTTCTTGTACATGGCGAGCATGCGCTGCGTGACCAGGAAGCCGCCGAAAATATTCACCGAGGCCATGATCAGCGCCAAGAGGCCGAAGAGTTTCGACACGACGTCGTTATCGACCGAGTCGGAGAGCATGAGCCCGGAATATTCGACGGCGACCGCCAGGAGCGCGCCGACCACGATCACCGACGAGATCGCGTTGGTCACCGACATCAGCGGCGTGTGCAAGGCGGGCGTGACGCTCCACACCACGTAATAGCCGACGAAGATGGCGAGCACGAAAATCGACAGGCGAAACACGAAGACACCTTCCGCCTCGCCGCCCGCGGCCCACGCCGCCGTCGGAAGGAGCGCTGCGGCGGCCAGAGCCGCGCCCGCGCCAAGGTAAGACCTGATGCTCATCATTTCTCTCCCGCAAGGCTCGGATGCACGACCGCGCCGTCGCGCGTCAGGGCCGTGCCTTTGATGATTTCGTCATCCCAGTTGATCGTGAGCGCGTTCGCCTCCTTGTCGATCATCAGCGCGATGAAAGCGTGGAGATTGCGCGCGTAAAGGCTGGAGGCGTTCCCCGGAACCTCGCCGGCCAGGTTCAGCTCACCCATGATGGAGACGCCGCCATGTTGGACAATCTGGCCGGGCTGCGTCAGTTCGCAATTGCCGCCGCGCTCGGCGGCGAGATCTACGATGATCGAGCCGGACTTCATGCTCTCGACCATTTCGCGCGAGATCAGCTTCGGCGCCGGGCGGCCGGGGATGAGCGCCGTGGTAATGACGATGTCCTGCGCCTTGACGTGTTCAGCGACGAGGGCGGCCTGCTTGGCCTTGTATTCGGCGGACATTTCCTTGGCGTAGCCGCCCGCGGTCTCGGCCTGTTTGAATTCTTCGTCCTCGACGGCGATGAACTTGCCGCCGAGCGAGGCGACCTGTTCCTTCGCGGCGGGGCGCACGTCGGTGGCCGAGATCACGGCGCCCATGCGCCGTGCGGTGGCGATGGCCTGCAGACCGGCGACGCCCGCCCCCATCACGAAGATGCGCGCGGCGGGGACCGTGCCGGCCGCGGTCATCATCATCGGCAGCGCGCGCGTGAAATGCGCGGCGGCATCCACCACGGCCTTGTATCCCGCCAGGTTCGATTGCGAGGACAGCACATCCATGGTCTGCGCGCGGGTGATGCGCGGCATGAACTCCATGGCGAAAGCGTTGATGCCCGCGCCCGCCAGCGCTTCGATACCGTCCCTGCCGGCGTAAGGGTCGAGCATGGCGGCGAGGACGGCTCCCGGCTTCATCGCCTGGATTTCCTCGGGCGCGGGACGGCGTACCTTCAGCACGATGTCTGCGCCATTGAGCGCGTCCGCCGCCGACGGCACGATCGTCGCCCCCGCTTCCTGGAATGTCTTGTCGAGGAAATGCGAGCGCTCGCCCGCACCCGTCTGGAGCCTCACTTCGCAGCCAAGCGCCTTGAGCTTCTTGGCCGTCTCCGGTGAAAGAGCGACACGGCTCTCGTCACCGCCTTCGGCGGTTGCCGCCACAACGATCATGATTTCACTCCGCCCCCGGGCGCCCTTGTGGGCACCCATCCTATTGCTTCACCGCGTGAGTTTGGAGCAGAAAGATAACGATTTGCCAACGCAAAAATCCACCTCGCGGCACTATCTCCCTCGTGCCGTCGGCGATGGCCTCGTCCACCCCGGTTTACGCGATGCCGGGGGCACTATAGCAAAGCTGGGCTGAGCGGCAATCGCCGCGTTATTCCATCGCTTCGCAGATTTCACTTTTCGGGTTATTTTTGCAGCCATACCGAGTCGGGGCAGGGGAGGGATGAAGCCGGGATGCGAAGCGGGTTGACGGGCGTGAAGCGGACTTTGGGGATGGCCGTGGCGGGCTTGGCCGTGTGTGCGGGAGTGGTCAGCGCCGCCGACGCGCCGGAACAGGCGGGTGAGCAGGCGCAGACACAGACACAAGCACAAACGCAGGCTCAGCTTGCTGAGACGGAGCGTCTCGAGCAATGCGACCGCGATCTCTGTGCGATCGCGCTTCACCCCCGGGAGGCGGGCGCGCCGCTGCGATGCGACCTCACAAAGACGTGGTACAAGGACGAGATCCACACCGCGTGGTCGAAGAAGCGCGTTCCCTGGCCGTTCGGCGATGCGCAATGCTCGCTCAAGCTGGATGTGGACCGCGCGCTCCTGGCCGGCGCCGTGACGAATAAGAAGTATACGCTGAAATCGCCCACCCTGCCGGTGAAATGCGAGGTGGACCGCAAGGGGACGCGCTATCCTCTGGCGGTGACGCTGACGCCGGAGGTCGAGTTCAAGGACGGCAAGGCGACGCTGGTCCTGCTGAACGTCGAGAAGATCAAGGCGAATGCGGTCATCAAGAGCGTGGTGTGGACGGCGTCGAAGATGGAATCGAGTTTTGGCGTGTTTCAGAAGGATTTGCTAAAGGGCATCAACGAGTACATCACGGAATATTGCCGGGAAACCTACGGCAAGCCGCTATAGGACGGGGCGGCAAAGCGCCGCCGCCATCCCGCCCGTCTTTTGGCGGGCTGTGCTTCTTCTCGCGGGCTCCGCTTAGTGCGCCCGGTTTTCCGCGGCTTCGGCGGCCTTCTTCACCGCCTTCTGCACCTTCTCGAACGCGCGGACCTCGATCTGGCGGATGCGCTCGCGGCTGACCCCGAACTCGCCCGAAAGCTCCTCCAGCGTCAGCGGATCTTCCGAAAGGCGGCGGGCCTCGAAGATGCGCCGCTCCCGTGGTGTGAGCGAGCCCATGGCGGTCATCAGGTAGCCGCGGCGGCTGTCCATTTCCTCGCGATCGACCAGTTCCGTTTCCTGGTCGACGGTATTGTCCACCAGCCAGTCCTGCCACTCCCCGCCGTCGGAGTCGGCGCGCAGCGGGGCGTTCAGCGAAGTGTCGCCCCCGAGACGCCGGTTCATGGAAATGACGTCTTCCTCGGGCACGCCGAGCTTGGTCGCGATTTTCTCCACCTGATCGGGGCGCAGATCGCCATCCTCGAACGCCTGGAGCTGGCCCTTGAGCTTGCGCAGGTTGAAAAACAGCTTCTTCTGCGCGGCGGTGGTGCCCATTTTCACCAGACTCCACGACCGCAGAATGTATTCCTGGATCGCGGCCCGGATCCACCACATGGCATAGGTCGCCAACCGGAAGCCCTTTTCGGGATCGAAGCGCTTCACCGCCTGCATCAAGCCGACATTGCCCTCCGAGATCACCTCGCCGATGGGCAGGCCGTAGCCGCGGTAACCCATGGCGATGCGCGCCACGAGCCGCAGATGCGACGTCACCAGTCTCTGGGCGGCGTCGGTGTCCTCATGCTCCTGCCAGCGCTTGGCGAGCATGTATTCTTCCTTCGGTTCCAGCATCGGGAACCGCCGGATTTCCTCCAGATAGCGTGTCAGGCCGCCGCTTGCTGCAACTGAGGGAAGTGAAGCCATGACATACCGTTCCTTAAATTAATAGCACGCCACTGTTGTCATATTCCGCACGCCCCGCCCTCGCTTAACAGGGCCGCGGCGCTTGTTCCACCCCGCGACGGCGGGAGCGAGCCCCGTCGCGTTCAGCACTTGTCCAGGGCATCCATAATCTCGCGCATATCAGCGGGCAGCTCGGAGTGAAACTGCAAATACTTGCCGCTTTTGGGATGAACGAAGCCAAGCACGGCCGCGTGAAGCGCTTGTCGTGTCATTGGCACTATTGCAGATCGGGCGCTCTCAGGCAATGCACGAGTTTTTGAACGGAAACCGCCCGCATAAAGTGCGTCGCCAAGAATCGGGTTGCCGATATGCGCCATATGCACGCGGATCTGGTGCGTCCTGCCGGTCTTCAGCGTGCATTCCACCAGACTAACCAGCGGCGTTGCACGGCTCTTGGTCACCTGTCCGAGCGTTTTGTTTACATTATAGTCAGTTATGGCAATCCTGCCGCCATTCCGCGACACCGCCATCTTGAGACGATTCGTGGGGTGGCGGCCGATGTTCGCCTCGATGACGCCCTTGCGCGGTGAAGGGACGCCCCACACCAGTGCCAGATAGCGCCGCAGAAAATCCCCTTCGCGGCCATGGTCGGCGAATTGCGCCGCAAGGGCGCGATGCGCTGCATCCGTCTTCGCCGCCACCATGACGCCCGTCGTGTCCTTGTCCAGCCGGTGCACGATGCCCGGCCGCCTCACGCCGCCGATCCCCGACAGGCTGTCGCCGCAATGGGCGATGAGCGCGTTGACCAGTGTCCCGGTCCAATGCCCCGCGGCGGGGTGCACCACCAGTCCGGCGGGCTTGTCGATGACGATGAGCGCCTCGTCCTCGTAGAGCACATCCAGCCGGATATTCTCGGGTGCAGGCTCGGCGGGCGCCGGCTCCGGCACGTGGATGTTGAAGACTTCTGCAGGTTTGACCCTGTAATCTGGCTCGACTATGGTGCTGTGCGCCCCGCTGACCCGGCCCTGTTTGATCAGATCGCATGCACGCGCACGGCTCAACTGCGGCAGACGGCCGGCGATGAACCGGTCGAGCCGCTGGCCCTTGTCATCCGCGCTTGCGGTGAGTGAATGATCCGACATGGCTTGCATCCAACCCGTATAGGGCATCCATCATGAACGAATCCGAAACGGACGAGGAAGACAACGGCGGCGGAGACAAGCCCGCGCACGGCTCCACGATGACGCCGAAGCAGGTCCACATGCTCAAGATCGCGATCGGGGTGATGAGCGTGCTGCTGGTTGTCGGCTTCATCGCGCTTCTCGCCGGCATTTATTATCAGTCGGCCAAGAAGCCAAAACCGCCGGACACCGGTCCGCTTCTCCAGCAACGGCTCGGCGCGCCCCTGCCCCATCTCAATGTGCCGATGCAGCCCGGGGCCGAGATCCTCAGTGTGCTTGCCGATCAGGGCCGCCTCATCGTGCATCTGCGCGAGCCCGCAGGTGACCAGGTCGTCATCATAGACCTTGCGACAGGCTGGACGCAGCAGCGTATCACCTTCCGGCCGCAGCCCTGAGGGAGGTGCGCCAGCGTGCCGTTTCGAGGCGCGCTCAGGCTGCGCGGGAACAGGACCGGCGATATCCCGCCTTATGCCGTCATCGCCAGGGGGGCTTTTTGCTGTAGCGGTTCCCAGATTTTCTCGCCCGACCGTTCGAGCACGCGCACGCAGGCGTCCACGACCTCGGGGGCGTAGAGGATCCCGCGCTTTTCCTGGATCTCCTGGATCGCGGCCGCGATCCCATGAGCGGGGCGGTAGGGCCGGTGCGAGGCCATCGCCTCGACCACGTCGGCAACGCCGATGATCTTCGCCTCCAGCAGGATCTCGCCGTCCTTCAAATGAGCCGGGTAGCCCGAACCGTCGAGGCGCTCGTGGTGCTGCAGGATCATGTCGGCGACGGGCCATGGGAATTCGGCCTCGCGGACGATGCGGCTGCCGACCGAGGGATGCGTGCGCACGATAGCCATTTCCGCGTCGGAGAGCTTGCGCGACGTGATCAGCATTTCCGCCGGGATCGCCATCTTGCCGACGTCGTGAATGAGCGCGCCGAATTTGATACCCAGGATCCGGCTTGCGGGCAGGCCCATTTCGGTGGCGATCGCGACCGCGAGTTCGGAAACGCGCTTCTGGTGGCCGTCCGTGAACGGGTCGCGCATTTCCACCGCCCGCGAAAGCACGGCGATCGTCTTGGTCAGGGCGTCGAGCAGGCTCTTGCTCGATTGCTCGCGCTCGCGGTGCTGCACGGCCGTGGCGGCACAGCGTTCGATGGCCTGCACCAGCGCCTCGGTATTCACCGGCTTGGTAACGAAACAGTCCACGCCGATCTTGATCGCCTGCATGAGACAGTCGCGCTCGCTGAAAGCCGTGGTTATGATGATCGGCGTTTCCGGAGACAGATGCTTGATCGCCTCGGACATCTCCAGGCCGTTCATCAGCGGCATCCGGATGTCGGTGATGACGATGTCGGGGTGGATGGCAGTGAACATCTCCATCCCCTCGCGCCCGTTCGCGGCCAGATGCAGCGCGCCCACCCGCTTTTTGAGAAAACGGCTGAGCAGCTCCCGGACATCCTCGTCGTCCTCGACGAGGAGGATCGTAACGGATTTCAGGGCGTCCGACGGCTCCAGCAGGACGTCGCCAAATTCCTCGGTCATGCGGTGTCAACCCTTTCGCCGGCGTATCTGTTGCTGGCGGTGCCGATAACGGCCTCGTCATACGCCGCGCGCTCCCCATCGGGGGCGAACCGTCCTCCCTCATTCAAGGTGGAGAGGGCATGTCCGGCCTGCAGCGGCATATGCGTGCACTCCTTCAAAGGTCTCACGCAAAGGTAGTTCGCGGCCATTAAAGTTCTAATAATTCGCGAGGAAATCGGGCGGAGGATGGTGGCGAAAGGCATGCCGCCTGCGCCGCTGGCTGTGGCCATTTGGCATTTCTTTAGCGCTGGCAACGATAATCGCCGTCCAGGTGGATTTTCCCTATGCCCGACCTTGACACAATGTGCCGATTCGCTCCGGCAACGGTCTGCTCCTGCAGCCCCAGGGAGGGGTAGTGTGCGGCGTTGGCTCAGAAATCGCGGACTGGCGGATCTGATCGCCCTGGCTGTCGTCCTGATCAGCCTGTTTTCCTGCGTGGCCTATTGGCATTTCCAGGAGCTGGGCCACGAGCAGCTCGTCGCGGAAACGCGAACCCGGAACGATCACCGGGCACTCCAGCTCGCGGCCGCCGTCGGCGAGCAGGCCGATGCCCTTGTCCGCGGCTTCGATCTCGCCGCGCGGCAGTTGCGGCAGGTGTATGTCGACAGCCCGCGGATATTCGACCATACGGTTCGCAGCGTCATCGACACCTATCCGGCCGATGCCCTCAATCTCATCCTGGTTTTCGATGCGCAAGGGTATTTGACGTATTCGTCGGGCGGCCCGGCGGAACGGATCTACTTCGGCGATCGCCGGCATTTTCGCGTTCACGCGGAGGGCAAGGAAGATCGCCTGTACATCAGCAAGCCTCTCCAGGGGCGGCTGAGCCACGCCTGGGTGATCGTGATGACGCGGCCGATATACCGTGAGGGCCGTTTCGCTGGCGTCATCGCCCTGTCGCTGCGCCCGAATTATCTGGCGCACAGGTTGGCGATGCTGAACGTCAACCCCGGCGATTCCATCTCCCTGCTGCGTGCGGACGGCTGTTTCCTCGCCCGCAACTTTATGCTCGACGAAGCGCTTGGCAAATGCGTTCCCCGGGACCGTCCGTTTCTGAAGGCGCAACCGGGCGAATACGGGATCTACCGGACCACGTCCTATCTCGAACATGTTCCGCGTGTGTTTGGCTGGCGCCGGCTGACTGCCTGGCCGCTGGTTACCGCTGTCGGCCTCAACGAGCCGGCAACGATGGCCGCGCAGGAAAGAAGCTTCGCGGCGACGCGTGCGCGCTCTGCGGCCGGCATCGGTGTCGTGCTCGTCTTTTCCCTCGGTATTGCGTTTCTGCTGTCAAGCCTGGCATCGCGGAAACGTGAACTGGAGGCCAGCGAGGAGCGCTACCGCACGATTTTCGTGAACGCCCCGCTCGGGCTGTTCCGTTCAACGATCGAGGGCCGCTTTCTCGAAGTCAATCCGGCGCTGGCAGCGCTGCTCGGTTATGACACGCCGGAGGAGGTCATTCAGGATATCCGCTCCATCGGCGACCAAATCTATATCCGTCCGGAAGACCGCGAGGAGGTCATTGGCAGCCTTGTGGGAGGCGCCGAGTTTTCCCAGCACGTTGACCGCTTCCGCCGCAAGGACGGCAGCGAATTCACCGGCAATCTCTATCTGAAGCTGGTCCGCAACCAGGCCGGACAGCCCGGCCACCTCGACGGCATTGTCGAAGATGTCACCCAGCGCAGGCAGGCCGAGCAGGAGCGCGCCACGCATCTGCATTTTCTCGAGAGCATGGACCGGGTGAACCGGGCGATCCAGCGGGCGGGCGATCTCGACCAGATGATGAGCGATGTTCTGGACGCCGTGCTCGAGATCTTCGACGCCGAACGTGCGTTCCTCGCGTTTCCATGCGATCCGGACGCGCCCGCCTGGACGGTGCCCATGGAGCGCACCAAGCCGGCTTTTCCCGGGGTGCACGCCTTGGGTTTGGGAGTGATCCCCACCGACGGCACGTTTGCCGAAATGTCTCGCGTCCTGCTGGAGACGGACGACCCGATAAGGTTCGATCCCGGAGCCGCGCACGAACTCAACGGAGAGTTTGCGAAACGTTTCAGCATCAAGGCGTGTCTGGCGATGGCGCTTCATCCCAAGTTGGGCAAGGCGTGGCAGTTCGGGATACACGCCTGTACCTATCCCCGCGAATGGAACGTCGAGGAGAAGCGGCTTTTCCAGGAGATCGGGCGCCGGTTCGCCGACGCACTGACCGCCTCTCTTTCGCGGCGCGATCTGCACGAAAGCGAAGCGCGATACCGGCGCATCGTGAGCACGGCCAATGAAGGCATCTGGGTTCTCGGGCCGGATTTCCTTACCACTTTTGTCAACGCCGGGATGGCGAAAATGCTGGGTTGCATCCCCGAGGAGATGACCGGGCGGCCGTTGACAGACTTCATGTTTACGGAGGACATACCCGATCATCTGCGGCACATGGAGCGGCGGCGCGCGGGCCACTCGGACCAGTACGAGCGCCGCTTTCGTCACAAGGATGGAAGCACCGTGTGGGCGCTCGGTTCCGCGACGCCGGTTCTTGACGACAAGGACCGTTTTGCAGGTTCATTCGCCATGTTTACCGACATCACCGAGCGGAAACGTGCCGAGGATGAACTCCGGCACTACAAGGACCAACTGGAGGACGCGGTGGAGAAACGCACCGCCGAACTGCATCTGGCGCGCGACGCGGCCGAAGCGGCGAACAAGGCCAAGAGCGCTTTCCTCGCCAATATGAGCCACGAACTGCGCACACCGCTCAACGCCATTCTCGGCTTCTCCGCCCTGCTGAGCCAGGAGCCGGGGATCACGCCCGGGCGGCGCGAGAAGCTCGATATCATCAAGCGCAGCGGCGACCACCTTCTGACACTCATCAACGACGTGCTCGAAGTGACGAAGATCGAAGCGGGCCGCGTGCAGGTGGAGGCGGCGCCCTTCGATCTGGGTGGTATGGTCTGCGATGTTGCCGACATGATGCGGGTGCGCGCGCGGGAAAAGGGGCTGCGCCTGCTGCTGGAGCAGTCCAAGGACGTGCCGTATTGCATCCGGGGCGACGAGGCGCGACTTCGGCAGGTGCTCATCAACCTGATGGGCAATGCGGTGAAATTCACCCGGGAGGGTGGCGTGACCGTCCGCGTCGGCATGAAGAAGAACGCCCGGGAACACCTGCTGATCGAGGTGGAGGACACCGGCCCGGGTATCAGCCCGGAAAATCAGAAGCGCCTGTTTCAATCCTTCGTTCAATTCGCGGAGGCAGGCGCGCAGAAAGGCACCGGGCTCGGGCTCGCCATCTCGCGGCAATTCATGGCGCTGATGGGCGGCACGATCTCGGTCGAGAGCACGCCCGGCAAGGGATCCGTCTTCCGCGTCGATCTGCCGGTCGAAAGGGCGAGCGAAAGCGAATGCGCCGTCCTGCGCCGGAAGGTAGCCGCTCCAGGGCAGGTGGCGGGGCTTGCACCCGGCCATCCCGTATACCGCGTGCTCATTGCCGAGGATACGCCCGAGGACCAGAAGCTGCTCGGTAAACTGATGACCGATCTCGGCCTGGAGGTGAGGACCGTCGCGAACGGTGAACAGGCCGTAAAACTCTACCAGGAGTGGCATCCGCATCTCATCTGGCTGGACCGCCGCATGCCGGTCATGGGTGGCGTGGAGGCCGCGCAAGCCATTCGTGCCCTGCCGGGCGGCGGCGAGGTGAAGATCGTCGCGGTGACGGCCTCGGTTTTCAAGGATCAGCAACAGGAAATGCTTGCCGCGGGCATCGACGATTTCGTGCGCAAGCCTTACCGCTTCGACGAGATTTACGACAGCCTCGCGAGGCAGCTCGACCTCGAATACGTCTATGAGCAACGCGCCGAGGCCCCGTCCGAGGAGCCCGCGCAGGTGCTGACGGCGTCCATGCTCGACATATTGCCGCGTGAGACGCGTGAGCGGCTCCGGCTCGCGCTCGAAAGCCTCGACGCGGAACGCATCCACGCAATTATCGACGAGATTGGCGCCATCGACGCCAAGCTCGCCAGGACACTGTCACACTACGCGGAAGACTTTGATTATCCGGCGATCCTCGATGCGCTGGCTTTGGAAATGCAGTGAAAGGGCGGTTCATGACGGACAAGGGCAACATTCTCGCGGTCGACGATACGCCGGCATCTCTGAAGCTGCTGACGGACATTTTGAAGTCGGAGGGCTACCAGGTGCGCTCCGCGATCAGCGGTGAGCTTGCGCTGCACGCCGCGGCGGTGGAAGTGCCGGAGCTGGTGCTCCTGGACATCAACATGCCGGGCATGAACGGTTTTGAGGTTTGCAAGCGCTTCAAGGTGCAGGAGGAGATGCGCGAAGTGCCGATCATCTTCGTCAGTGCGCTGTCGGAAACGCTGGAGAAGGTGACGGGCTTCGAACTCGGAGCCGTGGATTATGTTACCAAGCCGTATCAGCGCGAGGAACTGCTCGCCCGCGTGCGCACCCATCTGGAGTTGAGCCGGCTGCGCAATCACCTTGAAAGCATGGTGGAGGAGCGGACCCGCGAATTGCGCGCCTCAGAGGAGAAGGTGCGAGCCAGCCTTCTGGAATCGGTGACCGCAATCGCCGCGACGGTCGAAATGCGCGATCCCTACACGGCCGGCCATCAGCGCCGGGTGGCGGATATCGCGGTCAAAATTGCCGAGGAACTGGGGCTTCCGGACAATCAGATCGTGGGGCTGCGGCTTGCGAGCGTCGTCCACGACGTCGGCAAGATCAAGGTTCCGGTGGAAATCCTGAACAAGCCGGGCCGCCTGACCGAGATGGAGTTTTCCCTGATCGAGGAGCATCCTCAGGCCGGGTATGACATTCTGAAGGAAATCGACTTCCCCTGGCCGATCGCCGACATTGTGAGGCAGCATCACGAGCGCCTGGACGGTTCGGGCTATCCGCAGGCGTTGACCGGCGACGGGATCCTCCGTGAAGCTCAGATTCTGGCCGTGGCCGACGTGGTTGACGCCATGACAACGCATCGCCCCTATCGCCCCGGCCTCGGGATCGAAGCAGCGCTCGATGAGATCACGCGCAAACGCGGCATGATCTTCGCTGAGGACATCGTGGATGCCTGCACCCAGCTCTTTCGCGAAAAGCACTGGAGTCCGCCGGCGTGAGGCCGTGGCGTGGACGATCCGCCTCAGTTCAGCACCGCCCACACCGGCACATGGTCGGACGGCTTTTCACGGCCGCGCGTAAATTTGTCGATGCCCGCCGAGCCGAGGCGTGCGGCGGCTTCCGGGGACAGGAGCAGATGGTCGATGCGCAGGCCGTGGTTCTTCTGCCAGGCACCGGCCTGATAATCCCAGAAACTGTATTGCGCGGCCGCGCCGTTGCAGGCGCGGAAAGCATCGCGAAATCCAAGATGAAGAAGGCGCCGGAAGGCTTGGCGGGTTTCGATCCTGAACAGTGCGTCGCCCGCCCAGGCCTCGGGGCTGTAGACGTCCGCGGGAGTGGGAATGACGTTGTAATCCCCGGCCAGGATCAGCGGTTCCTCGTAACGAAGGAGGCTCTCAACGTGCGTCCGCAGTGCAGCCATCCAGCCGAGTTTGTAGTCGTATTTGGGACCGTCCGCCGGGTTGCCGTTCGGCAGATAGATCGATGCGACGCGGATCGCCTCCCCCTTGAGCGAGACAACGGCTTCCAGGTAACGGGCCTGATCGTCATCCGGCAGGGTGGGCAGGCCGCTGGCAATGTCGCTGATCGGCCATTTCGAGAGAATGGCGACGCCGTTGTAGGTCTTCTGGCCGTGAACCGCCACGTTGTAGCCGCGGTCTTCGAACAGGGTACGAGGGAACCCGGCGTCCTGGCATTTTATTTCCTGAAGACAGACAATGTCGGGCTGTGTTGTGTCAAGCCACTCGCCCGCGGCGGACGCGCGTATCGAGATGGAATTGACGTTCCAGGTGGCGATCTTTACGGCCATTGTGTTTTCATCGCGCCGGATCACGCATTTGCTGGTGCATGGAATCAACAGGTTAGAGCCAACTTCACGGCTGGGATATTTATGGCTTGTTTCTGCCGCCTCGCCCAGCAGAATATGGGGTTAGGCACAGGACAGGGGTGTGGAAGGCCGAGAGATGATCCGTTTTGTTAAAGCAGTTTCGTTGTCGGTTCTCCTCCTCGGTGGCCTGGGGCAGGCTCTTGCCAAGGATTGCGCGGACGACCCGAGGACGACAGGGTTGTCGCGGACCATGGCGCTCGATGCCGTGGGGGGCGGAGAGTTTGGGCGTCTGCAGTACAAGAAGACGGCTCCGCTGCGTCCAAAGGAGGTGGTGATCACCTTCGATGACGGCCCGCACCCGACGAACACGAAATTCATCCTCGACGTGCTCGACAGGCACTGCGTGAAGGCCACATTCTTCATGGTCGGGCAGATGGCGCTGTATCAGCCGAAAGCCGTGAAGCAGGTGGCCGCGCGCGGGCATACGATTGGCACGCATACCTGGTCGCATCCGCGGAATACAGCGAAGATGCCGGCAGAGGACGTCAAGATCGACATCGAGAAGGGCTTCGTCGCGGTGTCTCAGGCGCTGGGCAAGCCCGTGGCGCCATTCTTCCGTTATCCGGGCCTTCATCATACGACAGAGCTGAACGCCTACCTCTCCAAGCGCGACATCAGCGTGTGGTCGGTGGACGTGGTGTCGGGTGACACTTATCCGGGGATGACGCCGGAGAAGCTCGTCAACTCGACGATGGAACGTCTGCGCAAGTTCAACCGCGGTATCGTGCTGTTCCACGATCTCAAGCGGGTGACGGCCGATTCACTTGATCTGTTTCTGACCCAGCTTAAGCTGGAGGGCTTCAAGGTCGTGCATGTCGTGGCGAATTCCGGTTACAAGGCTAGCCCGGCGCTGATGGCGCGGCTCAAGGTATCCAAGAAGTCGCTGCGCAACGTCGATTTCACGTCGATGGCGCCCGAGGGCGATTTCGTACCCGAGCAGAAGAATGTCATGGTCACGGGTGACATCGATATCATGAAGACCAATTTCGTGCACATTGACACGTCGTCGGTAGCGCGGAAGCGGGATCTTGATGGAGCCGCCGCGACGAAGGCACCCAAAAAGTCCAAGGCAAAGAAAGAAGACGATCCTCGGGCGAGAAAGTCGGCGGCCTGGAATTGGCAGTTTCAGCAGAGGTGAAACGGCGGACCTGAATGGTTGGTGAGGGCGGCGCTGCCGGAGAGGCTGGGGCCGCCCTCCCTCATTTCTGATTGTCCGAAGAGCACAGCTCCTTCGGGAAGAGCGCTGCCTTCCGGAGATCGCCTTCTCGGGCAGTAGGCATATCAAAAGGCCCGCCATCGCTGACGGGCCTTTCGCAAATGTCACGCTCGCGACGTGCTCAGTAGTCCATGCCGCCGCCAGGCATCGCCGGGGGTGGCGCTTCCTTCTTCGGCTTTTCGGCGACCATCGCCTCGGTCGTGATCAGCAGCCCGGCGATGGAAGCAGCGTCCTGAAGCGCGGTGCGCACCACCTTCGTCGGGTCGATGACGCCCTGATCGACCAGATCGCCATAGTCGCAGTTCTGGGCATTGAAGCCGAAATTGTAGGTATTGTTGTCGAGGATCTTGCCGGCGATCACGGCGCCGTCCTCGCCCGCATTCGTGGCGATGATGCGCGCCGGGGCCTGTATCGCCTTGCGGACGATATTCACGCCGGCCTTCTGGTCCTCATTGGCGACCTGAACGCCTTCCAGCTTCTTGATCGCGCGCAGGAGAGCCACGCCGCCGCCGGGCACGATGCCCTCTTCGACCGCGGCCCGCGTCGCATTCAAAGCATCGTCCACGCGGTCCTTCTTCTCTTTCACCTCGATCTCGGTGGCGCCACCGACCTTCAGCACGGCCACGCCGCCTGCCAGCTTCGCGAGACGCTCCTGAAGCTTCTCCTTATCGTAGTCGGAGGTGGTCTCCTCGATCTGCTGCTTGATCTGGCCGACGCGGGCCTCGATGTCCTTCTTCTTGCCGCCACCGTCGACGATGGTGGTGTCGTCCTTGGTGATGACCACCTTTTTGGCCTTGCCGAGCATGTTCAGGGTGACATTCTCCAGCTTGATGCCGAGATCTTCGGAGATCATCTCGCCGCCGGTGAGGACGGCGATATCCTGGAGCATGGCTTTACGGCGGTCGCCGAAGCCGGGCGCCTTGACGGCGGCAACCTTCAAGCCACCGCGCAGCTTGTTGACGACGAGCGTCGCCAGCGCCTCGCCCTCGACGTCCTCGGCGATGATGAGCAGCGGCCGCGACGACTGCACGACGGCTTCGAGCACCGGCAGCATGGCCTGGAGGTTCGACAGCTTCTTCTCGTTGATGAGGATCAGCGGGTCTTCCAGTTCGACGCGCATCTTCTCGGCGTCGGTGACGAAATAGGGCGAGATGTAGCCGCGGTCGAACTGCATGCCTTCCACGACGTCCAACTCGGTCTCCAGGCTCTTGGCCTCTTCCACCGTGATCACGCCCTCATTGCCGACCCTTTCCATGGCCTCGGCGATCAGCTTGCCAATCGTTTCGTCGCCATTGGCGGAAATGGTGCCGACCTGCGCGACTTCGGCCGAGGAGGTGATCTTCTTCGACTTGGTGGCAAGTTCGCTGCATACGGCCGTCACGGCGAGGTCGATGCCGCGCTTCAGGTCCATCGGATTGGCGCCGGCCGCGACGGACTTGGAGCCTTCGCGCACGATCCACTGAGCCAGAACGGTCGCCGTCGTCGTGCCGTCGCCGGCGATGTCGTTGGTCTTGGACGCCACCTCGCGGACCATCTGTGCGCCCATGTTCTCGAACTTGTCCTCAAGCTCGATTTCCTTGGCGACCGTCACGCCGTCCTTGGTGATGCGCGGTGCGCCAAATGCCTTGTCGAGCACCACGTTGCGCCCCTTGGGGCCAAGCGTGACCTTCACCGCGTCGGCGAGGATATCGACGCCGCGCAGCATGCGCTCGCGGGCATCCTGTGCAAATCTTACGTCTTTAGCAGCCATGGTAGGTTACTCCTTCGATGATCCTGGATTTACGCCGCAGCTTTCTTCTTCGCGCTCGCGCCTTCGAGAACGCCCATGATGTCGCTCTCCTTCATGATCAGAAGGTCTTCACCGTCGATCTTGACCTCGGAGCCGGACCATTTGCCGAACAGCACGATGTCGCCTGCCTTCACGTCGAGCGGAGCGATTTCGCCCTTGTCGTTGCGGGCGCCGGGACCGACAGCGAGGATTTCGCCCTGCTGGGGTTTCTCCGTTACGGTATCGGGAATGATGATGCCGCCAGCGGTCTTCTGCTCGGCCTCGACGCGCCGGACGATGACACGGTCATGAAGGGGACGAAACTTCATTGTGGGAACCTCCGTAAAGTATAGACCTGTTGAGGCAAGGGGCGGCGTGATGAATCCACGGCCTGCCCGCCTGCCGCCATCTAAGATCTGCTATTAGCACTGTCAAGAGGCGAGTGCCAGCTGTGCGCAGTCTCCGCAACAAGCTGTGGAGCGACGCCGGTGCCGGAGCCCGCGGCCTGGAAATAGGCAGGGGGAGGTGAGAGACGGTGCGCCGGCGGCGGTCCGCCGTCACTCGCGAAGGCGGAAGCGCTGGATCTTGCCGGTCGCGGTCTTGGGCAATTCCGGCAGGTAGCTGACCCAGCGGGGATACTGATAGGGCGCCAGCTTCGCCTTGCACAGCGAGGTCAACTCGGTGGTCAGCGCATCGCCGCCCGCGCCGTCATCCTTCAGCACGATGAAGGCGGCGGGCTTGAGCAGCCCCTCACCGTCCACCTTGCCGACCACCGCCGCCTCCAGGACCGCGGGATGCTCGATGAGGCGGGCCTCGATGTCGAACGCGGAGCACCAGATCCCGCCGACCTTCATCATGTCGTCGGTGCGTCCGCAGTAATAGTGAAGCCCGTCGGCGTCCCGGCGATAGGCGTCGCCGGTATCCAGCCATTCACCGACCATGGTGTCGCGCGTCTTCTCCGGATTGCGCCAGTAGCACAGTGCGGTCGAGGCGCCGGAAATGAACAGCCGTCCGCTGCCCTCGCCCTGGATTTCCGCCCCCTCTTCGTCGACGATCTTGGCGCGATAGCCCGGCACGGGGCGTCCGCTCGACCCTTCGTGGATTTCGCCGGGACGGTTGGAGATGAAGATATGCAGCGCCTCGGTCGAGCCGATGCCGTCGAGGCCCCATAAGCCCGTCGCTTCGTGCCAGCGCTTGAGGATTTCCGCGGGCAGCGCCTCGCCCGCCGACACGCACCAGCGCACGGAGGAGAAATCCGGCCTGGTTTTCGGGAAATGCGCGAGGAAGGCGGCGTAAGCGGTCGGCACGCTGAAATAGAGCGTCGGCTTGAAGCGATCGATGATCGGAAAGCTCGAATCCGGACCGGGCCGCGCGGTTCACATTGGCGGCAAGCTGAGCGTAGGTGACATCGCGGTCCGGCGTCCGGATGGCGAGCTTGTCCCCGCGGCCCTCGGCGAGATGGCGGTCGATGAACGGCACGGCGACGTTGAAGCTCGGGGAGAAGACGAGCGTTGCGGGTTTCGTCGAGCGGTGTACGGCGACGGTATTGTCTTGGATGGGTGGCCTCTCAAAGTGCGTTTCCTCAACCCCGGCGTTGTTGTTTGTTCTGCCGGATCTTGCCGTGTCGCGGCAGCGGTCTGCAATATATTGCACATTAATGTGCACCTGCCGATGGCTGTCAATCTGCTCTCTCAGGCTCGGGGCGCGGGACAGCCGGGGAAGATCGGGCGAAAAGGGGCTGGACGGCTTCGGTCGAATATCGAACAATGCGGAGAGTACCCTTCGCGGCGGGATGAGACGCCGGCAGTGGACGCACCATATGGAACAGCGAATGTCCAACCGCGATCATCAGCCGCTTTTTCCCGACATCGAGCCATACCGCTCCGGTCATCTCGACGTCTCGCCCCTTCACCGCATCTATTTCGAGGAGTGCGGCAACCCTGAAGGCAAACCCGTCGTCATGGTCCATGGCGGCCCTGGCGGCGGATCGACGCCGACGATGCGCTGCCTTCACGATCCGTCGCGTTACCGCATCATCCTGTTCGATCAGCGCGGCTGCGGGCGCTCCACGCCGTACGCCTCGCTCGAGGAGAACACCACCTGGCACCTCGTCGCCGACATGGAGCGCCTGCGCGAGCATCTGGGGCTGGACCGCTGGCAGGTCTGCGGCGGCTCGTGGGGGTCCACGCTCTCGCTCGCCTATGCCCAGGCGCATCCGGAGCGCGTCACCGAACTGATCCTGCGCGGCATCTTCATGCTCCGGCGCGCCGAACTCCTGTGGTTCTATCAGGATGGGGCGAGTTGGCTTCACCCGGATGCGTTCGAGCCGTACCGGGATCTTATCCCCGAGGCGGAGCGCGGCGACATGATCGCTGCCTATTACCGCCGCCTCACCAGCCCCGACCGCGAGGTTCGGCTTGCGGCCGCGCGGACGTGGAGTGTGTGGGAAGGCTCGACGCTGTCTCTTCTGCGTGATGAGGAGCGCGAGGAGAGGTTTGCGGAGGATGACTATGCGCTCGCCTTCGCCCGGATCGAATGCCACTATTTCGTCAATGGCGGTTTCTTTGCGTGCGACGACCAGTTGCTGCGGGACGCGGACAAGATCCGGCACATCCCCGGTGTGATCGTCCACGGACGCTACGACGTTCCAACGCCGTTAAAAAATGCCTGGGATCTGAGCCGGGCCTGGCCGGAAGCGGATTTGCGCATCGTGCCGGATGCGGGCCACACCGTGACCGAACCGGGCATCGCGCGCGAGATCATGGCGGCGGCTGAGCGCTTCGCCGGGCGGCGCTGAGGCGGTGCGAGGCCGCAAGCCTCACCGGCAGATCAGCACCGGAAGATTGGCGCGGCAGACCACCTCGTTGGCTTCGCTGCCGAGCAGGAGGCGGGCCAGCCCGCTGCGCCCATGCGAGGACATGACGATAAGATCGGCGCCATGCTCCTTGGCGGCGTGGATGATGCCCTCGGCGGGTGAGTTGCTTTCGACGTGGATGGCGGTGCACGCCACGCCGGCGTCTTTTGCGGCGTCCGTCACGAGAGCGAGGATGCGCGTGGCGCTTTCGGCGGTCATCTTGTCGTAATTTTCCGGAGGCAGCGCGATCGCCACCTCACCGACGGCGACCGAGGTCCATGGCAGCGTCACATGCACCGCGGTTGTCTTGGCTCCGAGCACCTTGGCGAGGGCGATGCCCTGATCCACGGCCATTTGCGCCAGATCCGAGCCGTCCGTCGCGATGAGCAGATGTTTATACATGGTTCTCACCAAAGATTTGCGCCGGCGGGCGGGCGCAGATGATGTTCCGTTCCAGTTTAGGACGATTGCCGCAACACGCCTTGACGCCGGTCAAAGAGCGGCAAGGCGGGAATGACCGCGCGCGGCACGGGAATCGCCGGACGTCTGCCCAAGCGGACAAAAGCGGTTGCCCTCGCCGCTGTCAAGCCAGTAGAGCCCTTCGCCAAGTTCGTACTCCGTTTGCCGCGAGTGTTCACAGGATTTCCTGCGGGCTGTACTAGGAGTGCCGCCGCGGAACAACGCAATTGCGCAAGATGAGCGGGCCGGCTCACATTCCATTCTGTAGTGCGCGGGCGATGGCGAAGACGCGCTGCTCCAGAAGCACCGGCGTTTCGCAGACATAGCGCAGCGTGCTCTCGCGCTCCTTGTGCAGGCGCGCCTGCCACAGCAGCTTGTTCTGCAGTGCTTCGATATCGGCGGTCTGTTTGGGCGTTTTCTCGGGCAGCGCGCGAAGCTTGTCCAGTTCGGCCCGGTCCTTGTTGACGTCCTCGGCCAGGCGGCGCTGGTTGCGCGTGAAGCGTTCGATGCCCCTGATGAGGGAGGAGCGCAGGCTGTTCAGCTCGTAGAACACGCCCGCGAAGACCAGCGTCACGCGCCGGGCGTTCCCCGTCCCATGAGCGGCGGCGAAGGTGCCTGCCAGTTTTTCGGCATCCTTGACGGCCGTGCGGCGCGACACGAGCTTGGCAACCAGCTTGGTAATCTCGGCGTCGCCGCGCCACGCTTTCATGGCCGCTTCATCGACCGGAGCGCCGGACCAGAACGTTCCCGCGCTCAAAGCGGGCACGCGCCGCTGTATGCAGGGCCAGTCGCCCTTGGGCGCAGCGTAGACCGGCGCAGCCGCCGTCGTCAGACCTGCCATCAAAACCGCAGCAAACCAGCGCATCGTCATTCCTTCCTCACACGCTCCCGCCGCGCCGCGCGAGCAGCCCTTTCGACGGGTCATAAGCATAGACGGACAATCCCATGAACACCACGCCGCATCCCACCACGACCGCCAGCGACGTCCATTCGATCTGGCCGTAGAACGCGAAGCGGATCAGCTCGACCGCGTAAGTGAACGGGTTGATGCGGCACAGATCATGAAGAAACGGGCTCGATTCCTGCACCCGCCACAGCGGATACAGCGCCGACGAGGTGAAGAACATCGGGAAGATGATGAAATTCATCACGCCCGCGAAGTTTTCCAGCTGCCTGATGACCGAGGACAGGAGCAGACCGAGCGCGCCAAGCATCAGCCCCGACAGCACGAGCGCGGGCAGCACCGTCAGATAGCCGTAGACCGGCGGCTCGACTTCCCAGTACCACGCCACCAGCAGGAAGGCGTAAACCTGCAGCACCGATACCGCCACGCCGGCGAGGAGCTTGGAGGTGAGCAGGAACCAGCGCGGGAACGGGCTGACAAGCAGCGTGCGCATGCTGCCCATCTCGCGGTCGTAGACCATGGCGAGCGAGGACTGCATACCCGCGAAAAGCTGGATCATGGCCATCAGGCCGGGCGCGATATAGACCTCGTAAAGGACGTAGGTCTCGTAGGGCGGAATGATGGACACGCCGAGCACGGATCGAAATCCGGCGGCGAAGATGAACAGCCACACGAGCGGCCGCACCAGGGCCGAGACGAACCGCCCGCGCTGATGCAGGAAGCGCAGGGATTCGCGCCACATGATGCCGCCGAGGCATCGGCTGTAGGCCGCGAGCCTGAAGGGCGGCAGCGCGGCGGGTGGCGCTTCGTCAACCCCGATTGAGCGCATCGCTGGCCTCCTCTTCCTGAGCGTGGCCGTTGCCGGTTAGCTTCGCAAACGCTTCGTCGAGGCTGGCGCAGCCCGTTGCCGCGAGCACCGCCCGCACCGGCCCGGCCTGAAGCACGCGGCCCTTGTGAAGGATGATGACGTCGTCGCCCTCGTCGATTTCGTCGATGAGATGCGTGGCCCAGAGCACGCCAAGCGCCCGCTCCGTCACCAGCCCGCGCACCCGCTCGAGGAGCCCGGCGCGGGAGGCGATGTCGAGGCCGACGGTCGGCTCGTCAAGCAGCAGAAGCCGCGGCTGATGAAGAAGCGCGCGCGCGATCTCCACGCGGCGGAGCTGTCCGCCCGAGAGCGTGCCCGCCTTCTCGTAGGCGCGTTCGGCGAGTTCCACGCGGCCGAGTTCCAGAGCTGCGCGTGTCCTCGCCTCCCGGCGCGGAATACCATGCAGCGCGGCGTGATAGATGAGGTTCTGCATGACGCTCAGTTCGCTGTCGATGGTGCGCGCCTGGAACACCACGCCGAGACGGCGCAGCGCCTCGCGGGGGGCGCGCCGCATGTCGTGGCCGAGTACGGCGATGGAGCCTGAGCGGTTGTCGTAGAGCCTGGTGATGAGCGAGAAGAGGGTTGTCTTGCCCGCGCCGTTGAGGCCGAGCAGCGCGCAGAAGCGCCCTTGCGCCACGGTGAGGCTGACGCCGTCGAGCGCGCGGCGCGGGCCGAAATCGTGGGTGACGTTTTCGACAGTCAGCGCAGGCGCGCGGGTGTCAGTCCCCTCGCGTGGAGCCCGGCTTTGCGTATCGACGATGCCTTGCAATGGCGTTTCCTCATTCTGTTCCTGTTGCATCCCCCCGCCGTTGGGCCCGCGAGGCCGGGAATGCCATCAGGGAGATGACGCTCCCCGCGCGTCACTTCACGCTTATTGTCACCGTCATGCCTTTTTGCTCAAGCCCAACACACCCGATTGTGAATTTGCCTGTGCGCACGGGGACGAAATAGAGTTCCGCCTCGCTCGGGTCGTCGAAGTCGAGGCCGGACAGCGTCGGATTGAGGATTTCAGCCTCGCCCGCCGCGATCTGGCGGATGTACATGGCGTTGAAGAAATCCTGGCCGCGCAGCGTGCAGGAATGGGCGCCGGTGGCTTTTATGTTCAGGCGATAGGCCTTGCCCGACTCCAGGTCGTAGGTTTTCTGCGACATGTCGTAGCCCGCGGCGCCGCCGCCGATGTGCAGTTCGGGGAGCTTGGTGGCCCTGGTGGCAAGGTCGCCTGCGGCCAGCGCCAGGGCGGGCAGCGTGGTCAGCGCGGTGGCGGCCAGTACGGCGGTCTTCAATGAGTTCATGGTTTCGTCCCGTTGTTTTTTGTGTCGCTTGTCAGGGTGCGATCGCCACGCCCCAGGGCTGGCGTCCGGTCCTGATCGACTTGATAACCTTCAGCTGCGCCACGTCGATCACCGATACGTCGTTCGAATTGCCGTTGGTGACGTAGAGCTGCTTCTCGTCCGGCGTAAAGCGGAGCTGCCAGACGCGCTGGCCGACCAGCAGATATTTTTCCACCTCGAAGGTCTTGGCGTTGACGACGGCCACCCGGTTCGCGGGCCCGAGTGCCACGAATGCCCGCTTGCCGTCCTTCGTCACGCGCACGCCGACCGGCTGGATGGTCTCCTTGTTCACGCCGGGGATGTCGAAGCTGATCTTCTTGACGATCGTCTTCGTCGCCGGGTCGATGACGGCGACCGTGCCGCCGATCTCCGCCGTCACCCAGAGCTGCTTGCCGTCGGAGGAGAACTCCGCGAAGCGCGGGCGCGTGTCCACCAGCACATTGCCGACGACCTTATGGGTGGCGGTGTCGATGAAATGCGCCATGTTGGTGGTCTCGGAGGTGTTTACCAGGATCTTGCCGTCCGGGCTGACGCCCATGCCCTCCGGTTCGACGCCGACGGGGATTTCGGCGAGTATCGTCTTCTTCTCGATGTCCACGACCGTGACGAGATTGTCATTCTCGTTGGCGATGAAGAGGGGATTGCCCGAGGGGTGCAGGACGAACAGTTCCGGGTCCGCGCCGGAAGGCAGCGACCCGACGATCCGTTTCGTCGCGGCATCGATGATCTCGACCGTGTCGTCGTCGCTCGCGCACAGGAGGATGAACTTGCCGTCCTTGGTCACCGTGATGCCGCGCGGGCGGTTGCCGACCTTGATCGTGTCCGTGGCCTTCATCGTCTTGCTGTCGATGACGGTAACGGTGTTGTCCTTCTCGTTGGACACATACACCGTATAGGCCCGCGCGGTCCCGCCATTGGCCATCGATGCCGCCAGGGCAATCACGCATAACAACGCTGTCCGTTTCATCTGTCCTCCCGGTGCGCTTCTTCTTGACCTGCTACCGCACCTTGCAATTCGTTTCCGGTTCATCCACGCCGAGCGTGTCCGTTTCAAAAAAGCGGTGCAGGAAACCCGGCTGCGGCGATACCGTCACCGGCATTTTCAGGGTCGTGAGCAGGATCGGCTGGCGAAGCTGGCGGTTCCAGCTCCGGAAATTGAGCGCCTGCCCCTTGAAGGCGCCGAGACCGAAATCCGGTTTGAGAATGTGGGCGCGGATGACCTTGGGATCGTTCGATTTCGCGCGCGTCGCCGCCTCGCCGATGATGCGCACGGCCTCCCACGCCTGATAGTCGAGCGGACGCATGAAGCGCTTGGCGTTGCGCTCGAAGCGGGTTTGCAGTTGCGTGCCGCCCCAGCCCTCATGCGCGGGGTGCCATGTGGTGGGGACCAGCCCCGCGGTGCCGACGACCGGCCGCGCGTCCCACGTTCGGTAGGGCAGATAACCGCCGAAAACCTCGCTTTCGTCTGCCACCACCAGCACGTCATAGTCGGGAGCGCGCTGTGTGAATACGGCCATCTGCTTTTGCACCTGCTGGTGGCCGGTGTCGCTGCGCCGCGATCCCGCCGGCTCCTCGAAGGTGCGTTCCTCGACGATCTTGGCGCCGAAGCGCTTGGCGGCGCGTTTCAATGCCGCGACGAATGCCTTGTCGCCATCCTTGACGCCGCCCGCCAGCAGCCAGCGCCGCCATTTCTTCCACGCCAGATACTGCGCCAGCGCGTCGGCAAGCATCGCCCGGCTCGGCGCGACGTGGAACAGGTTGGTCCGGCAGTTTTCCCCTCTCAGCGCGTCGTCGGTTGCGCTGATGTTGAACAACAGCATGTCCTTCGCCGCGGCGCTGTCCGCCAGCTTCGCCTGCACGGCGCCCGGCGCATCGAGAAGCACGAAGCGCACGCCCGCGTCGGCGAATTTACCGAGCGTGGCTACCGCCGCCTCCGGACTCGCCGCCTCTTCCACCTGCAGCGTGAACGCCTGGTTGGTGAAGCGCCCGGTCGTCTGGTTGTCCCTGATGCCGAGCTGCGCGCCCGCGAGGCCGTCGTCGGCGGGCGGCACGTCGATGCGCGACAGCGGGACGATGTCGTCCCCGGTCACGCGCAGCAGGCCGATAGCCACCTTGACCGGCTCCTGCGCCCGCACCGCCATGGGCGGAAGCAGCAGCGCCAGAAGGAGCAGGCCGCCGGCGATGGCGACCCGGCGGGACGATGGATGGGCGTTCCTCATGTTCTTAGGAAAATCTTATTATTGCTGTCCAAGTACAAACCTGACTTCGATGGATAACAATGTTGCCACGGTGCGTCAACTAGCACACATATTTGTGAGGAGTCCGTCGCGTGTCGAGGCGGTACTGCGCCGCAATATTTGCGCAGGCAATATGCATGTTGGTTAATATTGCGTCGCGGCCGGCATCGTAAATATTGGTTGGCGGAAAAACCTCAAAAGCGTTGCGGTTCCACGGTGGGTGTCCTAAACTGAGCGCAAAAGGGTATGGGGAGCGAAACAACGAGATGAGTTTGATTGCCGGTGGGCGGCTGCTAGCCGTGTTGCTGATCTTCGCTTGTGCGGTGGCACCCGCGGATGCCGCCGGGCGGAAGACGGCTTTCTTTCCCTTCGAATGGGTGAGCTTCAGCGCCGAAGCCCAGCGTGCCGACGAGGTGGAGCGCCTCAACATGATTGGTGCTCAATTGCGCGAACTGCTGAGCGCGTCCGGTGCCTACGAGGCCGTCGATATCGCGCCAGCGGCGGACGCCATCGCCAAGTCCCGCAATTTCCGGGATTGCCGCGACTGTGCGGAAGAGATCGCGCGCTCACTGGGAGCCGGGGTCGCCGTGACGGCGTGGGTACAGAAGGTTTCCAATCTCATTCTCAACATCAACATCGTGATTTCGGACGCCGGGACTGGCCGGATCCTCGCCGCGGGCAGTGCCGACATTCGCGGCAATAACGACGTGTCGTGGCGGCGGGGCGTCGAATGGCTGGTGAAGAACCGGCTCGTAAAATGATGGCGCGCGTTTCGCGGAACGCGGCGAGCGATTCTAAGGAGGCGACAGTGATCAAGCGTGCATTGAGACTGGGGTTCTTTCTTTCGATCCTGCCGCTCGTCATCATGACGGCGCCGCTCCGCGCGGAAACCATCAGGCCCGGCCTGCTCAAATTCGGCACGGTCGGCTGGCTGATGGACGTCATCAAGCACCACGGGCTGGACCGCAAGGCCGGCTATGAGTTGAACCCGCTGAAGCTGGCCTCCAACAACGCCACCAAGGTGGCGCTTCTGGGCGGCGAGGCCGACGTCATCGTCAGCGACTGGCTCTGGGTGCTGCGCCAGCGCGCGGGCGGGAGCCCCCTCGTCTTCACGCCCTATTCGATGACGGTCGGGGCGCTCATGGTGCCCGCCGCCTCGAAGCTCAAATCCATCGCCGAGCTGGGGGGCAAGAAAATAGCGGTCGCGGGCGGGCCGCTGGACAAGAGCTGGCTCCTGTTGCGCGCCGTGGCGCTGAAGGCGGGCGCCGGTGATCTGGTGGACAGCGCGACCCCGGTCTTTGGAGCGCCCCCGCTTCTCAATCAGCAGGCGCTGTGGGGCGAGGTGGACGCCACGCTCAATTACTGGCACTTCGCCGCCGCGCTCGAAGCGGCAGGCTTCCGGCGGCTGGTTTCCGTGTCCGAACTGATGACCTCGGCGGGCCTCAAGGGGCCGATTCCGCTCATCGGTTTCGTGTTTTCCGAGAAGCTGGCCAAGGAGAAGCCGAAGGCGCTCGCCGCCTTTCTCAAGAGCGTCGCCGAGGCGCAGGACATCCTCCTGAAATCCGACGCCGAGTGGGACCGGCTGCGTCCGCTGATGCGTGCCGCCGATGACGCCAAGTTCCGCACGCTCCGCGACCGTTACCGCGAAGGAATCCGCTTCGCCTGGGGGCCGGAACAGCACAAGGATGCGGAGCAGCTTTTCGGCGTTCTGGCCAAACTCGGCGGCGAACAATTGACAGGCAAGGGCGTGACGTTCGATTCCCGCATCTTCTGGCAGGCGCCGGAGAAGTGATGGTCCTGTCCCGGATCAGCGTCTCCAGGGGACTGTGGAGCGCCGTCTCCATCGTGGTGCTGCTCGCGATCTGGGGTATGGCGGCGGAAATCAGCGGCAGCCGCTATCTGCCCTCCCCGCTGGCGGTTTTTGCGCATATGGCCGCCGAGACGGCGCGGGGCGCGCTGCCGTTCCATGTCGGGGTGACGCTGGCGCGGGTGGCCGTGGCGTTCGCGCTGGCCATGATGCTGGGGGCGGCCATCGGCATTGCGCTCGGGCGGCGGCGCGCGCTCAACCTGTTCCTCGACCCGTGGCTCATCCTGGCGTTGCACCTGCCCGCGCTGGTGACCATCGTGCTGTGTTACATCTGGGTGGGGCTGAACGAAACGGCCGCCATCCTCGCGGTGGTCATCAACAAGGCTCCCAACACGGCGGTCACGCTCCGCGAAGGCGCGCGCTCGCTCGACAAAAGCTTCGAGGAAATGGCTTTCATCTACGGTTTTGGCCGCTGGAAGACCTTCCGCCACGTGCTGGTGCCGCAACTGGCGCCGTTCTTCGTGGCGGCCGCGCGCTCCGGGCTGGCGCTGGTGTGGAAGATTGTGCTCGTGGTCGAATTGCTGGGGCGTTCCAACGGCGTCGGTTTCATGATCTACACCGATTTCCAGAATTTCGACGTCACCGGTATCCTCGCCTATGCGATCGCCTTCATCGTCGTGGTGCTGGCTATCGAATATGTCGTCCTGCAGCCGTGGGAAACGCTCGCCAGCCGGTGGCGCCAATGAGCGGGTTGACGATCGGCATCGAGCGGAAGGTCTACCGGCGCGCGGCCAACGGCGACGTGACCGCCATTGCCGGGCTGCATTTCGCCGTCAAGGAGAATGAGTTCGTCTGCATCCTCGGTCCGTCGGGCTGCGGGAAGACCACGCTCCTCAACCTCATCGCGGGGATGGACGGTGATTTCGAGGGGCGGATCGCGCCTGACCCGGGCGAGCGCCTGCGCCGCCTTGCCTATGTGTTTCAGACCCCGCGCCTCCTGCCCTGGCGGACGGTGCTGGATAATCTGACCCTTGCCGCGGGCTCCGAACCGGAAGCCGTGGGGCGCTGCCGGGATCTGCTGGCCGAAGTCGGCCTGTCCGGATGCGAGGGCGCCTATCCGGGAGAGCTTTCGCTCGGGATGCAGCGCCGCGCCGCGCTCGCCCGCGGCTTCGCCATCGAGCCGGGTCTTCTCCTGATGGACGAACCGTTCGTCTCGCTCGACGAGGCGACCGCCGACCGGCTGCGCGGCCTGCTGATGACGCTGTGGCGGGAGCGGCCGGCGACGGTTCTGTTCGTCACGCATGACAGCCGCGAGGCGATCCGTCTTGCTGAGCGCCTGCTCGTGTTCGCGCCGTCGCCCGCCCGTCTGCTCTCGGATATTGCTATCCCGCTGACGCCGGACGAGCGCGCCCGCCCCGAGACCGTCGAGGCCTTCCGCCGCGAAATGCTGGAGCCGGACACCAATGTCTCCGCCTTTCCCGGCCTCTTGCGCTATAATGGGAACGGCATGGGGACCAGGAAGACATGAACGGACAGGCGCCATCGGTTCCGCGCCTGCTCATCAGCGTCCGCTCGGCGGCG
Organism: Rhodomicrobiaceae bacterium; assembly: GCA_050290865.1. Taxonomy (GTDB): domain Bacteria; phylum Pseudomonadota; class Alphaproteobacteria; order Rhizobiales; family Rhodomicrobiaceae; genus JARRLC01. The sequence goes on along the minus strand of JBNKIW010000020.1, from coordinate 3,073 downwards.
GAGGCGTTGATGACGCTGGGTGGCGGGGCGGATATCATCGACATCAAGGAGCCACGGGAGGGGGTTCTTGGCGCGGCGGCGCCGGAGACCATCCGCGCCATTGTCGAAGCCGTGGGCGGGCGCCGCAGGGTGAGCGCGACGGTGGGCGACGTGCCGCCCGGTGAAGCCGCTGCCGCCGCTGCCGCCGCGACGGCTGCGCTCGGTGTTGATTATGTGAAGATCGGTGCCTTCCCCGGCGGCGGCGCCTGCGTTAATCTGGCTCCGTTTGCGCCTCTTGCCGCGCGTGGGGTCAGGCTGATCCTGGTGATGTTCGCCGATCTGGCGCCCGATTTCACTTCCATCGGGCAGGCCGCGGCGGCCGGATTCACCGGCGTGATGCTGGACACCGCCGGAAAAGGGCAGGGGGGCTTGCGCACGCATCTGAGCGCGGCGGAGACCGGGCGGTTCATCGGGCTGGCGCGGCGTGCGGGTCTGATGGCAGGGCTTGCCGGATCGCTCAAGGGTGCCGATATCGCGCCGCTCGCGGTGTTGGAGCCGGACGTTCTCGGGTTTCGCGGCGCAGCTTGCGCCGGAGGCGCGCGCGAGGGAACGCTGGATGCGGCGGCGCTGGGAACGCTGCGGCGGCAGGTCGGGCGGGCCGCGGTGCAATTCGCGGCAGAGACTGGTGGGCAGGAGAAGTTTGTGGGGCAGGAGACATGAGGTGGTGAACGAAAAGATTTTGGCGGCGCGTTTTTACTCTCCGGTAGGGCGTGCCAGCCTCGTGCTCGACAAGATTTCGGTGCGCGGCCTCGTGCTCGACTGCAATATCGGCGTGTTCGAGGAGGAGAAGCTGTGCACGCAGCGCGTCCGCTTCACCGTCGAGGTCTCGGTCTATCCCACGCCGCACAGGACGTCGGACAATGTCGAGCACATCGTCAATTACGACACGATCGTCGAGGCCATCCGCCGCGTGATCTCGAAAGGGCACATCAACCTTCTGGAGACGCTGGCCGAGCGCGTGGCCGAGGCCTGCCTTGCTGACCGGCGTGCGGCCAAGGTGCGCATTCTGGTGGAGAAACTCGACCGGCTCGAAGGGGCGAGCCTCGGTGTCGAGATCGAGCGTGCCCAGCCCGCTGCCGATTTCCCCAATGTCTATGCGCTGCCATGGGCGCAGGCGGCGACCGGAAACACGGACAGCTCCGCGTCGGGCGCTGGATGATGCGGCCTTGCGGTTGATCGCAATGTCGAACGGGGCCTATTTCGTCCCGGACGGTGTGCGCAGGATCACGATGTCGTTGGGGTGGGCGTAATTCAGAAGCGTCCGCGCCTGCTCGTCGAGCACATCGGGATCGGTACGGGCGCGCGTGGTCATCAGCGCCACGTCGCGCTCTATCCGCCGCCGCTCATGCTTGAGAGCGGCCAGTTCGGCCTCCAGCAGGGTGATCTTCTTGGCCAGCGCCGCGCGCCGGTGCAGGCCATGATCGCCCTCGATGGCGTGATAGGAAAAATAGGCGATCAGCGCCAGGCATACCGCCAGCAGCACCGCATACCGCCCGTTTTTTCCCTTGCGCGAAGTGATCATGTGCCAGCGCAGACCCCTGAAGATGCGCGAGCCTCCAAGAAATGCCATGCGGGTTAACACGTTCCTAATGGCGCCGCTCGTTGTCCCCGGACAGGGCGCACCGTTGCGTGCGGGTCACGCCAGATACGCCTTGACGCGCAGGCGCACGTAATCCGCGGTCCAGTGACCCGACGCATCGCACAGAGACGGCCGCAGCAGGTCCGCGACCCAGGCGAGCACTGTTTCCCGTTTCGCGCCGAACTGATCGAAGAACACGCCGCGGAAGGTTTGCAGCCAGTTCTCGATGCCGGTGGGGAGAGGTGTCGGCCGCGGGTACAGGCCGATGCGCGCGACACGGAAGCCTGCAGCCCGTAGCATGGCGGCATATTCGGTGTCGGTGGCGTAGAACCATGGGCCGGCGAGCGCCTGATCGCCGCCGAACGCCAGTGCCGCCGCCCGCATCGCCGTCACGATCGTGGCGACGTTGCCGTGGCCGCCGAACTCGGCGACGAAGCGTCCGCCCGGCTTGAGCGCGCGGCGGATGCCGTCGATGACTTTCTCCGGCTGGGTCATCCAATGCAGCGCGGCATTGGAGAAAACGGCGTCGAATTCGGCGTGGAAGGGCAGGGCGTGGCCATCGGCCAGCCGCACATCGAGCCCGCGCGCCCGCGCCGCGGCCAGGAGCGGTTCGCTCGTGTCGCAGCCGGTGACGATGGCGCCCGCGTCGCGAAGCCGCACCGTCAGTGCACCGTCGCCGCAGCCGAGGTCGAGGATGCGCTCGCCCGGCGCCGGCGCGAGCCAAGTCAGGATTTCGGCGCCGAGGTCCGACACGAAGCGCGCGTTCTTTTCGTAGCCTTCGGCGGTCCAGACCTGGCTCGACGCTGCGTCGTCGTTGGCCATAGTCGCTATTCTGCCTGCCAGGGCTCGTAGTCGGGCGTGCCTGCGCGGCGCCGCTGGGCGGCGAGGATGCTGCCCGCAGGGCGGTAGGCGCCGGCTGTGCCGGTCATGTTCTCGACATGCGGCTTCTGCCAGGCGCGGGTCTGGTAGTCGTGCCCCGGCGGTTCATCCAGGATATAGTGCAGCCAGCCATGCCATTCCGGCGGCACCTTGGACGCCTCGGCCAGGCCGGAGTAGACCACCCAGCGGCGGCGTCTGCCCTCGCCCGTGCCTTTATACGACGTTTCGCTGGGGCGCACGTCCTCGCGGATGGCCTTCTTGTCCTCGTAATATTTGTTACCGTTGGCATCCTCGCCGATGAGGACGCCATGGCGTTTCGTGTACAGGCGCGTCGAAAGCGTTGCGCCGTTCCACCAGGTGAAGATGTCGCTGAGAAGGCCCATGGTCCCCGTCCTCAAATCGCGAAGCGGCGGGAGGAAGATGTATCCCGCGAATGTTTCCTGCGGACCGGACTATGACACCGCCGGGGGGCGGCTGTCCAGCCATGGCGATTCGACATCCAGGGCAATCGCACGAAATAACAGCTGACAGATCGACCATATTCTGAATCGCTCGGGTGATCTTTGATTCGTGAAA
>JBNKIW010000019.1:0-69280 GCA_050290865.1 Rhodomicrobiaceae bacterium | reverse complement strand
TGATAAGGCTCTGCAGAATTCAGACCAGTCAGATGCTATCCAATTGAATTTATTCGATTAATTGCCGGACAGCAGTGGGTGGAGGTCGGCTGCGATACCAGCGCCCCCGTGCCGGTGTTCTACGTCCGCGACAACGGGATCGGTATTTCCGGACAATATTACGAGAAAGCTTTCCGGATATTTAAGCGACTTCACGAACAAAGCAAATATGGCGGCGGCACCGGAGCGGGCCTGACCATTGTCAGGAAGATCGTGGAGCGGCACGGCGGCCGCATATGGCTTGAATCGACGCCCGGCGAGGGGACGACTTTCTATTTCACATTGAGCGGAGGCGCATGATGGTCGATGATCCCGATCCCCCTGAAAAAGCGGCTTCGGCCACCGCCGTGCAGTTGATCCTGATCGTCGAGGACAGCGACGACGATTTTTTCGCAATGCAACGGGCTTTCAAGAAGGCCGGGCTGCTGAACCCGATCCGCCGCTGCACCAATGGCGAACAGGCGGTGGACTACCTGTTCCGCCGCGGCGAATTCGCCGATCCCGATACCGCGCCGCGGCCCAGCATCATCCTCCTCGACCTGAACCTCCCGGGCCTCGACGGGCGTGACGTACTGCGCATGGTCAAGTCCAACGCGGAGCTTCGCAAGATCCCGGTCATCGTGCTGACCACATCCACCGCCCGGCAGGACATCGAGCGCTGCTACGCCGACGGACCCAATTCCTACGTGCACAAGCCCGTGGACATCCACGGCCTTTTCCTTGCCATCACCCGCCTGAAGGATTTCTGGTTTGGCATCGCCGTCCTGCCCAGGGAGGCGGGGTGATGCCGGAAACGCTGACGATCCTTGCCATTGACGACAGCGAGACTGACCAGCACCTCTACAGCCGCGCTCTCAGGAAGACCGGCCACGTTCTGCTCTCAGCGCTCAATGCCGCGGACGGACTGGCGAAGTACAGCGAGGTGAAGCCGGACCTCATCCTCCTGGACTACAATCTCCCCGACCTCGATGGTCTCACCGTTCTGCGGCGCCTCGCCGGCGCATCCGCCGCCTGCCCTGCCGTTGTCATGCTGACCGGCGCCGGCGACGAAACGGTGGCGGTGGATGCCATGAAAGCGGGCGCCAGCGACTATCTGGTCAAGGACATATCCGGCGCGTATCTCCGCGAGTTGCCGCACGTGATCCGCCGCGCCCATGCTTCTTTCGAGGAACACAGCCGCATCCGCAGGCTGCATGCGCTGAACAGCGCCATCCTCACGACTGTCGCTGACGGCATCCTCGGCATCGACGGCGAAGGCGCAATTCTGTTTGCCAATCCCGCAGCGGAGCGGATGCTGCTCGCCTCTCCACGCGGCCTCGTGGGACGGCATCTGGGCGAGTTCGTTCACCAGAATGGCGCACTGGACACCTGGCAGAACCACCCGTTGTCGGCGGCGCACGGCGGCGGGGCTTCACTCCGCCGCGACAGCGATTTCTTCCGGCGTTCCGGCGGAACCTCCTTTCCCGTGGCCTGCAACGCATCGGCGCTCGATTTCGAGGAGAGCGGGCGTTTCGGCTGGGTGCTGGCGTTTCAGGACATCACCGAACGCAAGGCGGCCGAAGAAGCGCTGCGCCGCCACAAGGAGGAATTGGAAATCAAGGTGCGCGAACGGACCGCCGATCTCGTCCTTGCCCGCGACTCGGCGGAAGCGGCCAACAACGCCAAAAACCTGTTCCTGGCCAATATGAGCCACCAGCTGCGCACGCCGCTCAACGCCATCCTCGGCTTTTCCGCCATGCTGTGCAGCGATCCGCAGGCGACCAGGGAGCAGCGCGAAAGGCTCGGCATCATTAACCGCAACGGCGAGGATCTGCTAGCCCTCATCAACGACATCCTGGAAATCACCAAGATCGAAGCGGGGCACCAGGAACTCGATATCGCCCCTTTCGACCCCGGCACCATGGTGCGCGGCGTTGCGGACATGATGCGGCTGCGCGCCGAAGAGATCGGGTTGTGGCTGAACGTGGATCAGTCCTCCGCGGTCCCGCGCTACATCAGGGGCGACGGGGGACGGCTGCGGGAAATCCTGATCAATATCCTCGACAACGCGGTGAAATTCACCAGGACAGGCGGCATTACCATCCGGCTCGACCTGAAGCGGGCGGTCCGGTCTCACTTGGTGATCGAAGTGAATGACACGGGCCCCGGCATCCCGCCGGAAGACCTGAGGCGCCTGTTCCAGCCCTTCGAGCGACTCGGCGAGACAGCTACGCAGAAGGGAGCCGGGCTGGGTCTCGTCATCGCGCGGCAGCTGGTCGAACTCATGGGCGGCACCATTGGCGTGACGAGCGAAGTGGGAAAGGGCTCCGTATTCCGCGTCGAGGTTCCCGTGGAGGTGGTGGGGACAGCCGCTGCCCGGGAGCAGGCGGTGGATGACCGCGAAGTGGTGGGACTGACACCAGGATGCCCCCATTATCGCATTCTCATCGCCGACGATCAGCTCGAAAATCAAACCCTCATGAAGCAGTTGATGCAGAAGATCGGCCTCGACGCGAAAGTGGTCGCGAATGGCAGGGAATGCGTGAAGGTGTTCCAGGAATGGCACCCGCATCTCATCTGGATGGACCGGGGAATGCCCGTGATGAGCGGTATCGAGGCAGCGCAGTGCATCCGCAAACTGCCTGGGGGGCAGGATGTGAAAATCATCGCCGTGACCGCCGCGGTCTTCAAAGAGCAGCAGCGGGAAATGCTCGACGCCGGGATGGATGACCTGGTGCGCAAGCCCTATCGCTTTCGGGAAATCTATCGCGCCCTGGCGAAACAGCTCGATGTGGACTACGTCTATGACGGCACCGCATTCGAGGCCGTCCCCATGCCGGCCACGCTGACACCGGAAATGCTGGCGGTTCTCCCTGCTCACCTGCGCGAGAACCTCAGAGCCGCCCTCGAAGCGCTGGACAGCAGCCGCATTGAGGCGATCCTCCATGAGGTGAGGAGCATCGACAGGGGGCTGGGCCGGGTGCTTATGCGCATGTCGGAGGATTTCGATTACCCGGCGATGTTGAAGGCACTCTCTGCGGCAACGGCGGCTGTCTCTGCCGCTCAGTGAGGACGACCGATACATGTCGTGCGATGAAAAAAAGTTGCTCTAAATGAAATGCGCGGCTAGATTGGGCCCCGACCTTCTTAGCGGACCCAGCGATGCCTCTTGCCCTCGTCAAAGCCGGTCTCCGGCGCCGCGCCAAGCTTCCACCGCGCGAATTGCCAGCCACACCGGATCTGAAAGACCGCTACGATATCGTCATCATCGGCGCGGGCGGTCATGGGCTGGCTGTAGCATACAACCTGGCCAGGAATTGGGGGCTGCGCTCCATTGCCGTCCTGGATAAAGGCTATATCGGCGGCGGAAACACGGCCCGCAACACCGCCATCGTGCGCGCCAACTACCTGACGCCGGAAGGCGTGGTTTTCTATAAGGAATCAATGTTGCTTTTCGAGACGTTGAGTCAGGAGCTGGATTTCAACGTCATGTACACGCGCAAGGATCATCTGACGCTCGCACATACCGACGCCGCGCTGCGAACCATGCGCTGGCGCGCTGAAGTGAACAAACACCTTGGCGTACAAAGCGAACTCGTCGATACCGCGCGCGCGGCCGAAATCGAACCCCTGCTGAACGTCAGCGGGGACGCGCGCTACCCCGTTCTCGGCGCGCTCTACCACCCCACCGGCGCGACGGCGCGTCACGACGCGGTCGCCTGGGGGTATGCCATTCGCGCGGCTCAAATGGGCGTGGAAATCCACCAGTTGACGGAAGTCTCCGGCCTGACCGTGGACGGCCAGCGCGTGACTGAGGTCCACACCAACCGCGGCACCGTCGCCTGCGGGCAGGTGCTGCAGGCCGTCGCGGGCGCTTCCAGCCGTGTCGCCAAGATGGCCGGTCTGAAACTCGCCATTCGCACCGTGCCGCTGCAAGCCTGCGTCTCGCAACCCCTGAAGCGCGTCCTCGACAGCGTCGTCGTCTCCGGGAGCCTGCATTGCTACATCTGGCAGTCGCAGCGGGGCGAGTTAGTCATGGGCAGCTCGGTCGATCCCTACCCGCTGTGGTCGACGCGCTCGACGCTGGACTTCAAGGAAGCCTTGGCGGGACACATGCTGGAGCTTTTCCCCTTCCTCGCCGAAGTCCGCATCATGCGCCAATGGGCAGGCTTGGCCGACATGACGCCCGACTTCGCTCCGATCATGGGCAAGACCCATCTCGACAATTATTTCATCGACGCCGGCTGGGGAACCTATGGCTTCAAGGCGACGCCGGTCTGCGGCAAGCGCATGGCCGAGTGCATGGCCACGAACCGCCAGCCGGATATCCTCGCCCCCCTCCATCATGGCCGATTCAGCCGGTTCGAGCAGGTCGGCGAGGCGGGCGCGGCATCGGTCGGGGCTTGAAGGGACGCACGGTATGAAGATCATGATTTGCCCGCTGAACGGCCCGCGCAACATCTCCGAGTTCAGCTATGGGGGAGAGGTGCGCGACCGCCCTGCGCCCGGCGCCGACGCCGCTGCCGTCGCAGACTATCTGTTTCTCAAGGACAACCAGCCCGGTGTCACCCGGGAGTGGTGGTGCCACCTGCCGACGACAACCTGGTTCATTGCCGAACGCGACCTTGCCACCGGAAACGTCCTGCGCACCTATCCCGCGTCCGCATTATCTGCCGAAGGAGGCGCCTGAGTGACCTCCGCCCGACTGCCCGCGCCGTACGGTACGCTGATCGACCGCAGCCGCCCGGTCTCCTTCACCTTCGAGGGCAAGCCCGTCACCGGCTTCGCGGGTGATACCATCGCCAGCGCGCTCGCCGCCAGCGGACAGTGGATGCTGTCGCGCTCGTTCAAATACCACCGCCCGCGCGGGCTGGTGTCGGCGGCTGGTCTCGAGGCCAGCACCATGGTGCAGGTCGGGCCTGAGCCGAATGTCTACGCGGACAAGCGCCCCATCGCGGCGGGGATGGCGGTGTGCGCGGTCAACACGTTCGGCGGTCTCGCCCGCGACAAAGGCCGCATGCTCGAGCGGTTCTCGCGTTTTCTGCCTGTCGGCTTCTACTACCGCACATTCTTCACGCCGCGCATCGCCTGGCGATTCTGGGAGCCGGTGATCCGGATGCTGGCGGGGCTTGGCCGGGTCGATCGCGCGGCGGCGCACGGGCTGTACGACAAGGCGTACCTGTTCACGGATGTCGCCATCATCGGCGGCGGCGTGGCGGGGATGGCGGCGGCGCTCGCGGCGGCTGAAGCGGGCGCGGAAGTGTTGCTCATCGACGACAATCCCATTCTGGGGGGCGCGTTGAATTACACCCGCGCCGAAGCCACGCAACTTCGCGAACTGGCTGAGAGCGTGGCCGCCGGATCGCGCATCACGATATTGACGGAGGCCGCGTGCCAGGGATTGTTCGAGGACAACTGGCTTTCGGTCACGCGCGGCAACCGTCTCTACAAGATACGTGCCACTTCCGTTGTCGCCGCAACCGGCGCCCATGAGCAGCCCGCCGTGTTTCGCGGCAACGACCTGCCCGGCGTGATGCTGGGAACCGCCGCGCAGCGCCTGATGCGCCTGTGGGCGGTGAAGCCGGGCAGCCGCGCCGTTGTCTTGGCGGCCAATGACCATGCTTACGGCGTTGCGCTCGACCTGATCGAAGCGGGCGTCGAGGTGGCAGCCGTCGCCGATCTGCGCGACGGGGGGACCGTCACCAGCGGCACCCTCGCCAGCGAAGTCAAAGGCAAAGGCGTGCCCGTCCATCCCGGCACTGCCATCGCCGAAGCCATCGAGGGCGCGAACCATGTGCGCGCCGTGCGCCTTGCGCCGGTCACCGCACCGGGCAGATTTGGCGCGCCGGGCTCTCCCGTTTCCTGCGATCTGGTTGCCGTGTCGGTGGGCTATGCGCCGCAGACACAGCTTCTGTCGCAAGGCGGGGCGCGTCTCGTTCCCGATGCGGACACCTGCATGCCGCGCATCGAGGCGCAGCCCGCCGGGCTTTTCGCAGCCGGATCGGTGGCGGGCGTGTGGGACCGGGACGCCGCGGCGCGCGACGGACACCGCGCGGGGAAAGCCGCCGCCGCCCATGCCGGGAAGCCTTGCGGCGTGCCGCCGCCCGTTGCCGCGGATGCCGCAGGGTTGACGCATCCGCAGCCCATTTTTCCGCATCCGAAGGGCAAGGACTTCATCGAATTCGATGAGGATATTCAGGTTCGCGACATCTTCGATGCCGCCGCCATGGGCTGGGACCACATCCAGCTTCTCAAGCGCTTCTCCACCGCGGGCATGGGGCCGAGCCAGGGCAAGCTTACCAATGCGCTGGTACAGAAAGCGCTGAGCCTCGCCACGGGCGCGCCGCCGCCCACGATCGGCACCATCACCGTCCGACCGCCGGTCACGGGCGAGAAGATGGGCCACCTCGCGGGCCGCAGTTTTGAGCCGAAGCGTCTCACCGCCATGCATCACCACCACGTGGCGGCGGGGGCACGCATGATGGTGGCGGGACTTTGGATGCGCCCGGCCTGGTACGGCGCCGAGGCCACGGCCGCAATTGCCGCCGAGATCGACGCCGCGCGCAATGCCGCGGCCATGATCGACGTCTCCACGCTCGGCAAGCTGGAGGTGCGCGGGCCGGATGCCGCTCAGTTCCTGGAGCGCGTCTACACCTTGACCTATGTCGATCTGCCAGTGGGCCGCGTACGCTATGCGCTGATGCTCGACGAGACCGGCGTCATCATCGACGACGGCATCGCCGCCCGCCTGCACGCACAGCATTTCTTCGTCACCTCCTCGACGGGCGGCGCAGACCGCGTGTTCCGCCTGATGCAGTTCTATAACGCGCAGTGGCGGATGCGCGTGGACATCGCCAATGTCACCGCCGCCCACGCCGCCGTGAGCCTCATCGGCCCGCAGTCCCGCAAGGTGCTCGGCACCGTCGGGACGGACGTGGATCTGGCGGGCGATGCCTTCCCTTATGTTTCGATCCGCGAAGGGACTGTAGCGGGGATTCCGGCGCGCCTGATCCGCATCGGCTTCGGCGGCGAGCTGGGCTATGAAATCCATGTCCCCGCAAGCCGCGGAGCGGAGTTGTGGGAACGTGTCGCGGCGGCGGGCGCCGCATTTGGCATTCGCCCGGTGGGGATCGAGGCGCAGCGCGTTCTGCGGCTGGAGAAGGGGCACCTGATCGCCGGGCAGGATACCGACGGCCTGACCCACCCGGCCGAGGCGGGCATGGAATGGGCCGTCGGCCGCAAGAAGGCGGATTTCATCGGCAAGGCCGCCATGACGTTTCTCGAAGCGAAACCGCAGACGCGCAGGCTCGTGGGCTTCGAACTCGCGGATTCGAACGGTCCGGTGCCGGAGGAATGCCATCTCGTCATCCGTAGCGGAGACATCGCGGGCCGCGTGACGTCGGTTGCGCATTCGCCCACGCTCGGCAAGGTGATCGGGCTGGCCTATGTGGCGCCGGATCAGGCTGAGGCCGGCACGGTCTTCGCCATTCGCGCGGGCGGTGGCCGCATGGTGAATGCGCGCGTGGTCCCCACGCCCTTCTACGATCCCGAAAACGCCCGTCAGGAGATGTGAGTATGCGGCAAAGCTTCGTTCGCGTACCTCTTGCCGCCCTCGGCGCCGTTGCCGAGCCCGTTGGCGGTTGTCTGACAGTGCTGAGCGTGCCGGGCGAAGACCCGGCCGCGCCCGTCGTCCTCACCGACCTGTCGCCGTCCCTCCGCACGGGCTTCAAGGGCGCGGACACGCCCGCCTGGCTCTCAGCCCAGGGCCTCGTCCTCCCCGAGATGCCGAACCGCACGGTGAAACAGGCCGACGGCAGCCTGCTGGCGCGCCTTTCCGAGGGGGAATTCCTGTTGCTGGGCAAGCCCGGCGCGCCGGGAGGTCATGTCGATCGTTTAAACGACGCCTGGAATTGGGAAGCGGGGGCTGGCCTGTGCTTTCCGGTGCCGCGCCAGGACAGCCACTGCTGGTTTCATCTCGGCGGGGACGCCGTGCCCGCCCTGTTCGCCAGACTGTGCGCCGTGGATCTCCGGCGTCATGTCTTTGCGGAGGGTGCCGTTGCTCAGACATCCGTGGCCCGGCTCGGCGCGATCATCATCCGCGTGGGGGAGGACTACCATCTCCTCGCCGATTCCGCCTCGGCCGAATATCTGTGGGCCTGCCTGAGCGATGCGATGGCCGAGTTTGACGGCTGCGCTGCCGGAGCGGGACGCCTGATACACGACTGAATGGCGAAAACCACCCCGCGCGCAAAAAATGCCCGAACCAAAACATTTTTATTAAATATATATTCTTTTTGAGAAACACGTTGGACTAACGCATCCCACAGCTATCCCACCTCGAAAATGCGCCTAATAATAATGCATTGGCTAGTCCTAAGGCCCACCTGCTAGGCATTTTTCTGCATCCTGCCCCGCCGCATCTCCACCCCAATTCGCGCCAAACGCCGCCGCTTTCGGCTCGACATACCATTTTCAAGAAAGAAGCTTTCCTGGCATGCAACTTGCTTTCCCTTTCCCCTGAGTCAACACCAACTGGGGAGTTCATCATGGCCGACGCGCCGAACATGGTAATGATCTCAGCCGAAGCAGCCAAAGGCCTGGAGACGCTGCCCTTCCTCAAGACCTTCGTCGCCGAGGGTTTCTATTTCATAGCCGGCGTTCTCATGCTTCTCATTCACGTCGGCTTCCTCGCCTACGAGGGCGGCGTCGCGCGCTCGAAGAACCTGCTCGCGACGATGCTCAAAAATCTCATGACGCTGGCGACCATCGGCGTCACCTTCTACTTCTTCGGCTGGTGGGTCTATAACGGCTTTCCGTTCTGGCCGGTCACCGGCCCGCTCCTCGGCTTCTGGAACGATCCGGCGTCCTTGAGCGAGACCGTGAAACCGGCGCTCGGGGTGGCGCAATCGTCGTTCCCGTGGAGCGAAGCGATGACGCCGACCAAGAGCGACGAGATGACGGGCATCTTCTGGCTGGTCTTCGCGCTTTTCGGCATGACGACCGCCTCGATCATGTCGGGCGCCTGCATCGAGCGGATCAAGATCGGCGCCTATTTCCTCCTCGCCATCGTGCTCGGCAGCTTCTTATGGGTCGTCGCCGCGGCGTGGGGCTGGAACTATTTCGGCTGGTTCACGTCGGAATGGGGCTTCCATGATTTCGGCTGCGCCGTCATCGTGCACGCGGTTGCCGGATGGTTCACACTGGGCGTGCTCATCAATCTGGGACCGCGCATCGGCAAATACACCGCCGACGGCAAACCCAAAGCAATTCTTCCGCACAATATCAGCCTGACGCTCATCGGCCTCCTGCTGATCTTCGTCGGCTTCTACTTCTTCCTCGCCTGCTGCGTGGTGTTCCTCCCGGACTACAAGGGAATCGTCAACATCTACGGCTCCCCGGCGACACTCTCGATGCTGGCCGTCAACACCACCCTCGCCATCTGCGGCGGGCTGATGGGCGCCTATGTCTCATCGAAGGCCGATCCGTTCTTCACGATCTCCGGCGGCCTGACGGGCATCATTTCCGTGGCTGCGGGGATGGACCTGTATCACCCCGCTCTGATCATCGTGATTTCCTTCGTCTGCGCCTGGATCATGCCGAAGGTCGCGATCTTCATCGAGCGGCGGGGCATCGACGACGCGGTGGGCGCGTTCGCGGTGCACGGCTTTACGGGCACGATCGGCGGCATTCTGCCGGGCATCTTCGCGGCCGGATATATCGCGCAGACGGGCCAGGCACCGATCAACATTCTCGGCCAGATCGGCGGGGTAGTGATCTCGGCGCTGCTGCTCGGCTTCATCCCCGGCTACCTCATCAGCAAGCTGCTGAGCGTGCTGGGCCTGCTGCGCGTCTCCGCGGAGGAAGAAGTCGAGGGCCTCGATATCTCGGACCTCGGCGTTCATGCCTATCCCGAGAAAGATGTGATTGGAGCACAATAATCCTGGCACCGCCAGCGCCGTCGACACAACACAGAATGCCATAGGAAAACGTCATGGGATCACCATTTAAATCAGCCGACGAGTATATGAATGCAACAGGACTACTGCACAGCTTCACGAACAGTCCGACTTTGGCGACAATCGTTCTCATCGTCGCGGTCGTGCTGACGCTCTACTTCCTCTACGCGGCCTTCACCATCCGCCACTGACCGGCGGCGGCCACATCCTCCCTCCCAAACGCGCGCCGGGCAACCTTCTGCCCGGCGTTGCTGTGTGCACGGGCGTCATTGCCCGCCCTGCTTCGATTGCGCGGTGCGCGGGAGAACCATATAGTTCCTCAAGTTGAACGAGAGGAAACGATGAAGGCAGCGCAGCAAAATCCCCACGCCGTGGAGGGCGCCCGCGAGAACAGCCTGGAAGTGGCCATCGGCCATCAGGTGCGCGAATTCCGGATGAAGCTGGGTATGACGGTCGCCGATCTCGGGCGGCAGGCGCACCTGTCGCCGGGCATGCTGTCCAAGATCGAGAACGGTATGACATCGCCGTCACTCTCGACGCTGCAATCGCTGTCGCGGGCGCTGAACGTGCCGGTCACGGCGTTTTTCCGCAAGTTCGAGGAGCAGCGCGACGCCACTTTCGTTCAGTCGGGCGAGGGACTGGCCATCGAGCGCCGGGGGACGCGCGCGGGCCACCAGTATCAGCTTCTCGGCCACACGATCGGCAAGAGCCTCGTGGTCGAGCCCTACCTGGTAACATTGACCGAGGAGTCGGACGTCTTCCCGATCTTCCAGCACTCGGGGCAGGAATTCATCTACATTCTCGAGGGCGAGGTTTCCTACCGCCACAGCAACAAGCTTTACCCGATGAAGGCGGGCGACTCGCTGTTTTTCGACGCCGACGCGCCGCACGGGCCGGAGGAATTGCGCAAGCTGCCGATCCGGATGCTGTCCGTCATCGTCTATTCGCGCACCGGCGAGACCTGATCAGCCGGCTTTCTTCGCTCCCGCCATCGGAATGCCGGTGGCCGCCTGCGCCGCGACCGAGATGGTGCGCAAATCCTCGGGTTCGAGGTTGTGCACGCTGGTCTTGCCGGTGCAGCGGGCCATCATCGAGCATTCGGAGACGGCAGCCTTGAGGTAGTTGGCGAGCCGGCCGGCGGCTTCATCCGATGCCTCGGTGAAGCTCACACCGGTGGCCGCGATCGCGCCGCCCATGGCGAGCCCCGCCGCCGTCGAAACGATCCCCGCATTGCATCCCAGCGCCATGACCTTGGCGAGATCGGAGCCCGAGCGCAGGCCACCGAACCACACCACGGGCATGGCTTCCTCAGCCTTGAGGCCCCGCAAGGTCAGCACGGCGCGCGTGATCAGCGAGAGATCGGGATCGCCGCCCAGATCCGCCCAGTCGGCGGGCAGCGCGCCGCTGCCGTCGAGGAGCAGCAGCTCCGCGCGCTCCGCCACGGCGGCGGCTATGGCGGCGTCGAGATTACCGGCGTTCACGCACATACCCCACGGCTGGCCGGAGCGGGCCGCCGCGGGACGGGCGGGAGCCGCATGAGCATCGCCCAGCGCGATGACCATTGCCGCGCACGGATCGGCTTCCCCGCCGGGCGGCAGGAGCTGGAGCCATGCCACGCCGTCATTGCCAAGGGGCGCACGGCCGACATAGGCGCTGCCGGACTCCGCAAGAGCTTCGGCCGCCACCGCTTTGACGGCCTCCGGTGCACCGTCGAGTCCGCCCGCGAGGAGCGGATGTTGAAGCGCGATGCCATCCCCGAGCGCGGTCGCCGTCTTGCAGGACTCTCGGTAAGGGTCGATCACCAGCCGTGTCAGGTTGGCAGGCAGAAAGACCAGATCATCGAGAATGACGCTACGTTCCGGCGGAATTGGCGCGGGGTGTGCTGCAAGCCGCGAAACGGTCGCCCGTGCGATCTCCGAGGGCCCGCTGTCCGTGCGCGCCAGGGTGAAGATCGCCTCGCGCATCTTGACAGAATAGTCCGCGGAGCCGGTCTCCGTGTCGCAGCGGTAGCAGCGTGCGGCCTGCTCCTTCGCCATACGCGCGTCGTATGGCGCCTCGCAGTCGGCCCAGACGCCGCCCGAGAGGCCCTGGAAGCCCGGTTCCTCGCGCGGCAGCTTTTCCCACAGCGGGTCTTGCGCGACAGCGGCCGCCCGCGTGCGGTAAGGCGTGCGATAGGGCGCGGGATGCGCGTTTCCCTCCAGCGCGGCGGCGATGGAATAGGCGGCCTTATGGCCCTGAAACATGGCCTGCACGATGGTCGAGGGACCGGACGCGGCGTCCCCGGCGGCGTAGACCTTGGGCATCGGCGTGGCGAGGGTCACGGGATCGGCGGCGATGCGGTCGCCCTCCATCAGGCCATGGCGCGCGAGTTCCAGGCTCACAGTCTTCTGACCGACGGCGGCGATGACCAGCCCGGCCATCATGCTCTCGTCCGTACCGGGAACGACGCGGAAGGCGCGCCGCCCGTCCGGACCGGGGGCGCCAAGCTCGGTGCGCTGCAGGCGCAAATCCACCATGCCGTCAGACCGCTCCCGCACCCCCGCGGGCGCCACGTTGTAGACGATCTCGATGCCCTCGGCGAACGCCGCCTGGATTTCGTGGTGGCGAGCTGGGATTTCATCCGGTCCGCGCCGGTACAGCACGGTGACCTTCTCGACGCCGGGCAGGCGGCGGGCGGAGCGGCAGGCATCCATCGCCACGTCGCCACCGCCCACCACCGCCACATGGCGGGGCATGCCGGGGCGTTGCCCGCCATTGACCTGATTGAGAAACGTCACGCCATCCAAGACCTGCGGCAGGTCATCGCCGGACACGCCGAGCCTGCGTCCCGCGCTCGCGCCGATGGTCAGGAGCACGGCATCGTGGCTGGCCGCCAGCTCATCGAGGCTCACGCCCTGCCCAAGCGGCGTGGACAGATGCAGCGTGATGCCGGGGCAGCGCTCCAGAATGCGCGCAATGTCCTCTTCCACCACCGCGGGCGGCAGGCGGAAATCGGGCACGCCCCAGGCCATCATGCCGCCGGGCCTCGGCAACGCCTCATAGACATCGACGTGGTAGCCCGCGCTGGCGATATCCTGGGCGGCGGTCAGTCCGGCGGGACCGGCGCCGACGATGGCGACCTTCTGCGGCTTATCGGGCTGAATAGCGGGCAGCCGGAAGCGCGGCCCGAGCGCATCCATGACGGTACGCTTCAGCGCGCGGATCGCGACCGGACCATCGGCAGCGGCGCGGCGGCAGGCTGGTTCGCAGGGCGCATCGCAGACCCGGCCACAGACGCTGGAAAACGGGTTGGTCGCGGTGATGGCTTCCAGCGCCCCTGAGAAATCGCCGCTCCAGATCAGCCCGACATAAGAGCCGACGTCAGTTCCGATGGGGCAGGCCACCTGGCAGGGCGGCGGCTCGTAATGTAGCTGGCCGCTCTGGTCGGCGCCCGGGTCGATGGGGAAAGGCTTGCAACGGCTCATCATGCCACCTGCGTCAGTGACGGATGCTCTATGGCCGCCTCCGCCACTCTGGCCGACGGATCGAAGGGCAGCCCGGTGATGGCGGCGGCTTCCGGCGTCAGCGCCACGAGGTCTTTGCGCGACAACTGGCGGAAATCGTCATAGCCCAGTGCCTGCGTGATGGCCGCGATCTGCCAGCGCACGGCCTCGAAGAAGCGGTGCATGGCCTGGGCCTGCACCTCGATCTGATAACGCGCCTCGTGCTCGGGGTCCTGGGTGGCGATCCCGACGACACAGTTGCCCACATGGCATTGCATGCAACTGATGCACCCGCCCGCGATGAGCGCCGCCGTGCCCATG
Organism: Rhodomicrobiaceae bacterium; assembly: GCA_050290865.1. GTDB lineage: Bacteria > Pseudomonadota > Alphaproteobacteria > Rhizobiales > Rhodomicrobiaceae > JARRLC01. Next base: position 55,503 of record JBNKIW010000019.1, on the reverse strand, counting down.
GCCACCGCGTCCGCGCCGAGCGCCAGCGCCTTAACCGCATCGACACCGTCCTTGATGCCGCCCATGAGCACGATAGGCATGTCGCCCTTCTGGCCGATCTCGTCGAGACCGTCGAGCGCCTCCTGCAGAGCCGCCAGCGTCGGGATGCCGACATTTTCCAAAACTTCGGACGAGGACGCGCCGGTCGATCCCTGCATGCCGTCGAGCTGCACGAAATCGAAGCCGTCCTTGCAGGCGATCTTGATGTCGTCGCGGACGCGGCCCGCGCCCATCTTCACCGAAATGGGCTTGGCGTAGCCCGTCGCCTCGCGGAATTCCTCGATCTTGATCACCAGATCGTCGGCGCCCATGATATCGGGATGGCGCGAGGGGGAACGCAGGTCGATACCTTCCGGGATGCCGCGGATCGAGGCCAGTTCGGGCGTGACTTTTTTGGCCATGAGCTGGCCGCCGAGACCGGGCTTGGCGCCCTGGCTGATGTAGATTTCCAGCGCGTCCGCCCGCAGCATGTCGTGGATATTCCAGCCCAGGCGCCCGGACAGGCACTGATAGATGAGCTGGCGGGCTTCGGCGCGCTCCTCGGGCAGCATGCCGCCTTCGCCGGTGTTCTCGACGATGCCCGACAGGCGCGAGGCGCGGGCGAGCGCAATCTTGGTGGATTTCGACAGGGCGCCGTAGCTCATGGGCGCGATCAGCACCGGCATGGAAAGCGCAAGGGGACGGGCGCCGAAGCGATCCCCCAGCGTCATGGCGAGATCGACGGCCTTGAGCGGGTCACCCGCCGCACCGATCCGGTTCGGGTCCACCTTGATGGCGATGTCCGAAAAGTGGGGCACGGCCCTCGCAGCGCCATAGCCACGGATGCGGTAGCGCCCGATCCGGCTCTTGGCCTGGATGTCCTCGGCGACTTTGGCGTTCCAATAGGTACCGCCTTCCGAGAATACGGTGTGCGGCAGCGGGCGGGTGACGGGCTCGCCGACGCCATAGCGCAGCTTGGCGCCCGCATTCACGACCTTGGTGAAGGGACCGTCGAAAGCGACGCCGTATTTCGCCAGAAACGCGCGGATGTCCGCATCCTCCTCCGGCGTGACGGCGGCGGTCGTGGCGTCGGAGCCGAGCGTCTGCACTTTGCCGCCCACATAGATGGCGCCGCCGCTCATGTCCTCGCCCACGCGCTCGCCAGAGTCGCCGAGAATGATGATACGCCCGCCATACATCATGTAACCGGCGAGGAAGCTGGCGTTGCCGCAGCACAGGAGCGTCCCGGCCTTCATCACCTGACCGGCCCGGCTGCCGACATTGCCTTTGACGACGACTTCGCCGCCCCGCAGAGCGACGCCCGCGATGGCCCCGGCATTGCCGCCGACGACGACGGACCCGGCATAGAGCGAGTCGCCCACGCCCCAGCCCACATTGGATTCGACCTCGAAACGCGCGCCGTGCGACAGGCCAGCGCAGAAATAGCCCGCCGAGCCCTTGATGCGCACGGCAACGGGATGGATCAGCCCCGCGCCGATGTGATGCCGGGCGTCAGGATTGATGATTTCGATATCCTCGCCGCGTGCGCCCGCCGAGCGCAGAAGCGCATTCGCCTCGCGCACCGGCAGCGCGCTCAGATCGATCGTGACCATGTGCGGAACGTTCCCGGGGCCGGTTCGGTGGTGGACAGGGGCTGGCCCGGAAACAGCCGGTTCAGCGAGACTTCTTCGGAGGCGATGGCGACGAGGCTGTCGTCCTCGTACATGACCATCGGCTTGGCGGCGAGGCGGTCCTTGGCAAAACCGAGACCGTCGCGTGTCGAGACGAGGAAGGAGAATGTGCCGTCGAGATCATCGACCGACTGCTCAAGCGCCGCTTCCAGCGTCACGCCCTGCGCCATCTTGTCCGCGATATAGACGGCGATCAGCTCGGAGTCGTTGTCGGTGCGGAATTCGAAGCCGCGCGCTTCGAGACGGCGGCGCATCTTCCAGTAATTGGTGATCTGGCCGTTGTGGACGATGGCGACATCGGCGAAGCCGGTGGCCCAGAACGGGTGCGCGGCCTCGGGCCTGACATCGGATTCGGTGGCGAGGCGGACATGGCCAAGGCCGTGACTGCCCTCGATCGAACCGACGCTGTAGACGCCGTCCAGATCGCGCGCCGTGCCCACATCCTTGATGATGTCGAGTGTGGTGCCGAGGGAGACCAGCTTTGCGGCATGCTCCATGACGTAGGCGAAGGGCCGGATTTCGCCCGCATGGCTAACGTCGAAGACCGCGCTCGATCCCTCGCGCCGCTCGGAAAAGATCCGGGCGCCGTTGTCGGCGAGGGCGGTGCGGATCCGTGGCAAAGCGTCTTCATCGTCATCCACCAGGAAGCGCAGGCGCAGGCGGTCCGCCGCGGCGCTGGCGTAAAGAGCAAAGCCCGTCGAATCGGGACCGCGATGCTGACAGCCGTCCAGCATGTCCGCCAGCGCCCGCCCGAGCACCTGATTGGCGGCGGGCCTCTTGAAGAGGATGCCAGCGATCCCGCACATTCCTTCGTCTCCTCGTCCCTTGGTGAAGGAAGGGTAACAAGCGCGCGGAGGTGTGGTCAATAGCTATAGTCAAAAAAGTTTCCTTACGGGAAAGATTCTAGCAACCACGTATGGACGGTTGATGCCGGGTTCACCGCGCTACGAAGCCCCACTTGACCCGCCCCGTTCTAAACTCACCGATCCTCATAGGAAAAAATAGTTCTTTGCAGTTGAAAGCGCCGCCCGGATGCCATAGGGTAGCGTTGCCTGTTTTTGCGGCGTCTCCATGGCTGATTAGAGAATGGGCATTTTGCGAAAGACGGAGGAATGGCGATGGCACAGGATCTTGCCGCTGCGGCCAAAGAGCGGGGCATCAGGTACTTCCTGATTTCGTTTGTGGATCTGTTCGGCGTGCTGCGCGCCAAGCTCGTCCCTGCCGCCGCCATCGGGGGCATGCAGAAAGACGGCGCCGGGTTCGCCGGGTTCGCTACCCATCTGGACCACACCGCCGCGCACCCCGATATCCTCGCCGTTCCCGACCCCGAAAGCCTGATCCAACTGCCCTGGAAGCCCGATGTGGGCTGGCTCGCCTCCGACCTTTTCTGCGACGGTCAGCCCGTCGCCGATGCCCCGCGCCATGTGCTCAAGCAGCAGATCGCCAAGGCCAGGGCCCACAATCTGCAGATGAAAACCGGCGTCGAATGTGAGTTCTTCCTCCTCGCGCGGGACGGCGCCGCCCTCGCCGATACGAACGACACCTATCCCAAGCCGTGCTACGACCAGCTCGCCCTGATGCGGCAGTATGACCTCATCAAGGAATTGTGCGACGGCATGCAGGAGATGGGCTGGCAGCCCTATCAGAACGACCATGAGGACGCCAACGGCCAGTTCGAAATGAACTGGGAATATGACGACGTGCTCAGGACGGCCGACCGCCACGCCTTTTTCAAATACATGACGAAGACCGTGGCCGAGACGCACGGCCTGCGCGCCACCTTCATGCCCAAGCCGTTCAACAATCTGACCGGCAACGGCTGCCACATGCATGTCAGCCTCTGGGACGGCGGCCGCAACCTTTTCCACGATCCCGCGGGCGAGCTTGGCATGAGCAAGCTGGCTTACGGTTTCCTCGGCGGCGTGCTGCACGCGGCAGCCGATCTGTGCGCCATTCTCAACCCGGCGGTGAACAGCTACAAGCGCATCAACGCGCCCATCACCGCGTCGGGGGCGACGTGGTCGCCGAATACGATCACCTACACCGGCAACAACCGCACGCACATGGTTCGGATTCCCGACGCCGGCCGGTTCGAGTTCCGGCTGATGGATGGGGCTACCAATCCATACCTCGCGCCCGCCGCTCTGCTGATGGCCGGTCTAGACGGTATCGCCAACAACCGCGACCCCGGCAAGCGGCTGGACATCAACATGTATACCGACGGCCACGCCCTGCAGAATGTCCGCAAGCTGCCGCTCAACCTCCTCGACGCCTTGCGCCTGATGGAGCGCTCGGAGACCGTGCGCGCAGGGCTGGGCGGCGCGTTCGTCGACAGCTACGTGAAGCTGAAGATGGGCGAGTGGAATTCATTCATGAGCCACGCCACTGCCTGGGAGCGCAACCACAGCCTGGATTGCTGAGCCGCCTTGGCGCTTGCCGGCGCGCGCCTGCCGGCCTTCTCCCGCGTGATCGGCCGCTTCGCACCGGTGGCGTTGCGCTCCAGGACGCTGCTGCCGCTCGATGCGGGCGTTTGGATGGATGGCGGGCGCATTGATATGGCGAAGCATCGAAAGGCATGCGTCTCTAACCGGCGTCGCGAAGCTGGCCGATTTCACCGACCATCGTCTCGATATCGCCCAGCGTGGTTATTGGATTCATCAGAGCGAGGCGCAGCCAGCGTTTTCCGCGAAACTCAGTTGTCGATATGTAGTGATTTCCTGTTTCCGTAAGGCGTTTCCGCAAGGAGAGTTGAAGATCGTCGCCCCCGTCCACGCGGAAGCACACGATATTGGACTGCGGCTCCACCGCCACCTCGAGATCTGGCTTCGCTCGTAGGAAATCTGCCGCCGCTTTCGCCAGCGCCGTTTGCCGGTCTATAAACGCCGCGACGCCCCGTTCCCCTTCGGCGGCAAGAGCGAAGAAGACCTTCAACCCGAGGGCAGCCTTCGTACACTCCACGGTCCGATGAATGAAATCGAACCCCGGCTGATCCTTCTCGTGGAACAGATAGCTCGCTTCCTCATGGAACGCGTTATCGAGATCGCGGTGATCACGCACCAGGACGGCGGCGCACAAGGTCGGCGCGCGCAGCATCTTATGCGCGTCCCACACCAGGGAGTCGGCCAGTTCCACACCGTCAAGCAGCGAACGATGCCGCTCCGAGATCAACGCCGAAGCGCCGTGCGCGCCGTCGACATGCAGCCATATGCCCAGCTCCTCACACACCGCCGCCACGTCGCATAAGGGATCATACAGCCCCACAGCGGTTGAACAGGCGTTGGCGACAACGGCCAGGATGACCAGGTCTTGACGCCGAAGCCCGGTGATGAACTCTCCCAGCCTGCCGGGATCGAGCCTGCCGTCGGCGTCTGCGGGCGCCTCTTTGACGGCATCCTGGCCCAGACCAAGAATTCCAGCTGCGCGGGCAATGGAATAGTGAGAGCCCTTCGGAGCCACGATGACCAGATTGCCCGGGTTGCCCTTGCGCCAGGCATCGGGCGCCACCCGGCTGCGGGCCGCCGCCAGGGCCGTCAGGTTGGCCAGCGAACCGCCGTGGGTCAGTGTACCTCCGCCGTGCTGCCCGTCTTCGGCGGCGGAGCCGGGCGGCGGTGACGGGCGCCAGCCGACCTTTTCCAGCATCCAGTTGACAACCGCGTATTCGACCGCCGCAGCGGATGGTCCCATTTCGTATATCGCCATGGCATTGTTGGTGAACGCATCGACGAGAGCCGCGACAGCACCCAGCGAATGCGGGACGGCCACCTGATGCGCCATGTATCCCGGGTGATGAAGGCGCGTCGCCGCGGATAAATAGGTCGTCATGAATGCGCGCAAAGAGTCGCCGCGCAACCCGCCGCCGGCGATAAGCGGCTCGATCTTGAGCTCCTGCGCCAACGCCTCCATCGGCGGCTGGCGAATAACCGCCGAGCGCCGATCCGCTGCTTCCGCAGCGAACGTTTCCAGCGCTTCAACCGCGACCTCACATTCATTCCGAAAAGTCATCTCGTCATCGCTCCCTGCTGTTTCCGAACTATGCCATCAACGCGAGGGCCGATCCTTGCGTTCTCGTGCAGAAACTGGCAGGAAATTAGCCAGATATGCTCCGAAGCTGCGAATGCGGAGTTCTTTATGCCGAAGACACTCGATGAATTCGATCGCCGCATCCTCCGGATTCTTCAGGCCGAGGGGCGCCTCCCGAATTCCGATCTCGCGGCCCGCGTGGGATTGTCCCCCACGCCATGTCTGAGGAGGGTCAAAGCCCTCGAGCAGGCCGGGGTCATCGCAGGATACCGCGCCGACCTGGATCGCAGCCGCGCCGGCCTCGGACTGACCGTCATAGTTGGCGTCAAGGTGGACGGACACAAGGACGAGAACGCCTCGGCCATCCAGGAAGCGTTCATAAGCATGCCGGAAGTGATCGCCTGTCATCTGGTTTCTGGCGAAGCGGACTTCCTCCTGGAGGTCGTCGTCAGGGACCTGCAGGCCTACGAGAAATTCCTGCTCGGCAAGCTGATAAAACTGCCGATGGTCAAGGATATCCGTAGCAGCTTCGTCATCCGCACGGTCAAGGACAGGACCCCGCTTCCGATCGGCGCGTTATGAGGAAGAATGCGCGGCGGCTCAGACCGGCATTGGGAGGTAACGCGACTGCACGCGAAAACCTCCCCCTTCGCAAGATCAGGATCTCGAGAAGAATGCCTCCGGATCGACCGGCTTCGAATCCTTGCGCAACTCGAAGTGAAGCTGCGGCTTGGTGGCGTTGCCGGTCACGCCCGCTTTGCTGATCGTCTGTCCGCGTTTCACCACGTCACAGCGCCGGACCATCAGCTTGTCGTTATGCGCATAGGCGCTGACGAAGCCGTCGGCATGACGGATGAGGATCAGATTGCCGAAGCCCGCCAGCTCGCTGCCAGCATAGGCGACGACGCCATTCTCCGCGGCCTTCACCGGCGTGCCCTTGGGCACCGAGAAGTTGATGCCGTCGTTGAACGAGCCATCATCCTTCGCGCCGAATTTCGAGACGATCGCGCCTTGAACCGGCTCGCGGAAAGTTCTTGCCGTGCGCTGCGCCGGATTGGCCAGCAGGCTCTCGCATTCACCCGACGCGACGCTGGGTTTCGCCTCCGCCGAAGCGTGAGCGGAGGATTCCTCGTGGGTGGCCGCAACGATTTGCGACGGCGCGCTCTTCTCGGGAGACATCCGCATGGTCGAACCGCCGGTCACAGCCACGTCAGCGTTGCCGGCGTCGCTGCGGACGCTGGCGGCGGCCATCGGCCGTGCATTCCGCAGACGCCGCTCGGCGGAGGCGACGCGCACGCGGGGCTTCGAGGCGACACGCGCGCGAGGTTTTGCGACACGTGCGCGAGGTTTTTCCCGCTCCCGTCGGGCGGCTTCTGGCCGGGCCCGCCGGTTCGAGGCATCGTCACGGCGGCCATCGCGGCCACGGTCGACGCCCCAGTCATAGCCGCGGCCTCGCGGAATGCGCAGCACTTGGCCCGGATACAGCGTCGCGGTCAGCGGAATATCGTTGTAGTCCGCCAGTTCACGATGGCTGATCCCATTGCGCCGTGCGATGTCGAACAGCGTGTCGCCACGCTTAACGGCATAGCTGACCGACCGGCCGCGACTACGGTCGCTGCGATATCCTTCATACTCGGACACGGGCGGACGGCGCTTTGCGCGGCGAGCGGACCGGTCATCGTAGCGGCGGCGTTCATCCGCATAGGAGTCACGGCGGTTGTCATAACCATTCCTGTCGTCGGCATAGCCGCGCCGCCGGTCCGCGGACTCGCCGCGGCGGTCCTGACCGCGATTGTCGTAAGCCTCGCGGTCGCGATCGCGGCCATCGTAATAATCCCGGGCCGTGCCGGAACCGCGCCTGCTGGTGGAATTGCGATAAGTGTTGTAGGCACGCTCGTCGCGCTGATAGCGGCTGTTGTCATAGCTGTTGGCGTAACCGCGACCGCCGCGATCGGAGGGCCTCTGCCGCGCGGGCGCCGCGCCCGAATTCCTGCTCAGCCGCAGGCGCTGGCCGGGATGGATCTCGGAGCCTCTCAGGCCGTTCAAATCCATCAACTCGTCCGTAGTCATGTGGAAACGCTGCGCAATGCCGTACAGCGTGTCGCCAGCCTCGACCTCGTATTCACCACGCTCGATCGCAATCCTGTAGCCCTCAGCGCGGTCGCTCTTGCGGCGGGGTTTATAGCGCCTGTTGCCCGAATAGCCGTCGTTCTTCGTCCGGTAATCGTAGGCAACGCGCTGATAAGTCGCCTTGCTGCCGCCTGTCGCCGTAGCGCCGACGGGCTGCATGGCGAAATAGTTCCCCCCGAAAGAGGCGCGGCTCGAAACCGGCGCCAGAGCCGTGCGCTTCACCGATGTCTTGCTGTAATCGCTGTGACCGCCGGCAGAGAACGGCGCGTGGCTTTGACCGGCAGGACGATAGGCCCCGCGGTAATCGCTTGCGCGCGAATAGGCGCTGGAGCCGTAATAGCCGCTGGAAGACGTGTGGCCGTTCTGGCCGCCGTACCGCTTTCCATAGCCGTAGCCATAAACGGGCTCCGACGGGATCGGGACCGACCCGGTCGTGCCGTAAGCGCCGACGTGGCCAACACGCTGATTTGGCGCGCTGCACCCGGCGATGATGATCGAAAGAATGCTAAGACCGCATATTGACGCAACGCGTTTTACCTGCACGCCGCGCCCATGCACGAAACAAAAAATACCCATGGCCGCACCTCACTGCATCAGAGTTTTGCCGCGAGGTAGTTAAAAGAGTTTTAATATTCGATGTTTTTTCGCACGTCGGTGCCACGAGTCGGGATCAGAGCGCATCAGATGTGCCATGACGGGATGGCGGCGGCCTGTTTGCGCGGGCGCAGGAGGCCTGCGTGCGGGTGAACACGTAATGGTGCGTTTTCGCCTCGGAAATGAAGTGACCGCCCCCCAAGCCGGGGAGCGGCCACAGTGTCATACCGGCAGTTTGCGCGGTCCTGGGCGGACGGCTTACATCATGTCGTCCATGCCCATGCCGCCCATGCCACCCATACCGCCCATGCCACCCATTCCGGGCGCGCCGCCAGCAGCGCCACCCTTCTTCGGGGCTTCGGCGATGGCGGCTTCGGTAGTGATCAGCAGCGAGGCCACGGATGCCGCGTCCTGCAGCGCCGTGCGCACGACCTTCGCCGGGTCGATAATGCCCGCCTCGATCATGTCGACATACTCGCCGGTCTGCGCGTCATAACCGAAGCTGTACGCCTTCTTGTTCTCCAGCACCTTCCCGAGGACGATGGCGCCTTCGACACCCGCGTTCTCGGCAATCTGGCGCAGAGGAGCCTGAAGCGCCTTGCAGACGATATGGATGCCCGCTTCCTGATCCTCGTTGTCGCCTTTCACGGAGACGGATGCTGCCGCGCGCACGAGCGCGACGCCGCCACCCGGCACGACCCCTTCCTCGACGGCCGCGCGCGTGGCGTTCAGCGCGTCATCGACGCGGTCCTTCTTCTCTTTCACCTCGACTTCCGTCGCGCCGCCCACGCGGATCACCGCCACGCCGCCGACGAGCTTCGCCAGCCGCTCCTGCAGCTTCTCGCGGTCGTAATCGGAGGTCGTCTCTTCGACCTGCATCTTGATCTGGGAGACGCGGGCTTCGATCTCTTTCTTCTTGCCGGCGCCGTCAACGATGAGCGTGTTGTCCTTGTCGATGCTGACGCGCTTGGCCTTGCCGAGCATCTTGATGTTGACGTTCTCCAGCTTGATGCCGAGATCCTCGGAGATCAACTGGCCGCCCGTCAGGATGGCGATATCCTGGAGCATGGCCTTGCGGCGGTCGCCGAAGCCGGGGGCTTTCACGGCCGCAACCTTCAGGCCGCCGCGCAGCTTGTTGACGACGAGCGTCGCCAGGGCCTCGCCCTCGACGTCCTCGGCGATGATGAGCAGCGGACGGGCCGACTGCACCACGGATTCGAGGAGCGGCAGCATGGCCTGCAGGTTCGACAGCTTCTTTTCGTGGATGAGGATCAGCGGCTCGTCCAGCTCGCAGATCATCTTGTCGGCGTTGGTGATGAAATAGGGCGAGATATAGCCGCGGTCGAACTGCATGCCTTCGACGACGTCCAGTTCGCTCTCCAGGCTCTTGGCCTCCTCGACGGTGATGACGCCGTCATTGCCGACCTTCTGCATCGCCTCGGCGATCATTGCGCCGATATCCTTGTCGCCATTGGCGGAAATCGTGCCGACCTGCTCGATCTCAGCAGAACCGGAGACCTTCTTGGCCTTCTTCTTCACGCTGGCGACGACCTCGGCGACGGCCTTGTCGATACCGCGCTTCAGGTCCATCGGGTTCATGCCCGCGGTCACGTGCTTCAGACCTTCGCGGACGATCGCCTGGGCGAGAAGCGTGGCCGTGGTTGTCCCGTCACCGGCGATGTCATTGGTCTTGGAGGCGACTTCGCGCAGCATCTGCGCGCCCATGTTCTCGAACTTGTCCTCCAGTTCGATTTCCTTGGCGACAGTGACGCCGTCCTTCGTCGTGCGCGGCGCACCGAAGGATTTGTCGAGAATGACGTTGCGCCCTTTCGGTCCGAGCGTGACCTTCACGGCATTGGCGAGAATATCGACGCCGTGCAGCATGCGCTCGCGGGCGTCGGCGGATAGACGGACGACTTTTGCAGTCATGTGGAGAAACCTCACAGTTTTGGGGAAACGGCACCTGTCAGCCGGTCAGCCGCAGGCAGGCCGCGAAAAGGAAATGGGAGCAAAGGCACTCAGCCTTCGAGCACACCCATGATGTCGGACTCCTTCATGATCAGGAGATCCTCGCCATCGACTTTGACTTCGGTGCCCGACCATTTGCCGAACAAGACGCGGTCGCCGGTCTTGACGTCGAGCGGTGTGACCTTGCCGCCGTCGCCGCGCGCACCGGGGCCGACGGCGATGACCTTACCCTGCTGCGGCTTTTCGGCGGCCGTGTCTGGAATGATGATGCCGCCTTTGGTTTTCAATTCTTCTTCAAGGCGCTTGACCACGACGCGATCGTGGAGCGGACGGAATTTCATGGATCAATCTCCGATGGGGATGCTGTTGATTCGTGACCATTGCCGCCCCCTTGCCGGAGACGGGCCACCGTTAGCACTCCATAGATATGAGTGCTAGCACCGACCGGAATTAAGCGATGCGGCTTTCAATTGTCAACCCGTGATACCACGGTTTTTTTGGCGATGCACAGTCTGCGGCAGCCGAACCGCCGCGCAAAAGAAAACCCCGCGAGAATGTCTCGCGGGGTATCCATTGTCTGAGAAGCTGTAGCGTGCCGGTCAGCAGCCGTGACGACGCATGCAGCGGCGATACCGCCAGCCGTAACCGAAACGGTCATGGCATCTGCGGCGCCAGCGGCGGCACTGCGACGGACGCCACCCGCCATGCCGGCAAGCGCGGGGAGGGCAGCGCCGGACTTTCCACCCGCGATGGCGGTGGCAAGTGCGTCGCCCGCCCCAGCGCCACACCGGCCCGCGCCGGCAAGAGCGATGCCAGCCATGGACCTTGACGATCGCGCTCTCGATTGCGGGCGTGGAACCGGCGGCCTGAGGCGTCACCGACGCCGCCGATGCCGAGCCGACAGACGCGAACATCGCGACCACCGCCCCAAGGACCAAGAAAATCTTCCTCATCATAATGCTCCTTCTGCTGCTTGGACGACTTTCCGCAGCGATTTGGGAATGAGCGCTGCGGCGTTGCACCCGAACGGGTGTTGGAGATTGGCAGCGCCCTTACATGTATTGCTTCCCCACCTGAATGTTATCTGAATACCGGCTTCTGGCTCGCTCAAGATTTGCGAATGCCGGTGACACGCAGGGAGGTTTGGGAAGACTGCTGCCAACATTATTGACCTCGGCTAAGAAACGATACTTTTCCACATACGTCTGGATTGCAGATATAAGCAGATCTAGGTGTCAGCATCCGCGGCGCCGCATACAGACGCGGTAGCACCTGAATTTTCTGCCGCAGCGCCCCTTGCAACGATAGTGCGACTTCCAGCACACGCGACACGAGCGCCAGGAGCAGCGCTTCGTGAGCACCGGCCGAGGAGACAGTGGCTTCAGATGTCTGTGGCAACATCTGCGGCATAGGCGGGATGGCCCATACACGCACTTCATGTGGCCACCATGGACCTTGACGACGTGGCTTTCGACGGCGGGCGTCGCTCCCGCCGCCTGAGGTGACATCGGCGCCGCCGATGTGGAGCCGCTTGTGAAAGCGAGCATGGTGAGTGCGGCCGCCAGAGCCAATGCGGATTTCAGCATGGTTGCACCCCAATACTGCCGTTCGAAGAATGCGCCCCACCCCGGGGGTGAGGCGCGGGCCCCATCAGCGGAATGCTTATATTGCATTGGTCGGGGAAAGGCGTCCACCGGTTCACGGGATTCTCAAAAAATTCCGCGCCGGATCCGGCCCGCGCGCCCACCTCCCACGGAAACCCTTGCGTAAGAGCGGCCGAAACCTCATTTGTAGCGGCAAATGGCGTTCAACCTGCGCGCGTTCCGGCGTGCGTTCTGTTCGAGAGTTTCCCTTGCGCGGACACGGTAGACATGCGGGCGGCCCATCCTACCGGGCGGCCATGGGAGAAGACGCGGGCTTTTTGAAGATCCTCCGCGCGCTCCTGCCTTTCGTCTGGCCCCATGACCGGCCGGATCTGAAACGCCGCGTCGTACTCGCCGCCTTCGTGCTCGTGATCGCGAAAATCGTCACCGTGGCGACGCCGCTGGCCTACAAAGGCGCGGTGGACTGGCTCACGGCCGCGGAGAACGGGCAGGCAGGTCCCGGCGGCGCGAGCGCGCTGGCGTTCGCTCCCATCGTCTTCGTCCTTGCCTACGGCATGGGACGCGTGCTGATGGTCGGCTTCACGCAGGTCCGCGACGTCCTGTTCACCCGCGTCGGCCAGAATGCCGTGCGCATCCTTTCCAACCAGACCTTCGAACATCTCCACAGGCTTTCGCTGCGCTTCCATCTGGAGCGCAAGACCGGCGGCCTGAGCCGCGTCATTGAGCGCGGCCGGACGGGTGTCGAACTCATCATCCGCATGGGGATGCTCCATTCCGTGCCGACGGTGCTGGAACTGGTATTCGTGCTCGGCATAACCGCGGTTCTGCTCGGCTGGGAGTTCGTCGCGGTCATCGCCCTGACGCTGGCGCTCTATGGCTGGTTCACCTTCTGGGCGAGCGAGCGGCGCATCGCCATCCGCCGCGAGATGAACGAGTCCGACACCGACGCCAACACCAAGGCCATCGACAGCCTGCTCAATTACGAAACCGTCAAATATTTCGGCAACGAAGCCTGGGAGGCCGGGCGCTTCGACGGCTCGATGCGGCGCTATGAAAATGCCGCCGTGCGCACCTACACATCGCTGGCGCTGCTCAATACCGGCCAGGTGATGATCTTCTCCATCGGGCTGACCGTATGCATGCTGCTCTCGGCGCGCGGCGTCACCCAGGGTGTCTACACCGTCGGTGATTTCGTGATGATCAACGCCATGCTCATCCAGCTCTACATGCCGCTGAATTTCCTCGGCATGATCTACCGTGAGCTGCGCCAGGGCATGGTGGACATGGAAGCGATGTTCGACCTGCTCAGGAGCAGCCCGGAAGTGCGGGACCGTCCCGGCGCCAGGCCGCTCGCGGTGAGCCGGGGCACGATCCGCTTCGAGAACGTCTATTTCTCGTATGAACCGGCGCGCGAAATCCTGAAAGGCGTCGATTTCGAAGTGCCCGCCGGAAAGATGGTGGCCATCGTTGGGCCGTCGGGGGCGGGCAAGTCCACGATTTCGCGGGTTCTGTTCCGCTTCTACGAGGTCTCCTCGGGGCGCGTGCTGATCGACGGGCAGGACATTACCGCCGTGACGCAGACCTCACTGCGCGCCGCACTCGGCATGGTGCCGCAGGACACCGTCCTCTTCAACGACTCGATCGGATACAACATCCGCTACGGCCGCCCCTCCGCCACCGAGGAGGAGGTCCGCGAGGCGGCGCGCATGGCGCAGATCGACGATTTCGTCCAAGAACTGCCAGACGGCTACCACACCATGGTCGGCGAGCGCGGACTGAAGCTGTCCGGCGGCGAAAAACAGCGCATCGCCATCGCGAGGACGATCCTCAAGGGCCCGCCGATCCTGATGCTGGACGAAGCGACGTCCGCGCTCGACAGCTATACCGAGAAGCAGATCCAGGTCGCGCTCGATTGCGTGGCCGAGAACCGCACCACTCTGGTCATCGCGCACCGGCTTTCGACCATCATCCACGCCGATGAAATCCTGGTGGTCCAGGCCGGGCGCATCGTCGAACGCGGCGCCCATGCCGAACTGCTGGCGAAAGGCGGGCTGTACGCAGGCATGTGGGCCCGGCAGCAGGAAGCCGAGGAGGTGCGCCGCCGCGCCCGCGAGCTGGCGGAGGATCCGCTGGTGGACGCCGCAGGCGAGCCATCCGTCGCGGCGGAGTAGGATGCGTGCGAAAACCGGCGGAAATGTCCGATCTTTGCTACGCTTTTGACCAACTCCGGTGCTAAATGGCCGCCAACGCTGAATACTTTCTTGGGGACAGGCCATGAGCGACCAATCGAACAGACAGCCGCAGAACCTGATGGACACCATTCTGTCCGCCATACCTCCCATCCACTGGGACGGGCACAAATTCGTTGCCGCCGGCGCCGTCCTGACGCTTCTGGGCTTCTGGGTGTGGAACCCGATCGGCTGGCTTTTCCTCCTGCTGACGGCCTATGTGGCCTATTTCTTCCGCGATCCCGAGCGCGCCACGCCGCTGGGCAGCGATCTCATCGTCGCGCCCGCGGACGGCAAGGTCGTTTCGGTGCGCGTCATCCCGGCGCCGAAAGAACTCGGTTTCGCCGAGGGCACGGCCTGCACCTGCATCTCGATCTTCCTGTCGGTGCTCGACGTGCACATCAACCGCGCGCCGGTCGACGGGCATATCGCGCGCCGGGTCTATGTGCCGGGCCTTTTCATGAACGCCGCGCTCGACAAAGCCAGCGAGGACAATGAGCGCGAGGCCATGGTCTTCAAGACGCCGGGCGGCGGGGAAGTCGGCGTGGTGCGCATCGCGGGGCTGATCGCGCGCCGCATCGTGACGCTGGTCCGCGAGGGCACGGTCGTCGAGGCGGGCTCCCGCATCGGCCTGATCCGCTTCGGCAGCCGGGTGGACGTCTACATCCCCGGCGGCAAAGGCATCCTCGTGACCGAGGGCCAGCTTACCGTCGGCGGCGAAACCGTGCTCGCGGATCTGCGCTCGGACGAAGAGCCGCGCCGGGCACGCATCGCTTAGGCGGCGGCCTACACCAGCTCGCCTTTCATCAGCTTGGGCACTTCGCCGGTCACCCCCGCGGCTTCCTGGACGAAAAAGCGCTTCAGCGGCGAGACGCGGTCGACCATGCCGAGACCAAACTGGCGCAGCATGCGCAGCGGCGCGACGTTGTTGGAGAACAGCTTGTTGAAAGCCACCATCGCCGCCGCCGAAGTCGTGCTGTCGAAGCGGCGCCAGCGTTCATACCGGCTGAGAACTTCCTGATCGCCGATGTCCAGCCCCAGCCGCGAGGCATCCACCAGCACCTCGACGAGCGCCGCGACGTCCTTCAGCCCGTGATTGAGCCCCTGCCCTGCGATCCAGTGCAGGCCGTGCGCAGCATCGCCGATGAGCACGATGCGCGGCTTCACGAAACTGCGGGCGAGCGTCAGCGTCAGCGGATAGCAGTGCAGCTTGCCCAGGATGGACAGCCGCCCGAACATGCCGCCCATGCGCTTTTCAATCTCTGCGAGGACCGCATCCGGGCGGAGTTCCGTGATCGCCCGCGCGTCGGCCAGGCTCTCGGTCCACACGAGCGATGAGCGGTTCCCGGTCATCGGCAGGATGGCGAACGGCCCCGCGGGAAGGAAATGCTGTACCGCCCGGCCATGATGCGGCTTCTCATGCGCGACGGTCGCCACCAGCCCCGCTTGCCCGGAGTCCATCACCAGCGTCTTGAAGCCCGCCATCTTGCTCAAGGCTGAGAAGCGCCCGTCAGCGGCAATGACGAGACCAGCCGTGAGCTTGCGCCCGCTGGCGAGCGTGACATGCGCAGCCGCGCCACCGAATTCGGCGGCGGCCACCGTGTCCGGCGAGATGATCGAGATATCCGCAAGCTCGGCGGCAGCGTCGAGCAGCGCGCCGCGCAGGACCGTCGCCTCGATGATGAACGCCGCCGGCTCGTCGGCCGACAGCAGCGTATCGAAATGCAGCACCGAGGAGCGGACCGGCATGTCCAGGGTGGTGTCGGTGATGTCGATAGTCTTCACCGGCTCGGCACCGGCGGCCATGCGATCCCACAGGCCAAGCGCTTCGAGCATGTTCTTCGCGGCGGCCATGAGCGCAATCGTGCGCCCGTCGAACGCCTCGTCGCGAAGCTGGACCACTGGCGCCTGCTCGATGACCGCGATGCGAAACACGCCCGGCGCCGATTTCGCCAGCCCGCAGGCCATGGTCAGACCGGCAAAGCCGCCGCCATTGATGATGATGTCGAAACGGTCTTCTGCGGCGGGCTGGGCCGCGGGCGGTGTCTGCTGCGTGTCCATGGGCGTCATCTCCATCCCGGCCAGGGGCGGGGCCGGTGCGAAACCATGCCGGATTATGGACCACAAACCGGACCGGGAAAAGGCGGCGGATGCCCGCAAGTCCTGGTAGCGCTTAGCGCTTGACACGCCCCCCCGGCGCGGCTCACTTGGCGTCAACCTATCGTTTTTCTCAGGAACGGGCGCGCTTCATGGTCCCCAATCTCGATTCGCTCATCACCATCCTCGATCTCGAACAGATCGAAATCAACCTCTTCCGGGGCGTCAGTCCGCAGAACGGCTGGAAGCGCGTCTTCGGCGGCCAGGTCATCGGGCAGGCGCTCGTCGCCGCCATGCGCACCGTGGAAGACCGCCAGCCGCATTCGCTGCACGCCTATTTCCTGCTCGGCGGCGACCCGAAGGTGCCGATCGTCTACGAGGTGGACCGCATCCGCGACGGATTGAGCTTTGCCACCCGCCGCGTCGTCGCCATTCAGCATGGCCAGGCGATTTTCTCCATGGGCGTGTCGTTCCACAAGCCGGAAGAGGGCTACGCGCACCAGATCACCATGCCCGACATGCCGCAGCCCGAAGACCTGCCGACTGAAAGGGCGCTGGACGCCGTCATCCCGGAGTCCATGCAAGGACTGTGGAGCCGCGAGCGCCCGATCGAGATGCGCGCCGTCGATCTGCACGCGCTGTCGGGGGAGCGGGGACAGCCGGTGCAGCATATCTGGTTCCGCGCCCTGGGAGATCTGCCGGACGATCCGGCGCTGCATCAATGCGTCCTGGCCTACATTTCGGATTTCAGCCTGTTGAGCGCGAGCATGGTCCCGCACGGGACGACGCTTTTCGATCCGCAATTGATGGTCGCCAGCCTGGACCACGCCATCTGGTTCCACCGCGATTTCCGCCTGGACGACTGGCTTCTTTACGCGCAGGACAGCCCTTCGGCGGAAGGCGCGCGCGCATTCTGCCGCGGCAGCATCTTCAACCGCCAGGGCGTGCTGGTGGCCTCCGTCGCGCAGGAAGGGCTGGTCCGGAAGCGGACAAAACGGTAGGGTACGGCAAACGCCTCAGTACGACCATTCCCGCATCTTCGAGACGAGGAAATCGCGGAAGACGGCGATGCGTTTCGACACTCGCATCTCCTCCGGATAGACGAAAAAGGTTTCGAACTCCGGCAAGGTGTCTTCGCCCTCGGCTTCGAGCACCACCACCAGATGCTTGTCGTTCTGCGCCACATAATCCGGCAGGATCGCAACGCCGACGCCGTTGCGCACGCCGTGCCACAAGCCCAACACGCCGTTGACCTGCATGGCCGGGACGCGCGGCGGCGCACCCGGCGGGCGGCCTGCCGTTTCCAGCCAGTTGATTTCGCGAATGTTCGACGGCACTCTGCCGCCATAGGTCAGGATGCGGTGTTTGTCGAGATCGGCAAAGGTGCGCGGCGCGCCGAATTTGCGCACGTAATCCGCCGAGGCGTAGACATGATTGTGCACGGTGAACAGCTTGCGCCGGACGAGGTCGTTTTGCTGCGGCGGCTGCAGTCGGATAGCGACGTCGGCCTCGCGCATGCCGAGGTCCAGTTCCTCGTCATTGAGGATGAGTTGCACCCGGATGTCGGGATAGAGGCTGAGAAACTCGCCCAGCTTGGGCGTCAGCCACGCCGAGCCGAGCGCCACGGTGGTCGTCACCCGCAGATCGCCGCTTGGCTTGTTCCGCGAGTCCGAGAGGATCATCTCGGCGGATGCGAGCTTCACCGCGACATCCTGCGCGGTGCGGAACAGCAGTTCGCCCTGCTCGGTGAGGACGAGACCGCGCGCGTGCCGGTGAAACAGCGGCGCCTTCAGCTCGCGTTCGAGCGCGCTCACCTGCCGGCTGACGGCGGACTGGCTCATATTGAGTATCTCGCCCGCATGCGTGAAGCTGCCGGCGGACGCGGCGGCATGGAAGATTCGAAGCTTGTCCCAGTCCATGGAAGAGCTATGCAAGAGTGACTGCACCTGATACCTACGCCTGCTACGCGAAAATTCGGATCACAATCCGCCGAGATACCGTTCCGCGTCGAGCGCCGCCATGCAGCCCATGCCCGCCGCGGTTACGGCCTGACGGTATGTTTCGTCCGCCACGTCGCCAGCCGCGAACACGCCCGGCACGCTGGTCGCAGTCGAACCCGGCGATACTATAATATATCCATTGGGCTTCATATCGATTTGTCCAGAAAAAACGGCCGTCGCCGGGCTGTGCCCGATGGCGATGAAGATACCGTCCGTGGCTTTATCGAAGATTTCGCCGGTCTTCAGGTTTTTCAGCCGCGCAGCCGCGACGCCCGGTGGTGTTTCATTTCCGAGCACTTCGACGAGCGCGCTGTCCCAGATCACGCTGACTTTCTCATTCTTGAACAACCGCTCGCGCAGGATACGTTCAGCGCGGAATTCATCGCGGCGATGGACGATCGTGACATGCCGGGCGTGATGGGTCAGATAGAGCGCCTCCTCGACCGCGGTGTTGCCGCCGCCGATGACGATCACGTCCTTGCCGCGATAGAAGAAGCCGTCGCAGGTCGCGCAAGCCGAAACGCCGAAGCCCTTGAATTTCTCCTCGGACGGCAGGCCCAGCCAACGCGCCTGCGCACCCGTGGCGATGATGACGGCATCCGCCGTGAATTCATCGCCGGAATCGCACCTGAGCCGCAAGCGCCGCGCGGAGAAATCGACCGAAGAGACCATGTCGGAAATGATTTCCGTTCCCATGTGCAGAGCCTGCGCACGCATCTGCTCCATCAGCCACGGCCCCTGGATGGCATCCGCGAAACCGGGATAGTTCTCGACCTCGGTGGTGATGGTGAGCTGCCCGCCGGGCTGTATTCCCTCGATGATGACCGGCTGGAGCATGGCCCGCGCCGCATAGATCGCGGCGGTGTAGCCCGCCGGCCCGGAGCCGATGATGATGAGCTTGGAGTGGCGCGCCGTCATGATTGTCCCCGTGGCGTGTGGATTGTGCCCGCTGCACAGGTAGGGGATGCGCGGCGGGCTGACAAGGCTTGGCGGCTCAGTGGCCGGGATTTGTCGACCGGAAAACACACCACCGGCGTTCGATTTCCGCCGCCACTTCGGCTGCGGCCTGCAGCGGCTCGTATGTCCAGCCGCCCAATGCCGAGGAGGCGCTGGCGGGCAGCGGCCGCGCGACGCCATGCGCGGCGAGCGCGTCATGGAAGCGCTGGAACTTCGTGCGCCCGCCGGGCGGCGTGAAGATGTAAACCGGACGCCCGGTGGCCGCCGCCTCGCCCGCCATGTTCACGGAGTCGGCGGTGACGATGAACATGTCGCCTTGCGCCAGGAACTGAGGATAGGGGTTGTCGCCGCTCCCCTGCCAGAGGATACGCGGGCGCGACGCGGTAGCGTCGTCCGTGGCCTGGAGCAGCGCGGGCGGCGTGCGGCGCGATGGCGTGATGAGGAAACTTCCGGCATGCGGTGCCACGCCCCGCAGCGCTTCGGCAAAAGCGGCAATCGCGGCCGGCGACCAGTCGTAGCTGCCACCGGGACCGCCGAGAAACAGGGCGACACGGGGAGAGGGCAGCGCGGCGATGTCCGCTGGCCCGTCGCGGCGCAGTTCCGCGAGGCGCTCCGTTGAAAAGCGGTGCGGCGGCACCAGCGTGGAGATGACGTTGCCCCCCTTCAGCCGGTCATGCTCCGGCGCCCAGATCAGATGCGCGCACTCCGTGCCCGCCTTCGGTGCCTGAAAGATGACCGTGAAGACGCGCCCCTGCCCTGCCCGCTTCAACGCCCGCACGAAGGGAACCGTCTGCCGTCCGGCGCCGAACACGATACTTGGCAGCGGTCCGGCAAGCAGGGCTTTCATGACTTCGGGATCCGCAGGCCCGCGCGGCGCCAGATTGCGCCACAACCAGCGCGGCGCAACCGGCTTGACCTCCACGGCGAGGCCGAGCGCTTCGGCCACGCCTCCGGTGATCGTCAGGTGGCCGCGCACGCCATCCGAGACGATCCAGGCGCGTTGTCCGGCCAGCGTTTCGCTCTCACGAGACGTGCGGGCGGCATCACCCCCGCTGCCCTCTGCCGGCGTTGCGTGCGAGGTGCTCATTTCTTGCGTCTTTGCGGCATAAAGTTATTCTGGGACGAAAGTTTCTTTTAGCTCCACCCGCCTGCGTTGCAAGACGGGGGTAGTTGATAACGCCATCATTAGCGCCATGCCGCGGGAAGGCCAAGCATGAACGTCCGGCGCGAACCGCCATCGTGGATCAAGCTCGACCGGATCGACTGGCTGATCCTCCAGGAATTGCAGGCCAACGGCCGCATGACCAATGTCGAACTCGCCCGCCGCGTCGGCATCACGGCGCCGCCCTGCCTGCGCCGCACGCGCGCCCTTGAGAAGGCGGGGTTCATTCTCGGCTATCACGCACATTTGAATGCCAGACTTCTCGGTTTCGATCTCGAAGCCTACGCCATGGTGCGCCTCACCAGCCAGGCCGAGGCCGATCTCATGGCGTTCGAGACGCTGGTGCGCTCGTGGCCAATCGTGCGCGAATGCGCGATGCTGTCCGGCGACATCGATTTCCTTTTGAAATGCACGGCGCCCGATCTCACAACGTTTCAGAACTTCATCATTCGCGAGCTGACGACAGCGCCGCATGTCGATTCCGTGCGCACGGCGCTTGCGATCCGCACGTCGAAATATGAGGCGGGCGTGCCGCTGACGTGACGGATGATCCGTGTCCGGCTCACGATTATGGCAAGTTGTGCATTGACGGGAGGGCGTTATAATGCGCCGTTCATTTTGCCGCAGTTATTGAGGTCTGTACCGAGGCTCCGGGACAAGGCTGCGGCTGATATGCGATTTGATCAGGAGGCGGCATCTTCCAAAAGTCCGCCTCTTCCATATTCTACAGACGCAATCCGCATGCGGCCGATCAACAACCAAACCAAGGTGTAGACAATGCGGCATCTCCGTTTTCTGGTCCTGGCAGCCGCCGCCCTCATCTCACTTGCAAGCGCCGCGGTGAGCGCCGACGCACCGGTTCTGATGCTCGACACGGGCGGGCACATGGCCATGATCCGCAGCGTGATCTTCACACCGGACGGCTCGCAGCTTATCTCCGCCTCCGACGACAAGACGGTGCGCGTCTGGGATCTGGCCACGGGCAAGACCGTGCGCACCATCCGCGGCGAGACCGGGCCGGGGCCGGCGGGACAGCTTTTCGCCATGGCGCTCAGCCGCGACGGCAAATGGCTGGCCGTGGCCGGGTGGACCGAAGTGGCCACCAAGGAGCCGTGCTGCGGCGACATCCGCCTTTACGATTTTGCCTCCGGCAAGCTGGTTGCGCTTCTCAAAGGTCACAAGAGCGCGGTCTACGGCCTCAATTTCTCGGCGGACGGCCGGCACCTGATCTCAGGGAGCAAGGACCGCAGCGCCATCATCTGGGATGTGCGCGCGCGGCGTCTGAAGCACAGGCTCACGGGCCACCGCGGCGACATGTACGGCGTCGGCTTCACACCCGACGGCAAGCGCGCGGTCACCAGCGCATTCGACCGCGAACTGCGGCTGTGGCGGGTCGCGGACGGCACCGAGATCACGCGGATGAGCGGGCATGGCGACAAGGTCAACACCCTCGCCATCAGTGCGGACGGCACGATCGCATCGGGCGACTACTCCGGCGAAATCCGGCTGTGGAACGGGGAAACCGGCGCATTCATCAAATCGATGCGGCAGCCCACCATGGTCGGCAGCCTCGCCTTCAGTCCCGACGGGCAGCGCATCCTGTCCGCCATTTCCAAGGTCCGCACCGACAAGAACCCTTATGGGGCCAATGTCTTCGACGTCGCCACGGGAAAGCAGCGCCTGGCCTATCGCGGGCATAACAATACGGTCATCGCGGCGGCCGTCAGCCCCGACGGGCGCTGGGCGGCGACCGGCGGCGGCAACAACCATGAAATCCATGTCTGGGACCTGCAGACCGGCGAGCGGCGCAAGGGTCCGGACGGCAAGCCGCTGACACTCGGCGGTGTGGGCAAGTCCATCTGGTCGGTCGGCATCGCCCCGGACGGGCGCATCGGCTGGGGTACGATGTGGACGCGCAACCCGACACGCGAGTTCGGTCCCCTCCATTTCTCGATGCCCCTGCCCTCCCTCGCGGAAGCCGTGGTGGCGCCGCGGCCGGTCGCGCTGGATGCCGTGAAAACCTTCAGCCGCGCCTTGCTCACCCAGGGCAAATGGTCGCTCGATCACCGCCCGGGCGGGAATTACGGCTACGACAACGCGATCCTCGATATCAAGGAGGGCGGCGCTTCCCGTGCGGCCATCGCGCGCGGCGCGCCGACCGGCTACGGGCACTGGGCGTACAGCCTCGCCGATGACGCCCGCATGATCGTCTCCGCCGGAGCCAACGGCTGGATGGCGGCGCATGACCAAACTGGCAGGAAGCTGGGGAATTTCGTCGGCCACACCAGCGTGATCTGGGCGCTGGCGCCGTCGGCGGATGGCCGCTACCTCGTCTCCGGATCGCATGATCAGACCGTGAAGCTCTGGAATCTGCAGACCCGTGAACTGCTCGTCACGCTGTTTCAGGGCGCGAACGGCGAGTGGGTGATGTGGACGCCGGAAGGCTTCTTTGTCAGCTCCGAAAAAGGTGCCTCCTATGTCGGCTGGCAGATCAACCAGGGCCCGGACAAGGAAGCGCGCTACGTCAGCGCCGGCCAGGTGCGCAAGCTGTTCTACCGTCCCGACCTGGTCGCGGCCAAGATCGCCGGCGATCCATCGGGCAAGATCCGGCGGGAGGCAACGATCAACGCCGTCCTACGAGACAGCGCCGCTCCGCCCGAGGTCACCATCGTCAGCACCAGCCACACGGAAGGCAGCAAGCGCACCGTCAATATCGCGTTTAAGGTCCAGGACAATGGCGGCGGCGTCGGGCGCATCGAGCTGCGCATCAACGGCGCGCTGAAGGGCAACCTTTTCGGCACGCGCAGCGCGGGTCCGGAAGGGACGCTGTCGCTGCCGGTCGAACTGGGCGCGACCGAAAACCTCATCGAGGTCGTCGCCTTCAACAAGAAGAACTCGATCCAGTCTCTGCCTGCCCGCACCGCGGTCAAGCTGGAGAAAAAGGCACTGCTGGAGGTTCCCGACCTGTATATCCTGGCGATCGGCGTCAACGACTACAAGGACGTGCGGCGCAGGCTCGATTACGCCGTATCCGACGCCACGGAGCTGGGCCGGACGCTGGCCGACGCGGGCGCCAGCTATTACAACAGCCGTCCCAAGCTCACCACGCTGACCAACGCCGAAGTCACCACCGAACGGCTGACACAGGTCTTCAAAGACCTGGGAAAGAAGATCAAGGCGACCGACGTGTTCCTGTTCTTCATTGCCGGTCATGGCAAGAATCTGCGCGGGGATTACTATTTCGTCCCGCCCGGTATCGACCGCTTCAGCGAGGAAACGATCCTCGCGGGCGGTTTCGGACCGAAACAATGGCAGGACTGGTTCTCGCTGATCAAGGCGGAGAAATCCGTCTGGATTTTCGATACCTGTGAGTCGGGATCGGCCAGCAGGCCGCTGAAAAGCCGCGGCGGCGCCGATTACGATACCGCGCACCGGCGGCTCATCGACGCCACCGGCCGCATCGTGCTCATGGCCGCAAGCGATCAGCAACTCGCTATCGAAGGCTATCATGGCCACGGCGCCTTCACTTACGCCCTGCTGGAGGGCCTGGCGCGTGGCGACGACGACCGCAACGGCTATATCGAATTGATGGAGCTTGTCGAGTTCGTCGATAAGCGCGTGCCGGAGATCAGCCGCGAGTTGAAGGCCTGCGTGACGTCCGGCCGGGACGATTACTGCCAGCGGCCCGAGGTGGACTGGTCACGGCGACCGTTCTTCGCGCTCGTGCCGCGCTATGAACCGATCATCGCCAAGCTGAAAGCGGGCGCGGCGATGGCGGCGGTTCCCACGACGCCGACGCACGTCGTGCTCGCCATGGCGGATCTGTTCAAGGGGCGTGGCGGAAATGCGCTGCGCCAGCTCCGGGCGGGTGATCTGGTCACGGTCGTCAAGATCGAGGAGAACTGGGCGCTGGTGGCGCAGCAGGGCAAGGCCATCGGCTATGTCGAGAAAGACAAGCTGCTGCAGATGAACAGGTAGCCGGGAGGCGCGCGAGGAAGAAATCGAGATGTCCGCCGCCAGTGTCCCAAGAGTTGCCGGCATGAGCGGTCATATCTTGTCATCAGCCGATGCAGGGCAATCACGCTGTTTGAGGGAGAAAGCATGACGACGAGCATGAAGACACCAAGCGGACGTCTGGCTGTCATGGCCGCCGGGATGCTGGGCTGCCTCTGCCTCACTCTTGCGCCAACGGTCCAGGCGGGCGAATGGCAGACGGTCATCGAAGTCGTGAAGAGCGCGACCGACGAGGAGATCCTCGCGGAATTGCAGCGCCGCCAGGACGCGCGCCGCGCCACTCAACCGGCAAAGCCGGGCCCCTTGGATGCGGCCCGCGGCGTGGTCCAGCAGCCCTCCGGCAAATCTGCCAGCAAGGGCGGCACCGTGACCACGCGAAACGCGCCGACCGGCCTTTCCGCGCTGGAGGACAGCGAACTCTTGCAGGCGCTGCGCCTCAACAGCCGCGCGATCTACGGCACCGACGACCGGCGCGACTGGCATCAGATGACGGATCAGACCGTCCGCCGCCTGGCAAGCGCCACCGTGGCGCTGTTTCAGGCCAGCGACTTGCAGCCGACGGCTTCCGGCAACGTGAAGCTCAGCGTCAGCACGCTCGGCGAATATCAGGGGCTGTGTCCCGGCGAACCGTTCGCGGAGCAGGTGGCGGGCGCGTACTGCTCGGGAACGCTGGTTCGTCCCGATGTGGTGCTGACGGCGGGGCACTGTCTCCGCGAGGTCTCCGCCAATAACAACCTGCCATCCCTCGATAACGTCAAGTTCGTCTTCGGCTATCGCGTCGAGACCGCCGGGACTTCCGGCCCCCAGACCCTGCCCGCCAATCACGTCTACAAGGCAAGCCAGGTCCTGGACGGCCAGTTCGTGAAAGGCCGCGATCGCGACTGGGCACTGGTGCAGCTTGACCGGCCCGTGCCGGCGACGGTGGCCAAGCCGGTGACGGCGTGGAGCAAGACGCCCGTCATCAAGGATCAGAAGGTCTTCGTGATCGGTTATCCGAGCGGGTTGCCGATGAAATACGCGCCGGGCGCAAGGATTCATGACGCTTCCAGCCCGGTGTATTTCGTTGCCACACTGGACACGTTCGGCGGCAATTCCGGCTCGGGCGTCTTCGACCAGTCCACCAACGAACTCGTCGGCGTCCTTGTGCGCGGCGATACGGACTATGTGAGGGATGCCGCCAAAGGCTGCATGCGCACCTACATTTGTCCGACGTCCGGCTGCCGGGGCGAGGAGGTGACGCGAATCAGCCTCGTGCCCGCGCCGTAAGGGCGGGATCGTTTCGATCCGGGCGGCCGGACGCGGAACCGGTGGACACCGCCGCGCGGCGTTCACGCGAAGGTGAACGCCGACACGTAGCTTCTGTATGTGGCGCCGATGCCGGGGGGCGGAGCCGGGAGCGCGGCGCGTCCCACGATTTGCAGCGCCTGCATGTCGAGACTTTGCTCTCCACTGGAGCGCGCGATACGGGCGTTCGTCAGGGCACCGTTCGCTGAAACCGAAAAAGCGACGAGAACGCGGCCTTTCAGGCCACGGCCGTCGAGTACTTTCGGGCCGAGCGCGCTTTGCACGCTGAGGGTGTAGCTCTGAACATCCTGCACACGTGACTTCGACGCGCGAACGCTATCAGCAACGGCCTCCAAGGGGACTGTTTCTATTTCCATGGCGGTCGCATCAGTTAAGTTGATGTTCCTGCTCAGGATGCCCCGGCAATCCTTGCGTTCGGATTACCCCGCCTGGTCAAATTTTATCGAACAGGCGCAGCAGACCTGCGCGTTCGCATTAGCCTTAACGCGCTGCTAAAGAAGCGTGCACTGGCGGATATCGGTGAGCCCCCGCCGGTTATCAAAGAGAACGTGGCGACGGCGAGGACGGTCTGCAACCCTCAGAGCTTGCTGTAGTCCGCGTTCGCGATCAGGGGCGGTGCGAAAGCCGCCTTGTAGAAGATGTGGCCGCCGATCCTCTTCACGCGCTTAACCATCCTGACCCAGTTCGGGTGGACATAGGTCGCGTGGTAATGCGTCGCGCCGCCAATATCGGTCAGATAGACCTTGCCGGAGATGACCTGACGCGCCACGTCCAGCGACGTCGCCCATTCCTTCTTTTCCTTGGGCGCGTCGGGCTTGCCGTCGCAGGCGAAAGAAAACTGGCACGCATTGCGGTTCCACTGCCCCTGATAGACCACGCCGCAAATCGTCATCGGGTAGTACTCGCTGCGGACGCGCGTCATAATGACCTGCGCGACGGCGATCTGGCCACGCAGGGGTTCGTCACGCGCTTCGAAGTAGACGCCGGTCGCCATGCAGCGCAGTTCGCGGGCGCGGAATTCCTTCTCGGTCAGGCCGCCGAAAATGGTGGCTGATTTCTCCTCGCCGTCGCCGCCCTTGACGCTGGCGAGCCGCACCAGTTCGGCCCAGGCTGCTTTGCCCCGCGGGCCCGGTCGGGCGGTGGCCAGGCTGGCCGCGCCTGCGGTCCCGGCATCGTCCGCCTGGGGCTCGGTCCGCGCGTCGGCCAGCGGTGGCGAAACGAGGAAGACCGCTGCGCTGGCATGCGCGTTCGGCAGCGCCTTCTCGCGCGCGATCAGCTTGCTCACACTCAACTGTGGGACCGAAAGCCGGTCCGCCTTGGCGCCGCGGTTGACGTCCTGGTAAATCCTGATGGGAGGGATCCGCGCATGAGCCATCTCGACCGGCGTCAGCGATGCCGTGATGAACTGCGGGCCGCCGCCGCCATCAGCCGCCTTTTGCTCAGCATCGGCCGGCTGCGGCGTGCCGACCGTATCGGCGCGATCCTGCTTGCCAGCGGTGCGGAAGAGCGCCTCGGCGCTTGCATCGAGAACCTTCGCTGCGGGATCGGCAGACGCTGGTCGACGCCGCGCGAAAGCAGTGCCACGCCCTCTGTCCTCGTCGAGCGAGAACATCCCTCGTGACGTGCCGAAATCGATGAAAGCCGACCCCGCCCCCATCACCGATAACGCTGTGGCGGCATAGATGACGCGGCGAACTCGACGATCGGAGCGAAAACTCATCACGGCTCCACTCATGACGCGGCGCGGCAGGCGCCAGATCCCGTTAACGAAATGAAAAGTGTCTTTTTCGCTGCTGGACAAGGATGAAACCTAAAAAAGGTAAACGCTTCGTTAACGCGCTTACCCCCTCCCTCCGTCATACCGGAATGCAATAGTCCTGAAAACTATGGAGAAATTAAGTTACCCTGTGTGCTTTTTGCCGCAGGACTTTTGCAGAGAAATCTCATGCAAGCGGCAATCTCACGACAAAACGGCTTCTGTGCTGCGCGTCGGGCTGTATGACCGCCTCGCCGCCATGACGGCGTGCGATCTGCCGCACGAGCGCCAGCCCCAGCCCGGCGCCGCCGTCGCCCTCACAGGACGGCAGCCGCTGGAACGGGGTGAAAACGCGCTCGCGATCCGATTCCGGTACGCCCTCGCCACTGTCGGTGACGGCGAGAACCGCGTGGCCGCCCTTGCGCGTCACCGTCACCTCGACCGGCGGCAGGCCGTGGCGCGCGGCGTTTTCCACGAGATTGCGGATCATGCGGCGCAGGAGCTGAGGGTCGCCCATCACCAGCACCGGCTCGCCGTCGGCCGTGCAATCCTCGAAATGCGCACCCTCCTCGGCGGCCATCGCCAGGAGGTCCACCTCCTCCCGGACGTCCGGCGCCGTGAGCGCATCGAGGCGGCTGGACAGCAGGATGCCGTCGATGAGCCGGTCCAGTTCGGCGATGTCGCGCTCCAGCGCCGCCTTGCGCTCCGGGTCCGCTTTGTCCTTCAGCAGTTCGACACCGAGCCGGATGCGCGACAGAGGCGTTCGCAGCTCGTGCGAGGCGTTGGCGAGCAGCAGCTTGTGGGCGCCGACCAGTTCCTCGATGCGCGCGGCGGCCCGATTGAAGCTTTCCGCCAGACGTGCCACTTCGTCCCGCCCCTCAACCTTGACGCGCGCCGTCAGTTCGCCCGCGCCGAGCGATTCCACGCCCTTCTGCAACCGCTCCAGCCGCCGCGTCAGCCGCCGCACCACCGGATAGGCGCCCGCCGCAATGACGAGCGCGATCACGGCGAGAAAGCCTGCCAATCCGACCGCGGGATGAGCGAGGCGATTGATACCCATTCGTACGACCAGCCAGCGGCCGTCCGGAAGATGAAGGAGCCATGTCGGACCGTGCCCGCCGCGAAGCCAGCCGCTTCTCAGATGGTGGCGCGGCGGTGACGGCAGCGGCCTGCCCGCCGCAGCCATGGGCCGCAGCCGTGCATTGAACAGCGCGAGGTCCACGCCGTGGCGCTCGTGGATTCGATCGAGCGCCCACTGCTGAGCAGCGATGGGAGCCTCCGCGGGCGGCAGCGCAGCGGCGGCCATATCGCCGGCCAGTTCGAACGCCTGCCGCACCTGCGGATGCTCGGCGGCAAAGCGCCACACCGCCCCCGCCGCCAGCACGACGAGGATCAGGCTGACAACGATGGTCAGATAGACCTGCTGAAAGAGGCGCCTCAGCATGGAGTTGCCCCTGCACGCAGACGAGAACAACAACACCCGCGCCTTTTCTGCGGTGAGGACAGCCGTGGGAGAGAGCAAGGGAGCGCGTGGTTCCGTGTCTGCATGACCGCTCCTAATCCTGCGCCTTCGCGAACACATAGCCCGCGCCGCGCACGGTGATCACTCTGCGGGGCCGCTTCGGATCGTCCTCGATGGCGGCACGAATGCGCGAGATATGCACGTCGATGGAGCGGTCGAAGGCTTCGAACGGCTCTCCCTTCATGAAGTCCATGAGTGCATTGCGGGACATGACGCGGCCCGCATGCTCGGCGAGAGCCAGGAGCAGCGCGAATTGATAGCCGGTGAGTGTGCAAGGCTCACCGTCGAGACGGATTTCGCGCGCGCCACGGTCGATTTCGAGCCGTCCGAAGCGCAGCACGTCGGCACGCCCCCCTCCCTTCTGGCGGCGGAGAACGGCTTTCAGCCGCGCCAGCAGTTCGCGCGGCTCGAACGGCTTGGGCAGGTAATCGTCGGCGCCGATCTCCAGCCCGATGATGCGGTCCATGGCGTCGCCTCGTGCGGTCAGCATCAGGACGGGGACCTCGCTGTGCGCGCGCAGGCTTCGGCAGACCTCCAGCCCGTCCATGTCGGGCAGCATCAGGTCGAGGATCACGGCGTCGAAAGCATCGCGGAAGACGAACTCCAGCCCTTTGCCCCCGCTTGCCGCGTGGCTGACGCGGAAACCCGCCTCGCCGAGATACTCGCGAACGAGACCGGCGAGACGGATGTCGTCTTCGATGAGAAGGATGCGCTGTGTCACGGCGCCAGTATTCCGACTCTAGCGTTTGGGACGCAACAGTAGTTTATCCCCGCCGACCGTGCCAGTGCCTGGCGAAGAAGGAGAGATCATCCGCCAGATCCTTCCGCTGTTCCGGCGTCAGGACCTCGGCGGCGTCGCCGACGGCTTTTGCCAGGCGCCTGGAAATCGCATCGACATTGGCCATCTGCTCGGCGCGCAGGGCTTCGATCTTGTCGCGGGCGACGGCGGGCTGACGCAGCAGCTCAATGCCCTGCCGGCGCGCGGCAACCATCTTCCCGCGCAAGGGAAAGACGTCTTTCACGGTCGCAGCGACGATGGCTTTCAGCTTGGTCTTCTGCTCGGCCGTGGCGCCGATGTGGCGCGCGAAGCGATTCACCATCCAGGAGGCACGCTCTGCGGCTTCCTCGGCATTGGCGGGGGGCCCCATCATCATGCGGTGCCCACCCATGAAGCCACATGGGCCGTTCATGAAGCCGGCATGCGGGCCGAACGCCTTTGCGGCGATGACACCGGTGAAGCCCAGAGCCAGCGTGCCGAGCGCGATCAGGGCTGCGAAGCGCCAGCGGCGGCGCCCGGTGGCGGGGGGGGATTCGGGAGCAGGCGGGTGCGTCTGTCCGGTCATGGAAATCTCCTCGTCAGGATTTGCGAGCGGTATCGCCCATGCCGTTAATCTGCGCGCGGCGGTTTGCTGGCGTTTCTCCGCGGGGTAAAGTTTTGTAAAGCGGCGGGGAAGCGCGGCGCCGGGCCCGGGAACGCAAAGCTGCACACATTCATTGCCCGGTCATCGCGTTTGCCCTAGGAGTCAGACGAGAATTGCAATGTCGTTCTGAGTCGTGTGGCTGCCCGTTTCAGCCTTGACCCGGCGCCAACCGGAGGATGAATGGCGGACCTGTTCGGCGGCGAAGAGAAAACGGAGCGGACCGCCGCCGCCCGCGCCACGGTCCCCGTGCTCCTGCCGCTCGCCCTCGATACCACATACGATTATGCCCTGCCGCCGGGCGTAGACCAACTCGCCCCCGGTGAGTTCGTGCTCGTGCCCATCGGGCCGCGAAAGGAAGTGGGCGTCGTGTGGGAGCGCGCGCCGGAGGCCCGCGCCTTCGATCCAAAGAAGCTGAAAACCATCGCCGACCGCTTCGAGTTGCCGCCGCTCCCCGCCGTGTCGCGCCGCTTCACCGAATGGGTCGCGCGCTACACGCTCGCGCCGCGCGGCATGGTGCTGAAAATGATGATGAGCGCAGGCGACGTTTTTGCGCCGGACACGCCGCGCTGGGGCTATCGCCTCGCCGGACCGCCGCCCGCGCGGATGACGCCCTTGCGCCGCCGTGTCATCGACGCCGCTGCGGATGGCCAGATCTGGACCAAGGCAGCGCTTGCGGAAAAGGCGAACGTCAGCTACGGCGTCATCGACGGCCTCGCCGAGGCGGGCACGTTACAGCGGGTCGAGTTGCCCCGCCTGCCGCCCCCGCAGCCACGCCCCGGACACGCCCCCCCCGAGTTGAGCGAGGCGCAGAGCTACGCGGCGCATGCCTTGCGCGAAACGCTGGGCGCGGGCGGTTTTTCCGTGTCGCTCATCGACGGCGTCACCGGATCGGGCAAGACCGAGGTCTATTTCGAAGCGGTTGCCGAGTCGCTGCGCCTTGGTCACCAGGTGCTGATCATGCTGCCGGAAATCGCGCTGACCGGCCAATTCCTGTCGCGTTTCGAGCGCCGCTTTGGCTGCCGCCCGACGGAATGGCACTCTTCTATATCCGCAGGAGAGCGCGCACGGAGCTGGCGGGCCGTGGCGGAGGGGGAAGCGCGGGTCGTCGCGGGCGCGCGCTCCGCGTTGTTCCTGCCTTTTAAGAACCTCCAACTGATCGTCGTTGATGAAGAACACGACACCGCTTTCAAACAAGAAGATCGCGTTTTATATCAGGCGCGCGATATGGCGGTTGTACGTGGTTCACTCGGCAAGGTGCCAGTGGTGCTGGCCTCAGCAACGCCATCGCTGGAGTCGGTGGTCAATGCGCGCACCGGACGCTACCGGCAAATCGTGCTGCCGCAGCGCTATTCCGGCGCACAGATGCCCAAACTCGCCGCCATCGACCTGCGCGCAACGCCGCCTGAGCGCGGCCGCTGGATCGCGCCGCCTTTGGTCGCCGCCGTAAACGAGACGCTGGAGCGCGGGCAGCAGTCTCTATTATTCCTGAACCGCCGGGGTTACGCGCCGCTGACCATCTGCAGGAAATGCGGGCACAGGATCAATTGCCCGCAATGCTCGGTGACGCTGGTCGAGCATCGGCACAGGCAGGAGATTACCTGCCACCATTGCGGTTTCACGCTGCCGCGCCCGTCGAAATGCCCGAAATGCGAGGCCGAAGGGACGCTGGTGCCGTGTGGGCCGGGTGTTGAACGCGTCGCGGAGGAGGTTGCCGAGCGCTGGCCGGGTGTCGAGACGGCGGTTCTGTCGAGCGATCTCGTGCCGACGTTGAAGGTGCTGCGGGAAGTGATCGACAAAGTCGCGAGCGGCGCGGCGCGGATCATCATTGGGACGCAGTTGGTTGCGAAGGGGCATCATTTCCCGCTGCTGGCGACGGTGGGGGTGGTGGACGGCGATTTGAGCCTGGCGTCGGGCGATCCGCGCGCGGCGGAGCGGACGTTTCAGCTTCTGTCGCAGGTGACGGGGCGGGCTGGACGCGAGGATGGCGTGAAGGGGCTGGGTTTCGTGCAAACGCATCTGCCCGAGCATCCTGTTATGAACGCGATTGTTGCTGGAAACCGAGACGAATTTTTAGAACGCGAGATCGAAGCACGACGCGAAGCAGGAATGCCGCCTTTTGGAAGATTGGCGGGTGTGGTGGTGTCGGCGAAGACCAAGCCCGAAGCTGAGCATCATGCTAAGGCGGTGGCCCTCGCCGCGCCGAGGGCGGAGAAGGTCGCCGTGCTCGGACCGGTCGAGGCACCGTTGGCGTTGATACGCGGGCGGTATCGGTACCGGCTGCTGGTAAAGGCCGCCCGCGAGGCGGATTTGCAGGGGTATTTGCGGGAGTGGGGTGCGAGGATGCCACCCGCAAAGGGGAGCCTGCGGGTGGTGATGGATGTTGATCCTTATGGGTTTATGTGAGCTGTCTCATCAAATGGAGAGCGCGCCATTATCAACACGCGCATGAGCGGTTCTTATATCACCAACATATTTAGCATCTCGCCATCCCACACATCGTTGCAAGGGGCATGTTTCATTATTGCAAATACGTCAACTGCAATGGAACATAAAAAGATGTTGCATCTTTTTAAGAAGTATTTTTTCGAACCATATTGACACGTTCATCTGAAAACAATACCATTCTGAATGGACACGGCGGTGACCAAGTTCACATTCCCTGTCCGGAGCTAGAAACCGAAGCGGAAGTGGTTGGGATCGGACGGCTCGTGGCAAAGCAAACCGACCCCTTCACTGTCAGTGAGCGGGGCTGGATGTTATGTCACAGGAAAAACGCGTCGAATTGCTATTCAACGTACTGTTAGCCCTATGCCTAGCGTTACTAAATCTGTTGGGGGCCGGGGGGCGATCATCATTCGAAGATCAGCGCCATCCGTGTGCATGCGTTGTTGATGATTGTGCCTCTTGCGATCCCTGCGGATGTCTTCGCCAGTTGTAATAGGCTTGCAGGCGATAGCATTAAACAAAAGGACCACCCGATGTCATTCGGGTGGCCCTCTTGAGCCCGTCGTCAGGTTGAGTTCGGACGGCTCGTGGCCATTCTATTTTATCGCTGTACGCGCATTCGTCAAGGCGGGACGTTATCCTTATGAACCAACTTGGATTAGTGTCCGGTAATTGGGATGTGGCGCTTTTGGACAGAATGCGCATCACCACCTGTTGCCGAACAGTGCCATCTTCTCAGATTAGAAAATTCCTTGTGAAGAACCACTTCCTTTGACTTTGAAGACTTGCGCCCGCTGTGGCATGCAGCATTCGAAAAATGTTCATCGTGTCATGGCATAACGGTATTCGTGATATCAATTTTGAGGAAGAGCAGCGATGGTTGCAGGAGCGGGCGATAGCGAGCCTTTTAAAAAGATAGCCGCGCGACTGAAGGATCTTCCTGAACCGGAGAAAGAACCGGCGCGCTTTGTGATCGGCGTGCATCGGCAATGGAAGGCCGCAGGCGGAAAAGTCGCGGGTAAACCGCGTCACAGCGACCAGTATCTTCGTGACCAACTCAACGCCGCTGACACTCCAGTGAAATCGTTGACGCCCAAGCTGGTGGGCAAGACGAACATCGGTGCCGACGACGGCGCCTCATTACTGCGTTTCTTCTTTTCGAATTGGCCTGAAGCTGGAGCAAAAGAAGGGGAAATTCGCTATGCCCCTCTTCTTTCAGAACAGGAAATTGATACCGCAGCCAACTCGATTGCGGCTGCCCTCGCCAAACGTGCCAGCGGAAGACCTAGGGCTGCGGTCACGGTATTGGATGACGCCTCAATAGAGCCTTTGCCGGGCGAGCCCATCCGCGAGTTGATTGTAAGGCACTTCCAGGAATGTGATGCGCTTATCACGGTGGCTCCAACGCAGTCCGTGTTGACGGCTCGCCCACAAACCGAGTTGATCGGTTTTCGCGGTTTGATGGACAATCTGTGGAAGATTGAAAGGCGCGATCACAAAAGCAGGGCGCTCATTTGGGTGCTGGAAGCCGGAGGTCTCAACATGGATGATATTGGGACCCGCAAAAAATATCTGGGAATGCAGCAACTCTTAATCCGTTTTAAAGCACTTGAGCATTTTCACGAAGGTAGTTCTGATGATAAGATTTCTGAACAGCGACTGGATTGGGTAAGATCTAGGGGTATAATAATCCTTCTTGACGCTCATCGTGACTGGCGTGAGGAAGTTCATGTTCCGGAAGAGCTTCCGCATTTTTTTCCTCACCACGTTACAAATACCAATATTCATCCTGATTGGCTGGCGTCCCCGAATTTTCGCGCGCTGTACGGTTCCGAACTGGAACGTATCGATGAGCGAGTCTTTAACGTCTTTTTCAATGCTTCGTGCAAATGGCCGTCGGCACCAGACAATGATTCCGACCTCCGCTATTTCGGTTATTCAACGTTCAAAACCGCGGATGGGTTCGCCGCACGGGGCTTGGAATTGCCCTTGCCGGAAAGCGGCGCCTATTCTGTCGCGAAGAGAACCGTTTGCGCTGCGGCCGCTCATACACTCAAGTTGAAGATTCCTCCATCCAAGGAGCTGCAGGTCAGCGGGGAGACTGCTGTAGAGCAACTCAATTATCTTGGATTTCGTGTACTGCGTGTGGATGAGTTTGTCGAGATGTACTAAACCTCAAGAACTATAGTTACGCAAGGGACACGTCACTTTTGCCCCTTTGGCACAGACATTATTTCGTTGAGGCCATGCCGTGGGCGACTTATGGCGTTGCCGCTGGTTGCCTGGAGTTTGAAGAAGATCTCCTTTTTTGAGTAGCCGAGCGGTACGTCTGGCTGCTGATTAAATCAACATCAAATTTTGATCACCGGCCCTTTCAGCCCTGATTCTGGGAAGCGCGATCTCATTACCGATTCGCTAAAGTCATATATACTTCTGATAATGAAAAGATTGAAAACAGAAAATGTCCCGTGTCTACTAGCATTTCTATGTGATAAATATCACGAATAAGTACCTGCATGTGTCATTGTGGCGCTGTTCTAACTTGAAATGCATCAGAACTATTGATAATTGCGATGTTTTCGGCGTAATGTATTGTGGATGTATTTTGATGGGATTTGTTTCACCATGCCCGCCGAAGGATTATTGCCGATTGACGACACCGATGAATACCCCGGTGCGATGAACGGGCGGCAGTTCCTCACTTTCATCGTCCCTGCTCCCGAGGGGTGCAATCTGAAATGCCCTGTCTGTTTCGTCAGTCAGCGGGCGGAAATGATCGGATCGACGATCCCCACCGACCGCTATACCCGTTTCATCCGCGAGGCCGCCACCCGCGCGCCCATCTTCGCCCTCTCCATCCAGGGCTACGAGCCGCTCCTTCCCGACTCGCGCCCCTACACGCAGGCCATCCTCGCGACCGGCCGCATGCTCGATATCCCGACCGGCCTCGTCACCAACGGCACGCACCTCGCCGAATGCGCCGACTGGCTCGTCACGCTCGCGCCCACGAAGATCGCCACATCCCTCGACGCAGCCGACGCCGCCACGCATGACCGCCTCCGAGGCGTGACTGGTGCCTGGGCGGCGACCGTCGCCGGGATCGAGCGCGCCGTTGCCGTCCTCGCGCCGCGTACGGCCATCGCCGTCGCGTCGGTGCTGATGCCGTCCGGGCCGCAGCCGCTCATCGGCATGCCGCGTCTACTCCGGCGCCTCGGCATCACGGACTGGATCGTCACACCTCTCCAGAAAATCGGCCGCGATGTGCCCGGCGGTCCGGTTGGCGACCGGCGCACTCTTTATAACAGTCTCGCCCGCCTCCAGGACGCGGCCGACGACGCCGCCGTCCACCTCACCATCGACGATGAACTCGACTGCCTCCAGCACGAGACTGCCTGCGCCGCTCGGCCGGAACTGCGCCGCTTCCGCGTCCGGACCATCCCCAAGGGCGTCGATCTGATTCGGCTCGGCCCAGACGGTGCCTACTCCACCAACCGCGATATCCTGCGCCGCGTCACGCCAGAGACACCACGCTGGCGGCCCGATGAGGAGCATGCCGATGATTTCCTGGCGCGGCTCCTGCCCCGAGCCCAGGGCTCGGAGTCGGACGCCATCGCCGCCCCCGCGTGATGTCCCTCGCCGCTATCGCGTGATGATCTCCGGCCCCATCAGCAGGGTCGGCAGCCAGGTCGAGATGAAGGGCACGTAGGTCACGAGGATCAGGAAAACGAACATGATCGCCACCCACGGCAACGCGGCCTTGACGACGTTCATCACCGACATCTGCGCCACCCCCGCCGTAACGAAGAGGTTCAGCCCCACCGGCGGCGTTATCATGCCGATCTCCATGTTCACCACCATGATGATGCCGAGGTGAATGGGATCGATGCCGAGTTGAATGGCGATGGGGAACACCAGCGGCGCGACGATCACCAGCAGGCCCGACGGCTCCATGAACTGACCGCCGATCAGCAGGATGATGTTCACCGCGACCAGGAACAGGACCGGGCCGAACCCTGCGCCGAGCATCGCCTCGGTGATCATCTGCGGAATACGCTCCTCCGTCAGCACATGCTTGAGG
This sequence comes from Rhodomicrobiaceae bacterium, assembly GCA_050290865.1. GTDB lineage: Bacteria > Pseudomonadota > Alphaproteobacteria > Rhizobiales > Rhodomicrobiaceae > JARRLC01. The sequence continues at coordinate 18,493 of JBNKIW010000019.1, read as the reverse complement.
ATCAGCGCGTTGGCGATGATGAACAGGAGCGCGACGGTCAGCTTGCCCGCTTCGAACAGGGCGCGCTTGGTATCGGGATGAAACCAGACTGTCAGGATGCTTTGCGGGTTGCGCCAGAACGACGCGACTTCGCCGCCCTTACCTTTGAGCGGCCCCATGTCGCGGTAGACGAAATTGGCGATGAAGAATGCGTAGACCGCCGCAACCGCCGCGGCCTCGGTTGGCGTGAAGATACCGCCATAGATGCCGCCGAGAATGATGACGATGAGGAACAGGCCCCATCCCGCATCCCACACCGACTCGACGATCTCGCCAAAGCCCGCCCAAGGCTGCGATGGCAAGCCTTTCCAGCGCGCAGCGGTGTAAATACCCACCATCAGCATCAGACCGGCGACAAGACCCGGGACGACGCCGCCGAGGAACATGCGCCCGACCGAAACGTCGGTTGCTGCAGCGTAAACGACCATCACGATCGACGGCGGGATGAGGATACCGAGCGTTCCGGCATTGCAGATGACACCGGCCGCGAATTCCTTGCTGTAGCCGACCTGACGCATGCCGGCGATGACGATCGAGCCGATGGCCACGACGGTCGCTGGCGACGAGCCCGAGAGTGCGGCAAACAGCATACAGGCGAACACCGACGCAATCGCCAGCCCCCCGCGGATATGGCCGACGACGGCTATCGCGAAGCGGATGATGCGCCGGGCCACCCCCCCGGTCGACATGAAAACAGATGCGAGGATGAAAAACGGGATTGCAAGCAGCGTGTAATGGCCTTCGAAAGCGGAGAACAGCGTCTGCGCGATCGACGCGAGAGAAGCATCCGAATAGATCAGCAGGAAGACAATGCTCGACAGCCCCAGCGCAACAGCAATCGGGACACCGATGAACAGGAGGCAGATAACGAGGGTGAACAGAACGACGACAGACATATGATCAGTCCTCCCGCCTGCTGCCCGCGGAGAGCTGAGCAAGTTCCTCTTCGGCTTCGTGTCCGGCAATCAGCCGGTCTCTCTGTCCCGTGAGGATCAGATAGGCGGCCTGCACATAACGGAAGGTCAGCAGAGTTACCCCGAGCGGTAAGGCAAAATAGGGGATGAACCGCGGGATCTTCTCGTATCGCTCACCTTCATTGAACCGGTCGGCCAGGAACTGCAGGAATTCCGGCATCGGCACGTCGTTCGTTTCCAGAAAGGCGCGCTTGGTGGCGAAGGCGTACCAATAGTCCCACGAGCCCTTCAGAAGCAGCAGCGAGAAGACAAGACAGGCGGTCACCGCAAGGAGCGCCAGAATTCTGCGCACCCGCGGCGGCGCGATCTCGATGAAGACATCCACGCCGAGATGAACAGAATGCTTGACGCAATAGGAAACGCCGAGCAGCACCAGCCAGGCAAAAAGGAAGACCGTCAGTTCCAGCGCCCACAGGATGTTACTGTTGAAAACGTGGCGCACGATGACATTGGCGAAGGTGATGAGCGTCATAAGGCCCAGAAAGAGGGCGATCAACGTTTCCTCAAGGCTGTCAATCGCCCGGCTCAGGGCGCTGCGGTTTTCGACGGACACGGCCGGTCCTCCCCAGGATCGGTAGCGGTTATGGATTGTTGAAGACGCGGCCGGATGAGACCGGCCACGTCTATTGCCTCACGCCATGGACGGCGCCCGGTCAGCGTGATGCACGCTTATTTGCCTTCGTTGGCTGCGAGAGCCGCCTTGATGCTGTCGGCACCGATGTCCTTCTCGAACTTCTTCCAGACAGGCTCCAGGGCTTTGACCCAGGCGGCGCGCTGCTCTTTCGTGAGCGTGCGGACCTTGGCCCCGGCGGCAATGATCTTCTGCTTGTTCTCCTCATTGACCTTGGTTGACTCCGCGTTGCGGGTCTCGGTCACTTCTTTGAGGATTTTGCCGAACTGATCGCGCACATCGGGCTTCAGGCCGTCCCACCATTCGGCGGATGTCACCACGAGATAGTCGAGGATGCCGTGATTGGTTTCCGTTACGCCGTCCTGCACTTCGAAGAATTTCTTGCCGTAGATGTTCGACCAGGTGTTTTCCTGACCGTCGATGACCTTGGTCTGAAGGCCGCCATAGACCTCCTTGAAGGACATCTTCTGCGGATTGGCGCCGAGTTGCTGGAACTGCGCCACCAGGACGTCGGACGCCTGCACACGGAATTTGAGGCCCTTGGCGTCCTCGGGCTTGATCAGCGGCCGGCTCGCCGACATCTGCTTCATGCCGTTGTGCCAGAAGGAAAGGCCCAGAAGGCCGCGCTTGCGCATCGCATTCTTCAGCTTCTGGCCGTCTTCGGAGTTCTGGAAGCGCTCGACGGCTTTGACATCCTCGAAGAGGAACGGCAGGTCGAAGATACGGAACTTCTTGGTGAATTTCTCGAATTTGGAGAGCGAGGGCGCTGCCAGCTGAACGTCTCCGTTGAGGAGCGCTTCCAGCACCTTGTTGTCGTCGTAAAGGCTGGAATTCGGGAACACCTGCATGCAGGCCTTGCCGTTCATCTCTTCATTGACCCGCTTGGCCAGGAGCGATGCGGCGATGCCCTTAGGGTGTTTGTCAGTGTTGGTAACGTGGCTGAACTTGATGACGGTTTCGCCCGGATCGCAGTCCGCGAATGCGGGCGCTGCCGTGAACGCCACGGCTATGGCGGCGGCGGCTGAGGCGGAGACGATGATTCTACGCATGAAAGACCTCCCTGAATAGATGCACCAAATGTGGGCGGCAGCAGCCAGCCCGGAATTGGTTGACGGAGGAATGATGAGCAATCGGCGTGCCAGCCAGTGAGCTATTCGCGCAGCGCCGGTCCACTATGCAGCAAGCGCATGATTTTAGGGGCTCTTCAGGCCGGCTGGACGGTCGTAGCGCCGCCGGAACGCGGCGCAAGCGGGTATGCTTCTACCCAATCACGCCAAGAGCATGTGTGAAAAACCACACATCGGGGATGGGGGCTCGGATATAATGTGAGTTGTCATGTGCCGCGCACACCCGAATATATGAAACGGCCCTTTTCCGGCCGATTGTTGTGCGCTGCAGCGAGTTTCTTTCTAGTACAGCTTTTCCGAGGCAAGTTCGCTTGCGCACGTGCGGCGAATCGGGTGCGAACTTGCCTCTGGCTGTACTAGATCGAATTGATTGCCCTTGAGCGAAATCAGTTCAAGCAATTTCAGGGCACCTTGCACTTCGTTGCCTTGGGGCGCAATCGTATGGGCGAGCGTCATGCGCGTCTCCAAACCACATGCCGAAACCATCATGGGCGGCATGCGAGCGCGCCCCTCGCGTTCAAGCTTGGGTGCGGAAGGTGTCCATGAAGCGGGCGAAACAGGCCTCAAACGCTTTCGGATCGAGGAGCCTGAACACCCGGCTGAACGTGTCGTGGCTAGGCGCACCGTGCTTCAGGATCAGGAATTGGCGCAGCAACGGCAGTTTGGCCCGGGCACACTCCGCGATTTCCACGCAATTCTTCGCCCCACACAACACCGCCGCGAAGGCGATGAAAAGAATTTCGTGCAGTTCATACCAAGACTTCTGATCGCGAGAATCAGGATAGTCTGAAAATGTAGATTTGAAAGCTTCAATGTTTTCCCCATCCGAAACCATGAACGCCTTCAGAATCTACTCGCGGCCAAGATGCAAGCCGCTTTTACTCATATGCGATTCCCCTGCCCCTTTCGGCGGCCAGCGCGTCACCCCAAGGCGGAACGGCCGGGAACACCCGCCTGTCGGCCGCCGCTTGCCGGACGCCGGTCTTGCGAGCGCTACTCGTGGCAACAACGCCGCTGCGGCAGTTGCCAAAAGAAAGTCACGCCGGTCCATTCCGAAAACGCGTCTGGCGCCATGACGCCGCACGGAACCGGGCTGAACAGCCCTGGCAGAAAAACGGCCTGCCCGCGGGGCAAGCCGTATCCGGTTTTCCGTCGCCCGGTGCGGGCAACGCTACACCGTCCGCGTTTTACCAATGCCACGCCCAGCCGACGAAGCACGGGCGGTAACACCGGCGGTAACAGGGCCGATAGCAGCGGCGATAACACGGCCTGTAACAGCGCAGGCGCCGGTAGCAGCGCCGGTAGCGGTAGCAGCAGCGATGACGGCGCCAACGGACCTTGGTCACTTCGCCGGCGGGCATCGCCTTGTTGACGCCGGTCAGCGTGCCAACCTCAAGCGCGCGTGCCGGGGTACCGGCTGAGAAGGTGATTCCGCCAAAGATAAGCAGGGCTATTGCCAACATCAGTTTCCGCATGAGCTTTCTCCTCACTGTTTCATCGGAAAGCGACGCCATACTCGCTGATATTGTCTAAGGCGTAATTACGCTAAGTAATGAATATGGCTATGGATGTTTCATTCTTTTTCAATTCGTCGAAGCAGGTTCGTTCGATTTGTATGCAGCGCGCGCTGACGGGAGGTAGCGCTGCGGGGCTCTTCGCCTCGGTGTCACGCAAAGAAAAAAGCGGCCTGCCTGCGCGGCAAACCGCTTCTGACGATCACTGCCCGTTGCAAGCAGTGCTGCACCGTCTTCCTTACCACCAGCAGCCGAACCAGCAGGAGCGGTAGCAACGGCGGTAGCACGGACGGTAGCAACGGCGATAGCACGGACGGTAGCAACGGCGATAGCACCGCCGATAGGCACGGCGGTAGCAGGGCCGATACCGGCGGTAGCAAGGGCGAGCACACCGGCGGCCACAGTCAAAAAACACCTTGCTGACCTGGCTGGTCGGCATGGCCTTGCTCACGCCGCCGATGGCGTTGGCGCTCAGCGCGTGCGCAGGGGTGGCTGCGGAAAAGCTGATGCCGCCGAATACGACGAGTGCAAGGGTCAAAAGCAGTTTCTTCATTAGCTTCCTCCTCCATGTCTTGGAAAGCAACGCGATATTCCATCGTCAGTACTAATTTATTGCTACTGACGAACCATATAAGCGCGCTATCGGTGATATTTTGAGCAGATTGAAAGTAATCAATTCTTTTAAGTTACGCCTCGATAACAAATATATACGAATAGCTTTGCTTGGGCGCGACTTATGCATGGCGGACTTTGACGTTTTGTTAAGGATGGTCCCGCGCAAACGCATGACCGGCGATGGTCCGGCCGCACAGCGTGACAGGGAAGACGGAAGCGGGAGAAAGGGCGTTCAGGCGGGAGTAAGGAAAGGCGGGCGTACGAGACATGAGGAAAGCTGCCGGCACAAGCGGGCAGCCTTCATCGTCATCTCCGCGCTACGGCATCGCGCGGGCGGGTCTCAGCGGCCGCAGCGGCGGCGCGGCGTGTGGAGACGTCCCTTCCGATACTCATACATTCGGTAATAATAGTAGTCGGTGCCCGGCATCGGCGCGCCGTGGGTGATGAGTTCCCACATTTCGCGCATACCGATATTCGAGCGCGGGCGGGTGTAGGGCAGGCGCTGACGGCAAGGGGGCGACGGCGGCGGAGCGCAGTCACGGCCACGGCAGGCATCCACGCGAATGACACCGCCATCATGCGCGGCCACGGCGCTGTGCCAAGGGTACAATCCGGCGGCCTCGACCGGTGTGGCAAGTGTCACCGCACCCATCAGGCAGCAAAACACAGCCGCCAGCCGCCATCTCTCCGCTGCAGCTTCAGCCGGATTCCGCTTCATCGCCAGTCCCCATCACGCTCGCGCTACTCTTGAGGATTTCCGCATCAAACCCCTTTAATCGCCGGGCCTGAGGCGCTAAATCATCGTTCATCTAAGCGACGGATCGCAAACAGCCGGTTAACGGCGGCGCGATTTTGTTTCAGGACGGAACGGGCTGCCGCGCCAGCCGGGGCAGTATCGTGCCTCACCAACTCTAAGGATAGTGCCATGTCTGCTCAATCTCAGGCCAGGCGGTTGACCGCGCCAGCCATCCGGGCGCGCAAGGGCGGGGATCCGATCGTCTCGCTGACGGCCTATCACGCACACACCGCGCGCATCATCGACCCGCATGTCGATTTCCTGCTTGTGGGCGACTCGCTCGGCATGGTGATGCACGGTTATGAGACCACGGTTCCGGTTCCTCTCGACCTCATGATCATGCACGGCGCGGCCGTGGTACGCGGTTCGTCCCAGGCGCTCGTCGTCGTGGACATGCCGTTCGGATCCTATGAGGAAAGCCCGGCGGTGGCCTTCCGCAACGCTGCGCGCGTCCTCAAGGAAACGGGCTGCGGCGCCATCAAGCTCGAGGGCGGCGCGCGCATGGCCGACACCGTCCGCTATCTCACCGAGCGCGGCATTCCGGTGATGGCGCATATCGGCTTGACCCCGCAATCCATCAACATTGTGGGCGGCTTCAAGACGCAGGGGCGGCGGCGCGAGGAGTGGGCGGCGATCGAGGCCGACGCCGTGGCCATCGCCGAGGCGGGGGCCTTCGCCGTGGTGCTGGAAGGCATGGCGGAACTGCTGGCCGCGCGTATCACGAAGATGATCCCGATCCCGACTATCGGCATCGGAGCTTCGGCTTCCTGCGACGGCCAGATTCTGGTTCTGGAGGACATGCTCGGCCTGTCGCCGCGCGTGCCAAAATTCGTGAAGAAATACGGCGACCTGGGTGCGGCGATCGAGAATGCGGTCAAGGACTACGTGGCCGAGGTGCGCGCCCGCTCCTTCCCCGGTCTCGAACACGTTTATTCCATGCGGGACGGCGAGAGCAGCGGCGGCGATGGCGCCGAACCTTCGGTGAAGGCCACGAAAAAGTCCAAAATCAGCGGCAGGTGAACCAGGTTCTGGAGAATTGCGGCGATCTCCCGCGACTGGAAGGCGGGTTACATTGCGCGGCGGCGGGAAAGCTGGCGTTCAAGCCGTGGCCGTTATAAGAGTAGCGGGAAAATCCGAAAAAGGGTACGGCCCGGAAAGCCGGTGAGCGAAATGAGCAACGAAGACATTTTCCGCGAAGTCGATGAAGACCTCCGCCGTGAAGAAATCGCCAAGCTGTGGGACAAATATGGCATCTACGCCATCCTCGGCGCGCTGTTCATCATCCTGGCGGTGGGCGGCTTCAAGGCATACAACTGGTGGGAAACGAAACGGAGCGCGGAAAGCGGCGCGGCTTTCCATCAAGCGATCGCACTCGTCGAAGCGGACAAGAACACCGAGGCTCTCGCCGCCCTTGGCACCCTGACCAAAGCGGCGCCTGGAGGTTACAAGACGCTCGCCGCGCTCGAAACCGCCGCGCTCCACGCCAAAGAGGGCCGCAAGAAAGAGGCTGTCGCCGAGTTCGACAGAATCGCCGCGGGCGGCGGCGACGCCACATTGCGGGATTTCGCGCGCCTCCAGGCCGCCACGCTGCGGCTCGATGACGCAGATGCCGGGGAGATCGCCAGCCGCCTCGAAGGACTTAATACGGACACTAATCCGTGGCGTTATTCCGCGAAGGAGCTGTTGGGACTCGCGGCTTTTCGCTCCGGCAACACGGTCGAATCGGAGAAACTGTTCAGCCAGATCCTGAGCGACCCTTTTGCTCCGGCCGAGCTTCGCAAGCGTGCCCAGATCATGCTTGCCCTGCTCGTCAAAGTCCAGGACGTGGGCAAGGCCGGGAGCAACGACGCCGCAACGCAATAGAGGATGACCGATGCACGGCCAACGTCGTTCGAGCTTCTTGACAGGGCTGGTGTTCACAGCCGCGGTGCTCGGCTTGGCGGGATGCGAGGCTGCGGGCCTGAGCACGCCGTCCATGCCGTCCATCCCAGGCGTGTCCAGCCTGTTCGGTGAGAGTGCGCCCCCGCCGATGCCCGGCCATCGCATTTCGGTGCTCTCCTCGGGAGAGACCACCGGGGCGACCGCGGCCGTGGAGGCGAAGGAGCCGGTTCTCATCCCGGCGCCGCATGTCAACCAGTCCTGGAGCCAGCCGGGCGGCGTGGCGAGCAATTCGCCCGGCCATCTGGCCTTCTCGGGCGTCGGAAAACGGCTCTGGCGCGGTGACGCCGGATCGGGGTCGAGTTCGAGCGGGCGCCTCACAGCGATCCCCATCATTTATGGCGGCAAGGTTTTCACGCTCGACCGCAAGGGCCTTGTCACCGCATTCTCGATGAATGGCGGCGAACTCTGGCATGTCAGCCTGAAACCCGAGGATGAGAAGGCCTCTTCCGGCTATGGCGGCGGGCTGGCCGCGGAGGGCGACAGAATTTACGCGGCAAGCGGTTTCGGTACGGTGACCGCCCTGAGCACCTCCGGCAAACCGCTGTGGACCAAGAACCTCGGCGTTCCGATCCGCACTTCGCCGACGGCTTCGGGCGGCAAGGTCTTCATCGTCAACACCGAAAGCCAGCTCTTCGCGCTCAGCGGCGCCGACGGCAGAGAGGTGTGGAGCGTACGCGGTCTCCCCGAAGGCGCGGAGATTTTGACCAATGTCAGCCCCGCCGTATCCGGCAATCTGGTTGTCGTTTCTTTCTCCTCCGGCGAGGTCATGGCGCTCGATGCCAAATCCGGGCAACAGAAGTGGGTGGACTCCGTGTCCGGCGGCGGCGCGGCCACGACCATTACATCGATCGGCGAGGCCGCACGCCCGGTGATCGACGGCAACATGGTGCTGGCCGCCAGCCAGTCGGGACGCCTCATCGCGACCCGTGTCGCCACCGGGGACCGGATGTGGTCTCGCGACCTCCGGTCCGACCAGACGCCGGCCGTGGCCGGGGATAGCGTGTTCCTGGTCGATACCGGCGGCCACCTTTACGCCCTGGCGCGCAAGACCGGCAAGGTCCGCTGGGTTACGGCCCTGCCGCAGGCGCGCATCTGGACCGGGCCGGCGCTCGCGGGCGGAAAGCTCTGGGTGGTGTCCAACAAGGGCCTGATGCTGGGCGTGGACGCCAGGACCGGGCAGATCGCAACGAAGGCCGACCTGGACACCGCCGTCTATATTCCGCCGGCCATCGCCAATGGCCGCATGTTCGTCCTGACGGACAAGGCTCGGCTCATTGCGATGAACTGAGCGGCGGGCGGCATTGTGAACTCGTGGCGGGCTGGTTGCGGCCCGCTTGTTTTTTTGGCCAGTACAGCCCGCGAGCCAGGTTCGTATGAGCCTGTGCGGCAAACGGGGGGCGAACTTGGCTCGCGGGCTGTACTAGCGCCTTCCTGTCGAGCCGCAGGCCGAACAAAAGGGTGCCGGCAAAGCTGAAAACAGGCAGAATGATACGGGGCCGGGCAGCCCCTTTCGCCGATTCTCTTTACGTGATGTAACCATGACCTATTCTCTCGTCATCGCCGGGCGGCCGAATGTCGGCAAATCGACCCTGTTCAATCGCCTCGCGGGCAAGCGGCTGGCGCTGGTCGACGACATGCCCGGCCTGACGCGCGACCGCAAGGAGGCCGAGGCCGCTATCGGAAAGCGCACCATCCGCCTCATCGACACCGCCGGGCTGGAGCGCGCCGAGCAGGGGTCCATAGCCGCGCGCATGAGCCAGCAGAGCGAAACAGCCGTCGCCGAAGCCGACCTGATCCTGTTCCTCATCGATGCCCGCGCAGGCGTGACGCCGGTCGACGAGCAATTCGCGGATCTTGTGCGCGCTTCGGGCAAGCCGGTGGTTCTGATCGCCAATAAATACGAGGGGCGTGCCTCCGATCCGGGGTATTACGAGGCCTTCGAACTCGGCCTGGGCGAGCCGGTCGCGATTTCAGCGGAACACAATCAGGGCATGGGCGACCTGTATGCGCGTATCAACGCCGCGCTGGACGCACTGGAAGAAAGCGGCGAGCCTTTTCCGGAACAGGAGGACACGTCGGACGCGCGCGCCCGTCCCTTGCGGCTCGCCATCGTCGGACGGCCCAATGCCGGCAAATCCACGCTCGTCAACAGCCTGCTCGGCGAGGAGCGCATGATCACCGGGCCGGAACCGGGCCTGACCCGCGATGCCGTCGCCTCGGATTTCTCGTGGAGCGGCCGCGCGTTCAAGCTGTTCGACACGGCGGGGCTGCGCCGCAGATCGCGCGTCTCCGAACGCGCCGAAAAGCTGGCCGTGGGCGACGCCCTCAAAGCCATTCGCTTCGCCGAAGTCGTGGTGCTGCTCGTCGATGCGGCCCAGGCACTCGACAAACAGGATTTGCAGATCGCCGATCTCGTCGAGCGCGAGGGCCGGGCGCTGGTGATCGGCATCAACAAATGGGACCTCGTCGAGGATCGCGACCGGCGTCTGCGCGAACTGCGTGAAACGGTGGAGCGGGCGCTGCCGCAGGTGAAAGGCGTGTCCGTCATGCCGCTGAGCGCGGTATCGGGGCGGGGCGCGGACAAGCTGATGGGCGCAATCGTCAATGTTTACGACGCCTGGAACCGCCGCATCCCGACGGCGGCGCTCAACCGCTGGTTCGCGGAGGCGCTCGAACGCCACGCGCCGCCTGCGGTCAGCGGACGGCGGATCAGGCTGCGCTACAGCACCCAGTCGAACGCGCGCCCCCCCACTTTCATCGTCTTCTGCTCGCGTCCGGACGACCTCCCCGAGGCCTACACGCGCTATCTCGTCAACTCCCTGCGCGACAGTTTCGACATGCGTTCGGTACCGATCCGCGTGCATCTGCGCAAAGCGAAAAACCCGTATGTCGAGGCGCGCTCATGACCACGGAAGTGCTCTTCTATCAGCTCGATCATCATGCGCTCGACAGGGTGCTGCCGGGCCTGTTGGAGAAGACCCTCGAACGCGGCTGGCGCGCGGTGGTGCAGGCGGGAAGCCGCCAGCGGGCGGAGGCGCTGGACGCGGCTCTGTGGACCTATGCCGAGGAGAGTTTTCTGCCGCACGGCATGGCGCGCGACGGCTTTCCAGAGGAACAGCCCGTGTTCCTCACCCATGAGGGCAGTAACCCGAATGGCGCCACCGTGCGCTTTCTCGTCGATGGTGCCGATGCGCCGGAGCTGGGCGGTTACACCCGCGTCGTCTATCTGTTCGAAGGACGCGATGACGACGCCCGCGGACGCGCCCGTGAGCAGTGGAAGCGCGCCAAATCGCAGGGCTTCGCTGTGACCTATTGGCAGCAGAACGAGCGCGGCCGGTGGGAAAAGAAGGCGTGAAGCGAGCGCGCGGCCCCGTTCTGTGCTATGGAAAATAAGGCGTTTCCGCCAATTCAGCCTGCCGGGGGGCAATCATGATCTGTCGTGTCACCTTATCGGGTCTGGCCCTGCTGGCGGCCACCGCGTGGCATCCGGCGCAGGCCGCGAATGCCGTCAACGGCCAGCGCCTTGCGCGCACCCTGTGCACCAACTGCCATATCGTCGAGCCGGGCGGCGCAAGCAACGAGGTGGTCGCGGGGGTGCCGAGTTTCATGGCGGCGGCGGCAAAGGAGGGGCAGAGCGCGGAGAAAATCGGCGGCTACATCCTCAACCCTCACCCGCCCATGCCGAAGGTGCAGTTCACCACGGCCGAACTCGCGGACGTCGCCGCCTATATCATGACGCTGAAGGCGAAATAAGAGCGGCCCGCCGCTGACCGTCAGCGGTGGGGATGGGGATGTTGGTGTTGATGCCCCTCCTCTCCCCCGTGTCCATGATGATGCATCCCACCGCCGGCCAGATCCGCCGGAATGACGTGCAGATGGCCGAAGCGCACGCCCGGCTCGGCCAGAATACGATTGGCGAGCGCCCGCACGTCGCGCAGATGCCCGGTGAGGACGGTGGTCTCCAGGCAGCTTTCCGGCCCGATATGCACATGCAGCGTCGAGAGGCTGAGATCGTGATGCTCATGCTGGGCCTCCGTCAGCCGCATCCCGAGCATGCGCTCATGGTGATCGAAAACGTAGGTCAGCGCGGCAACGACGTGCTGGTTCTCGTCCGCGGCGACGGTTTCCGCCTGCAGCCGCTCGCGGATGAGGTCGCGGAACGCCTCGGAGCGGTTGGTGTAGCCCTTCGCCTGGGTGAGAGCGTCGAAAGCGGCCAGCAGATCCTCGTCGAGCGAAATCGTGATGCGGTCAGCGCCCAATGTAGCCTCCGTCAGCGGTGATGCAGCGCCATTCAATGCCGGGACGCCCGCACGCGCAAGGGAAGAAAGCCGGAATGTTCAGATCTGCTGCGCGCCGCAATGCGGGCAAGGCCTGAGACACGCCGCGACTTCCAGCCCGCATGTCTCCATCAGCCCCGCGTCAGCGAGCACCGCCGCCGTTTCTCCGTCCGCGGCAACCGTGCCATGATGCAGGCAAACCGCGCGCGGCGCCAGTTCCAGTGCCAGTTCCAGATCGTGCGTGGCGATGATTTTCGTCTGCGGCAGGTCCTTCAGGAGACCTATGAGCTGGCGGCGCGACGCGGGGTCGAGCCCGGCGGACGGCTCGTCGAGCAGCAAAATGGCGGGCATCATGGCCAGCACAGCGGCGATGGCCACGCGGCGCTTCTCACCGCCGGACAGTCGGTGCGGCGGACGCTCCCGCAGATGCCACGCCCCCACCTGCTCCAGTGCGAGCCTCGCGCGGCGGCGGCACTCCTCCTCGGGAAGGCGCATGTTCAGCGGACCGAAGGCGACGTCTTCGAGCACGGTCGGCATGAAAAGCTGGTCATCGGGGTCTTGGAAGACCGTGCCTGCGAGGCGCCGCACCTCGGGGAGCGTGCGGCCCGTGACCGCAACGCCGCCGATCTCGGCACGCCCGCCGTCCGGCACCAGCACGCCGCCAAGCAGTTTCATCAGCGTCGATTTCCCGGCACCGTTGGCCCCGGCGAGTGTGACGCATTCACCGGGTTCGACCGCCAGCGCAACGTCTGTTAACGCGGGCGTGCCGTCCGGATAGGTGAACGACAACGCCTCGACCTGGATGCCCACCCCTTTCATGCCGCCCCCAGCATGAAAGCTCCGATGAACTCGGCGGGATGAGCGAACCGCATGACGCCGAATGCCGTGCACCATCCCACGACATATCCCCAGTCGCGGGTGGTGAATACCGTCCTGCTCATCAGCCGGAACTCGCCGTCGAAGCCCCGGCATTCCATGGCCGTGTGCACGCGGCCGGCGCGCGCCACGGCGCGCAGCAGCAATTGCCCGAGGATGTTCGCGAATATGCGCCAGTGAGGATGACGTCCGTGGGCGGTACGCAGCCGCCACGCGAGATGCGTGCTCCGTGCCTCCTGCAAAGTCAGGAAGAGGTACCGGTAGAGGCCGAGGATCTGCGCCACGAACACACGCGGAACGCCGAGTTGCGCGGCCGCGCGGCCCAGCGCGGGGACACCCGTCGTCGCCACCAGCAGGAGAAGCGCGCCGATTGTCAGAAGAAAGCGCAGCACGATGGAAGCGAAGGAGAGCCAGCCGCCGGAAATGCCCAATCCTCCCACCTGCAGCGCAATGCCGGTATCCAGGAGCGGATTGAATGCGCCGACCATCACCGCGAAAGGCGCGACAGCCGCCAGCCTGAGCAGGATCGGTCTGGTCGGTACGCCCGACAGTGCCAGCATCAGGATCGGGAAAGCGAAGAACGGCAGGAGCGTCGCCACGGCGTATTTCGGTACGGAAACGACGGCGAGGACGAAGACGAGAACCGTCAGCAGCTTGGCGCGGGCGTCGAGCGAATGAATGGATGAGGTGCGCTGGCTCAGCCGGTCAAGAACCCCGGGATCGAGATGGGAAGCCTCGCAGCGCGCGCTCACTGCGCCCGTGCCGGATCGCGGCGGCGGACGATGAAGCCCGCAAAACCCGCCAGCAGGAGCGTGAGCGCGCCGCCAGCCAGCCCGGAAACCGAGGTGCCGGCGTCCGGCGTGCCCCATGCGGGCTCGGCGGCTACTTCCGTCCCGCCTTCGCCGTCTGCACGATCAGCGCCTGCCCCGGCCGGAAAGCCGTAGTCGGGCAGAAAAGCCGTTCTCTCTTGAATGGTGGCGGCGGCGCGGTGCGTGGCACCTTCGCTCCCGGAAACCTCCGGCTTGCCGGTCAGGCGGGCGACCGACCATTCCAGCCCATCCGGATGGCTCGACGCGAACCAGGACAGCACTCCGCCCACGATCAGCGCGACGACGGCGAGGGTGCCGACCGTCCGCCCCGAGGCCGGAGCAACGCGCTCCTGCGCAAAAAGGCGAGGTTCGGAGCGCTCGACGAACTCCACCACCGCAAGCGTGATCAACCCTTCAACGGCGCCGATCGCCAGATGAATCGGGAGCATGGCCAGGAGGAAGGTGGAAAAGGGGAGTTCAGCGATGCCCGACGCTGTGGTCTCCACCACCACGCCCAGCGCGCCCAACTGCAGGGCAAGCATCGCACCGACACAGATCATCACGCGCCGCCGCATCGAGCCTCTCGGGGCAGCGCCCGCAAGAGGCCTGTAGATCAGCGGATAGACGATGAAGGCAGGCACGAAGCCCATGTTGAAGATGTTGGCGCCTAGCGCGAGAAGCCCCCCATCGGCGAAGAACAGCGCCTGCACGGTCAGCACCGACGCCATGGTGAGGAACGCCGCATGCGGTCCCAGCAGCAGCGACAGCAGCATTCCGCCTGCGAAGTGGCCGCTCGACCCGGTCCCGGGGATGGCGAAGTTGATCATCTGCGCGGCGAAAACGAAGGCGCCCATGACCCCCATCAGGGGCACCTGCAGATTGTCGCCCTTGCGCTTCAGGGCGCGCGAACCGACAGCCACCGTCGCGGCGGTTGCGGCCCACATCACGCCCCCGGTGGCAGGCGAAAGCAGTGCATCGGCCATGTGCATGGGCACGCTCCTGAGGCAGCGTTCGTGATATGATGTTTTTAGAGATCGTATGATTTTAACCGTAAACCCGCGGCAATTCGCCGTCAAGCCGGAAGGTTAACGCGGTGCCAAACGACGGGGCGAGGCATGCATACCGGACAAAATGTCACCGCATCATCGCGTTGACTCTTGCCGGGCACCGCATCAGGGTGGACCGGTCGTTATCCAAAGGGGCGCTGAATGGCCGGCTTGAAGCAAAGCAACCGGCGCGCGTTTGTCGCGAAGACTGCCATTCTGGGCTTGGTGTTCCAAGCCGTGATGGCGGCTGTCATGCTGCCCATGCCGCTGGGGACACGCTCTGCTCAGGCTGGCGCGTCTCCCGATATCATCCTCATCTGCACCCCAACCGGATTGAAGCAGATCAGCTTCGACGCCAGCGGCAACCCGGTTGAAAAGGACATGCCGGGCAGCGGCTGCCCCGTATGCGACGCTCTGGCCACGGCGACTTTCGCGCTGCCTGCCATCGACGGCGGTGCGCCTTTGCCTGCGGGCGCCGCCGACATCGCGCCCTCCCCCAGCGATTGCTTCATCGCTTCGATCGCCCACCGGACGCACAACAATCGCGGTCCCCCTGCGCGCGCCTGAACATTGGCGTGAGTGAACGCGGGGGCCTGCGGCGCAGGCCGTCCGGTAAGGTTCGCAAATCTGGCGAAAGAGACAACCGGTTCCCACATACAGGATAGTGGTTCGTCATCCCCATGCGCCTTCCGCTGTCGGAGCGCTGCCGGAGCAGCCTGGAAACAGCCAGCAGGATCATGCGGCTGGTGCCCATAACCGAATGCCCGTTCGCTTGGCTGGTAGCGACTTGACCTCGTAGGCTTGCGAAGCGACGGCACACGAGGGGTGGGGAGGAGGCAGGCCTTCCCGCCCCTCAACTCTGCAACTGCCGATGATGCTGAACGCCGGACGCCTGCACCGATTTACCGCAGCCAGAACGGCGCGGTACGATTGGGCGCGCATTTTCTGAAAAACGGGGCCGGTGCCCGGTTTGCTATGGCGATATCAGCGCTGCGGCGGCGCGCTCTGCGCGGTCTGGTCCGGACCGGCCTTCTGGGGGCCGGTGATCACGCGGTCCCCGATTCCATCCGCCTCCGGCTCAACAGCCATTGCGAAGAGGCCAAGAAACATGGCCATCACGGCGACGCATGCCGCGAGAATTCCATACATGATAAATCTCCCACTCGTGCCGCTCCCAGCTCAACCTTAGGTTGAGTTTTTTAACAAATCGTTCGGAACGACCCCCACGCGCTCCCTTTACGCCGACGTTAACCAAATGGCAAGCGCAGGATGTAAAACGAGCAAAACTCCTGGCGCTCAGGTCGGAGCGGGCTGGCGGAGGAGTCCCGGTCGTGGCGGCGCGTGCACCGCTCCCGGAACCGCGAGGCGGTCGCCGAGATCGTCCCCCAAATCGGGGCGACTTCACCGCCGGTTGCCCGACGCCCGGCGAAATCCGGCGCAAGTGTCACTTGAAGTTGCGCGTCATTTGTGGGTTTCGCCTGCGGCCTGATCTTGATTAAATCCGTCCACAGGACCTAAGGTGTCGAGCGGTGCAGCACACCCACGTCATCAAGCTTGGCTGCGTCTCGAAGGGGAGCGGTACAATGTACACCAACAACAGTGCAACGCCCCTCTCGTCCCTGCAGGCGGTTGCTATCGACACTGAAACGACCGGGCTGGACGCCGCAAATGCGCGGTTAATCCAAGTGGGGCTCGTAAAGATCGACGGCGAAAGGGTTCTTGAAGAAGAAACGTATCAAACATTCGCGAACCCCCACATCGCGATCACGGAAGAAAACACAAGAATTCATGGCATTACAAATAAGTTAACAGACACCGCTCCCGATTTTGCAGATATAATTAACGAGACAGAAGACTTTATTGGCACGTCAGTCCTTATCGGTCATAATATTGGTTTCGATCTATGCATAATCGAGAGAGAATACAACCGCGCTAGGATAGTGTATCGTGAGCACAGACGCTTGGACACATCGGCTCTTGCTAGAATCGCTCGACCAACGCTAAATAACTTCGAGCTCGATACAATAGCTGAATGGTTGGACGTGCCGCTCGTCGATCGGCATACAGCGCTTGGTGACGCCTTCATCGCTGCGCGTGTTTTTGTCCGGTTGATTCCTCTACTGCGTGACGAAGGGATAGTGAATTTAGCGCAAGCGGAAAAGAGTTGCCGCGCATTCACCGACATAATCGAGTCGCACAAGCAGCAAGGCTGGACGGCTCCGGTACGGGAGCCCCCGACAGAGCTTTCCACGATAGCACACATCGACAGTTTTCCGTTTCGTCATCGCGTGCGCGACATCATGAGCAGCCCGCCGATCGTGATCGACTACAGGACCAGCCTGAAAGGCGTGGCAACCGAGCTGACAGATAAGAATGTAAGCTCAGTATTCGTATCGGATAGTTCCGGAAATTTCGGCATTATTACCGAGCGCGACCTCGTGCGCGCATATGGCTCGAGTGAGAGTGGCTTGGAGTGGGCGGGAGAATTCATGAGCACGCCTCTAAAGACCATTCCGGACGATGTTCACGTTTATCGCGCCATGGGTCAAATGAGGCATGGCGGGATCAGGCACCTCGGTGTGCGCGACGCCAACGGAGATCTTGTCGGTGCGATTACCACGGGGGATCTGCTCAAGCAGCGGGCGGATGACGCCATTATTCTCGGGTATGAAATCGATACCGCGCCCAATGTGAAATCGCTTGCGAAGGCTTGGGCGCGCCTTCCCGTCGTCTCAACGAGTCTTGTTGTGGAAGGCATACCCGCTCTGGAGATCACCGCTATCCACAGCGAAGAACTGGGCGCGCTGACAAATCGGGCCGCAGAACTCGCTAAAAAGCGAATGCTTGATAATGGTGATGGCCCCTCGCCCGTCGATTTCACCGTCCTTGTTTTGGGTTCGGGTGGACGCGGTGAGAGCTTACTGACACCGGACCAGGACAATGCCATCATTTACTCCGTTGACGAAGAAGATCCCAATTTCGACGCTTGGTTTGCGATATTTGGCGCGCGCATGTCCGATATCCTCAACGAGGCTGGTGTCCGCTATTGCGACGGCGGCGTCATGGCGCGAAACACATGCTGGAGAGGTGGAAGAGCGACGTGGAGGAAGCGGATCGACGACTGGATTGCCCGTGCAGAGTCGACTGACATATTGAACGTCGACATCTTTTACGATTTTCGCCCGGTCTTCGGCCCTCAGGAGCCCGCTAACGAGATTTGGAACTATGCCTACGAACATGCCCACAGATCTCCGGGCTTTCTCAAGCAACTCGCCGCGATTGCGAGTGAATTCAAGCCGGCGATAAGCCTCCTCGGCAATATCAAAACGGATGATGGCCGCATCAATCTCAAGAAGGGCGGAATGGCGGCGATCGTGAGCTGTGCCCGCTTGCTGGCGCTTCGCCACGACATTCGCGAGCGCTCGACGCGGAACCGTTTGGAGGCCCTACGGCAACTCGGCGCTTACAATAGCGACGATTTGACGAATGTCATCCGTGCCTATGAAATCATGCTCTCGGAGACGCTTGCGCAGCAGCTCTTTGACATTGACGCGGGCGTACCACCAACGAATACGGTTCATCTCCAGAATCTGACCAAGACGAGAAAGCGTGATCTCAGGTGGGCGCTATCTCAGGTCAACATTATCACCGGCCACGTTGGCGATCCGATGGCGTTCGGATAGCGTTTCGCCCGGGCTACCGTCGCAGATGCCGGCTTCCCCCCCCATTCGCGCTAACTTTTGGTTCCCCGGCGGAATCCGTGGGTAAAAAAGTGAGCATTTGCTGAAGGTCGCTGGTATCGGTTGTTTAGCAACAAGCAAACGACAGGCGATAGGACAGCCAATGCT
>JBNKIW010000018.1:0-71620 GCA_050290865.1 Rhodomicrobiaceae bacterium | reverse complement strand
GCTCCTTGATCTGGCCGATGCGGCGGATGTCGAGGCGCACGGAGGAATAGAATTTCAGCGCATTGCCGCCCGTCGTCGTCTCAGGATTGCCGAACATGACGCCGATCTTCATCCGGATCTGATTGATGAAAATGACGATGGTGTGCGATTTGGAAATCGAACCGGTCAGCTTCCGCAGGGCCTGACTCATGAGCCGCGCCTGCAACCCCGGCAGCACGTCGCCCATCTCGCCCTCGATCTCGGCCTTCGGCGTCAGCGCCGCCACCGAATCGACGACGATGACATCGAGTGCGCCGGACCGCACCAGCGTGTCGGTGATTTCCAGCGCCTGCTCGCCCGTGTCCGGCTGCGAAAAGATCAGGTCTTCCAGATTGATGCCCAGCTTCCGTGCATAACCCGTGTCGAGCGCGTGCTCGGCATCGACGAAGCCGCAAATGCCGCCGCGCTTCTGCGCCTGGGCGATGACATGCAGCGCCAGCGTGGTCTTACCGGAGGATTCGGGGCCGAAAATCTCGATGACGCGCCCGCGCGGCAAGCCGCCGATCCCGAGCGCAATGTCCAGACCAAGCGAGCCGGTAGGGATCGCCTCCACCTCGACGGCAGTTTCGTTCTTGCCCAGCCGCATGACCGAGCCTTTGCCGAAACTCTTCTCGATCTGGCCCAGCGCTGCTTCCAGCGCCTTTTGTTTGTCCATTTCAGCCCTCTCCACGAGACGCAAATCCGCCTTCGCCATGTCCCCTTCTCCGTTATTTCATACGTTTGTGTGCAATGCAATCTTCAACCAAAGTACATATTTTGTTCCTTCGAGCAAGCGCATACAAACGGTTCCCACAAAAGAATTTTACTTGTATCGCCCTCGCATTACTACCGATATGAGCCTCTCGCATCTTGACGGTGGCCTCATCACTCGCTCTCAAGCGCCTCCTTAACCGCCGCCGCCAGCTTCTTCAATGTGAAGGGTTTGGGCAGGAAGGCGAACTTCTCGCTCTCGTCCAGATTGGCGCGGAAGGCTTCCTCCGCGTAACCGGACATGAAGATGATCTTGATCTCCGGATTCTCTTTACGAAGATGCTTCATCAGAGTCGGCCCGTCCATTTCGGGCATGACCACGTCAGAGATGATGAGATCGACCTCGCCGCTATGTTCGTTCATGACGTCCAGGGCCTGCACGCCGCTGTTCGCGGTCAATACGCGGTAACCGCGCGTGGTCAATGCCCGCGCCGCGAAGGCGCGCACGGCGTCCTCGTCCTCGACCAGAAGCACGGTGGCCGAACCGGTCAGGTCGCCTCCATCCTCCTTTCTTGCGGGCTTTTCTTCGCCTTCGGCCTCTGCAATGGTCTCTTCACAGCGTGGCAGATAGATGCGGAAGATCGTGCCGCTGCCAATCTCGCTTTCGGCGAAGACATAGCCGCCCGTCTGCTTGACGATGCCATAGACGGTGGACAGGCCAAGGCCGGTGCCTCTGCCGACTTCCTTGGTGGAGAAAAAGGGCTCGAATATCTTGTCGATGATCTCGGGTGGGATGCCGGTGCCGGTGTCGCTCACTTCGCATAGCACATACTCGCCCGGCTCCATTCCGGCATGGGTTAGCGCGGCCGATTCGCGCTCGGTGACATTGGCGGTGCGGATGGTGAGTTCGCCACCGCCCGGCATGGCGTCGCGCGCATTCACGGCCAGATTGATGATCACCTGCTGAAACTGCGTCGGATCGACTTTCACGAACCACAGGTCGCGGCCGTGGATGACCTTGGCCTTCACCTTCTCGCCGAGGAGCTGTGCGAGCAGATGCATCAGGTCTTCCAGGGCGTCGGTCAGTGACAACACCTGCGGACGGAGCGTCTGCTTGCGTGAGAACGCCAGGAGATGCCGCACCAGCCCCGCCGCGCGGTTGGCGTTGTTCTTGATGTTCATGATATCGGCGAAAGCGGGGTCGGTCGGCCGGTGATTGGTGAGCAGAAGGTCGGAAAAGCCGATGATCGCCGTCAGCACGTTGTTGAAATCATGCGCGATGCCGCCCGCGAGCTGACCGATGGCCTGCATCTTCTGTCCCTGGGCGATCTGCTCTTCGAGCATATGCTGCTCGGACGTGTCGATGCCGAAGACGAGCGCCACGTCGTCGCCTGCCTCGCCGCGCGGCACGGGGGAGAAGAACAGCCGCAGCGTGCGCTTGCCGTCCGGCGCCGTGACATCGACCGGTGGAATGACGATCTTCCGCGCAGCCGCTTTATCGATCGCCTGATGCAGCGCATCGCGTACGGGCTCGGCCGGCGCGAGATCGAAAAGGCCTGTCTTGCCGAGCGTGGCGGCGGGACCGAAAAACTTGCCGAAAGCGAGGTTGGCGTTCGATATGGCGCCGTCCTTCGTCAGGCTGGCCATGGCGACCGGTGCGGACTTGAACAGGCTGAGAAGATGACGCAGGCCGCCCGCCGGTATCCCCGCTTCGCCTGCGAGAGCGCGCTCCAGGACGGCGCCATACAGTACCGGCTCCGGCACCTCGTCTCCGCCCTCCAGACGCGAATATAGAACGGTAACCGGCAGCGCCGTGCCGTCGTGCCTGGCGATGTCGAAGGAAACGCGCCCGCCGGCGGCACCGGATTCGGGAGCCGCGAGCATGGCCGCAGACTGTTCGGGGAACATTGCTTCGAGGCGCAGCTGCGTGGGCGCGCGCCGCGCGGGATGCTTGCGCCGTCTGCGGGATTCGCGCTCGCCGATGTCGAGCCAGCCGGAGAGTGCCGTGTTGACGAGCGTCACGGTGCCGTTCTGGTCGGCCGCGAACAATCCGACCGGCACCTCGTCGATCAGCTTGCGCAGCTCCGCGGTGTTGCGGGCGATTTCCGCCTTCTGCTGACGGCGTGCGGTCACGTCCGTGATTTCCCAAATGCACAGCTCTTCGCGCGTCCTGCCTTCCGACGGCTCGTCCGCGCGCCGCACCGATGCCCGCAGCCAGCGCCCCGCGCCCCTCGGGCCGATGGACTGGAACTCCTCTTCCGCCCGTTCCCCGCGCCGCGCCGCGCGGATCAGCCGGAAAAGCTGCTCCGAGCCGCCGAACTGGCGCACCAGCGCCGACTCGATGCTGAAAGGCGAGGTGTCGGTCGAACCGGTGAGCTGGCGGTAGGTGCCATTGGCGAAAACGAGCGTGCCGTCCCGGTTGGCTACGGCGATTCCGTGGCTGGCGTTTTCGGCGTAGAGACGCGACAGCTCGGTCGAAGCGGAGGCCTTGACGCCGAAGTGCACGAAACCCGCGAGCGCCGCGAAAAGCACGGCCACGCCGAACATCGCGAACAGAGCGAACACGCCGACCACCAGCACGGCGCTCTGGTCCCGCAGCAGCGAGGCCAGGAAGACCAGCACGAGCATGGCGGCAACGAGACTCATCATCCGGCGCGCAGGAAGAAGGCTTCGCGGCGGCCGGTTGAGGAATGGAGCGGTGATCTGCGCGGTCGTACGGGTGGCAATCATTGGCGCGAGTGTAACCGATTCTCGTTCTCTGCCCGCCCAGGGCTAATCCTAACCCCCAGGATGAGCGCCCCGGCCAGCGGTATTTTTGCAGGATGCGGCAAATATCGCACGCCTCCACAGGCCTGGCGTCAATGAATACGGACAGCCCAACTTAAGGGTTAAATTCGCGTGCGGAAGCCGCTATACCGGCATGGTCAACGACGCGGCCGCAGGCGGCTGTGCGCCTCCGGGGGCCGGAGGCATCGGAAAAAGGGGCAGGGCCATGCCGGATAGTGTGATCTCTACCGTCGCCATAACGCTGTTGATAGCGCTTGCGGGTCTCGGGGTTTGGATCGCGCGGCAAAGCCTCGGCCTGGGCGGCATACCTTTGTTCCAGTCACGGCCGAAGCGGACGGGACTGGTCGAATCCTCGATGATCGACGGCCGCCGCCGCCTGCTGCTGGTCCGCCGCGACAATGTCGAACATCTCATCCTCACCGGCGGCCCCATCGACCTCGTGGTCGAGACGGGCATCAAACCGGTCCCGGCGGCGAATAGCGCCGCGAGCGACGCGCTGGGACAAGGCGACAACGGCGCCGGGGAGGACCGCCCCGTGATGACGTCTTCTGACGTTCCACTTATTCTGCACCGAGACCAGACAAGCTGATCCTGCCATGATCGCATCCGCCCGGCTGGGCTGTGCGCGGCTGCTGCGTGCAGCCGCCCTCATCATTCCGCTCCTGTTCCTCGCGTCGGCTCCGGCGTCCACTCCCGCTCTTGCCGATCCCGGGGACCTGGCGGGCACGCCTCCCACCTTCCCGGCCGAGTACGCCAAGCCGATCTCCGGCTGGAACAAGATGCTCGAGCGGATCGAGTTGTCGCTCGATGCGGAAACCGTCGCCGACAGCACGCTCGAAGCCGCGAGGGCCAAGCTTGACGATGCGCGCATCGAGATCAAGGCGTTCGTGGTCAAGTTGCGCCCCGACGTGGAAGCGGCCCGCGCCCAGGCGGAAAAGCTCGGTAAATCGCCGGGCAAAGAGGAGCCCGCCGAGCCGGACGCCGTGACCCGGCAGCGTGCCGAGGTCGCCAAGACACTGTCGGATCTGAGCGCGGCAGAGAAGGCGGCCGAGTCCGCGCTGGTGAAGGCGCACGATCTTGCGGGGCAGGTGCGCGACATCCGCCGTGCCCAGTTCGAGCGGCGGGTGCTTCGGCGCGTCCCCAGTCCGCTTTCGCCAAGTCTGTGGTCCGATGTTGCGCGGAACATGGCTGGGACGGTCAAGCAACTCGGAAGAGTGCTGGGCGACTGGTGGCAGCGGACGGCGTCCAAGTTCCTGTTCCTGGCGATCGTCTTCCTGTCGGTGGGACTGTGGGTCGGGCTGACAGCCGGGGCGACGCAGTCCGTGGACCGTTACCGCAGATGGGATGAGGACGAGCAGCCGCCGATCTGGCGCCGCTCGGCGTCGGCCGCCTGGGTCATTCTGCTGCGCGCGTTGCCCCCGTTCGCCGCGGCAACGTTCCTCTATACCGGGCTGACATCCTTCGAACTGCTGCCGCCGCCAGCCGCGCAACTGGCCTTCTCCATAGCGGTGGTCATCGGCATCATTGGAGCGGTGCAGGCCGTGGCGCAGACCGTGCTGGCCATCAAGCGCCCGCAATGGCGTCTCCTCGAGCTCTCCGACGACGCCGCTGCGAGGCTCTACAGGCGGCTTCTCTTCCTTGCCACGCTATACGGGCTGGACATCGCCGTCAGCACCTTCAGCCATGTGGCGAGCCTGCCCTATTCGCTCAGCATCGTGCAGAGCTTCCTGGGCAGCGTCGGCATCGCGGCGCTGATCATCTCCATCCTGCGCATCGAGGACAGCGGGGGAGGGGAGGGCGCTTTGCCGGGGCGTATCGGCCCAGGCTACGTACGCGGGCCGCTGTGGCTTGTCGCGCTGGCCATTCTCGGTGCGGCGCTGACCGGCTACGTGGCGCTCGCGCGCTTCATCGCGGGCCAGCTCATCGTCACCGGCACGATCGCCGTCATCGCCTATCTGTGCCTGATCTGGGCGGGCGCTTTCGGCTACAGCTTCGGCGACGATCACGCGTGGGCAGGCCGGTGGCTGAACAAGACGGCCGGGCTGACGCAGCGCCGCCGCGAACAGCTCGCGCTGCCGGTGTCGCTGCTCCTCAAGGGGCTCGTCTTTCTCGTCGCCGTGCCCGCGGTTCTCTTGATGTGGGGATTCGACCTGCGGGACGTCTGGGGATGGTTCGAGAAGGTGCTGTTCGGCTTCGAAGTCGGCACCATGCGCTTTTCGCTGACGACGGTGGTCCTCGCGGTCGTCATCTTCGTCATCACCTACACGGGCGGCAGGACCTTCCAGAGCTGGCTGGACGTCCGCGTGATGGAGCCGGCGGGGATCGAGGAAAGCGTTCGCGATTCCGTGCGCACCGGTGTCGGATATCTGGGCGTGGGCATCGCCGCTGCGCTCGCGGTGTCCTATGCGGGTTTCGATCTGTCCAACCTTGCCCTGGTGGCCGGCGCCTTGTCGGTCGGCCTCGGTTTCGGCATGCAGAGCATCGTGGCCAATTTCGTTTCCGGCCTCATCCTGCTCGCGGAGCGCCCCATCAAGGTCGGGGACTGGGTCGTCGTTGGCACCGATGAAGGCACGGTCCGGCACATCAGGGTGCGCGCCACCGAGATCGAGACTTTCGATCGCTCCAGCGTCATCATCCCCAACTCGCAGCTTATCTCCCAGACCGTGAAGAACTGGACGCTGCATAACCCTACCGGCCGCGTGCAGGTTACGGTCGGCGTGCATTACGACAGCGACCCGGAGGAAGTGCGCGACATCCTCCTGGAGGTGGCCAATGCCCACCCGCTGGTGCTGTCGACGCCCGAGCCGTTCGTGCACTTCTCCGATTTCGGCAACAGCGCGTTGACCTTCGACCTCTACGCCTATTTGTCCAACGTCCGGCAGTCCTTCGGCGTGCGCACGGATCTGCGGATCGGTATACTCAAGGTCTTCCGCGCGCGCGGCATCGAGATCCCCTATCCGCAGACGGATGTGCATCTGCGCGATCTGGACTGGATCAAGCGCGCCGTCATGGAGCGGGTGGCGAAAGGCCGCGCCGAGAGTGCTGCGTCTGCCGCGTCCACGGTCAAGGAATTCGATGCGGACAGCGACACCGAGGACGCACCCGACATCGATGGCGAGGGCAGCAACGGCGGGAGTAACGGGGCGTGAGGTGACGACGGGGCGTCGCGCCGCACATCGCGCAGACGAGGTGCACGAGCAACGAGGCATCATGTGGACAGCCTGCGTCTTGACGATCTTACCCGAAATGTTTCCCGGTCCCCTCGGCTTGAGCCTTGCGGGGCAGGCGCTGGAGCGCGGCCAGTGGCGGCTGGACGCCATGAACATCCGCGATTTCGCCACGGACAGACACCGCTCCGTTGACGACACGCCCGCGGGGGGGGGGGCCGGTATGGTGATGCGCGCCGACGTGGCGGGCGCCGCCATCGACGCCGCGCGTGCCCGGCATCCCGGCCTGCCGCTCATATACCTGTCTCCGCGCGGCGTGCCGCTGACGCAAGACCGCGTGCGTGCGTTCGCCGGCCAGCCCGGCGTGATCCTCCTGTGCGGCCGCTTCGAGGGGGTGGACCAGCGCGTGATCGACGCACGTGGTGCGGAGGAAATCTCGATCGGCGATTATGTGCTGTCCGGCGGCGAACCGGCGGCGGTTGTGATGATCGACGCCATCGTGCGTCTGTTGCCCGGCGTCATGGGTGCCGCGGCGTCAGGCACGGAGGAGAGCTTCGAGAATCGCCTCCTCGAATATCCACAATATACGCGGCCGCGCGAGTGGGAGGGGCGTGCCATCCCGGAGGTTCTGCTGTCCGGTGATCACGCCGCCATCGCAGCCTGGCGGCGCCATCAGGCCGCCGAGTTGACGCGCGCGCGCCGTCCCGATCTGCTGCGCGGCGGCGGTGAGCCGGAGACCGGGACATAGCGCCGGAAACGCCAATGGTTGGGGCCCCTCCTGCAGGCATGAAACGAGCGGGCGCACAGACCGTCCCGCGGAAAGCGAACCTGCGGGCCGAGGTTCCCTCAACCGCGTGAGCCGAGGCGTTTTACCGTCCGCAAACCTTGCGGCAAGGGCATCGACAAGCGCATGAAATTGCTTTATCACGTTTGCCAGTCTTCCGACTTCACGGCACCTGCGAGCCTTATCTCGCGGCCGATGCCGGACTGGCGTGGTGTTTCCGCCCGCCTTTTTTAAGGAATTCAAGCGCAGCGACATCGGTACGACCGGCGAGCTGGCCGAGCGAAGGGCAACAGCTATGAACGTTATTGAGGAATTCGAGAGATCTTACGCCGCCGAGCTGGCGGAAAAGCGCGATGTGCCCGAGTTTGGCCCCGGAGACACGCTCAGGGTCAATGTGAAGGTGGTCGAAGGCACCCGCGAGCGCATCCAGGCCTATGAGGGCGTGTGCATTGCCCGGTCGGGCGGCAGCATCAACGAAAGCTTCACCGTCCGCAAGATATCCTACGGCGAGGGCGTGGAGCGCGTGTTCCCGATCTATTCGCCGTGGATCGAATCGATCAACGTCGTGCGCCGCGGCCGTGTCCGCCGTGCCAAGCTCTATTATCTGCGCGGCCTGCGCGGCAAGGCGGCGCGCATCGCCGAGCGTACCGATGCCCGCGCCCGCGCGCTGAAGGCAGCGTTCAAGGGCTTCAAGAAGCCGAAGGGCCCTTATGACGATCTCAAGCGGATCAAGGGCGTCGACGAGCAGCTTGCGAAAAGGCTAGCGTCCATCAACGTTCTGAAATTCGAGCAGATCGCCAATTTCAGCGATGACGAAATCGCACAGATTGACGAGGCGCTGAAGCTGAAGGGCCGCATCGAGCGCGACGACTGGGCCGGCCAGGCGGCGAAGTTGGTGGCCGAGGCGACGGCGGACGAGGTTCCGGCCGGGGAAGAGGCCGAGGCCGCAGGGAAGCAAGACTGATCAAGGCAGGGGCAATGGGCAAGACGCTGTACGACAAAATCTGGGACGATCATCTTGTTGACGAGCAGCCGGACGGCACCTGCCTTCTCTACATCGACCGCCATCTTATTCACGAAGTGACCAGCCCGCAGGCCTTCGAGGGGCTGCGGGTTGCCAAGCGGCGCGCGCATGCGCCCGAGAAGACGCTCGCCGTCGTCGATCACAACGTGCCGACCACCGACCGGTCCAAGCCGATCGAAGATCCGGAGTCGAGGACGCAGGTCGAAGCGCTGGCCAGGAATGCGGTGGAGTTCGGCGTCGAGTATTTCAACGAGCATGACATCCGTCAGGGTGTCGTGCATGTGATCGGGCCGGAACAGGGTTTCACGCTCCCCGGCACGACGATCGTCTGCGGCGACAGCCACACGTCCACGCATGGCGCGTTCGGCGCGCTCGCCCATGGCATCGGCACGTCCGAGGTCGAGCATGTGCTCGCCACGCAGACGCTGATTCAAAAGAAGGCGAAGAACATGCGTATCACGGTGGACGGCCAGCTTCCCGCCGGCGTCACCGCGAAGGACGTCATCCTCGCCATCATCGGCGAGATCGGTACCGCCGGGGGGACCGGTTATGTCATGGAATATGCGGGCGAGGCCATCCGTTCGCTCTCCATGGAAGGCCGTATGACGGTGTGCAACATGTCGATCGAGGGCGGCGCGCGCGCCGGGCTGATCGCCCCCGATGAAAAGACGTTCGAATATCTGAAGGGCCGCCCGCGCTCGCCGAAAGGCGCCGCCTGGGAGGCCGCGATGCGCCACTGGGAGAGCCTGCGCTCGGATGAGGACGCGGCGTTCGACCACGAAATCAAGCTCGACGCCGCCAGCCTGCCGCCCATCGTGACCTGGGGCACCAGCCCGGAGAATGTCGTCGCCATCACCGGCGTTGTTCCCGATCCGGCGGCCATCGAGGACGAGACGCGGCGCATCGCCATGGAACGCGCGCTGGCCTATATGGGCCTGACGCCGGGCACGAAGATGACGGATATCACGATCGACCGTGCGTTCATCGGCTCGTGCACAAACGGGCGTATCGAGGATATCCGCGCAGCCGCCAAAATTGCCGAGGGCCGCCGCGTGCATGAGCGCGTGCAGGCCATGGTGGTGCCGGGCTCGGGTCTCGTGAAGGAGCAGGCCGAGGCTGAGGGGCTGGATAAAATTTTCCTCGCCGCAGGCTTCGAGTGGCGCGAGCCGGGGTGCTCCATGTGTCTGGCGATGAACCCCGACCGTCTGGAACCGGGCGAACGCTGCGCTTCGACATCGAATCGCAATTTCGAAGGGCGCCAGGGTTTCAAGGGCCGTACGCATCTTGTGTCACCTGCCATGGCGGCCGCGGCGGCGATTGCCGGGCGGTTCGTGGACGTACGGGCAATGTAGCGGACGCGCTTGTTTTGAGGGCGTTTGCAATTCCAGCTTTTCCTCAACGTCGGCAGAGTCTGTCAGAACACACACTGCAATGTGTGTTCTGGGGTATTGGGAGGACGATGTCGGAAGACTGCGCGGCCGTGGTGAAGAACACCCTGCCGCATATCAAATTCGATTGAGCTGACCTTTGCTGTCCGGCCGCCGCCAGAGAGCCAGAAGGACCGTCACGGTAAATAGCACGCCGCCCGCGATCGCCACGATCGCCCCCATACCATGCAGCGCCATGCCGATCGCGGCGCTGTCGGCGAGTGTGGCTGCTCCGCTCGGCACCTTGCGCGGCGCGCCATAGCCGCCTGCCCAGAACAGCCCGAGACAGGCGACAAGCTGACCGAAGCCGAACAGCATGACAGGCAGGCGTTTCGTGCTTGCGCTTCGTGCGACTGCGGCGAGCCGTGGCAGGCAGATGACGAGCATGATGCCCATGCAGGCGAGGTTCACCCCCGCGATGACGCCGTGGTAATGCGCGGGCGTGCGTGTGTCGGTGCCCGTGACGAGGAAACCCATGATGCCCCCCACGCCGAAGACCAGTGCCGACAGCCAGAGGGCGGTGAAGGCGGTGGTGCGCCAGGGCAGCGGCCCTTCGCGGCGTGCGGCGAGCGCGCCGTTCAGTGTGCCCACCGCAACCATCAGCGTCGGAAAGCCGAGCACGAATTGCATGCGGCGGAAGGCTTCGATTTGCATGGCCGAGAACGGTTCGAACACCAGGTAGAAGAATGGCGCGGGCAGGGCGAAGGCCATGATCAGCAGCACCGCGAGCCGGAAGATGTCGGGATCGAACACCTTCTCGCCGAGGCTCGTGCGCGCCAGTTTGAACCAGCCCGTGAGCATGAGCAGGCAGTAGAGGAATTGCAGCACGTGGCCGCCGCCCCAGAAGAGCTGTTCGTTGAACGGCTTGTTCGGCACTTCGCCCCAGGAAAGGGCGAGCGCGGCGCCAAATGAGATGAGCGCGGCGATGTAAATGATGGCACCCGCCGTCATCGCCAGCGGCAGCGGCGGCAGGTTCCGCAACCGTCCTGGAACGTTCGCGAGGAGCCGCAGGACGGGGAAGAGCACACCGAGGGCCAGGGCGACGAGGCCGGCGTAATAAGCGGGATGGATCACCACCGGCACGTAGTTGTTCAGCGAGGCGACGCTGTCGGGCCGGAAAGCGGGGATGAACAGCAGCGGAAAGGCCATGCCGAAGAAGGCGAGACCGGCGCTGCCGAGGCCGCGGAACCTTGGCGCGCCGCCGCCGAGATCATAGGCGGCCATCGAGGAGAGTAGCGCGAACACGCCCAGGAACCACACTATGAGCGAGAAAATAACGTGGATAATCAGCCCCTTGGCGAAAAAGCCCGCGGGCCAGGGGATCACCATCTCGGCGCCCGGTATGCGCGAGGTGGCCAGCATCAGCGCGAAAAGCCCGGCGACGGCCAGCGCTCCGATCGCCAGAAACGCCCAGTAGCGCAACTCGGTCCGCCCGGCATCCTCACCACGTTCCGCGGCGGACTTCGCTGGCTGTTTCGCGGTGCTGG
This sequence comes from Rhodomicrobiaceae bacterium, assembly GCA_050290865.1. Classification (GTDB taxonomy): domain Bacteria; phylum Pseudomonadota; class Alphaproteobacteria; order Rhizobiales; family Rhodomicrobiaceae; genus JARRLC01. Next base: position 60,215 of record JBNKIW010000018.1, on the reverse strand, counting down.
CGCTGGTCATGGCTGCTGCTCCGGCCTCATCAGGCTTGATAGGGGTAAAGGTGGATGGCCATGACGTACACCACGAGCCCCGAGGCGGCGACGAAAAACCAGATGCCCCAGGCCCATTTGGCAATGCGGCGGTGCTGTGCGATGGCCCCCGTCCAGCCGCGATAGAGGGCGAGCGGCACGAGTGGCGTCGAGACGACGGCCGCCAGGATGTGGATGATGAGCAGCGTGAAATAGACCGGCCGGATGACCCCGTAGCCGCCGAATTTCGCCAGTCCCGCGCCGAAATGATAGACCAGATAGATGGCCAGGAACGCGGCCCCGAAAACGCTGGCGGTGATCATCGACGCGCGATGCCGGCCGCGGTCGCCCTGACGGATGAAATAAAGGCCGGTGGCGAGGGCGGCGAGCGTGGCCAGGTTGATCACGGCGAGGATGTGCGGCAGGTCTTTGAGGGCGATCATGTCTTGGCTCTGAGGGCAGGGGGTGAACCGGAACAACTGGTCTGCGGGAAACTGAGGGCGGATCGCGTTTCTTCGTCACGGCCGCCTGAGTGCCGGGCCAGGATGAACGGAAGTACTGGCCGGCCCGATCGTCATGTTCGTGTCTTATGGTCCGAAGTGAATGATCTTGTAGATGATACTGACATACATGAACAGCGCCAGCGCGAGCAGCCCAAGGAGCAGAATCCAGAACCGCCGCGGTTTCTGCGGCGCGCCGTTGGCCGGCTTTACCATGATGCTCATCCCCTAATGCCAAGCTGGCCCAGCGATGCCGGGCCAGCGGGAGTTTGTCAATGGCTGTCAATGGCCGTTGTAATCGTACGGCGTCCAGTTGGCGTCAACCGTAACCGGCTTCGGGAAATTGCCGGGACCGGGGATGACTTCGGTATGCGTCCATTCCAGGGACTTCGATCCCCAGGGATTGCTGCCGGTCCGCGGTCCCCGGAACGCCGACCAGATCCAGCCGATCAGCATCAGCGTCACGCCCGCCCCGATGAGGAAGGCTCCGACGGTGGCAACCTGATGGTAGGGCGTGTACTCGGGATGCATGGAGTAATCCCAGTAGCGCCGCGGCATGCCCTGCACGCCGATAATGAACAGCGGCCAGAAGGTCAGCTGCGTCCCCACGATCTGGATTGCGAACGCGACCTTGCCGATCATGCTGTCCGCCGAGCGTCCCGTCATCTTCGGGAACCAGTGGTAGATCGTGGCAAACACGGCGAACGTCGCCATCAGGCCCATGATGAAGTGGAAGTGGGCGTGCACGAAGCTGGTTTCCGACAGATGCACGGTGAGCGACGTCACCGCCAGCGGAATGCCGGTGAGCCCGCCGAGCAGGATCAGGAACAGGCACGCCACCGCGTACCACATCGACACGTTATAGGTGATCGCACCCTGGTACAGCGTGCCCCAGAGCGAGATAAGCATGAGGCCCACCGGCACCGAGATCAACAGCGTGGTCACCATCATGCCGACGCGGATCCAGTCCGGCATGCCAGCGATGTACAGGTGGTGGACCCACACTTCGCCCGTGATGACCAGGATACCGATGATGCCGCCATAGACGGCCGCCTTGTAGTTGAAGATGTGGTTCTTGGCCTGGGTGGCGATGATGTCGTAAAGCAGCCCGACGGCAGGCAGGAAGATGACGTACACCGCCGGGTGGGAATAGAACCAGAACAGGTTTTGGTACAGCAGCACGTCGCCGCCGCGCGACGGGTCGAAGAAGCCCGTCCCGACATATTTATCGAGCAGCAGAAGCGTGACCGCCGCGGCCAGGACCGGCACGAAGACGATCTGGATGATGAACGCAGCGAAGGTGGTCCACACGAACATGTTCATCTGGTTCCAGCCCATGCCCGGCGCGCGCATGAACATGATGGTGACAAGGAAGTTCACCGCACCCAGGATCGAGGAGAAGCCGATAAGGTGCACCGTAAACACGTAGAATGCAGTGTTGGCTGACGTCTTGATCGAGTATGGCGGATAGCCGGTCCACATGATGTCGGGCTTGTCGGGGATGACGAAGGTCAGCAGGGCGACGACGATGCCCGCCCAGAACAGCCACAGCGAGAGCGCGTTGATGCGTGGGAATGCCACGTCCGGCGCGCCGATCATGAGGGGGACCAGAAAATTGGCGGCGAAGCCGGTGAGGCCCGGAATGAGGAACGCCAGGATCATCGCCGCCCCGTGGAAGTAGAGCGCGGCGTTGTAGGCGGTTCCGGTCGGAATATCGAAGGCGAAATCGCCGACGAAGTAGTTGATGAGACCGGATTCGCCCGGCGCCATCTGTTCGAGGCGGATGCCGATGGCCATGAGCCCGGCGACGGCGAAGGCCGCGAGGGAGCCAATCAGGTAGAGAATACCGATCCTCTTATGATCGGTGGTGAAGACCCATTCCTTGACCGTGGTCCAGAAGCCGCCCCCGGAACCGGCATGCGGGTAATCAGCAACAGTAGCCATGTGATTCCTCTCCCCTCTGGCTCAACGGATAGCCCGGTTATTTGCGGGCTGGCTAAGCTCAGCCTTCTCTTCTTCGAGGTTCTTTTTCATCCAGGTGTCGAATTCCGCCTGCGGCAGCGCGCGGACCACGTTGAACATCTCCGCATGGGAGTTGCCGCAGAACTCGACGCACACCACCTTCGTCTCCATCGGCTTGTCCGCGACGAACCACAGATGCGTGATGCGGCCCGGCATGAGGTCTTCCTTCAGCCGGAATTCGGTCAGGCCGAAGGAATGGATGACGTCGTTGGAGGTCATGCGCAGCAATATCGGCTTGCCGACGGGCACGGTCAGTTCGGTATCGGTGTAGCCGTTGCCGTAGTCGTATTCGAAGAACCACTGATTGCCGGTGACCTTGATCTCCATGGCTCCGGCGGGAACGCGGCGCTGGATGTTCCACAGCGACCAGCCCTTGGCCGCGAGCAGGAAGTCGTCGGCCATGAACAGCGCGGATGGGACCAGCACCCAGGCCAGCGCCAGCCCCAGCGAAAGCGGCTTCGCGGTGCCCACGGCATCCGGGGATTTGGCGCGGTACTTGATGAGCAGATAGATGGCCACCACGGCGAAGATGCCGCCGATGATCCACAAATCCCAGAGCACCTCGTTCCAGGTTTCGTTCCAGGCATGCGTGGGGCTGCTGATCTTACCCACTTGCGCCGTCGCCCACACGGCCGAACTGGTGAGCGGCAACATCATGCAGCCGAGAGAGAGTTTAAGCCATTTCCTCATGGTTTCCATCCGCTACCAAAAGTTTTCTTCGTTTCATTCTATAACCGAGGATGGAGCCTCCCAAAATTGTCAGCCCGATAAGAAGTGCTCCAACACCAACGATAATAGGAATGCTTAAGCGATACTTGCCGTCCTTATAGCTGTAACTGTAGCAGACGCTCAGCGCGAGATTGATGATCTCACTGGGGCGAAACTGCCCCTGCTTGGCATCGAGAACGGCAAGCTCCACGTCACGCCCGTCGACCTGCTGGTGGTAAAGGACGCGGACCAGGCGCCCTTCGGGCGAGAAAAAGAGGAAAGCGCCAGGGTGGAGGAAAATCTGATCCTCCGGCGACCAGAAGAACTTGAAGCCGATACGCTCGGTTTCGGCTTTCAGCTCTGCCTCGTCGGCGAACTTGGCAAAGGTCCAGGCGTCCTTCTCCGCTTTCGTCAGGGTCATCTGCTCCCGGAACGCATCGGTCGTGGCCAGCGTATCGCGACGGTCGAAGGAGAGCGTCAAAATGCGGAAGTCTTCGCCGGGACGAACGGCTTTCACATCCTTCAAGAGATCAGCCAGCGCCTGATTGATGATCGAGCAGCTTCCGTCGCAGGTGTAATAGGACATCACCAGGATGACAGGCTTGCCCAGCAGGTCACCCCAGGTGAAGGCGCGTCCCGTGTGATCGATGAGCCGTGCGGCGGGCGAGATCTTCTCGCCGAGATGCGCCTGCTCGTCGATCTGCATGATGTTGGGATTGACGGACGACACGGGGCGTCTGAAATATTGCGACTGTGCCTCGGCGGGCGCAAGAATCCCGACCCCGGCAATCAGGCTTATGGCTCCGAGCAGACTCTGCCACCACGCACGCATCACCGTCGCTCCCGCGTTCGATTACCAGTAGTAAACCTGGGATGCGACGAAGAACCAGACGACGTCGACAAAGTGCCAGTAGATACCCGCCACCTTCACCAGCATCGGGCTGACCTTGGACGCCGCCAGCGCGATGAGGATCACGAGGAAGCTGACCATGCCGACCAGAACGTGCGAGCCGTGGAAGCCCGTGAGCGAGTAGAAGGCGAACGAGAAGGAGTTCGTCGCCGGGGTGAAGCCCGCGTGGTGCAGATGGACGTACTCATACCCCGTGCAGGCGAGGAACGCCGAGGCCAGCACGAAGGAAATGATGAGCCATAGCGCGAAGCTGCCTTTTTTGCCGTGCTCGAACTGCACTTCGCCATAGTGGTAGGTGAGACTCGACGCGACCAGGATCGCCGTCATGATGAGCGGCAGAACGAGATTGATGTGCGGCGTGCCCGCGGGCGGCCAGACCTCTCCGGCCATCCCGGACGAGATCCGCATCGACCAGTAGGAAACGAAGAGGCCGAGGAAGATCAGGACTTCGCCAGCAATGAACACACCGATGCCAAGCGGCGAGATGTTCGGCTTGACCGCAGGGATCGTGGCGCCTTCATAGACCCATCGGGCGATGCCCGCGAGCGTGAGCGGCACGCCGATGCCCGCGAAGACGATGGCGAGAAGCGCCGATTCGTAGACGAAATACGCGCTGAAGGTCAAGGGAACCAGGAACAAGGCACCGAACGCGGCTGCCATCGGTCCCCAACTCGTTTCCCAGTGATGCTGATGCTCGGCGTGCAAGGCATGCTCAGCATGCACCGCCGCTTGCGGTTGCTGCATTGTCGTCCTCCCTAGCGTCTCCACCCAAATCTTATTTTTTTAGGCTATCGAAGCTCGTGCCCATTGCGAGAATTCTCGCCTGCCCACTTGATGGGTATCTTGATCTATATCAAAAGCAAAGATGATGCGACAATATGCCCCGCCCTGTGCGCCAACGGGTCGCGTTGAACGATCTGCAACCGGAGCGCGGTCGGCAGGCCTTGGCGAAGACGCGGGATCGCGTTACTTTGCAGCGCGAAATGGTCGGCGAAGTCAGACAGGAAAACCGGAATGGGCGTTGTGCGTGCAAGCGCTATCTTAGTTTTGTTCATGTTGCTTACAGTACCGCTCATCCCGGTGCAGGCTTTGTTCGTCGTCGGGCGCCTGCCTGTGCGCCGGTATCTGCCGCACTGGTACCACCGGCTCGTGTGCCGTCTCCTGGGTGTGCGTATCCATGTCAGCGGCGAGAAGCCGGTCAAGGGACCGGTGCTGCTCGTCTCCAATCACATCTCCTGGCTGGATATCCCCGTATTGAGCGCGGTCATGCCGCTGAGCTTCGTGGCCAAGAAAGAGGTGGCGAGCTGGCCGTTCATCGCTACGTTGGCTAAACTCCAGCGTACCGTGTTCGTGGACCGCACGCGGCGCGCGGCGGTGGCGCGGTCGGCCGACGAGATCATGACGCGCCTTGATGATCGCGAGCGCGTGCTGCTGTTCGCGGAAGGCACCTCCAGCGACGGCAATCAGGTTCTGCCGTTCAAGAGTTCGCTGTTTGCGGCTGTCGAACCCAAGGAAGAGAGCGACGACGGCCGTGTCCTGCAGCCGGTGGCCATCGTCTACACGCATGTTCACGGCCTGCCGATGAACCGCCAGCAGCGCCCGTCGATCGCGTGGTACGGCGACATGGACATGCTCGGCCACGCCTGGGGGGTGCTGAAGGGCGGGCCGCTCGATGTGCATGTCCGGCTCGGCGAGCCGGTGTCGATGGCCGCGGCGGGCGGGCGCAAGGAACTCGCGCGGCATGCATACGCGAATGTCAGGCTGAGTTTCTCGCAACTCTTGACGGCGCGGCCGCGAACGGCGCAATAAACGACACGGATCAACGCGACGCGGCGCGGACAGGGTGCAGAAGAAGGTCCACATAAAAAGCTTCGGTTGCCAGATGAACGTCTACGACTCCGTGCGCATGGCGGAAGTCCTGGCGCCGCACGGCTATGTCGAGACGGCCGATGCCGACGCCGCAGACCTGATCATCCTCAACACCTGCCATATCCGCGAGAAGGCCGCGGAGAAGATCTATTCCGAACTTGGCCGCCTGCGCGTTCTGCGCGAGAGGCGGCAGGCTGCGGGCGCGGACCTCAGGATCGCCGTCGCCGGATGCGTGGCGCAGGCCGAGGGCGCCGAGCTTATCGCCCGCGCTCCTGTAGCCGATCTCGTCGTCGGGCCGCAGAATTATCACCGTCTGCCCGAATTGATCGCCCGCGCCAGTGCCGGGGAAAGCCGCATCGTCGATACCGGCTTCCCGGCGGAGGACAAGTTTGCGCATCTGCCTGCGCGGCAGCCGCAGCGCGCGCCAACGGCGTTCCTCACCGTGCAGGAGGGATGCGACAGGTTCTGCACCTTCTGCGTGGTGCCCTATACGCGCGGCGCGGAGTACTCGCGCCCCGTGGCCGCCGTGCTGGCCGAAGCCGAACGGCTCGCCGGTTTCGGCGTTCGCGAGGTGACGCTGCTCGGGCAGAATGTGAATGCCTATCGGGGCGAGGGGCCGGACGGGCGGGTCTGGAGCCTGGCGCGTCTGCTGGAGGCGGTCGCCGCCGTTCCGGGGCTGGACCGCGTGCGCTACACCACGAGCCATCCGGCGGATATGACCGACGACCTCATCGCCGCTCACCGCGACATCCCCGCGCTGATGCCCTATCTGCACCTTCCGTTCCAGGCGGGCGCGGACCGTATTCTCGCCGCCATGAACCGGAGACACACCGCGGCGGACTATCTTACGCTCGTGGAGCGGATCCGCGAGGCGCGTCCCGAAATGGCCCTCTCGACCGATATCATCGTGGGTTTTCCTGGCGAGACGGCCGGCGAATTCGAGGCGACGCTGGACATGGTGCGTCGCGTCAACTTCGCCCAGGCCTATTCCTTCAAATACAGCGCCCGCCCCGGCACCCCCGCCGCCACCATGGCGGACCAGGTTGCCGATGCCGAAAAGTCACAGCGATTGAATATCTTGCAGGATCTGTTGAACGAACAGCAGGCCGCCTTCAACGTCGCCCAAAAGGGACACGAATTAACCGTGCTCCTGGAAAAAAGGGGGCGCAGAACGGGCCAAATTGCCGGGCGGTCGCCCTATCTACAGGCGGTCCATGTTGATGGCCGCGACGATTTGATCGGGCGCATCGTCAACGTACGCATCACCGGGGCTGGCCCGAACAGCCTGAGCGGTGTCATAATTGAGCCGGTTCGAATCTGATATTGAGAAGGACGCCGCCACGGCGCGGCTGTCAAGAGCTTGTGTTTTTAGTGATTCTTCCAACGTAATCAGTGGAGAGGATTGTTGCCGCAGACACGTGGACACGCATCCCAATCTGCTAAAGGTGGAGCAAAATCCCGCGTGGTAGAGACGCCCGCCGCTCACACGGAGCTTCGCTTCGACGATAACCGGCTTCTGGCCGATCTTCTCGGAGAGTTCGATTCACACCTTTCCCTCCTCGAAGAAAAACTCGGCGTGCAGGCCGTTGTCCATGGCAATGTCATCCTCATCGAGGGCGCGGAGAGCGATTGTGCTCTTGCGCGCGAGGTGCTGCAGGAGCTGTACGACCGGCTGCGAAAGGGGCACAGCATCGGGGCCGGGGATATCGACGGGGGCATCCGGCACGCGCGGGCCGGAGTGAAGCTGCAACAGGCTCGGGACGCCGAAGGGCGCGACGTCGGGCAACTGCGCACACGCAAACGTCTCGTTTCGGCACGCACGCCGATGCAGACGCGTTATATCGAGGCGCTGCAGAGTAAAGAGCTCATCTTCGCCACGGGACCGGCGGGAACGGGCAAGACCTATCTCGCCGTGGCTCATGCAGCCGGCAGGCTTGAGCGCGGCGAGACCGAGCGCCTCATCCTTTCGCGCCCAGCGGTCGAGGCGGGCGAGCGTCTCGGTTTCCTGCCCGGCGACATGCGCGAGAAGGTGGACCCCTATCTGCGCCCGCTCTATGACGCGCTGTACGACGTCCTGCCGCCGGAGAAGGTCGAGCGCGGCCTGGAAACCGGCATGATCGAGATCGCGCCCCTGGCCTTCATGCGCGGGCGCACCCTCAGCCACGCGACGGTCATTCTCGACGAGGCGCAGAACTGCACGTCGATGCAGATGAAAATGTTTTTGACGCGCCTCGGCGAGGGCAGCAAAATGGTGGTAACGGGCGATCCGTCGCAGGTCGACCTGCCGCCGGGCCAGGCTTCGGGGCTTAGGGAAGCGATAACAATTTTGGAAAACGTAAAGGGAATAGCACATATTCCATTTACAGCCGCCGACGTGGTACGTCATGAATTGGTTGCCCGCATCGTCGAGGCCTATGAAAGAGCCCGTTAATGGCTGACAGGTTTAAATAAGAAGGTTATGAACGTGAACAGCGCCAGCCGGTTGCCCGCCGTTGCCGAGGACGGCAGCGCGGCATCCGACGACCCTGACTCTAGTCTCTTGACGCTCCTGATTTCCGACGGGGCGTGGCGCGCTCTTGGGGATGTCGAAGCCGCGGTCAAGCAGGCTGCACAAGCCGTTGCGGCAAAAATCCCTCGGATAGCCGGGCGTGAAGCTGCGGTGGTGTTAACCGCTGACGCTGACGTGCGCAGGCTCAACGCCGAATTCCGCGGTCAGGACAAGCCCACCAACGTGCTCTCGTTTCCCACGACCCCGCTGCCGGGCACTGCTGGCGGCGAGGCGCCTCTCGGTGACATCATCATCGCGCGCGAGACCGTGATTCGCGAGGCCGCCGAGGAGGGCAAGCGCCCGCTCGACCATCTGGCCCATCTGAGCGTGCACGGGCTCCTGCATCTGGCGGGCTTTGATCACGCGACGAACGAGGAAGCCTGTGCGATGGAGGCGCTGGAGCGCGACATCCTCGCCGGCATCGGTATTCCCGATCCTTACCGGAAACCATCAAACGAGCGCCCATCGCTTGTCCAGGGGCTGCCCGCATGACCGACCATTCAGCAAACCCGAATGGCGAACGCCAGGAACCGAGCTGGTTCGACCGTCTCGCCGCCAAGCTGGGCTTCGCGCCCAGCATCGATGCCCGCGCCGTCATCGAGGAAGCGCTGGCCGACGACGAGGGCCTCGCGTTCTCGGTGGCCGAGCGCGCGATGTTGCAGAAGGCCCTGCGTTTCAAGAACCTGCGTGCCGAGGACATGAGCCTGCCGCGCGGAAGTATCGTCGCGGTGGAGGACTGCGCGCCGCTGGCCGATCTCATCGCCGTTTTCTCGCGCACGGGCTATTCGCGCGTGCCTGTCTACCACGATACGCTCGACAACCCGCTGGGCATGGTCCACGTCAAGGACGTCATGAGCTGGATCTTTGCGCGCCTCCAGGAGCAGCCTCAGGCCGGCGGTGCGGGCGGTCTCAGCGCTGCCGATCTTGCCATGCCGGTCACCGCCGCGGGCCTGATTCGCGATGTCATTTTCGCACCGCCCTCGATGTCCGCACTCGATCTCCTGGTAAAGATGCAGAGCCGTCACATCCATCTGGCGCTGGTCATCGACGAGTATGGTGGGACGGACGGTCTCGCGACCTTCGAGGACCTGCTGGAGGAAATCTTCGGTGACATCGCCGACGAGCACGACACCCATCAGCCGCTGATCGCCGAGGATGCGGGAGACCTCGTCGCGGACGCCCGTGCCGAGATCGAGGACGTCGAGGCGAAGATCGGGCGTTCGCTGGCCTCCGGTGAGGGTGAAGACGTCGACACGCTGGGCGGCCTGGTGTTCACCATGCTGGGGCGCGTGCCGGTGCGCGGTGAGATCGTTCACCATCCGTCGGGTTTCGAGTTCGAGATCCTGGAGGCGGACCGGCGCCGCGTAAAGAAGCTGAAGGTGCGCCGGCCCGAGGGCGCGCGGATCCACGCGGCGTGAGTTGCGCATCGCGGATTGAGAACGCGGCGCTATCGGAAGTGCCGCGCATCGGGCGTCAACAGCGGGGATGTGCGCTCCCGCGTGTTGCAGCATTCTTGGCACAGCCCTGACAATTTGATGCCGCCCGGGTGCGGCCTATTGTTGCATTTCCCTGGCCGGATCGAGTAAACTAAGACGAGCACTGAGTTGTGTGCTTGATGGAGGGACTATGACCAGAACGATGACTGCGGCGGCTGCCGTCGCTCTTTCCGCTGCGCTGCTGGCCGGCGCTCCGCGTGATGCCAGGGCTGACGGCGGTGCCGTCGCCGTCGGTGTGGCGGCCTATCTCGTGACCGACTACGTCGTTGGCCGCGAGTGCCGCATGCGGACTTGGCCGTTCAACATCATCCACAAGGTTGGCCGCGTGCTGCACGGTAAGCCCGCCTGTCGGCGCGTGGAGCGTCGCCGCCGCCGTCGTCGCTAACAGCGTCTGGCCGCGGGCGATCCGGTCGGGCGGCCTTCGACCACCTCCAAGCCGTCCTGGTCTAATAACCCGGGCGGCTTTTCTGTTTCATGAGCGCCGTGTGCAGAGCGATCGCCGCCGCGTTGGAGACGTTCAAGCTGCGGATGGCCCCTGTCGTCGTCAGAGCGCAGATCGCATCGCAGTTTTCCGCCGTGAGACGCCGCAAGCCGCGGTTTTCCGCGCCGAGGACGAGGGCCAGCCGCTCCGGTGGGGGCAGCTCTTCGAAGGTGAGGTCACCGCCGGAGTCCAGCCCGATGCGCGTGAAGCCGAGATCGCCCAGCCCGCGCAGCGCCTGCGCGAGATTGGCGGGTAGCATGACCGGCACGTGCTCCAGTCCGCCTGAGGCCGCCTTCGCCAGCGCACCCGCCAGCGGCGGGCTGTTGCGCGCCGTCATGATCAGGCAACCGGCTCCGAACGCTGCGGCGGAGCGCAGTATTGCACCGACATTATGCGGATCGGTGATCTGGTCCAGCACGATGGCAAGCTGCGCATTCTCCAGAACGTCCGGACCGGGCTCGGGCAGCGGCGCCGCCTCCACCAGGATGCCCTGGTGAACGGTATCCTCGCCCAGCATGCGGTCGAGATCCGTCGGCGTGACGTCGCGCATCGGTGGCCGCGTCCCGCCGGTGAGGGCGGCGACGCGCTGCGCGGCGTTCGGCGTGGCGTAGACGGCCCGGATGGTCCGCCGCGGATTGGCGAGCGCAGCCTCGGCGGCGTGCAGGCCGTAAATCCGCAGGGTATCCGGTGTGTTCCGTCCGCGTTCCCGGCCAGGGCGTGCCCGGGCGCCGCGCTCCTGCGGCTTGTGGCGGCGACCGGTTTTCATACGCGGAACCGTCCCGTGGCGGCGGAGGAGGGCCACGATCTGACGGCGGAGGGCGTTTCATAGCCTAGCATGACGGAGGGTATAGCCTCCCGCGCCCGCTCTCGGAAACAGCTTTTTGCCCGGAGCCTGTGCACAGCCTCGGCCACATGGGGACAAGTGACCGCGCCACCCCTGGCACCGTTGCCCCCTTCCGCGAATCGTCGTCATCCATGCGCAACGTACGGTTGTGTTTCAGCGTAGACCTTCGCAGCATGACAACGGAGAACGCGTGAAATGAAACAGGCCATCAGCAACCAGGCCCGGCACGGGACGCTCAAGACGGTACTCGCGGCAGCGGCGTGTAGTGTGCTGCTGGCGTTCGGGGCTCATGCCGCGGAGGATGAGCCGGTCGGTCAGGAGGGGCCCGACGAGGGGACCGGCGTGAAACTCGGCGGATTTACGATCAATACCAACGCCGAGCTGCTATCCGACTGGGTCTCGGACGGGTACACGCAGACGGAAGGCAATCCCGCCATCCAGGGCGAATTCATCGTTGGCCGCAACGGTTTTTACGGCAAGGCCTGGGCATCGAGCATGAAGATCCTGGACGATGTGACGGGCATCACACTCTATGAGGAAATCGACCTCACCTTCGGCTACGAGAAGACCGTAAGAGACTTCACCTTCGTGGTTGAGGGCGTCTACGTCACCTATCCCGACACCGACAATCCGTTTTATGACTACGATTACTGGGAGGCGAAGACGGGCATCGCCTACAAATTCAGAAAGCGCCTCACGACCGGCGTGGCGCTGCGCTACTCGCCGGATTATTCAGGCGAGGTCGGCCCGAACTGGATCATTGAGGGCAGCGCGGAATGCGAGTTGCCGAAGATCCGCATCTTCTCGCCGGCCCTTGTCGGAGAAATCGCCTGGCAGGACGGGGACGAAAACGAGGGCGGAGTGGATTACGGATGGTGGCATGTCGGGCTGGAACTCGGCTTCGCCAAGAACTACAAATTTGGTTTCTACTATCACAACACCATCAGCGCCGAGGATTGCGCGGGGCAGTGCGGCTCGCGTTTCGTCTCAGGCGTCAAAGCGGAGTTCTGAGCGGCGGTTTCTTCCGCCTGAAAGGGCAGGGCAGGGGGCGCCGCCCCCCGCCGTCAGGGAAGCAGCACGATCGACCCCGTCGTCCGCCGCGCCTCCAGATCGCGATGAGCGTCGGCGGCCGCGCTCAATGGATAGGTGTGGTTGACGGCGATTTTCACGATGCCCTGCTGCACGACGTCGAACAGGTCGTCTGCCGTCGCCACCAGATCCTCGCGCGCAGCGACATAATGGAACAGCGACGGTCGCGTGGTGAACAGCGAGCCCTTCTGGCCGAGAAGGGTGATCTCAAAAGGCGGCACGGTGCCCGAGGCATTGCCGAAACTGACCCACATGCCGCGCGGGCGCAGGCAGTCCAGCGAGGCGGGAAATGTGTCCTTGCCGACCGAGTCGTAGACCACGTCGCACCCTCTGCCGCCGGTGATCTCGCGGACGCGCTCGACGAAGTCCTCGCGGGTGTAGTTGATGACATGCGTGCAGCCATGCGCCCTGGCCAGCGCCGCCTTCTCGTCGGACCCGGCGGTCCCGATAATCGTCGCGCCGAGATGGGCAGCCCACTGCATGGCGATGAGGCCAACGCCACCCGCCGCTGCATGCCACAAAAGCGTCGTCTCGGGTCCGACGGAATAGGTGCGCGTGATCAGATATTGCACCGTCATGCCCTGCAGCATCATGGCGGCGGCGGTCTCGAAGGTGATGGCATCGGGCAGCTTAACCAGACGGTCGGCGGGAATGAGCCGCTCTTCGGCATAGGCCCCCGGCGGTCCCGCATAGGCGACGCGGTCCCCCGGCGCCACTTCCGTGACATCGGGTCCGATTTCCAGAACCACGCCCGCGCCTTCCGAACCGGGGACGAAGGGCAGCTCGGCCGTCTGGTACAGGCCGGTGCGGTGATAGATGTCGATGAAATTCACACCCACCGCGTGGTGGCGGATTTTCGCCTGTCCAGGTCCGGGCGCCGGGACGTCGACCTCCTCCCACAGCAGAACTTCCGGCCCGCCAAGGATGTGTGCGCGGATTGCATGGCTCAAAGGGGCTCCTCCTCAATCGTTTGGGCGTGAGCAACCGGCCCGCCGGGCAAGCGCCGGGAGGTTTGGCGCAGACCGCCTCATTCGTCGGCATCGGCCCAGCCGGTCACGGCGAGAAAACGCTCGGACCGGGATGTCTTCTCGAAAACACTTCCCGAGGGCTCATCCAGAAAGGGGATGATGCTGGGATCGTAATTGGCAATGGTATTGACGTTGTAATAGCCGAAATTGTCGGCGTCTTCGAGGTAGTCATCGCTCTCGAAGGCCGACATGAAGCGCCAGCCGCTGTCCGTGTCGTCGTCCGTTTCCTCGCGGTACATAAAGCGGACGGGATATCCCTCCACCGTGATCTTGTCGGAGGCGATGCAGCCGCCATAGCCATCGACGAGGGGCTTGATCTCTTCGGCGGAGAGTTTGAAAGTCTTGCGCATCGCCCTTCCCCGAGAAAGCATTAACCGCTGCGCGCCATTTCCGCGAGTCCCGATCCGGTCAAAGATCGGTGATAAGGGCAGTCGGAGTCAATCACGTGCCGCGCTCGCGGACCGCCTTTTGCCGGGCGGGGGATGGACACGCAGGCGCCTCGCGCTTTCGGCGAGCTGGGCCTCGTCCAGAAGTCCGCGCTCATGGGCGACGAGCGCACAGCGCATGACGCGGTAGAACTGCTGCCCGTCATAAGCCACGAGCAGGAGGTCGATTCCGGCATTCAGCGCCTCGATGACGGCGTCGCACAGGCCGTATTGATAGACGGGCGACATCAGCAGGTCATCGGTCACTGTTATGCCCTGAAATCCCCAGCCCTGCCTCAGGAGGTCGTGGATTACCGCCCGCGAATGCGACGCGGGCCGTGCCGGGTCGATGGCGCTCAGCTTGACATGGCCGACCATCAGGAAGGCGTTGGTCCCTCTGAGCACTTCGCGGAATGGCAGCCAGTCCGAAGCTTCCAGTTCGCTGCGGGGAGCGTCGACGCTCACGCGGAAATGGTGGGTATCGGCTGTGATGCGCCCGAGGCCGGGGAAATGCTTGACCACCGGCGTTACGCCCGCATCTTCCAGCCCGCGCGCATAGGCGAGGCCGATATCGGCGACGGTGCGCGCGTCCGCGGCGATGGCGCGGCGCCCGATATGGCTGTTGCGGTCGAGCAAACCGCCGTCGCCTGCCGGGCGCAGATCGAGCACCGGCGCGAAATTGACCGTGATCCCGATGGCGGCCAGTTCCCGGCCCTGGAAGATACCGTAATGCCGGGCGGCGACCCGGCGCCGCTCAGGTGTCATTCCGGCAAGGGTGGCCAGCGGCGGCAGCGTCATCAGGGGGGGCGACAGGCGCGACACGATGCCGCCTTCCTGGTCCGTGGCGACAATCAGCGGCGGCAGGTGGTGCGCCCTGCGGATGGTCTGGAGGTATTCGATCTCGCGGCGCAAGCCCTCCGCCGTCTTGCCGCGCGCATTGCGCCTGGTCACGTAGACGCCGCCGATGAGGCCGCGCCCGGCCAGCAGCGCCACTTCGTCGAAGCGCGTGTAGCCGGTGATGAAGTGGCGGCCGAGCGTCCGGACCTCGGGACCGGTTGCCGACAACACGGCGTGTTTACGGAAGTAGAACGTGCCGCCTGCCACCGCCAGCGCCACCGGAACCGCACACCAGAGCGCGATGAAGAACCGCCGTCCTCCCTGCGGGAGACCGTCGTCGCGATAGCTGCGCCATGCCCCGAACGCGGCGGCCGCGGTGATGACCCACGGCGCCCATGACCTTACGGGCACAAGATACGGGTCCATGATGTTCGCCGCCGCGAGCAACAGGAGCGGTGCGATGAAAAGCGGCAGGATGAAACGCAGCACGCCGTTTCCTCGAATCATCAGGGGAATGCTCCCCTGCAGATAGAGGACGGGCGCCCGCACGGCAAGGAGGGCAGGGCGGACCAATTCGCCGCACGGCGACGCCCCGGCTTTCCGGCGGGTGTGGTTCGATCCGTTATCCTACCGGCTTCAGGGTGAAGGTCTTGGCGAAAGCCTTGCTGTCCGTGTCCCGGGCTTCGATGCTGAGATCGGCGGCGCCGTCTTTGTGCAAAGCGAACCGGATCGCCGGATTTTCGCTCAGCGAAATACCGCCCTCCATCTTGAAAACGAGCTTGCCGCCGCGCCGCACCTCCATCTGACGGACGAAACGCGCCGGAATGTAGAGCATGCTCACCTGGTCCATCTGCAGGCCGGAGTGGTTCGGATGGCGTAGCATGATCTGAGCTTCCATCCCCGGTGTTTCACCCGGTGCGGCAAGCGCCGTGCGTTCCGGTCTTCCGCCAAATTGCCGCAGCTTCATCTGGCCCAGCCTGGCCATCGCGTCGTCCTGATCCTTCAGCGCCGGTGCTGAACAGCCACCCGAGGCCTTCACGAAAGTCTTTGCCATCCAAAGCGAGCCGTCGTTCAACTCGGCGACCGCGCGGATATAGCTGTAGGAGTTCACCCGCATGCGCGTCGAAAGCGACGCCGAGGCCGACGCCGGACCGAATGTGAATGCTGCGGCCACGGGCGCGGGGTTTTCGTCGATGACGATGGTTATGCTCTTGATGTAACGGTCCGGCGCCTGCGGTATCAATGCACGCACCGTGACCGGCACGACGGCTGCATCTTCGGCCCGCTCCGGAGCCTCTATCGCGAGGACGGCCCCGCCCGCACCGATCGCTCGATCACCGAAAATGCTGGGCTTGATGGCCCCCCACGTCGTCTCCGGGTCGTCCGGCCCGAGAATGCCGCCGGTCAGCAGCATGAGGCTCGCCATCGCCGCGAAAGCGCGGCCGAGCCCCGCCAAGGTTCGGGGTATCATCATTGTCCTCCCTGAACGGCCTTGTCATCGTTTGTTGGCCATTGTTCAGCCATGGTAGCGTAGCTTCGCCCTTTGACAAGGCCCGTCCCGGCCGCGCGGGCAGCCGTGCGGCAAATAAGGCGGCCACGTCACGAAGAATTGCGCTAGGTTGGCCCGGCGCCGGAGCCATCCGGCATGCGAAGCGAGGGGGGCATGGCTGAGAGCAGCACGAGATCAGCAGGGCGATCGCGGAGCGTCCTCATCGGCATTCTCTGGTCGGCGATCGTGGCCGGAGCCTTGGCGGTCGTGTCGCTTGCCGGGTTCAAGCCGGAAGGGCCGGACGCCTGGACCTATGACTGGCGCACCTTGCTGTTCTCCAAGACCGCATCCGAGCCGCGCCGCGATATCGCCATCGTACTCGTCGGCGAGGAGAGCCTTGCTCAATACGATTATCTCTCGCCCGTCGATCGCGGTCTGATGGCGAAACTGGTCCGCGCGCTGGACGAAGCCGGCCCCAAAGCGATCGGCCTGGATTTCCTCTTCGACCGCAAAAGCGAGGATAACAAGACGGCTGCGCTGATCGAGGCGATCAAGACTGCGCGCACCCCTGTCGTCATCGGGGCGATCGACGCCCGCGCGACCCGTTTCAAGAAAGACAGCCTGCGCTACCAGGACGCGTTCCTCAAGGCGTCGGGCGCCGAGACCGGCCATGTCTTCTTCGCCCGCGACGTCGACAAGGTTAAGATCGGCGAACAGGTCGTGCGCTATATCGCCGATCCGCCGGATAAGGGCCTGCCCTCGGTGCTCGCGCGCCAGGCCAAGCCGCTGTCCCCGCTCGCCTCGTCCTACATCGCCTGGCTTCTGCCGCCGCGCGGGAGCGATCTGTTTACCGTTCTTCGCGTGCCGCGCCATGATCCCGACGCCGGACCCGCCGCTGTGCTGCCGCCGAGCTGGCGCGCCGCGCTGAAGGGCAAGCTCGTGCTTGTCGGAGGTGATTTCGCGGATCGCGACCGTCATCTGACACCCTTGTCGATCTGGGATGGCGCGAAGCTGCCCGGCGTGATGATCCATGGCCAGATCCTTGCTCAGCGCCTGGACGGGCGCTCCATCGCGCTGGTGCCGCGCGACATCGAATTCGCGCTGATGATGATCGCGGCTCTTTTCGGCTTTTTGATCAGCGAGCGAAGACAAAGCAAACGTGCTGAATGGACGCTGTATGGCGTGGGCATTGCCGTGCTGGTGGTCGCGGGTGTCGTGCTGTTCCGCACATTCAGCGTCATTCTTCCGACGACCATGCTGTTTCTGGCGTGGATGGCGGGGGTCAGTGGTGCGCGCTACTCGGAGTCCGTCTTGCGCTGGCTGGGCATCGGAGGACGGGCGGAACGACCGGCGAAGGCTGAGGCTGGAGAGGCCGCGCGCCAGCAGGAAGCAGGATAATTATTGCGCTTGTTGTTCATGATCTGGCGGCGGCGCCGGAGGAGTTCATGGCCAGGAAAATCAAACGTTGCATAGCCGGGTGGAGCGGAATGACGCTGGCGCTGCTCGCGTCGCTCACGGCTGCACAGGCCGGTGTGGAAATTCTGAGTTCGACTTTGCCGCAATACAAGCCCGGCAGTGTTTTGGAAGACGAGACGCGCTTCGATCTGCCCGCGGGGGTTGAGATGCGCGTGCTCATGACGGCGACGGGCGCGACCAAGACGATGAAGGGGCCGTATAAGGGGACCGCGGGCGACTACAAGGATCGCCGGGGCTGGTGGCAGCGGTTCTGGAATCGTCGCGACAAGGAACCGGTCATCGGCGGAACACGCGGCGTGCTGCCGGAGGAGACGAAGCCCGATAAGAGGGGGGCGGGCGGAGCGGTCCCGCCAGCGAATGATCCCTAAGTCTTGAGAGAGGAAAGATCAGGAGAACTCCATGCCGAAGCTTGTCAGATATGGCGCCACCGCCTTGAGCGGGCTGCCCGTGGCGCTTTTCCTTGCAGTTTCGCCGGCGCTGGCGGAGATGGAAGTGCTGGAGTCCTCGGTTCCCAGCCTTGAGCCGGGGACTGCGCTCGCCGATGATGCGACCTTGAATCTGCCGGACGGTACCAAGGTTCGCCTGCTCATCAAGGCGACCGGCAGCACCAAGACGCTGAAGGGGCCCTATGAGGGAACGGCGGCGGCCTACACGGAGAAAAGGAGCTGGTGGCAGCGGCTGACCGGAGAGGGCGGGGACATCGAGCCGCCGATGGGTGCGGTACGCGGCCTCAGGAAGCCTGAATAAACGCCGCACGCGGGACGTTCGGCCGCCTTAATGGCTTGACGCCGCCGCTTCGACGGGCAAAGTGGCGCGCAGGCGAATGTGTCTTCCAGAGGTGACCGGCGATGCGCATATCCTTGCCGAAAGTGTCTGCTGCGGTCGCGGCGGCGGGTGTGTTCCTGTCCGCTGCGACGGCTGAGGCGTTAACCTGCAATCACACGCAGAGCTTCGACAGCTGGATGCGGGACTTCCGCCGCGAAGCCGCCGGGGCGGGCATTTCGCAGCGCACGATGGCGCGCGCCCTCGACGGCGTCAGGTTCGATCCCCGTATTGTGAGGAGGGATCGCGCCCAGGGCGTCTTCTCCCAGAGCTTTCTCAAATTTTCCGGCCGGATGGTTGCGGCTTACCGGATGAAGAGGGGCAAAGCCCTCATCCGCAAGCATCACGCGATCTTCTCACGTATCAAGAAGGACTTCGGAGTTCCCGCCCCCGTGATCGTGGGGTTCTGGGGTCTTGAGACCGATTTTGGCGCCAACAGCGGAAAAAGTCCCATCCTGAATTCGCTGGCGACGCTGGCCTATGACTGCCGCCGTCCCGACATGTTCCGTGAGCAGCTCCTTGCGGCGCTGAAGATCGTGGAGCGCGGCGATCTGACGCCGGGCGAGATGGTCGGGGCGTGGGCCGGCGAGATTGGCCAGACGCAGTTTCTGCCCAGCCACTATTACGAACTCGGCGTCGATTACAATGGTGACGGCAAGGTTGACCTGCGCCATAGCACCTCCGATGTCCTCGCCTCGACGGCGAAGCTTCTGGCGCACCACGGCTGGCGGCGCGGTGAGCCATGGCTGCAAGAAGTGAGGGTGCCACGGGAGCTGCCCTGGCAGGAGGCCGATGTTTCGATCGAACATCCGCGCTCGCAATGGGCAAAATGGGGGGTGAGGCTGGCTGGCGGCAAGCCGCTGCCCGCCGATGGTTTGCCGGCTTCGCTGCTGCTGCCGATGGGGCGAAATGGTCCGGCTTTTCTCGGATACCGGAATTTCAAGGTGTACACCGAGTGGAACAAATCGCTAATCTACGCCATTACTGCGGCCTATTACGCCACGCGTCTGGCCGGGGCTCCTCCCTATAGCAAGGGGCGCCGCAAGGTGCCGGTTTTCGGTGCGCGGCAGGTTGCCGACCTACAACGGCTCCTGACGCGTCGCGGATACGATGCCGGCGAGGCCGACGGCAAGCTGGGGCTGCATACGCGCGCCGCGGTACGCAAGGCACAGCAGAACTTCGGCCTGCCCGCCGATTCTTATCCTTCGGAGGAACTCTTCGCCCATTTGCAGGGGCGGTAGGTGGTCTGTCGCGGTGCGCCCTGCGCCCGTCACCGGCTCAGACTAAAGAAAGCGGAAGCGGCGCACATGTCAGCATAGTGGAAAGCCCGGCGTGCCTGGGCTTCGGCATCCGTTCCCCAGCGCTCGATCTGGAAATCCTCGTCCAAATGGGCTGCGGCCCAGCTCTCGTCCAGCGTCAGACGCCCGCAGACATGAGTCAGCGCGAGCAGTGCCGACCCCATGAGCGAAGTCATCATATGCAGCGCGGTCAGCGGGAAGGCATCCAACGCTGCCAGGGGATGGCGCAGGGCCTCGATCGCTTGTGGGGACTGTTCGACCGGCATGACGCCCGCCGTCGTGACAAGGCGTGCCCCGAACTGCTCATTGGCCCAGCGAAGCACCAGCCCCCACGCTGCGTCCTGGCGCGCGGCCAGTTCAGCCGGCTCCTCAGCGCGATAGCAGATCAGGTCCCGTCCGGCGAAACGGAGAATGTCCGCGGTGACGTCCGCTTCACGACCGCGCACGGCGTCGATGGCGGTATTGGCCAGCCGCGTCAGCGGCATCAGCTGCCTGTCGATCTGCGCGCCTTGCGCGTTCCATTCGGCGGCGATGGCCGCAGCCAGGGCTTCGCTCGGCAACAAGAACTCCGCGCGGAGCGGCGTCTTGATACTCCGCCCGTCGAGCAAGACACGCCATGCGCCGCCCGCCTCGGCGATGCTGGCGGTCTTGTAGAGTCGGTGCTCGGTTCCAGTGCGCCGCTGGCCGTTTCCATTCTTCATGCGACGGCGGTGGCCCGTATCGGCGACAGCATCGACAGCAGCGCGCCGAAGTCCAGCACCACGTCCGAGGCGCCCGCTTTCGTCAGTTCGTCGGTCCCGTGATAACCCCAGCCGACGCCAATCCCGCGCACGCCCGCTGCGCGTGCCATCGCCATGTCGTAGCTGGTGTCGCCGACCATCACCGTTTCATGCGCGGTGGCGCCGACGGCCGCCATGGCCTGAACGAGCATCTCCGGATGGGGTTTCGACGGCGCGTCGTCAGCCGTCTGCACGGTCGCGAAGGCGTGGCGCAGTCCTTCCCGTTCCAGGAACAGATAGACGCCACGCCGCGACTTGCCGGTGGCCAGCCCCAGCGATATGCCTCCGTGTTCGCTCAGGCTCGCGATAGCCTCGCGGGCCCCGGGGAACATCGGGTCGGGCCACGCCAGCTTCTGGCGCATCTGGGAAACGGCGGCGCGGTAGGATTTCGCCAGGCGTTCGATGAGTTCCGTATCCCGGGTGCCGGCCAGCGCGGTCATCGCCTCCGCCACCGACAGGCCGATATGGCGCACCAGTTGCGCGCGGTGCGGCGGTGAGAGGTCGTTGGCGGCAAAGGCTGAGGTCATCGCCTCGACGATATGATGCTGACTGTCAACGAGGGTGCCGTCACAGTCGAATACTATGAGCTTGTACATGGAATTTTCGCGGATGCGCTCCCGTGTGCTGCCTGCCGGAAAAGACGCCCTCCGGCCTCTGTCCGGCTGTTTCAAGCGCTGCATGTTTCCGCCCCGTCTCCTTCAGTGAGCACTTCGGATACCAACCCTGGGTGTTGATGTTATATGATTGCAACCGGTCTCACTCCCCAATAAACCCTACAAAGCTATGCGGGGCAATGGTGGAAAACAACTAAGCAATATCCCCAATTGCGTTGCACCCAAATGACATGATTTGGTGCGCCGGAACGCCGTTCACATTGGTCAGGCTGGACGGTGGTATTTACTGGCATCCAGGCCCAGAAGCGCCCATGTCGCCTGCATGTGCTCCGGCAACGGCGCGCTTACGTCCAGCGGTCCGGCGCCGCGCCCCCGTGGCACGATCAGGCGGTTGGCGTGCAGGTGGAGCTTCATGTCCAGCCCCTCCACGGGCAGATCCGTGTCGCCTTCATATTTCTGGTCACCCACGATGGGTGTGCCCAGAATGGCCATGTGCGCTCGCAACTGATGCTGGCGGCCGGTAACCGGCTTCAGCGATACCCAGGCGAGCTTGTTGGCCACCCGCTCGATGACCGAATAATGTGTCACCGCCGCCTGGGCCTGTTCCTGCTCGCCCGCAAGTGCCTTGCGCACACGGTCTCCGTCCGGGCCGGAGGCCTTGACCAGCGCCGCATCCACCTTGCCCTGCGGCGGTTTCGGGATGCCCTTCACCAGCGCCCAGTAGATCTTCTGCACCGAACGGGTCTGGAACAGCCGCCCCAACCGCCCGGCTTCGGCACGGTTCTTCGCCACCAGGAGCACGCCCGACGTATCGCGGTCGAGCCTGTGGACGAGGCGCGGTCTGTCACCGAAACGATCCTCCATCCCCGCGAGCAGGCCGTCAATGTGACGCTTGGTCTTAGTGCCGCCCTGGACGGCGATGCCATAGGGCTTGTTGAGGATGAGAACCTCGTCGTCTTCGTAGAGGATGATGCTCTCGATGAAATTGCGATCGGCCTTGGAGACGCCCAGAGGCGCATGCAGGGACGGGCGCTCGCCGGTTGCGGAGGCGGAGCGAGCATCGAAATCGTTGAGGCGGCGCACCTTCACTTCGTCGCCCTCATCAACCCGCGTGTCCGGCTTGGCCCGCTTCCCATTGACGCGGACCTGACCGGTACGCAGCAGTTTTTGCATCAGCCCGTGCGGGAGAGACGGGAAATGCGCTTTGAGCCAGCGGTCCAGGCGCATGCCGGTTTCCGCTGCCTTCACTTGCCTGATGCCGTCCTGCGCGATGTCAGCCATATCCCCACGTCCTCGCCGGTGCATGTGACGAGGCAACTCCTTCCGATTCGGTGTGTTTTGCCAAGCGCCGCCGTCAGCTTTCGCGGCGAATGAAGCGGCTGCGCAGCTTCGTGGCCACCCACAGCCCGATGAAGGCGCCGATCAGCGCTGCCGCCAGCGTGACGCTCAGCTTGGCGACGAGATCGAACTGCTCGACCTGCTCGGGCGCCGCAAAGCGCTTGACATCGAGAAGGGCATCAACCAGCCAGCCCGCGAAACGGGCGCCAATCAGCCCGACGATGACGGCGAAAAGGATGCCGAAGATCGCCTTCATTTGACCTCCCAGAACCAGATTTCGCTCGATTTGCTATAGCCGGCCAGCCAGCCGAACCAGGGGAACAGCATCTTTGCCGAGGTGCGCCAGCCGTTCCACAGGTCGATATGGTCGCCGGTGGGCCGCGTTGTGTCGGTCATGCGCCACCAATAGCCGTTGAAGAAGATGATGCCCTTGCGCCCATTCAATTCATTGGCGAAGTCCCGCGGCTGTGCGAGCGTCCGGGCGGGGCCGACGCCGGGTATGCGCGCGCGCCGGAGGGCGTTCGCCAGTTCATGGGCGCGGAGGAAATGCATATCGTCCGCGCTATGGCCGGTCAGCGAAGCCCTGTTGCAGGTTATGGCGCCGGGCAGCAGATTGCGCGTCACGCCGGACCGTTGCAGGCATACGCCCATCCGAATGGCGCACTGGTTGGAGAAATTGGCGATCCCAAGCGTGCGGCAGGGATATTGTTCGCCGGAATTGGTCGGGTGGTTCGCCCATAATTGACTGAATGAAACCATCTGACCTCCCTGTAGCCCCCGCCCAAGAACGAACTCTTCAGAGCGTATAGCACAGCCGATCAGGATAGATAAGACGGTAGCGTGCGGGCGGCGAAGGCCTTCTTCAGCTCCCGTTCTTCTTGAGCCGCAGTCTGGCCCAGGCATCGAGGCGCCGCGCGATGTCGTTTTCGCTACCGAAGCGCGTGGGCGCGTAAAACTGCTGGCGGCCCATGGCTTCGGGGAAATAATCCTGGCCGGAAAAGCCCTCGGGCGTATCGGGGTCGTAGATATAGCCCTCACCATAACCTTCGGCGGCCATCAGCTTCGTGGGCGCGTTGAGGATACGCTTGGGCGGCGGGAGCGAGCCGTGGTCCTTGGCCGCGCGCATGGCCCGTTTGAAGGCCACATAGGCGCGGTTGGATTTCGGCGCGGTGGCGAGGTAGATCACGGCCTGGGCGATGGCCAGTTCACCTTCCGGCGAGCCCAGGAAATCATAGGCGTCCTTGGCGGCGATGGCCTGAACCAGCCCTTGCGGGTCGGCGAGGCCGATGTCCTCCACCGCCATGCGGACGACACGGCGGGCGATGTAGAGCGGGTCTTCGCCGCCGTCCAGCATGCGCGCCAGCCAGTAGAGCGCAGCGTCGGGATCGGAACCGCGCACCGATTTGTGAAGCGCGCTGATGAGGTCGTAGTGGCCGTCGCGGCCTTTGTCGTAGAGCGGCGCGCGGCGCTGGACGATGTCCACGAGTTCGGCGGGCGTGAGCGGAGCGGCAGCGCCGTTCGTGGCGGCGTAGACGCTTTCGGCGAGGTTGAGCACGGCGCGACCGTCACCGTCGGCCATGGCGATGAGCTGCGCCCGGGCTTCCGCGTCGAGCGGCAGCGGGCGCCCTTCGGCCTTCTCCGCGCGGGCGAGGAGTCCTTCGAGCGCGTCTTTATCAAGGCGCCGGAACACCAGCACCGTGGCACGCGAGAGAAGTGCGCCGTTCAACTCGAAGGACGGGTTTTCGGTGGTGGCGCCGATGAGAATGATGGTGCCGTCCTCCATGACGGGGAGGAAGCTGTCCTGCTGCGCGCGGTTGAAGCGGTGGATTTCGTCCACGAACAGGATGGTGCCGAGGCCCATCTTGCGGCGGTCGCGGGCGGCGTCGAAAACGCGGCGCAGATCCTGGACGCCGGAATAGATGGCGGAGAGCTGCTCGAAATGCATGCTGGTCCGCTCGGCGATGAGACGGGCGACGGTGGTCTTGCCCGTGCCCGGCGGCCCCCAGAAGATGATGGAGCGAAGCGCGCTCTTGTCCAGCATGCGCCGCAGCACGCCTTCAGGGCCGAGGAGATGGTCCTGCCCGGCGACCTCGTCGAGCGATTTCGGACGCAGGCGGTCGGCGAGGGGGCGCGGGGCGCCCTCATCCATGCCGGCGGCTTCGAAAAGGGTGGGCATTTCGGTTGTCCGGGTTGCAGGTGGCGCGAGCCGTGAGCGCCCGCCCGGTCACCGACCATATAGGAGGACAAACGAAATGACCACGCCCGCGTGAAGCAGGGTGGCCGTATCCGCAGCGGTTGCGACGGGTGCTGCGCCGCCGTCAAGTCTGCAAGACGAGCAGCAGATCCTTCGCTTCGATCTGTTGGCCCGGCTGCACCAGCACCTCCGCGACCGTGCCGTCGCGGTGGGCATGGAGGACCGTCTCCATCTTCATCGCCTCGATGGTCATGAGAACGTCGCCCGCCTTGACCTCCATTCCGGGCATGACCGAGACCACCGACACCGCACCCGGCATCGGCGCGGCGACATGCGTGTGGTTCCCCTCCTCGGCCTTGCGGCGCGGCGCAAGGTCCGCGACGGCGGCACGGTTCGGCACCTTGATCAGACGCGGGTGGCCGTTCAGCTCGAAAAACACATGCACCATGCCTTCTTCATCGGTTTCGCCGACCGCCTGCAGCAGAATCACGAGCGTCTTGCCGCGCTCGATCTCGACGGCAATCTCGTCGCGCGGCGCCATCCCGTAGAAGAACACCTGCGTTGGCAGGATCGAGACCGGCCCGTATTTCCGGCCCATGGCGGCGAACTCGGAGAAAACCTTCGGGTACATCAGATAGGACGCCAGCCAGGTGTCGCCCGGAGGTTCGTCGCAGAATTTGGCGGCCTCGGCGCGGGCGGCGTCGAGATTGGCGGGAGCGAGCAGCGAGCCGGGCCGGACGGTGATGGCCTCGCCGCCCTTCAGCGCCTTGTTCACCAGTGTCTCGGGCCATCCGCCCGGCGGCTGACCGAGATCGCCGCGCAGCATCTCGATGGCCGAACCGGGGAAGGCGATCTCCCGCCCCGGCGCCAGGACGTCCTCGGCGCTCAGATTTTGCGCCACCATCATCAGCGCCATGTCGCCGACGACCTTGGACGACGGCGTCACCTTGACGATGTCGCCGAACAGGTCGTTGGCGGCGCGATAGGCCTTGGCGATATCGTGCCAGCGTGTTTCCAGGCCCAGCGAGCGGGCCTGTTCGCGCAGATTGGTGAACTGCCCGCCTGGCATTTCATGCAAATAGACCTCGGACGCGCCAGCCTTCAGGTCGCTCTCGAACGCCGCATAGGCGTAGCGCACCGCTTCCCAGTAGAAGCTGAGCTGGCGGATCGCTTCGGGATCGAGCCCCGTGTCGCGGTCCGTATGGCGCAGCGCCTCGACCAGCGAGCCCAGGCAGGGCTGCGAGGTGAGACCCGACATGGCGTCCATCGCCGCGTCGGCTGCGTCCACGCCGGCCTCGGCCGCGGCCAGCACCGTCGCGCCGGAAATGCCCGAGGTGTCATGCGTGTGCAGGTGGAGCGGCAGCCCCGTCTCCTCCTTCAGCGCCTTGATGAGCACGCGCGCGGCAGACGGCTTCAAGAGCCCCGCCATGTCTTTGATGCCGAGAATGTGGCAGCCCGCCGCCTCCAGTTCCTTCGCGAGGCCGAGGTAATAGTTGAGCGAGTATTTCGCACGGGTCGGATCGAGGATGTCGCCCGTATAGCAGATCGCGCCCTCGGCGAGTTTGCCCGTCTCGCACACCGCGTCGATGGCCACGCGCATGTTCTCGACCCAGTTGAGGCAGTCGAAAATGCGGAACACGTCCATGCCCGCCTTCGCCGCCTGGGCGACGAAATAGCGGACGACATTGTCGGGATAATTGGTGTAGCCGACGGCGTTCGCGCCACGCAGCAGCATCTGCAGGAGGATGTTCGGCGCCCGTTCGCGCAAAAGGGCGAGCCTTTCCCACGGATCCTCGCTGAGGAAGCGCATGGCGACGTCGAATGTCGCGCCGCCCCAGCATTCGAGCGAGAAGAGCTGCGGCAGGCCGGTGGCGTAGGCGCCCGCCGACGCGACGATGTCGAAGGTGCGCATCCGCGTGGCGAGAAGCGACTGGTGCGCGTCGCGCGTGGTCGTATCGGTAACGAGAAGGCGCTGTTCCGCCTTCATCCACTCGGCAAATCCTTTCGGGCCAAGCTGGTCCAGGAGTTGCTTCGTGCCTGCGGTCCCGGCGCCCGCACCGAAAAACGGCGCGTCGGGGGCGCGCGCTTCGGCGGGAGGCTTGGCCCGTCCCCGAACCTCGGGGTGGCCGTTTACAGTGACATCCGCGATGTAGGTGAGAAGCTTGGAGGCGCGATCGCGGCGCGCGGCGACCTGAAACAGCTCCGGTGTTTCGTCGATGAAGCGGGTGGTGTAGCCGCCTGACTTGAAGCGCGGATGCGCGAGCAGCGCTTCTAGGAAGGAGAGATTGGTGGCAACGCCCCGGATGCGGTATTCGCGCAGGGCGCGGTCCATGCGCGCGATCACTTCGACCGAAGTCGGCGCCCAGGCGGTCACCTTCTCCAGCAAGGGATCGTAATAGCGCGTGACCACCGCGCCGGAATAGGCGGTACCGCCATCGACGCGGATACCGAAGCCGAAGGCGCCGCGATAGCCGGTGATACGGCCGTAATCGGGGATGAAGTTGTTTTCCGGATCTTCAGTTGTGATCCGGCACTGCATGGCATGGCCGTCGAGACTGATATTCCACTGCGCCGGGATGCCGGTTTCCTCGGTCACCCCGAGGCGGCCTCCCTCGGCGATATGGATCTGCGCCTTCACGATATCGAGGCCGGTGACGACCTCCGTCACGGTATGCTCGACCTGGATGCGCGGATTGACCTCGATGAAATAGAAATCGCCGGAATTGGCGTCCATGAGGAATTCGACGGTCCCGGCACCGGAATACTGTGTGGCGCGGCCGATGCGGAGCGCCGCTTCGCAGATTTCGGCGCGGCGGGCGTCATCGAGATAGGGGGCGGGCGCGCGCTCGATGACCTTCTGATGACGCCGCTGAATGCTGCAGTCGCGCTCGAACAGGTGGACGAGATTGCCGTGGCTGTCGCCGAGCAACTGCACCTCGACATGGCGGGCGTGTCGCACCAGCTTTTCCAGATACACCTCGTCCTTGCCGAACGCGGCGCCGGCCTCGCGCCGGGCCGAGGCCACGGCGTCGATGATCTTGTCCTCGCTCTCGACAGGCCGCATGCCGCGTCCGCCGCCGCCCCAGGACGCTTTGAGCATGACCGGGTAGCCGACCTCTGCTGCCAGACGCCTTATCTCGTCGGGATCCTCCGGCAGCGGTCCCGTGGCGGGCATGACCGGCACGCCGACGGAGATCGCCAGATCGCGCGCGGAGACCTTGTTGCCGAGCGTGCGCATGGTCTGGGGCGCCGGACCGATGAAAACGATGCCCTCTGCCGCGCAGGCTTCGGCGAATTCGGGGCTTTCGGCCAGGAAGCCGTAACCGGGATGGATGGCGTCCACATGGGCTTCGCGGGCGACACGCAGCACCTCGGGGATCGAGAGATAAGCCTGGAGCGGGCCGAGATGGGCCGCCGGGTCGGGCCCCCGCCCCACCAGATAGGCCTCGTCCGCTTTGAAGCGGTGAAGCGAGAGCTTATCCTCCTCCGCATAGATTGCGACCGTGCGGATACCCAGCTCGGTGGCAGCGCGGAAGACGCGAATGGCGATCTCGGAGCGGTTGGCGACGAGAAGGCGCCGGATGCGGACTGGCGTCGTTGTCGTGTTCGTCAAGGCGCCTCTTGGTCGGTGTTTTTGCGGGAACGGACGGCAACTCATCCGGCCGAATCAGCAGATTAGCCAGACGTGGGACTATCTCACGGCTGCCGCATTCCGGCCAACATTTTTGGATGCACATATCACTGTCTGCTGCGCCGGAAAACGGTGCAGCACAGAATGGTCGCGGCCTTTGCGACACCATGACGCGCCGCTCATTTCGCCTCGTGGTTGTCCGCCAGGCTCGCCCAGACGTCGTATTCCTCGGCATGTTCGATCGTGGCGCGGACGATGTCGCCCGGTGCCAGCTCCGTCTCGCCATTGAGAAAAACCTCGCCGTCGATGTCCGGCGCGTCCCAGGCCGACCGGCCGATCGTGCCTTCCTCATCCACCTCGTCGATGATGACGTCGATGGTCTGGCCGATGCGCGTAGCCATGACGCTCTCGCTCAGCCGCTGCTGTGCCTCCATGAAGCGGTGGTAGCGCTCCTCCTTGACTTCCTCCGGCACCTGCGGCGCGATGGCGCGCGAGACGGCGCCCTCGACATTCTCGTAGCGGAAGCAGCCGACGCGCGCGAGCCGGGCTTCTTGCAGCCAGTCCAGCAGGAGCGTGAAATCTTCCTCGGTCTCTCCCGGAAAACCGACGATGAAGGTCGAGCGGATGGCGAGATCGGGGCAGACCTGCCGCCAGCGCGCGATGCGCTCCAGCGTCTTTTCCTGGTTGGCGGGGCGGCGCATGGCCTTCAGCACCGTGGGCGAGGCGTGCTGGAACGGAATGTCGAGATAGGGCAGAATTTTGCCGTCCGCCATCAGCGGCAGCACCGCGTCCACATGCGGATACGGGTAGACATAGTGCAGCCGCACCCACGCGCCGAGCGTGCCCAGCGCCTCGCACAGCTCCTGGAACCGCGCGGGAACCTCGCGGCCCTGCCACGCGCTTGCCGCGTATTTCAGGTCGATGCCGTAGGCGCTCGTGTCCTGGCTGATGACCATCAGTTCGCGCACGCCCGCCTCCACGAGTTGCTCCGCCTCGGCCATGACATCGGCGGCGGGGCGGCTGACCAGATCGCCGCGAATCTGCGGGATGATGCAGAACGAACAGCGGTTGTGGCAGCCTTCGGAGATCTTCAGGTAGGCGTAGTGCGGCGGTGTGAGGCGCAGCCCCGCGCCCGGCACCAGGTCGAGAAAGGCGGCGTGCGGCGGCGGGGCCGCTTCGCGCACGGCAGCCATCACCGCCTCATATTGATGCGGCCCGGTGACGGCCAGCACGTCGGGGAACGCCTCGCGGATCCGCCGGTCCTCGACGCCGAAGCAGCCGGTGACGATGACGCGGCCGTTTTCCGCCATCGCCTCGCTGATGGCATCCAGGCTCTCGGCCCTGGCGCTGTCGAGAAAGCCGCAGGTGTTGACGACCACCACGTCGGCGCCGTCATAGCTGGGCGCGATTTCGTAGCCCTCGCTGCGCAGCCGGGTGATGATGCGCTCGCTATCCACCAGCGCCTTGGCGCAACCCAGGCTGACGAAGCCGACCTTCGGGGCGGGCGTCGCGCCATTCTTCATGCTATTGGCCATCCGCGACCGTCTCTACATAATCTTTGACATCGTGAACCAGCCGCCGCCCTTCTCCGCATCCGCCGCGGCGATGGCCTCGGCCGAGCCCAGCACCGCCACGCGGCCCTCCGCCGCCACGGCGTCGAGCGCATCGGCGAAACGCCTCACGCCCGCCACGTCCGCCGCGAGCACCTCATCGCGCACGCGCTGGCGCAGCTCTTCGCTGTCGCCTGCCAGGTGCCGCTGCAGCGAGACCATACCTTTGGCGTCCGGTAGCCGGTAGGTGTCCATGAAGCCGATGGAACCGATGATGGCGCGGACCAGCTCCGGCTCGGCGATGGCGGCGGTGCGCAGGTAATTCGCGGCCCCGTCGTAGATGTCAAGTGTTTTCAGGAGGTTCGGGTCGCGGTAGGAGGTGAAGGTGAAGACGCCGGACCGCCGGTCGAACGCACACATTCCGCCATAGGCGCCGCCCTGGACGCGGATCTTCTCCCACAGCCAGCCGGTGGCGAGCAATTGGCGCGCGGCCATGACTTCGCCGCCCGGGCGGAATCCGAGCCGGTAGAGGCATTCGCCTTTGCCGACGTAATTGACTTTCGCCGGGATCGTCAGGCCCTCGGCGTGCGGGGCGTCCAGATCAGGCCAGGTGGGGATGTTCACCGGTTCGGCGGGCAGAGCATCAAGGAAGCGCGCCAGTTCCGGCTCGAAACGGCGGAGAGCGGCGCCGTCCGCTGTGACATTGCACAGCATCGTCCGGCGGTTGACGAGCCTGGCGCGGATGCGGGCCAGCGCTGCCAGCACCCTGCCGCCGCCGTCGTCCATCTCCTCGCAGATCGCGCGCGCGAAAACGAGCTGGCTGATGCCGCTCATTTGCTCTTCGGCCCAGCCCGCTTCGTCTAACCCACCGCGCAGACGCCGCGCGACGAAGCCGTGGCCGCCAGGAATGAGTTGCGATTCCAGTCCGGCCTTCAGCTCACGGCCCAATTGTGTGATCCGCTCGTGGTCGTCGAGCCGCGGCTCCAGCAGGACGTCGCGGAGGATGGCGAGCATTTCTCCCGCTTTTTCCGGCATCGCCTTGGCGCGCAGGAACAGCCATGCGGCGGCGCGGGAGCCATCCGTTATGGTCGACGTCCAGGTGACGGGGCTGATCCCGCCGGTGGAGCGGTCGATGCGCTGCGATAATTCGACGAAATCGGCCTTGCCGGCGCCCGTCTCAAGGATCGCGCGGCGGAAAAGCGTGAGATGGGGAATGAGGTCCGGCGTCAATGTGCGCAGGTCCAGACCGATGTCGAGATAGACGATGCCGCTGGTGTCGAGATCGTGGGTGAAGACGCGCGTCCCGCCGATATCGCCCGCGGCCATTGGGATGACGGCGTTCTGGCGCGGAAGATCGGAGAGTTGCAGCGAGGGAATGGTGGCGAGCGCTTCCGGTGAGTCGGGTGTCTCCTGCAGGTGCTTGAGCTTCCGCGTATTCTCGATCACGCTCGCGACATCCGCATCGCTCATGGCCGCCCGGGCGGCGTCCAGGCGGGCGCGCTCCTCGGTGGCTTCGCGTGCGGCCTGCTCGGGGTCCGGCGCGAAGACCAGCGCGGTACGGTGCGGGTTGTCGATCAAGTGACGGCGGATCATGTCTTCGAAGATGCGCTCACCCCCGGCGAGGCGTGTTTTCAATCGGGCGAGCGGGGCGTCCCATGCCAGCGGCTCCAGCGGATCGCGGCCATGCAGCCAGCCTTCCAGCGCCCGTATCATCAGCACGATGCCGCGCGGGAAACTGCCGGTGTTGTTCTCACGCAGGCCGAATTCGATGGAATTCATCGCCGCTTCGACGGTCGCCAGATCGATGCCGTCGCGCGCGAGTGCGGCAAGCGTGGAGAGGATGAGCGTTTCGACCTTGGCGGCGTCCGTTTCTTCGATGCCTTTGAGACCGGTGCTGAACGTCGCCTGCCGGAGCGTGCGCGAGAAGCCGCCGCCGGCGATGCCTTCGCCCAGCCCTGAGTCGATCAGCGCTTTGCGCAGCGGTGAGGCGGGCCTGCCGACCAGGATACGCCCGAGAACCGCCCCGGCGAGCGCGGTTTCCACATCCGTGAACTCGTCGAGCATCCAGTTGACGAGAACGCGCGCCTGCTTCGCCGGTCCGGGGCTGGCGGCGAAGGTGTGCCGGGCTGTGCGCGGTTCGGGGAAACGCGGTTGCAGGGCGACCGGCTCCGTCGCGGGTGCAGCGGAGAATTCGGCGAGCACGCGGTCGATGATCTCAAGCCGCTTGTCCTCCGGATCGTCGCCATAGAAGAAAAACCGCGCGTTCGACGGGTGATAGCAGCGCTCGTGAAAAGCCGTGAAAGCCTCGTAGGTCAGATCGGGGATCACGCGCGGATCGCCGCCCGAGTCGACGCCATAGGGAGTATCAGGGAAAAGAGAGCGCTGCGCCGCCCGGCCCGCGATGCCCTCGGGCGAAGAATAGACGCCCTTCATTTCGTTGAAGACGACGCCCTTGTAAATGAGCGGCGCATCCGTGCTGTCCAGCTCGTAATGCCAGCCCTCCTGCTGGAGGATCTCCGGCGTGAGGCGCGGATGGAACACGGAGTCGAGATAGACGTCCACGAGATTGTAGAAATCCTGCAGGTTGGTGCTGGCGACCGGATAGACGGTCTTGTCGGGGAAGGTGAACGCATTGAGGAAGGTCTTCAGCGAACCTTTGATCAGTTCCAGAAACGGCGCCTTGACCGGATATTTGCGCGAACCGCACAGAACGGAATGTTCGAGAATGTGGGCAATGCCCGTGGAATCGGCAGGCGGCGACCGGAAGGCGACACCGAACACTTTGTTCTCGTCGGCATTCGCTAGAGAAAGCAGTTCGGCGCCGGTGCGCTGATGGCGATAGAGATGCGCCGCTGAACAGATCTCGGGAATGTACTGCTCGCGGATGCCTTCGAAGCCATGGGTAACCGTCATGGAGCTGCCTTCCTTGATTATTGTTCTGAGACTAACTGGGACCGCCGCGGTTTCAAGTCAAGGCGGCATTGCCGTGCGAGCGGGCAGTGCAAACAACCGCGCTGCAGCAGGCGGCGGCGGGATTCGACGTGGCCGAAAGCCCGGGAAGGAAACGCCGCCATGATGATCACTATGGAAATGGGGGGTTGATCCCTCCGCCACCCAGCCGCAATATCCTGGTCAACAAGAGCAATGCGCCGGACATCTCGCTTTCGGACATCATCTGGGGGACGCTGCCTTTGTCATTCCGACGCGCGCAGACACCTGTCCCGCGTGCCCGTCCAAGGGGGATCGCCGCGCCGCCGCCTGATATGGGTATGAAGTAGCGGACCTATGAGCACACCGTTCTTTTCCGACCTCCTTGCGTCTATCGCCGACCGTGGCCGTGCCGTTCTCAACCGGCCGCCGCGCCGGTCCGATGCCATGGGGCCGGGCGATCTCGCGGAGGGCTGCCGCGCGCTGGTTTCGCGGCGGGGCGAGGCATCGGGCGTGGCGCTGGCACGTGATATTCTCGCGCGCTGGGAGGTGCTCGAACCCGATGCGCGGCGCGCGTTTCTGGTCCAACTCGCCGAGGAATTCGGGCCGGATACCGAGCGGCTCGATGCAGCCATCACAAAATGGCGCGAGGCGCCGTCGCCGCAAGCGCTCAACGAACTGCACGCTGCCGCGGAGCCGAAGCGGCAGGAACTTATCCGCCGTCTCAACTTGGCGCCGGACGGCACACGCCAGCTCGTCGCCATGCGCGGGGAACTCCTGCAGCACCGTAAGGACTTTCCCGTATTGGAGGCACTCGACGCCGACCTCCGGCATCTTTTCTCGTCCTGGTTCAACCGCGGCTTTCTCGTGCTCAGGCGCATCGGCTGGTCCACGCCCGCCAATATCCTGGAAAAAATCATCCGCTATGAGGCGGTTCACGCGATCAGGGATTGGGACGACCTGCGCCGGCGCATCAAGCCGGACGACCGGCGGCTGTTCGCCTTCTTTCATCCGCAGATGGTGGACGAGCCTTTGATCTTCATGCAGGTGGCGCTGACGGCGGGTATTCCCGGTGCCATCGCGCCTCTGCTCGCCGATAAGCGCGAGCCGATCGCCGCCGGCGATGCGCGGACCGCCGTGTTCTACTCCATTTCCAACTGCCAGGGGGGGCTGCGCGGCATTTCCTTCGGCCATTTCCTCGTCAAGCAGGTGGTGGAAGAGCTCAAGCGCGAGTTGCCGAAGCTCAGCAATCTCGTCACGCTGTCGCCGATGCCCGGTTTCGCCTCATGGCTCGCGCGCCAGCGCATGGCGGACGCGCCCGAGGGGCTTACGCCGGTGCATCTCGAATCTTTGCGCGAACTCGATGGTCTGGCGTGGCTCCACAACGCGCCGGCGCTGCCCGGCATCGAGAAGGCGCTGACCGCCGCCGCCGCCTGGTATCTCATTAAGGCGAAGACGCCGGAAGGCTGGCCGCTCGATCCGATCGCCCGCTTTCATCTCGGGAATGGTGCGCGGGTGGAGCGCATCAACTTCCGCGGCGACATGTCGGCAAAGGGCCTTAAGCAGTCTCACGGACTGATGGTCAACTATCTCTACGATATCGAGAACATCGAGCGGAACCACGAATCCTACGCCGAGCGGGGCGAGGTCGTGGCCGTCCCGGCAGTCAGACGACGCCTCTCCGCCGACCTGCCGTCGCGGGCGCTGACGCCGGTGAGCACCGAAGCCCCCAGGGGCGGAACGAAGGCCACGTCATGACGGCAAATTTCTTCTCTCTCGCGGCTGCCCGCTCGCCCGGCGAGGGCCGCACCTTCATCGAGACCGCATCCGGCCGTATCATCACCTATGGCGAGGCATTCGCGCTTGCCGGACGGCTCGCGAACGTGCTTGTCGCGCGCGGGGTCGAGCCCGGCGACCGCGTGGCGGTGCAGGTGGAAAAGTCGCCGGAAGCGGCGATCCTCACGCTGGCCTGCTTCCGCGCTGGCGCGGTACTCCTGCCGCTGAATCCCGCCTACACCCTCGCCGAGCTCGAATATTTCATTGGCGATGCCGAGCCGCGGGTGGTCGTGTGCGCGCCGGAAAAACGGGAGGCAGTCGCCGCGCTGGCCAATCCTCCAGGCGTTGCTGCCGTCGAAACGCTCGGCGCGGAAGGCGGCGGTTCGCTGATGGCGGCGGCGCAGGAGATGCCTGCGGATTTCCTCACCATAGAGCGCGGCCCGGACGACCTTGCGGCCATTCTCTACACCTCGGGGACGACGGGGCGCTCGAAAGGCGCCATGCTGAGCCACCGCAATCTGTCCTCCAACGCCGAAACGCTGAAGGATTACTGGCGCATGACGGGCGCCGACGTGCTGCTGCATGCGCTGCCCATCTTCCATTCGCACGGCCTGTTCGTGGCCATCAACACCGTGCTGCTGGCCGGCGCGTCCATGCTGTTTCTGCCGAAATTCGATGTGAACGAGGTCTTGCGGCTCATGCCCCGCGCGAGCGTCATGATGGGCGTGCCGACCTTCTATACGCGCCTGCTGCAGGACGCGCGCCTGGGCCGCGCCGGCACCGCGCATATGCGGCTGTTCGTGTCGGGATCGGCGCCGCTTCTGGCTGCCACGCATCGCGAATGGCGCGAGCGCACGGGCCACGCCATCCTCGAACGCTACGGCATGACCGAGACCAACATGCTCACCTCCAATCCCTATGTCGGCGATCGTGTGCCTGGGTCGGTCGGCTTGCCCTTGCCCGGCGTAGCGCTTCGCATCAGCGATCCGGAGACGGGGACGGAGCTGGCCGGCGGCGAAATCGGCGTGATCGAGGTCGAGGGGCCGAATGTTTTACAGGGCTATTGGCGTATGCCGGAGAAGACGGCGTCCGAATTCCGCGCCGACGGCTTCTTCATCACCGGCGACCTGGGATGCGTCGACCGGCGCGGCTATGTGTACATCGTTGGCCGCGAGAAGGACCTCGTGATTTCCGGCGGTTACAACGTCTATCCGAAGGAGATCGAGAGCGAGATCGATGCCCTCGACGGCGTGGCCGAAAGTGCGGTTGTCGGCCTGCCGCATCCCGATTTCGGTGAGGGCGTGACGGCGGTTGTGGTCTTGAAGAAGGACCAGACGGGCGATGAGCGCGCCGTGCTCGAAGCGCTGGCGGGACGGCTGGCGAAATACAAGCTGCCGAAGCGTGTGTTGTTCGCGGAGGCCCTGCCGCGCAATGCCATGGGCAAGGTACAGAAAAACGTCCTGCGCGAGACACATAAGGGGCTTTACGCGGGCTGACATCGCCCCCGCGCGGCGATTGAGCGGCCCTGCGCATACTCTCTGGACGGCATGCGGACAAGCCGCAGGGCGGCGCGCCATTAACG
This sequence comes from Rhodomicrobiaceae bacterium, assembly GCA_050290865.1. Lineage (GTDB taxonomy): Bacteria > Pseudomonadota > Alphaproteobacteria > Rhizobiales > Rhodomicrobiaceae > JARRLC01. The sequence continues at coordinate 23,963 of JBNKIW010000018.1, read as the reverse complement.
TTCCGTTAACGTTGTCCACAGAAAATTCGAATCGTAGTAAATTGATTCAGTTTCATCCGACGCAACAAGCGGGGTGATGGGGCGGCGCAGGCCGCCGGAAATCGCCGGATGAACCGATGTTCCGGGCGCCGATCAGGTGCCCCGGAGATGCGGCACGGGGCAAGCCATGAACCATGAAGCGAGGCGGACGGACCGGGGAGACTTCGGGACCGGTCGTCTTTTCATGTCCTCAGGCGTTGCTGCGCTGGCGCATGGAGCGGGAGCCGCGAGGCTCTCAAGACTGCCGTGGCGAGGCCCTTCGCAAGAAAAGGTTCCAAAGCGGCTTTTCCAGGTAATGGAGCGATGCGATGCTGAATAACTTGTCCTCAGGCAGCGTAGCGTTGGGACAGGAACGTAAACTTCTCTATGAGTATCGCGAGCAACTTCGACAGCATCAAGAAACCTGCGTACTGCGTTTTAAAACCTTGTCCGCGGAGCCTATTGAATTCGAACGAAGACAATACCTGCATCCGCCGAGTCTTTGAGAGTAATCATGCGTTGCTCAGCCCTGGCGCACGACGAGTACGCCAAGGCTGGCAGGAATCGGGAGCCGGCCCTTGTGGCCGGTTCCGTTTTTTTTCGCTGCGTAGCGCGCACCGGCCCCCCGCCCGCAGTCACTTCAAGCGCAGCAGAAGCACGTTGCCGCTATCCCTGCCGAGATACATGCGTGGCTCCTGCGCGCGGCGCAGCGCGGCAGCATGTTCCATCACCGTCTGTTTGACGAAGCCGCCCAGTTCGTCGGCACGGATCAGCTTGTCCTGGTTGTGATCGGCGGCGCCGTGCAGTCCGGCGACGATGGCGGCGGCGAACAGGCCGTGCCCGGTCTTCTTGTTCACCACAGCCTGCTGCCCATTGCGCGCCGACGTATAGGTGATGATCCCGGCGTGATAGACGTCGCTGTCAAGGCGCGGGTTGAACACCTTGCCTGAGCGGAAGGTGTCGAGGAACAGGAAGCGGCGCCCGCGCGCGCTGTCCATGGCTTCCCGGATCTCGAACCAGGACACGACGGAGCCCGGTCGCGGCCGTCCGTTTTCGAGCGTGGCGTTGCCCGGCAGGAACCGGTAGCTCAGCCCTTTCGAGAGGCCGCGCCCCGCCAGATAAACGGCGACCGTGTCGTTCGGTCTGGCAGTCCGCAGCAGCTTGAATGCGCGGAGAATTGCGTCACGATCCGGCGGGCCGTCGGCCTTCTTGCCAGCGCGCAGGACGCGGCGCACCACTTTGCGATGCCGCGGTCCCAACCCTTTCTTCACTGCCTCCGCGAAGGAGGCGGCGTCGCTGCCCGCGAAGTGAAGATCGCAGTCCGGCGCTCCGGCGATGGCGGTGCAACTGCCCTTGAGGCCGGGATATTCATCGACGCCGACCGCCACCACGTAGAGCGTGCCGCGCTTGTCGAGATCGCCCCGGCCATGGTGGAAGACCGTGCGTGTTTGCGTCGTTTCGCCAACGTCGCTCGCGGCGATGACGGTCACGTCGTTGTGTCCTTCGGCGAGGTCGGCCTTCACGGCCAGCGGTCCCGCGGCGAACGCCTTTCCGGCATTCGGAGGAACGCTGACAATCATCCGGCCATTGACACGGACGCGCAGTTCACGGATGGGATCGGGGGTGGCCTCCAGCAGCAAGCGGAGCGTCGCGCTGCCGGTATTGACGGTTGCGCCGTCCGCGGGAGCCAGCACGGCAAAGCGCGGCAACGCCCGCGTGCCGAGTTTGTCCGGCTTGAAGCCCCGCACGGCGAGGGCGCGCAGGGCGGCGTCTTCCGAGCCGAGCGCGATGGTGCGCGCCACGGCGTCGGGCCGGTGCAGCGAGCGGCGCATCTGTCCGGCGGAGGAGAATTCGGCGGCGTTCGCCGGTCCACGGTTGACGTGCCAGCCGAACAGAGCGCTGCCCGCGCCCGACCCGGCATAATAGCCGTGGGGCGTCCACATCGCCCATTCGCCGTCCCGCGCGCGGAGCAGGGTGGCCAGGAGGCTGCGCGTCTTCAGGTTCCACAGACGCACCGTCCCGTCTTCGCCGCCGGAAAGGAGATAGCGGCCGTCGGGCGAAGCTGCGACCGCGCGCACGTCGCCCTCATGTCCCGTGAAAGACCCGAGCCTCTCACCGCCAAGCGTATATGCCGTGAGCGTACCGTCGTGGCCACCGGAGATCACGGATTCGCCGTCGGGCGTGAACGTGTCGCTGAGATGGCCGCGCCCGCTTGCGGCATCGCGCTTGATGGAGGCGGCGGTCTGTCCGTTGTGCACGATATCGAGAATGGCGTTCCGGCCCGTGCCGCCCTTACGGACCCTGAGTGACCAGCCGTTGCGTTCGGTTGCCGCGCCGGCGAAGGTGGCCGCTGCCGTTGCGTCAAGCGCTTGCGGCCCCGAAGCGCCGGTTTCCAGCGCTGCGAGCCTGAGGGTGTGCTGAAGCGCGGGCTGCCCCCCGGTATTGCCCGGCAGTGAGTGCCCCCAGGCGATATGCCTCCCGTCCAATGAGAAGGCGACCGCCCCCACCGGGCGCGCCATCCCGCCGAGCGTCAGCGGCTTCTTTCCGGGATCAAGGGCGCGCTTGCCGGTTCCGATGTTCCAGATGTGGATTTCCCTGGCTTTTTCACCAGCGGTCGCGGCCCAGCGCCCGTTCGGGCTGATAGCCGCGGCGGTGACGATACCGTCATGACCGCGATAGACGGCGGCCTCGCGGCCACGGGCAACCTCGTAAACCGTGGTCGCGGGGCGCCCCTGGCTGTCGCCTGCGCTGGCCAGAAGGAGCGTCCCGTCGGGGGCGAAAGCGAGGCTGCGGACAGGGGCGGGCTGTTTCGCGAATTCCTTTTTGAAGGCGCCGGTCTGGCCGTCCCAAAGGCGGATGACGCCGCCGTCGTCGCCCGAGGCGATGGTTCCGTCTGGCGCGACTGCGAGGCTGAGAACGTTGCCGCCGTGGCCCTGCATCCGTGCGATTTGTCTGCCGCCCGCGGCTCGCCACAGCCGCAGATCGTGATCCAGTGAGGCGGTCACGACGCGTCGTCCATCGGGTGTGAAGGCGACCCCGGAGATCGCCTTTCCGTGTCCGCGCAGGCGGTGCGCGATATTGCCGGTGGCGACCTGCCAGATGATGGCCGTCTGGTCGTCACTGCCAGAAATCAGCTGCGCGCCGTCAGGTGAGAAGGCCAGGGCGCGGACAGGCTCGTCATGCCCCTTCAGAAGCGCGGCGAGACGGCCGGTGGCGAAATCATAGAGGCGGATATGGTGTCGCGGTTCACCGGGGCTCTGCATCCATCCTCCCACGGCCAGCCACTTGCCGTTGGGCGACAGCGCAATGGCGAGAACCTCGCCGGCATGGCCCGGCCAGATTTCGCCGCGGATGGTCCGCATGGTTCGGGCGCGGGCGACATCCCAGACGCGGATGGTCTTGTCGGTGGAGGCCGTAACAAGGTGTCTGCCGTTCGCTGCGAAAGCGATGCCACTGATCGGCGCCGCGTGACCGCCGGTGTCGAGGACGAGCAGGGGGTGTTTCGGGGCTGGGGTTCCCGCGCTGCGCGGTCCTGTTCCGCCATGTTTTGGCGTGGTCGTAGCCTGCCACGGCCGTGCGGCGGCGCCCCCCCTCCTCAGGCGCTTCTGGCGTGCGCCACGGCGGACGGTCAGCCGGAAAGGGGCGGTCGTCTCCCTCTTCGCGAGCGCCTGGTTGAAGCTGGTGGCATTCGCGATTTCGACGCCGTCGAGCAGGACGAGAACATCGCCTCGCAGCACGCCCGCCGCCGCCGCCGGACTGCCCGACTTGACGGCCAGGACGCGCGCCCCGTGCGTATCATCCCAGCCGAGCGCGTCGGCTTCGGTTGCGGTGACATCCCTCACCTTGACCCCGAACCAGCGGCTGCTGTTCTCCTGCGCCAGCGCAGGCAGTGACATGCAGAGCAGGAGGAGTGCCGTCACGATAGCTCTCATGCCCTGAGCTTTACACAAAGCGGCCCTGCGCATTCAAGAGGATAGCGGCTGGCTGCCAAGCTTTTCCGCAAGCGGTTGCCGCCGCCGGCGGGGGACTGGCCATGTCAGGATTTGCCAGCGCCTTCCGCCCCTTCGCGCCCTGTGCGGGTGTTCAAGGCGGCCTCGTGCATCATCCTGAACAGAAATTTCACCTGCCTCCGATAGCATCCGTTCCAATCACCGCGCCGTCTCACGCGCAGTGGCTGCCGGAGCAAACCATGTCAGACTACCAGTTCCTCAAGGGTAAAAAAGGCCTCGTGGCCGGCATCGCCAATCGTTCGAGCATCGCTTTTGGCTGCGCCCAGGCGTTTCGCAATGCGGGCGCCGAACTTGCCATCACCTATCTGAACGAAAAATCGGAGCCCCATGTCCGCCCGCTCGCCGAGGAACTGGGCGCGCCGATCATCGTTCCCTGTGACGTCCGCGAGGAAGGCGCGCTCGAAACGGCGTTCCATGCCATCGAGCGGCAATGGGGTACGCTCGATTTCCTCCTGCACTCCATCGCCTTCGCGCCGCGCGAGGATCTGCATGGCCGTGTGGTGGACTGCTCGCGCGACGGCTTCATGATGGCCATGGACGTCTCCTGCCATTCCTTCATCCGCATGGCGCGGCTCGCCGAACCGCTGATGAAAAGGGGCGGGTGCCTGCTCACCGTTACCTTTTACGGCTCGGGCAAGGTCGTCGAGAACTACAATCTCATGGGGCCGGTGAAGGCCGCACTGGAGAGCTCGGTGCGCTATCTCGCTGCCGAACTCGGGGGCGAGCATATCCGGGTCCATGCGCTTTCGCCCGGACCCCTGAAGACGCGTGCGGCTTCCGGCATTTCCCGTTTCGACTCTCTGATGGAGCAGGCGAGGGCTCGCGCGCCGGAGAACAAGCTCGTCAGTATCGAGGATGTGGGGGCTGTTGCGGCATTCCTGGTCAGCGATGCTGCGGCCGCGCTCACCGGTAATATCGAATATATCGATGCAGGCTACAACATCGTCGCCTGACGTCCGGTCTAAAAAAACAGCGGGCAGGCACCTTTTCCCGGCGTCAATCCGCCTCTCCCGAATTGCGTCCCGCGCACTTTTCCCGCATAGCTATGTGATGGAGGAGATCGGGAACGAACTCATGACCGAGTGCTGGGCGGCCGTGCTGCCGGATCGAGGCATCGTTGTGGTCGAAGGGCCGGATGCCACGGAGTTTCTCCAGGACCTCGTGACCAATGACGTGGAACTGGAACGTCTGGGCGACGCCGTATTTGCGGCACTGCTGACGCCGCAGGGCAGAATCCTTTTCGATTTTTTTGTTATCCGGCGCGGCAAGCAGGACTACTGGCTTGATTGCGCCAAGGCTCAGGCGGCGGACCTCGTGAAGCGGCTGTCCGTGTACAAATTACGGGCGAAGATCACCATCGCGGATCGCTCTGACACGCTGATGGTGGTCGCTCGCTGGGGCGAATGTGCCGCCGTTCAGAACACCGAGGACATCGCTGCCTATACCGATCCACGTTATGCGGCGCTCGGCAGCCGGTTCATCGCCGGAGCGGGGGACGCTGAGCATCTGGCCGCGCAGCTCGGTGCCAGCCACGCCGGCGAGGCTGCCTACGAGGCGCACCGCGTCGCTCTGGCCGTTCCGCAAGGAGGGCTCGACTACGTCTATGGCGAGGCCCTGCCACATGACGTGGGGCTCGACGAACTCCACGGGGTCGATTTCGAAAAGGGATGCTATGTCGGGCAGGAGGTGGTGTCGCGCATGCATCACCTCGGCACGCCGAAGACGCGGCTGGCTGCCGTCGAACTGGCGGAGGTGCCGGGAGGCGGCGCGCCGCAGCCTGGCTGTGAAATCGTCGCCAGCGACCTGCCGGTGGGCAGACTTGGATCGGTCATCGGGACGAAGGGGATCGCCATCGTCCGGCTGGACCGTGCCGCCGAAGCGCTGAGCCAGGAGGTTCCCTTCTGTGCGGGGGGCGCGGTGCTGACACTGAGACAGCCGCCATGGGCAAGCTACCGCGTGCCGGGGACCGGGGAAGACGCCTGACCGACGCGCGCCGTTATTCCTGTGCCGCGGGCGGTGGCGATTGCGGGACGGTTGCCGCCCACGCTTTCATGGCATCCGCCCAGGTTTCCGCCGTGTCGGCGTCGATATCGAGCTGGGTAATCCGTGTGCCCTCGCGAATGACGACACGCAGAAGCCTCATGCCGCTGTCGAAGCGCAGGTCGTCGAGGCGCACTTCGCGTCCGTAAGGTGCGGTGATCGTTGCCAGCCGCTCTTTGGTTTCGTCCGTCATGACCGCCCCCTATCGCCGCATGCTGCCGCCGGGCACCGACGTGAATGCGATTTCGAGCTGCTCGCGCCAGTCGCGCGGCGTATCCTGATATTCCGGCTTGAGATCGAAAGACAGATTGACGGCGCCCGCCCGCGCGGCCTTCTTCGCCAGTTCCTTGAGGTCGTGAAACGAGGTGACGTCGGGGTGAGAGAGCATGAGATCGCTGATTTGAACTGTCGTATGGTCCATTGGCCGTTCCTGGTCGTTGTTTCCTGGTCATGAATAAAGTGATGTCCGGCCGGGCAGTCAATCGCGGATGCGGTCGTGGTAGCGCACGCGATAGAGAAGCCGTCCGCCGCCCTCGCCATTCTCGAACCCCGTGCGCGTGTGCAGCACATTGTTGCAGATCAGGCCCTCGCCCGGCTGCATCTTGTGGCGCAGGATCAGCGGATCGCTCTCCAGGATCTCCTCCAGAGCCGCCACAGCCGCGCGCGTCACCGTGTCGTCGCGCCACGCAATGTGACGCTTCCGCGCCGTGTACCGCATCACCAGCGCGCCGCGCGACGGCTCGATGAAAAACACGGGGCCGGTGTTGGGAGGACGCACGCGGCCCTGCGCTTCCTCGCCCTCGGGTATCGTCATCGCCTCCGGATGCATCAGCGCGGCGATGAAAGCCGGATCGCGGTCGCGCAGGCGGATATAGGCGATCTCGTGGTCGAGCAGCGCGTTGACGCCGCCCTCGGGCGCATCGCGCACGCAATGCAGCAGCATGGCCTGCACCGAGTTCGACGCGCCGTGATAGTTGTAATAGCCGTCGGTGTGCCAGCTGATGGGCCGCGTCGTGTAGGGGATGTAGCCGAGCCGCCTGCCGCCCTCCGCAACCTCGATGGCGACGATGCCGTCGGCCTCGGCAGAACGGTGATCCTCGACGGCGCGCAGGCCCAGAGCCTCGCCGAGCGAGCGCAGGGCAGGGCGGACGGCGTCAGCGTCTTTGCCCAGGGCGCTCGTGCGGTAGACGGCCATGTTGGCGCGTGCGCACAGGGCAATCACGGCGGCGCGCTCATCTTCGCTGGGCCGCGACAGATCGGCGAAACCGCTCAGGAGTTCCTCCACCGTACGCGGATAGGCGGCGAGCTTCTCCTCGCGCCAGGGCGCATAGGCCGATTCGTCATCGAGGCTGAACGGTCCGGCTATCGGCCAAAGGCGGGCACCGCCCGTTGCCGCGTGCGACAAAATCGCGCTGTTCATGCTTCCTCCTGCACTGCACTCATCGGTCTTATACTCCTAAATACAGGGTTTTCACGCCTCCACCACCAGCTTATGTGCAGTGCACAACGACGGGGGCGGAAAATTTTTGTATTCGTAAATTCGAATGCTTTCATTATTCCTAAAATGTGCTAATTTGAAAAGACGTACCTGGGACGCGCCCAGTTGCGAACCAAGAAAACTGTCATACACGCTTCGGGCGCAAATCAGCCTCAGTGAAGAGGAAACGGCTGGACTGCGACCATGCGCGACATTCGTGCCCGGCACAGACACTTAAGGAGGAGTTGATGGCGACCGACGAGACCCCGAAACCCGCTGAACAATGCTGTGGCGGCGCACAGGCCAAGCCGAATCACGCCACCCCCCTTCTCGACGAGTTGGAAACCGGTCCGTGGCCGAGCTTCGTGACTGGTCTGAAGCGGCTTCGCGATGCCGAGGGCAAGCCCTACGGTCCGATGGTGAACGACCTGCTCGGCCAGCTTGAGCTTTCCTACAAAGAGCGCCTCGGCTTCTGGAAGGGCGGCACGGTCTCGGTGTTCGGCTACGGTGGCGGGATTATTCCGCGCTTCTCCGAAGTGGCCGAGCAGTTCCCCGAATCCAAGGAATTTCACACGCTGCGCATCATGCCGCCGGCGGGGTACCACTACAATACCGATCTCCTGCGCAAACTTTGCGACGTCTGGGAGAAGCATGGTTCCGGTCTCATCGCCCTGCACGGTCAGTCCGGTGACATCATGTTCCAGGGCTGCACGACCGAGGCGACGCAGACGGCGTTCGACGAACTGAACGAAATGGGCTTCGACCTTGGCGGCGCGGGGCCGGCCATGCGCACGTCCATGTCCTGCGTCGGCCATGCGCGCTGCGAGAAGTCGTGCTACGACGAGGTGAAGGCGCATCGCACGTTGCTCAACGAGTTCCTGGACGAAATGCACCGTCCGGCGATGCCTTACAAGTTCAAGTTCAAATTCGCGGGCTGCCCGAACGACTGCGTGAACGCCATTCACCGTTCCGACTTCGCCCTTATCGGCACCTGGCGTGACGACATGAAGGTGAACCAGGACGAGGTGAAGGCCTATGTCGCCAGCCACGGCCGCAAATACACCATCGATCATGTCATCGCCATGTGCCCGACGCGGGCCTTGAGCCTCAATGACGATGACACGCTGGATGTCGATAACAAGTCCTGCGTGCGCTGCATGCATTGCATGAACGTCATGACCAAGGCTCTGGCACCCGGCGATGAGAAGGGCGCGTCGATCCTGATCGGCGGCAAGCGTGCGCTGAAAGTCGGTGATATGATGGGTATCATGATGATACCGTTCATCAAGCTCGACACGGATGAGGATTACGAGAAGCTGGTCGAGTTCGCCCGCAAGCTCATCGACTTCTTCATGGACAACGCGTTGGAACACGAGCGCATCGGTGAGTGCATCGACCGCATCGGCCTGCCGGCGTTCCTGGAGGCGATGGGCATCGAGCCCGATCCGAACATGGTCATCCATCCGCGGACGTCCTGCTATGTGCGCACCGACGATTTCACCGACGAGGCGAACAAGTATTTCGAGCGGAAGGCGCGCGAGGCGGGCATGACCGTCGCTGCCGAATGATCACGGGACCGGCTGCCGTGTCGCCTGCGCGGCGGCCTCCCGACCGCTTCAACCGATTTTCCTATTTCGTGTGGAGACTTTGAGCCATGAGCAACGCTGCAATGCCGCGCCGCGCCGACGAATGCGGTGTCCCGGATCCGTTTCCCTACATGCATCCGCTGATGAAGAAGAATTACGGCAACTGGGCCTGGCATGACCGGCTGCGCCCCGGTGTGCTGCATCATGTCGCCAAGAACGGCGACGAAATCTGGACCGTCCGCGCCGGTACGCCGCGCCAGATGGACGTGTTCTGCATCCGCAAGCTGTGCGATATCGCCGACCAGTTCGCCGAAGGCCATGTGCGCTTTACCACGCGCTCGAACATCGAGTTCATGGTTTCGTCGAAAGACAAGGTCGAGCCGCTGATCGGCAAGCTGCAGGCCGAGGGCTTCCCCGTCGGGGGCACCGGCAACTCCGTGTCGATGATTTCGCACACCCAGGGCTGGCTGCACTGCGACATTCCGGGCACTGACGCCTCGGGCGTCGTCAAGAGCATGATGGACGCGCTCTACAACGAGTTCGTCAACGAGGAGATGCCGAACCGCGTGCGCATCACGACCTCCTGCTGCCAGATCAACTGCGGCGGCCAGGGCGACATCTCCATCAACGTGCAATACACCAAGCCGCCCAAGATCGACCACCAGCTCGTCTCCAAGGTCTGCGAGCGTCCGACGGTCGTTGCGCGCTGCCCGGTGGCGGCGATCCGCCCCGCGATGGTCGATGGCAAGCCCTCGCTCGAAGTCGACGAGCGCAAATGCGTCTGCTGCGGCGCCTGTTATCCGCCGTGCCCGCCGATGCAGATCAACGGCGCCGACTCCACGCGCATCGCCGTGTGGGTGGGCGGCAAGCACTCGAACGCGCGCTCGAAGCCCGCGTTCCACAAGCTGGTCGTCGCCAATCTGCCGAACAACGCGCCGCGCTGGCCGGAGGTCGGCGAGGTCGTGAGCAAGATCCTGAGCGCCTACAAGGAGAACGCGAAGGATTGGGAGCGCCTCGGCGAATGGATCGAGCGTATCGGCTGGCCGCGTTTCTTCGAGCTGACCGGCTTCGCGTTCACCAAGCACCATCTCGATACCTGGACGGGTGCGCGCAAGACGATGAATATGTCCACGCATGTTCGGTTCTGAGCGGGAGGCTTCATGAAACTCGCGATTTGCGTCAACGAAGGGCCGTATACCCATCAGGCGTCGGATACCGCCTATCAGTTCACGAAGGCGGCCATCGAGAAGGGGCACGAGATCCTTCGTGTCTTCTTCTACCACGACGGTGTCAACAACGGCACGCGTCTGACCGTGCCGCCGCAGGACGACCGCAACCTGCAGAAGATGTGGAGCGAGCTGGGCGAGGCCCACAAGCTCGACCTCGTGGTCTGCGTGGCGGCGGCGCAGCGGCGCGGCATTCTCGACATTGACGAAGCCAAGCGCCACGGCAAGGACGCCAACAACATTGCGCCGGGCTTTCGCATCTCCGGCCTGGGCCAGCTCATCGAGGCTGGCATCGGGGCGGACCGGCTCGTGACTTTCGGAGACTGAGCGGCCATGGCGAAAAAGTTTCTCTACATCAACCGTAAGGCGCCTTACGGCACGATCTATGCGCTGGAGTCGCTCGAAGTGGTGCTGATCGGCGCTGCGTTCGAGCAGGAGGTGAGCCTCGCTTTCATCGACGACGGCGTCTATCAGCTCATCGAAAATCAGGACACGACCGGCATCGGCGCTAAGAATTTCTCCAAGACCTACAGGGCCTTGGGCGATTTCGAGGTGAGGAAGCTCTATGTCGAGAAGGAAGCGCTCGCCGAGCGTGGCCTGGAGCTTGAGAACCTGATGCCCCTCACCTGGGAAGACGAGGACGAGGACTACGCTGAGAAGCCGTCGATCATTCTCGTCGATCGAGCCGAGATGGCGTCGATCATTGCCGGCCAGGACGTGGTTCTGAGCTTCTGATTTGAGGACAATGAAGACATGGCCACATTGCATACAGTGAACAAGTCGCCTTTCGAGCGGAACGCGCTCCAAAGCTGCCTGCAGCATGTGTCGGCGGGCGACACGGTGCTGATGATCGAGGACGCGGTCATCGGCGCGCGCAAGGGCTCCGCGGCGGCGGCGATGCTCGAAGCGGCATTGCAGACGGGCACGGTTGCCGTGCTCGGTGCCGACCTCGCCGCGCGGGGCCTGAAGACGGAAGATATCGTGGCGGGCGCGAAGGTCGTCGACTACGGCGGCTTCGTCGATCTCGTCACGGGCAGTGATCGCACCGTGGCGTGGTTATAGCGCCACCAACAAACCAAAACGAGACCCCTGGAAATCTAAGGAGTGAGACATGGGTGCATATGAGGCGAATGGTCAAAGCGCTGAGTACGACGAGGAAGGCTACCTCAAGGATATCGGTCAGTGGAACAAGGATTTCGCCGAAATCATCGCCAAGACCGAAAGCATCAACCTGACGGAAGAGCACTGGGAGGTCGTCAACTTCCTTCGTGACTATTACGAGGAATACCAGATTGCTCCGGCGATCCGTATCCTGGTGAGGGAAATGAAGAAGAAGTTCGGTCCTGAGAAGGGTGATCAGAAGTATCTTTACGAACTGTTCCCCTACGGCCCGGCCAAGCAGGCGTGCAAGATCGCCGGTTTGCCGAAGCCGACCGGTTGTATCTGAACGCCTGAGATCAAGGCGGCTGCATGATCCTTGTCATCCCCGCATGAAGCGGGGATCCGACGCCGGCGTCCGACTCTACCGGGGCGCCGCAGGTCGGTCGCGTCTTGGGGGACTGGCAAGGAGACTGACTAAGGGGCTTGTGGCACGAGCCGGATGAAGGTGGGGCCACGCGAAGGACGCCAGGGAGGGGAACCGCGTGCAGACAGTCATTTACGCGCTGCTTTTCTATGCCGCGACGGCCATCTTCGCGGGGGGCCTCGTCTTCCGCATTCTGACCTACGCGAGAACGCCTGCGCCGTTGAAGGTCGTGACGACCCCCGCGCCGACGACCTCTGCGGGCGCTGCTTTGCGTATCGTGCGCGAACTGGTGCTCTTTGAGAGCCTGTTCAAGTCGAACAAGTGGATCTGGGTGTTCGGCTACCTGTTCCACGGCGCGCTGGCGCTCGTCGTCGTGCGGCACCTGCGCTATTTCATCGACCCCGCCTGGGTGCCCGATCTGGTGTGGCTGCCCATCGTCATCGCCCAGCCTTTCGGCGTCCTGGCCGGGTTCGCCATGGTGGCGGCGCTGGCTGCGCTGTGGGCACGGCGGTTCCTCGTGGCCAGGATACGGTACGTCAGCGATTACTCCGATCACCTGATGCTCGTGCTGCTCCTCCTCATCGGCGCGAGCGGCCTGGCGATGAAGTTCATCGCGCGCACCGACATCGTGGCGGTGAAGGCATTCTTCATCGGGCTGATGACGTTCGATATCCAGCCGCTGCCCGCCGACCCGGCGCTGCTCGTACACCTGGTGTTGGTGGCGCTGCTCATGATCATCTTCCCGTTCTCGAAACTCCTGCACGCGCCGGGCCTGTTCTTCTCGCCTTCGCGCAACCAGGCTGACAATCCGCGCGAGCGCCGGTACGTGCCGCGGCTCGGCGGCGCCCCTGCGGCGGGCGAATAAGGAGGCGCGACTTATGGATCAGACCGTGACGAAGGCCGCCGCCCACGACGAACTGGCACCCGATCCCTTGGAGGTGCCCGCGATCTGCCCCGGCGCCATGGTGGAATGCAAGCCCTATGTCGCGGCGCCCCAGCATCAGGAGCCGCTCGGCTTTCCCGGTGAACTCGTCGAGAACTGGCAGGAAAAGGCCATCGCCAAGTTCGGCGAACTCCTGACGAAGAACCGGGCGCTCAAGGTGTATATGGACGCCTGCGTGCGCTGCGGGGCCTGCACCGACAAATGCCACTATTTCATGGGGACAGGCGATCCGAAGAACATGCCTGTCGCGCGTCAGAACCTGATGCGCAAGGTTTACCGCCGCTACTTCACCACGGCCGGCAAGATCGCGCCCTGGCTTGTGGGTGCCGAAGACCTCACGCGGGAAGTGCTCGACGACTGGTACACCTACTTCCACCAGTGCTCGCAGTGCCGACGCTGTTCGCTGTACTGCCCGTTCGGGATCGACACCGCCGAAATCTCCATGGCCGCCCGCGAGATCATGGATTCCATCGGCATGGGGCAGAAATACTGCAACGAAATCATCGGCAAGGTCTTCAAGATCGGTAACAATCTCGGCCTGCCGCCAAAGGCGCTGAAGGCGACGCTGGAGGGCCTGGAGGAGGAAATCGAGGAGGAGACCGGCGTCCCGGTCAAGATGCCGCTCGATGTCGAGGGCGCGGACATCCTGCTGGTGGCGCCGTCGGCCGACTTTTTCGCCTCCCCGCACATGGAAGGGCTGATGGGTTACGCCAAGGTGCTGCACGAGGCGGGCGTCTCCTGGACCCTCAGCTCGCACGCGTCGGAGGCCGCGAATTTCGGCATGTTCATCGGGTCTTACGAGAACATGCAGAGGGTGTCCCGCCGCGTCGGCCAGGCCGTGCGCGACCTGAAGGTCAAGCGTCTCATCTTCGGCGAGTGCGGGCACGCGTGGCGCGTCGCCTACAATTTTCTCAACACGCTGGCCGGACCGTTCGATAACCTCGATCCGCGCTATCCGGTGCCGCAGCACATCTGCGAATTCACGCTGGACCTGATCCAGAACGGCAAGCTGCGCCTCGACAAGTCGAAAAACGACCATATGCGGCTGACCTATCACGACAGCTGCAATGTCGCGCGCGCTTCGCGCATGGGCGACAAGCCCGGCGGACAGTTCGACATCCCGCGCGCGGTGCTGAAGGCCGCATGCAACCACTATTACGACATGGCGCCCGACACCATCCGCGAGGCAACGGTCTGCTGCGGCGGCGGTGGCGGCGTCCTGACCGACGAAGTGATCGATCTGCGCAAGAAAGGCGCGGGCCCGCGCATGAAGGCGCTGCGGGAAGTGGCGGACGATAACGGCGTCACGCACATGGCCTCGATCTGCGCCATCTGCAAGGCGCAGTTCTCCAAGGTTCTGCCCATGTACGACTTCGACATGACCACGATCGTCAGCGTTCACCAGATGGTCTCCAACGCCATCATCCTGACCGGCTCGACTCAGGAAGCCGAGTGGAAGGAAAAAATGAAGAACAACGCGGCCGAGCCCGCGGCCTAGAGCAGCGTTGCTGCCCAACCCCCAGGGAGACGCTCAGTGGAAGAGAAGATGACGCACCAGGAGCCGCATACGTTTCGACGCTTCAAGAGCGGCGAGACGATGTGGGACTGGCCCGATCTGTCGGAGAAGATCTTCCAGGCCGATAAGTCCTATAAATGCCCGACCTATGTTCAGCGCACGCCGCCCTGCCAGGGTGGCTGTCCCTCCGGGCACGACATCCGCGGCTGGCTGGCGATCGCGCGGGGGATGGACAAGCCGCCGGTTCCCGGCATGGCCTGGCAGGAATACGCGTTCCAGCGCATGATGGACGCCAATCCGTTCCCGGCGATGATGGGCCGCGTCTGCCCGGCGCCCTGCGAGGACGGCTGCAACCGCAACGAGGTGGACGAGTTCGTCGGCATCAACGGCGTCGAGCACTATGTCGGGGACTGGGCGATCCGTAAGCGGCTGCCCGCGCCGGCGGCAGGCCCCGTGACGGGGAAGACGGTGGCGGTCATCGGCGGCGGTCCTGCGGGCCTCGCCGCGACCTATTTCCTGCGCCGCAAGGGCCACGCCGTGACGCTGTTCGAGGCGCATGACCATCTCGGCGGCATGATGCGCTACGGCATTCCGAACTACCGGACACCGCGCGACAAGCTGGACGTGGAAATCAACCGCATTCTGACCATGGGCGTCGAAGTGCGGCTGAACACCAGGATCGGCCAGGACATCAGCGTCGCCGATCTCGAAGCGCGCTACGATGCGGTCTTCTGGGCTATCGGCGCGCAGAAGGGCAGGGGGCTGCCGGTGCCGGGCTGGGACGCGCCGAACTGTCTGACGGGTGTCGATTTCCTGGAATCCTTCAACAGCGGCTGGATGTTCTCGACCGCCAAGCGCATCGTGGTCGTCGGCGGCGGCGATACCTCCATCGACGTGGCCTCCGTGGCGCGGCGTCTCGGCCATATCACGCAGCCCGCGCGGCACGACGTGTCCACGGCGGCCGTGCTCGGCTACACCGCTCATGACGTCGCGGGGACGATCCGGCGCGAGGGCGTGGAAGCCGTGCTGACCTCGCTCTTCCCCGTCGAGGAAATGACGGCGGCGGAGCGCGAGCGCGAGGATGCTGCGCGCGAGGGCATCCGGATCAAGGGCGGTGTGATGCCGGTGGAGATCCTCAAGGACAAGAGCGGCAAGGCCATCGTCATCAAGATGTGCGAATGCACCATGGACGGCGCGACGCCGGTCCCAGTGCCGGGAACGGAATTCGCCATTCCCTGCGACATGGTCGTTTCCGCCATCGGGCAGATCGCCGATCTCGCCGCGGGGCTTGAAATGCTTGACGGCGGCAGGGGGAATATTGCCGTCGATACCGTCTACAAGGTGAAGGGCACGCAGAATCATTTCGCCGGCGGCGACGCGCTGCGCCCGCATCTTCTGACGACGGCGATCGGCCATGCCCGCGTGGCCGCCGAGAGTATCGACCATTTCCTCGCTGGAAACCCGCGGGACAAGCGACCCAAAGTCGATGCCCATCATTTCAATCTGCTGGCGGAGCTGCACGCGCGCGGCCTCGAACCCGAGCCGTATGACCACGCGCAGAGCCGTGGCACGGCGCAGGCGCGCTACGCCGTCCACAATTATGAGGACCGCTCGGCGTCGCAGATCGTCGCGCATCATGATCTGTACAAGGGGCATTTCACCCATGATGAGCGCAATGCGCGCGCCGAGCGACATGTGGATGCCGAAAAGGTGCTCGGCGACTTCGAAGAGCGCATCACGCCTTTCACCGAGGAGCAGGCGCGTGCGGAGGGCAAGCGCTGCATGAGCTGCGGCTTGTGCTTCGAGTGCGACAATTGCCTGATCTTCTGTCCGCAGACGGCGGTTTCGCGCGTGCCGAAGAAGGAGCGCGCGGTCGGGCGGCATGTGCAGACCGACTACGCGAAATGCGTCGGCTGCCATATCTGCGAGGATGTCTGCCCGACGGGCTACATCCAGATGGGGCTTGGGGAGTAGCAATGATGAAGCGGGTGGGCATATACGGTATTGCCGCAGCCCTGCTCCTGGGGCTGGTGCTGTCGTTGTTCGCGACGACGTGCGGCGCCTCGGCGCAGGAAGCGGTGCGCGTCGCAACTGCGCCGGTACCGCCGAAAGCGCAGGGCGGGGCCTGTGTGGCGGACAAGGAAACCATGCGGCGCGAGCACATGACGATGCTGAAGCATCAGCGTGACATGACCGTGCATCAGGGTGTGCGCGGCAAGCCGGAGGGTCTGACGAACTGCATCAACTGCCACGCGGTGAAGGGGGCGGACGGCAAGTTCGTGAATTACGAGAGCCCGAAACATTTCTGCCGGAGCTGCCACGATTATGCGGCAGTTTCCCTCGATTGCTTCGAGTGCCACACCTCGCGGCCCGAGGCCAGGACGGGAACGGCGAATGCCGCGACGGGCCGCCACGATCTGGCTGCCGCGATGCGCTTTCTGCAGGAGAAGCACCCATGACGAGCCGCCGCGACTTTCTGAAGAGCGCCGCTTCCATGGCGGTGATGACCCTGGCGCCGGGCGTGACGCTCTACGCCATGGGGGGCGAGGCCGAGGCGGCGGGCGCGTCGTCCGCGAAGCGCTGGGGCATGCTGATCGACACCACGAAATGCACGGATGGCTGCACGGCCTGCGTTGCGGCCTGCTCGCAGGCCAACGGTTGGCAGGACACCGGCCTTCCGACCGACCCGCAGTGGATTCGCAAGGTCTCGGTGAAGGATCCCAAAACCGGGGACAGTTTCTCGGCGCCGGTGATGTGCCAGCACTGCACCAATCCGCCTTGCGTGGATGTCTGCCCGACGGGGGCTTCCTTCAAGCGTGCTGACGGCATCGTGCTGGTGGACCGTCACATCTGCATCGGCTGCCGCTACTGCATGATGGCCTGCCCGTACAAGGCGCGTTCCTTCGTGCACGAGGCGCTGGAGGATCAAAAAGCCGAAGCGCCGCGCGGCAAGGGCACGGTCGAGGCCTGTACCATGTGCGCGCCGCGCATCGACAAGGGCGCGCTGCCGCACTGTGTCGAGGCGTGCAAGGCGGCAGGGCAGGGCGCCATGCTGTTCGGCGATCTCAACGACCCGTCGAGCGAGATTGCCCGGCGCGTCGCCAAATATCGCACGAAGCAGCTCCGCGCGGATCTCGGCTGCGAGCCGGGCATCTATTACCAGGGGATTAGCTAAGGAACCCAAAGCCCCCTCAAAGGGCATCTCGCGGCACCAGGCGGGGGCGGGGCCACAGGCGGTGGGGGTGGAGACTTAAAGACATGGCAAAAGTCGCTTACCAGAAGCTCGAAAAACACGGCCTGTTCTTCTGGGGCCTCCTGGCGCTGCACGTCGCGGTGATCGCGGTCGGTCTCGGTGCGGCCCTCTATATGGAGCATAACGGCCACATCGTCACCGGGATGACCAACCAGATCGTCTGGGGCACGCCGCACGTATTCGCCGTGTTTCTGATCGTCGCGGCTTCCGGCGCGCTCAACGTGGCGTCGTTCTCGTCGGTGTTCAACCGGCTGGACTACAAGCCTTACGCGCGCCTTTCCGGCATTCTGGCGATTGCGCTGCTCGCGGGCGGCCTTGCGGTGCTGGTGCTCGATCTGGGGCGGCCCGAGCGGCTCGTCGTCGCCATGACGACCTACAATTTCAAGTCCATCTTCGCCTGGAATATCTACCTCTACACCGGCTTCATGGCCATCGTCGGCGCCTACCTGTTCGTGATGATGGACCGCCGCGTCTCGCGCCGCAAAGGGCCGACCAAGACGATGGGCGCGCTTGCCTTCGCGTGGCGTCTGGCGCTCACGACCGGCACGGGGTCGATCTTCGGCTTCCTGATCGCGCGTGAGGCCTATTCGGCGGCCATCATGGCGCCGCTGTTCATCGCTGCGTCGTTCCTCTACGGCTTGGCGTTCACGGTGCTGGTGCTGATGACGGTCGGGCGCCAGGCGCAGCAGGAACTCATCAACCGGGAAATGCTGGCGAAGTTTCGTGGCCTGATGATCCTGTTCTCGCTGGCCACGCTCTATTTCACCGCCGCGCACCACCTGACCAAGATCTATGCCGCGGAATATCGCGATGTGGAGAGCTTCTTCCTGCTGTATGGCGGCATTTACACGGCGGCGTTCTGGCTCGGCCATGTCCTTGTGGGGAATGTGTTGCCGGTCGTGGTGCTGCTCATGGCCTCCAAGGGGCGCACCGCGTGGTATGGCATCGAAGTGGCCTCGCTGCTCGTGCTGCTGGGTGGCGTCGCGCACATGTATGTCACGATCATCGGCGCGCAGGCTTATCCGCTCAACCTTTTCCCCGGTATGGACGTGACAAGCACCTTCGGGGATGGCAGCGTGGCGGCTTACATGCCTTCGCTGCCCGAGGTGCTGCTGGGAGTGAGCGGCATTTCCATCGCCATGCTGCTCGTCGGCATCGCGGTGAAGCTGATGCCGTTCCTGCCGCACCCGGCGCGCGCCTGATGGAGACAAGATGATGACCATACGCCCGCCTCACCCCTTTGCCCGGTTCACCAACATCCTCGGGCGCGGCAAGACGCTTACGCGCGCGCTCACGGTGGAAGAGGCGGAAGAGGCGATGGACATGATCCTCCGCGGCGACGTGCTGCCCGAGCAACTCGGCGCGTTCCTCATGCTCCTGCGCGTGAAGGAGGAGACGGGCGAGGAGATCGCGGGGTTCGTGCGGGCGGCGCGCAAGGCTATGGTGCTGCCGGCGCCCCTGCCGCCGGTGGATATCGACTGGTCGTCCTATGCGGGCAAGAAGCGGCAGCTTCCCTGGTTCATCCTCGCCGCCACACTGATGGCCAGAAGCGGCCTCCGCGTGTTCATGCATGGCATCGACGGGCACACCGCCGGGCGTCTCTACACCATGGAAACGCTGGAGCGGCTGGGTATGCCGGTGGCGAAAAGCTTCGATGAGGCGGCGGCCCATCTGAGCGCGCGGAATTTCGCCTACATGCCGCTGGAGGCCGTCAGCCCGAAACTCGCGGAGATGATTGGCCTGCGCAACATCCTGGGCCTGCGCTCGCCGGTGCATACGCTGGCGCGCAAGCTGAATCCGTTCGGCGCGCCCTCTATGCTGCAGAGCGTGTTCCATCCCGGTTTTATGGATATCCACCAGCAGGCGGGAGTCATTCTCGGCCAGCCACATATGGCGGTCTTCCGCGGCGAGGGCGGTGAGATCGAACGGCGCCCGAACAAGCCCACCGAGGTCAGGACGGTCCACGATGGCGTGGTGACCGAGGAGCGCTGGCCGGCGCTCATCCCCGAGCCGCGGCAGACGCCCGAGGAGGACATGGACCTCGGCCGGCTCGTAGCGGTTTGGAACGGCGAGACGGGCGACGAATATGCCGAGGCAGCCGTCGCGGGCACGGTGGCGATCGCCCTCAAGACGATGGGGCGTGCCGCGAGCATGGACGAGGCTCAAAGCATGGCCGAGGCCATGTGGAAGGATCGCGACCGCAAGCCGCTGGCCGCAGTGGCCTGAGCGGTTGAACGAGGAAAAACCGATGACCGCGCGCCTGTTCATTTCGGCGGCGCATAAATCCTCCGGCAAGACGACCTTATCCATCGGTCTTGCCGCGGCGTGGGCCGCGCGTGGCGTGGCGGTGCAATGCTTCAAAAAGGGGCCGGACTACATCGACCCGATGTGGCTGACGCGCGCCAGCGGGCGGCCCTGCTTCAACCTCGATTTCAACACGCAGGCCCACACGGAAATCGTCGCCAGCGTCGCCGGGCGGGCGGCAGGCGCGGACCTCGCGCTGATCGAGGGTAACAAGGGCCTGCATGACGGCGTGGACCTGGAGGGCAGCGATTGCAGCGCTGCGCTCGCCAGGCTGACGCGGGCGCCCGTGGTGCTGGTGATCGACGTGCTGGGCATGACGCGCGGGATCGCACCGCTCCTGCTCGGCTATCAGGCGTTCGACCCGGGTCTGCGCATCGCGGGGGTGATCCTCAACAAGGTGGGGCCAGCGCGCCAGGAGGCCAAGCTGCGCGCAGCAGTCGAGCGGTACACGGATATCCCCGTACTGGGTGCGGTGCCGCGCGACCGCGGACTGGCGGTGACCGAGCGGCATCTCGGTCTGATGACGCCCGCCGAGGCGCCAGCCGCGGAAGCAGCCATCGAGGCCATGCGCCGGACGGTGGAAGAGGGGATCGATCTTGACCAACTGCTGTCCATTGCCGCCGCGGCTCCGGCGATTGATGGCGATAGCAACGGCAGGAAGAGGCCCCCCGCAGGGGCGCGCCGCGACGTCCGTATCGCCGTCGCCCGTGACGCCGCGTTCGGCTTCTATTACCCCGACGACCTCGAAGCGTTCGAACGCGCGGGCGCCGAGCTATGCGTCTTCGATACGCTCACGGATGCGCGCCTGCCGGAATGCGACGGCCTGTTCATCGGCGGAGGTTTTCCGGAAACGCAAGCCGCCCGGCTCGCCGCGAACATCACCCTTCGTGCCGATATTGCCCAAAGATTGCGCGATGGCCTGCCTGCCTATGCCGAATGCGGCGGCCTGATGTATCTGACACGCTCCGTTCAGTGGCGGGGCGAGACGCACGAAATGGTCGGTTTTATCCCCGCTGACGCCGTGATGCACAGCCGCCCGCAAGGGCGCGGCCTCGTCGTTCTGGAGGAGACGGCCGACTGTCCCTGGCCGCAAGCAGGTGCCGCCGCCTCCGCGCGCGTTCCCGGCCACGAGTTTCATTACGCCGCTCTCACGAACCTCGCGCCTGGCACGCGTTTTGCTTTCCATGTGGTGCGGGGCATGGGCATTGCCGGCGGACACGATGGTATCGTGCTGGACAATCTCGTCGCCGGATTCAGCCATCTGCGGGCGACCGGCGGGAACCCGTGGGTCGAGCGTTTTGTGAGCTTCGTCCGTTCCCAGCGGGAGGCGCGGCTTCACGGCGAGGGCAGGCATGAAATCCACACTGTGGCGGCCGAGTCGCATGGCGGGCTTGGTCTTTCTGCCTGCGGGCGGTAGAATGGACGGTACTGAAACAAGGGGGGCGATGCGCCCCGACAGGCTTTGTCTCCTGCCCGAGACGGAACGCTCTTTACATAAAGGGGCGCGGCGTCTATTTGACGCGGAGGCAATTAGAGGACCGTCAAGCTGTGGCAATAACGGACGTCAACGAAGCCGGGAAACCCGATATTTCTGCGGAGCTTGACGGGATGATCGA
This sequence comes from Rhodomicrobiaceae bacterium, assembly GCA_050290865.1. Taxonomy (GTDB): domain Bacteria; phylum Pseudomonadota; class Alphaproteobacteria; order Rhizobiales; family Rhodomicrobiaceae; genus JARRLC01. The sequence continues at coordinate 2,449 of JBNKIW010000018.1, read as the reverse complement.
GAGCGCCCGCGAGGCCAGCGACTTTCTCAAAGCTATGTCGCATGAGACGCGGCTTCTGATTCTCTGCTTCCTGGCGAACGGCGAGCGGTCGGTTTCGGAGCTTGAGGAATTTCTGTCCTTGAAGCAGTCGAACGTCTCGCAGCATCTGGGACGGCTGCGCCTTGATGGCTTGGTGAAGCCGCGCCGCGACGGGCAGACCATCTACTACAGCCTCGCCAGCGACAACGTACGGAAGATGCTGAACACCATCCACGACATATTCTGTCATCGCGAAACGCACACCGTGGATTGACCGCGGCGGCGTTGACGGCGCCCTCTCGCCGCCATGCGAGCGATGCTGTTGGCGTGCCCTGGCGGTGGCATCCGAGCACGGCCTGCGGAAGCTCCTATCTCCGTCTGCGAGGGGCGCTTGCAGGGATTACCGCGGGATGGTCATCTGCAAAGCGCGCCATAGAATATTTTCAAGACGACAGAAACTGAGCCATACAGGTCGTCACGGGCTTTTACTGGATCGCCCTGCATGGGGTATATTCCGTGACGATCTGTTTCATGCATTTGTTTTGTTCTCGCTTGTGCGCCATTTTCCGCTTGCTTTTCGCGGTCAAGAAAGCCAAGAAATCAGGGCTTTTCTCGGCATCGGGGCGTAGCGCAGCCTGGTAGCGCATCTGCTTTGGGAGCAGAGGGTCGCTGGTTCGAATCCGGCCGCCCCGACCATTTGTTTCAATGAGTTAGCGAAGTCGTACGCTGATAGCGCCCCCGGAACCGCCCCCGAAACGTTTGTCGGGATCTGCGAAAGTTGGTCCTGAGCGCACTTTAATGAGCCTCCTCATGCCGGTCCGAGACGGCCTCGACCGGGCGTCATTACTGTGCACGCGCCGGCAAAAAGCGGCATATGCGGATCAGCATGGAGCCGCCGTGCACAAACAGGAGCTGCTGCTACCGGCGGTGAAAAACCGCGCACGAATGGCAGCATCGGTTAGCGTGGACGCTTTGGCCGTATCAAGCGCTTTTTGATTGATCGCGGCAGAGGGCGGAGGCACGGTTTCCACAGCGATGGCAAGAAGTCCTGAGCGAGGACGTGATGTCGGCGAACGGCACCCCCGCCGCTGTGCCGCGGGGGGCTGCTGCCGCTGGTTGATCGGTCAAGCCGGGCGAAATCGAACCATGCCCTGTCACGCGGCGCTGCCGGGCACGAGCCGCCCGCTGATTGCGACGTCGCGCTTCCAGCGCACATTCGTGGCCACAATAGATTTGGCCACGGTCGCAGCGGCTGCACACGAGCGTCTGACGATAGCAGCGGGCGCAGAGGAATAACCGGCAGCGGGGTCTCTTCCGCGCAATGGGAAGTTGGCCTGGTCGTGCTGCAACATGCCCTCCTGTGGTCCCGCATCGCGTCACCTGCTTGTCGCGCAGCCAGCACCCATTGTGCGCCTCGCCCGCAAGCCAGCAGGCCTGAGCGTGTTCGCCTGTCAAACGGTGGCTCCTCGCCATGCATACGCATGGCTGTGGTGCCGCTGCGCGCGTTTGACAGCCTTCGCGCGCTCCGGCCATCAGGAGGCAGGCTAGCAGTCTGTCGGACTGAGGTTATCGATGAGGCGCTGCGCCCGTTCTGCATTTCGTGAGGCGAGTGAATCTCATCGCGGTGGACTTGCTTGAGGGTTGCAAGCCCCGGAAATAGCGCTTGCGGACGCTCCGGCCTCCCCAAATGGCCCGCTGTCGCCCCCTCAAGCTCCTTTCAGGACGAACATTCTCTTGATGTTCCAGGCCATGGTCACAAGGTTCCATTCGCCGCGGACATTATCCAGCCCTCGGAGCAGAAACTGACGGAATCCGAGTACGGATTTGATGATGCCGAACACCGGCTCAGGGATGCATTTGCGTCTGGCGTAGAGCTTTTTGCCTTCCGGCGTCTGCAGACGGTGAGCCATCGCCTCGACTGGTGTTGGATTTTCTGGCGCAGGCGGCGCATCTGCAAACCGCTCGGCCGGGGAGCGGTGATGCGAATCCCGCCCCATGGCGATCAGCGGATCGATCCCGGCCGCCTGACAGGCATTCACATTGGAGCGATGTTTACTGATCGCGACCAGGCAAGCGTCGCTCAGCTCGCTGAAATATCCGTTGTCACCCATTAGCGTCTCAGCTTTACCCAGATCTTCTGGCAAGTCATTGATTTTCTTAACCATCGGCTCAACCTGCTGCTTGTCGTTCGGGGCCTGGACGACATCGCCCGCCACCACCAGCATGCTCTCTGCGGCCACCGCGGCCTGGGCGTTGTAGCACTGCTCGAAACCGCCGCCCGCCATCGGCATGATGCGTGACTCTTCATCCGTCAGATTGATCTGATCCGTAGGCTTTGCTCCCTCGGCCGGCGCCGCGGGCGGCTTGCCCCCGAGCTTTCTGCCGGTGGCCTTCTCCTTGGCCTCGCGTGCTGCCACCTTGGACTGATATT
>JBNKIW010000017.1:6808-82819 GCA_050290865.1 Rhodomicrobiaceae bacterium | reverse complement strand
TCGGCTACAAAACCCCGCGCGAGGTCTTCTTCAAGGCCGCATGAGCGACATGTTGCACTTCACTGTTGAAGGGGCGGATATCCATCGCGTCCCGGGCCGATGCGTCGACCGGCACAATGTAATTCTCATCCTCGAAATTGAGGCCGTGGCCCGCATAGAAAAGGAGCGCCACATCCGCTCCCTGGAGACGGCCGACAAATTTGCGGACCGGATCGGCCATCTGAGATTGCGTCACGTCGAATGCCGTCACAACCTCGAAGCCGAGCCTCGTCAAGGCCGCCGCAAGCGCCTCGGCATCGTGGCGCGGATTGGCAAGAGCGACCGTGTTCTGGTAAGCGGAATTGCCAATGACGAGCGCTACCCGGTACGCCTGCTTCGTTTCCGCCCGGCTTGGCGCTGGCGTTGCGGCCCATGCCAGCAGACCGAGCAAGGCTAAGGTGAGTACACGTAACATCGGATGAAGCCCGTTTCCAACTGGCTGTACAAAAGCATTATCGATGATCTCAAACTCTAGCCTCTATTCGCGGCGAGTTCCATCTTTCGGAGTTTCATCGGATGGTCTCTGTGGTGCGAGGAGATCGGACGCCGCCCCCGCTTGCTTGGAAGAGCGGTTCCTTGGCCTGAGCGATGTCGCTCGCTCTTTCGGTGGCCGTTCGCCAATCAGGCTGTGTGTCTTCGGTCATGTGACGGCGCTCATGTCGTTGAATATCCGGGGCAGAGCGCTCCAGGACGGCCCATCTGTATACCAATTTTGCGACGGAGCCGCTGGTTTCGTTCCAAGGAACTGCCCGGTGTGGCACCAAAGGGCAAGCGGCTCCTGATGACAACGCGCGGCACAATCAACTTGTGGATCACCGGCATTATCGACTTGCACTTAAGCGCATCTTACACTTGTATTAGCACATCGGAATTCACTCGCCTTTCACCGGAAGAACGCCGCTCATGTCCGCACCACACGAAAAACTGGCGGCCTCGCTCGCCAAACTCGGTGAACTCCAAAGCGGCGGCCGCCGCGTGTTCCGTTCCAGCGAACTTTCCCGCATTCATCGCGAGCGCCTGGTGCGCGCCGGCTTCCTCATCGAAATCATGAAAGGTTGGCTCGCAACCACAAGCCCCGGCGCCCTGCCCGGCGAAACCACTCCATGGTACTCGGCCTTCTGGGAATTCTGCGCGAGTTACTGCTCGCATCGTTTCGGCGAGGCATGGCATCTGTCGCCGGAGCAGTCGCTCCTCCTTCACGCCCACAACAGTAACGTCCCCGCGCAGACCGTCGTGTGCAGCCCAAAGGGCACGAACAACGCCATCCAGCTTCCCTTCGGTACGTCGCTCTATGACCTCAACCAGAAGCACATGCCGCCCGCGGCCGATCTGAGCGCGTGGAACGGCATACGCCTTCTCGCGCCTGCCGCGGCCCTCATTCGCGTGTCCGAGAGCTTTTTCCAGCTCAACTCGGTCGAGGCAGGCGTTGCGCTCGCCAGCGTGCCGGACAGTTCCACTCTGCTGCAACGGCTCCTCGCCGGCGGCCACTCCACCGTCGCGGGCAGGCTCGCCGGAGCATTCCGCCATGTGAGCCGCGCCGATGTCGCGGACGACATCCTCGCTGCCATGAGGGGGGCCGGTTACGACGTGCGCGAGGCAAATCCGTTCACACCAGAACAGCGCGTGAGTATTCTGCCCGCAGGCACGCCGCCCATCGTTGGACGCATCACCGCGCTTTGGGACGCGATGCGCAGCGATGTTATCGGCATCATGCCCCCCGCCATGGCATTGCCACAGAACACCGATCTCTATCTCCGCCAAATCGATGAGATTTATCAAAGTGATGCCTACCATTCGCTGTCCATCGAGGGCTATCGCGTCACGGAAGGTCTCATCGGCCGGGTGCGCGCGGGCGATTGGGCGCCGGACAAATTCGAGGCGGACAGGAAGAACGCCGATGCGCTGGCCGCGCGCGGTTACTGGCAGGCTTTCCAGCAGGTGAAAAAGGCCGTCGCCGCCATCCTCGCGGGCGGCAATGCCGGCGCGATCGTTCGGAGCGCACACCGCGACTGGTACCGCGAACTCTTCCAGCCCTGCGTTGTCGCGGGGCTGATCCCGGCCACGGCGCTTGCGGGATACCGGCGCGAGCCGGTCTACATTCGCAGCTCTCGGCATGTGCCGCCCCGGGCCGACGCCGTGTCCGATGCGATGAAAACCTTGCTCGAACTGCTGGAGCAGGAACCCGAGCCGTCCGTGCGGGCCGTTCTCGGGCACTGGCTGTTCGGATACATACATCCCTATGCGGACGGTAACGGCAGGATGGCACGCTTCCTGATGAACGTCATGCTGGCGGCTGGCGGGTACGCGTGGACGGTAATTCGCGTCGAGGATCGCAGTGCCTATCTTGATGCGCCGGAAACGGCCAGCGTGCGCCAGGACATCCGGCCATTTGCGCGGCTCATCGGGGAGCGGACGGAAACTGGGGGCGCGTGAGGCGGACCGCCAATCAATGAAGCGCGCGGCGATGTTGAGGCGCGCACGAGTGGCAGAGCGCAAGCACACTGAAAAACGCGCAACCAACGCGCAGGAAGATGGCAGGCGGAGATGAGCGGTTTGGGATGCGGGCGATGTACATGCGCCGCGTACCTTGCCATTCTTGCTTAATGGCAAATTAACACATGCATATTACATGCCTGCGAAAAGACGGCGAAAGACTTGATTTATCCCACAGGATCAACCCATTATCGCGAAATCAACCCGGATCCCCGGCGAAACTCGCTGCGCCTTCACATCCTGAACACCCCGAACCGCGTCTCCGGCACTGGAGCATTCAACGCCGCCGACAGCGACAGCCCCAGCACGTCGCGCGTCTTGCGCGGGTCGATGATGCCATCGTCCCACAGCCGCGCGGAGGCATAGAGCGGGTGGCTCTGGCGCTCGAACTGCTCGATGATCGGGCGCTTGAACGCGGCCTCGTCTTCCGCGCTCCACACCCCGCCCCCACGCTCGACGCCGTCCCGGCGCACGGTGGCCAGCACGCCGGCCGCCTGCTCGCCTCCCATGACCGAGATACGCGAGTTCGGCCAGGTCCACAGGAAACGCGGCGAATAGGCCCGCCCGCACATGCCGTAATTGCCCGCGCCGAACGAACCGCCGATGATGACCGTCACCTTCGGCACCTGCGCCGTGGCGACCGCCGTGACCAACTTGGCGCCGTCCTTGGCGATGCCGCCCGCCTCGTATTTGCGCCCCACCATGAAGCCGGTGACATTCTGCAGAAACACCAGCGGAATGCGCCGCTGGCAGCACAGCTCGACGAAATGGGCTCCCTTCAGCGCGCTCTCGGAGAACAGCACGCCGTTATTGGCGACGATCCCGGCCGGGATGCCGTGGATATGCGCGAAACCGGTGACCAGCGTCGCACCAAACCGCAGCTTGAACTCGTCGAAGCGCGAGCCGTCCACGATGCGGGCGATGACCTCGCGGACGTCGTAGGGCGTGCGCACATCGGCGGGGATGATGCCCGGCAATTCGTCCGGATCGTGAGCGGGCGGCTCGGGGGCGGCCAACGCGATATCCACGCGTTTCGGCCGGTTGAGCGTGGCCACGACATGACGGGCGAGCGCCAGGGCATGGGCGTCGTCGCGCGCCAGATGATCGGCGACGCCTGAGAGCCGCGTGTGCACATCCCCGCCGCCCAGTTCCTCGGGCGTGACGATTTCGCCGGTCGCGGCCTTCACCAGCGGTGGTCCGCCGAGAAAGATCGTGCCCTGCTCGCGGACGATGATCGTCTCGTCCGACATGGCGGGGACATAGGCGCCGCCCGCCGTGCACGATCCCATCACCACCGCGATCTGCGGGATGCCCTTCGCCGACATGTTGGCCTGATTGTAGAATATGCGGCCGAAGTGATCGCGGTCGGGGAAGACCTCGTCCTGATTGGGAAGGTTGGCGCCGCCGGAGTCGACGAGATAGACGCAGGGGAGGCGGTTGGCTTCGGCGATTTCCTGGGCGCGCAGATGCTTCTTCACCGTCATCGGGAAATAGGTGCCGCCCTTTACCGTGGCGTCGTTGCACAGGATCATACATTCGCGGCCCTCGATGCGGCCGATGCCCGTGATGAGTCCCGCCGAGGGCGCCCCGCCGTCATGCATCCCATGCGCGGCGAACATGCCCGCTTCAAGGAACGGCGAGCCGGAGTCGATCAGCCGGTTGACGCGCTCGCGCGGCAGGATCTTGCCGCGGGCGACGTGGCGCGCGCACGCCTTGTCCCCGCCTCCGGCGACGGCCACCGCCGCCGCTGCGTGCACGGCGTCCATGGCATGCTCGAACGCCGCGGCATTGGCGCGGAAGGCATCGGAGCGCGTGGAGATGGCGGAGGTGAGGACGGGCATGCTACCGGGTCTCCACAAACAGCTCACGCCCGATCAACATCCGCCGGATCTCGCTCGTCCCCGCGCCGATCTCGTACAGCTTGGCGTCGCGCAACATCCGCCCTGCCGGGTAATCGTTGATATAGCCGTTACCGCCGAGCGCCTGGATCGCTTCCAGCGCCATCCAGGTCGCCTTCTCCGACGCGAACAGGATGCAGCCCGCGGCGTCCTTGCGCGTGGTCTCGCCCCGGTCGCAGGCGGCGGCCACCGCGTAGACATAGGCACGGGCGGCGTTCATGGTTGTGTACATGTCGGCGAGCTTAGCCTGCATGAGTTGAAATTCGCCGATGGCCTGACCGAACTGGCGGCGCTCATGCACATAGGGCACCACCACGTCGAGACACGCCGCCATGATGCCCAACGGCCCCGCGGCCAGCACCACGCGCTCGTAATCCAGCCCCGACATCAGCACGTTCACGCCGCGTCCCTCCGCTCCGAGCACGTTGCCCGCGGGGACTTCGCAGTCCTCGAACACCAGTTCGCAGGTGTTGGACCCGCGCATGCCGAGCTTGTCGAGCTTCTGCGCGGTCGAAAAACCGGGAAAATCGCGTTCGACGATGAATGCGGTAATGCCGCGTGCCCCTGCGTCGGGATCGGTCTTGGCGTAGACGACCAGCGTCGCCGCGTCCGGCCCGTTGGTGATCCACATCTTGTTGCCGTTGAGGATGTAACGGTCGCCTCGTCGCTCCGCGCGCAGCTTCATCGACACCACATCCGACCCCGCCTCCGGCTCCGACATGGCCAGCGCGCCGACTTGCTCGCCGGAGCACAGCCCGGGCAGATAGCGCGCCTTCTGTTCCGGCGTGCCGTGGCGGTCGATCTGGTTAACGCAGAGATTGGAATGCGCACCGTAGGACAGGCCGACCGAGGCCGACGCGCGGCTCACCTCTTCCATGGCCACGCAATGGGCGAGATAGCCCATCCCGGAGCCGCCGTAGTCCGGGCTGGCGGTGACGCCGAGCAATCCGAGCTTGCCGAACTCGGTCCACAATTCGTTGGGAAAGGCGTTGGCGCGGTCGATCCCGGCGGCGCGCGGCGCGATCCGGTCTTGTGCGAAGCGGCGGACGATCTCCCGCAGCGCCTCGATCTCCTCGCCGAGCGCGAAATTCATGCCTGTCGTGAACAATGGCGTCTCCTCGGGCCTGCTTCTGGCGAGTGCGTCTCGATCCCGAAACATCGCCTCAGCCCGAGGATAAGCCCCGCCGGGCCTTCCGCAAAGCCCGGCGCTGACGGTTTGACCAATGACGGGCGGCGGCGCAACCCAGGCCGCGTCCTCCGCCCTTGCCAGGACAGCGTCAATACCCGCCGCGGCAGCCTTTCACATCCTCCCAATGCTGGATCCGGCGGACGCGGCGCCTTTCCCCGCGCGACAGATCACCGTAGGGCGGATAGCAGCGGCGGCCGAAGACCGCGCGGGCGCGCCTCGTTTTGAAGCAATACCCGGCCTCGGCGTAGATCGCATTGCGGGCGTACCACAGCTCGCTGCAGCTCATTCCTCTCAAGCCCTGCGCGGCCGCTCCGCCCGTGCCCGCAAACTGTAGTACCGCGGCCAGTGCCAGCGCGCCGAGCTGCGGAACGATGGCGCCAAGTCTGGAAGCTTTCATCTCACGTTTCCTCGCTGATGGCAGGATTCCAACACCGTATTACCTTACTACAGCTGACTTGCTTTTTCATGAGAGTGGTAATCCCGGTGTCACGACACGACGTCGCGGAGCCTTCCTTCGCCGGCAGCAGGCGCAGGCGCCAACGCGCGATTCGGGCGCGGAGATGGCGGTTCATTCGCTCCGGCATCTAAGATTGGGACGCCCGGTGCTCAATAAGTGCACAGTTAAACATCATTTGTTACCTTAAGTTATTGAAGGAGATTTAATATCTGAAGAGTAATTTTGATGATGTCACGCGTTAGTATGGGAAAAATGTCATGCTTACCCTAGCAAAGATCGTGGCGCGCTGGTTCAAGCTCGACTCTGAACAGGGCGTCACTGCGATCGAATATGGCCTCATCGCGACACTGGTCGCCCTGGCCATTATCGTCGGCGCCGGCCTTCTCGGCACAAACCTGAACGCATTGTTCACGGCTATCGCCGGTATGCTCGTCGCCCCGTAAAAGACGGCCGCATCGACGGTGGCAGGCGATCGCGAGGCGATCGGAAAAGGCTGACCACCGGCCGTGTCGAAGCTCTCAGCAAAGGACCCCGATGTCCCTCATGTCCTTCCATGTGCTGTTCTGGGCGGCGGGTCTGTCCGCGCTTCTGGCCAGCGCGTGGACCGACCTGAGGGACAGACTTATTCCCAATGAACTGGTGGGCGTCGTTGCCGTGAGTGGGCTTGCCCTCTGCCTCCTGGTGAGGCCAGGCCAAGCATGGATCAGCGTCGCCGCCGCGATCGTGGTGCTTTTTGGACTTGGCGTCCTCTCCCACTTCAACCTGTTGGGTGGAGGCGACGTCAAGCTCATAAGCGCCACGACACTCCTGGTTCCGCCCGCACAGATCGGACAGCTTCTGCTGGCGATCATCCTGGCGGGCGGTGCCCTGAGCTGCGTCTACCTCGCAGCCCGCTTCTCGCTGTCGAAGCCCCGTTCTGAGAAAATGCCGGCATCCGCCGATGCGGCTGGCGATTCCGGCGCCCCGTCTGACGGCGCCCGAACCTGGCTCTCCGCTGAATGCGCCCGCATCGCCTCGGGCGGTCCAATGCCTTATGGGATCGCCATTCTGGGTGGTGTCGCCGGCTTTGTCGCCAGGGAGCTGCCCCAATGCATTTCCGCAATCTCCTGCTCGCTATAGGCGTCATCTTCGTCCTCGCCGGCCTCGGCCTGTCGCTGGTGTGGATCAGAATGAACCAGCCTCAACAGGAGGCGGCTCCGCAGGATGTGAGCCGTCCTGCCATGCTCGTGGCGCGCCATCCGCTGCCCACGGGAACGCTGCTGCGCCCCGATGACATCGGCTGGGAGCTGATGAAGCCGGGCGACACGCGCCCCGGTGTTCTTCGGCGCGGACAGGTTTCGGATACCGAATATCTCGGCGCGCTCACGCGGCGCGATTTCGCGGAAGGCGAGGCCCTCATCGCCACCGAACTGGTCAAGCCCAGCGACCGGCGCTTTCTGGCCGCCGTGCTCAAACCTGGCCGCCGGGCCGTGTCCATTTCCGTGAACGCTCCGCAGAGTTCCTCCGGGCTCGTCCTGCCGGGCGATTATGTGGATGTCATTCTGACACAGCATTTTCGCGAGAACATCGCTCCGCCGACACGGCGGTCCGTGGGCGAAACCGTGCTGCACAATGTGCGCGTCGTGGCCGTCGATCGATCCCTCGGGACCACCGCCAAATCGGCGGATGAAGGCAAAACGCCGACCCCGGAGGCGCGCGTTCCCAAGACCATCACGCTGGAGCTGAACGAGCAGCAGGTTCAGACGCTGTTCGTCTCCATGCAACTCGGCAAGCTGCAACTCGCCGTGCGGCCGCTCGAAGGGGCGGGGATGGCGCGCGTCAGCATGTTGCGGCGGCAACCGCCCACCTGGGCCGTGGATGTTTCGCCGGCCCTGAAGGTGCTGGTTCGGAAGCACGTAAGGAAAAAAACAAGGACTACAACGGGAAGCTCGGTGGAACGCGCGGTTCGCCGTCCGCCGGTGCTGACACATTGACCGGAGCATCGCGCATGATCCGGCCCCAAGGAGGTACGCCATGACGGCCGCTGCCAGTACCACAGCGCCACACCCGACTGCCACGGGGGCAGGCCCCCGTGTGCGGGTGTTCGTCAGCGACCATGACTCCGAGGCCACGATCCGCCAATGCCTCGGCGACATCGCCATCGAAGACGTGGCCTTCACCTCCGGCGACGTCAGAACGGCGGCTGTCATGCTGGCCAAGCAGCCTTCGCCGCGGCTGCTGATCGTCGATGTTTCGGGTGCGGACGATCCCGCGGAGTCCGTAAGGGAGCTTTCCGAAGTGCTGGAGCCCGAAGCCAGAGTGATAGCCATCGGTTCGGGCAACGACATCGTGCTGTACCGACAATTGAAGCACGCCGGGGTGACCGAATACTTCTTCAAACCGCTGGTCAGGCACCAGCTCGCGCGCGCCTGCCACGACATCCTGACCGACCAGGCCGACCAGACGCCGGGGTACGCAGGCAACGTCGTCTTCGTCCTGGGCGTGCGCGGTGGTGTCGGTGCCACCACACTGGCCACCAACACCGCCTGGTATCTGGCGGAAACCGGTCTGCGCTGGACGGTGATGCTCGACCTCGACGTTCATAATGGCGATGCCGCGCTGCAGTTCGATGCCGCGCCGGGACGCGCGCTGAGGGAGGCGCTGGAGCACCCGGAACGCGTCGACAAGCTGTTTCTCGAACGCGGCGTAACGCGGGTGATCGAGCGCCTCAATCTCCTCGCCTCCCTCGAGGCGCTAGACGATACCGTGGAAGGCTCCGAAGAGGCTGTCACGGCGCTGATCGAGAACCTGCTGCGCCGGTATCGCGCCGTTGTCGTGGATATGCCGGCCATCATCGCCTCGGCCCTGCCGCAAGTGCTGAACATGCCGAGCACCTGCGTCCTCGTCGCCAATTCCACCCTGACCGCCGCGAGGGACCTGGGGCGCTGGAAAAAGCAGATCGGCCCCAATACCCGCGAAAGGCGAACGCTCAGCGTTCTCAATCACACCACACCCCATGGCGGCCTGCCGGAAGCGGAATTCGCCCGCGCGGCCGGTCAGCCGCCCGATATCGTCATTCCCTACGATCGCGAACTGGCCGACGCCTCGAATTTCGGCACGCGAGCGATGCAGAAATGCTCAACCTACAGGAATGGTGTTTTGCAAATGCTCCACAGCGTAACCGGAGAGCCGGTCAAGAAACAGGTCTCCATGCTCAAACGGATCTTCAGCCGATGACACTTCGCTTTGTCAAAAAGAACGACTCGGAAACGCCCGTCGCACCGCCTGCCGCCAAGGCGAGCGCGGCCACGCCGGACAATGCGCCCAGCGCCCCGACCGAAATGCTGGTCAAGGCCCAGCGCGTGGCGCCTACATCCGCAGCCGACATCATCCGCGACCAGGTTCTCCTGCGGGTCGAGCCCAGCGCCGCGGTGCGCATGAACAAGAGCGAACTGACCTATTTCGTCAACTCCCTGGTGACGGAAATCGCCAGTGAAGGAAAACTGCTCCTGAACCAGGACGAGCAGGACGCGCTGGCCATCAACATCGTCGATGAAATGGTGGGCCTGGGTCCGCTGGAGCCGATCCTCGCCGACCCGACGGTGAACGACATCCTGGTCAACGGGGCGCACCAGATATTCGTGGAACGGAAGGGCAAGCTGGAACTGACCGACGCGCATTTCCGCCATGACGCCCACGTCCTGCACGTTTCCCAGCGCATCGCGTCGTCGATCGGGCGCAGCGTCGATGAAGCCAGCCCAATGCTCGACGCCCGCCTCGCCGACGGCAGCCGCGTCAACGTCATCATTCCGCCGCTCGCCCTCGACGGCCCTGCGATCTCGATTCGTAAGTTCTCCAAGGGCATGATGGGCTTCCCCAAATTCGTGGCGAACGGCTCCATCTCGACGGCGATGGCCCGCGCACTGGAGATCGCGGCACGCTGCCGCCTCAACATCATCATCTCGGGCGGTACCGGCTCGGGCAAGACGACGATGCTGAACGCGCTGTCCAGCATGATCGACCATCAGGAACGCATCATCACCATCGAAGACGCCGCCGAGTTGCAGCTCCAGCAGGAGCACGTCGTGCGCCTGGAAACGCGACCGCCGAACATCGAAGGCACCGGCGCCATCGACCAGCGCGCGCTGGTGCGCAACGCGCTGCGTATGCGTCCCGACCGCATCATCATGGGTGAGGTGCGCGGCGCCGAGGCCTTCGACATGATGCAGGCCATGAACACCGGCCACGCCGGATCCATGTCCACCATCCACGCCAACACCGCGCGCGACGCGCTGTCGCGTCTTGAAAACATGATCCTGATGAGCAACGCCAGCCTTCCAACGCGCGCCATCCGCGGTCAGGTCGCGAGCGCTGTCGATCTCATCATCCAGACCGAACGCATGCGCGACGGCGTGCGGCGCGTGACCGAGGTCGCGGAGGTGAGCGGCATGGAAGAGGACGTCATCACGCTCGGCAATCTGTTCACCTTCCGGTTTGTCGGCGAGAACCCCGACGGCACGCTCAGGGGCGCGTGGGATCCGACGCCGAGCCGCCCGCGCTTCCTGGACCGGATGGAGTATTTCGGTCTTGCGAACGCCTTCCGCGAGACGCTCGGCGGCGTGGAGGACGAGAGGGAGGAATAGTGCCATGCTGCTCTACGGCCTCATACCGGCGCTGGTGCTCCTGATGGGCGCACTCATCATCATGAGCGCTTTCGTCTCGGCGCCGAGCCCCGCGGCGGAAATGCAACGGCGTGTCAACCTTGTCACGGGCGTTACTCCCACCGTGAAGAAAAAGAACACGCCTGTAATCGAGGAGGAGGAGAAGAACCGGAGCAGCAGGCTGGACCGGGGTGTGCGCGGTTTCTTCGCGCTCGGCCTTCCTTACAACTGGGCCATGAAATCGAGCGCCGCCAAACTCATTCTCATCTCCGCTGTCTTCGGTCTGGGCGGGTGGTGGTTTCTGCATCGCATCGGCGATGTCAAATGGTGGATGGCCATCGCCGCTGGCGTGTTCGCCGCCTATTTCGTGCCGCGCATGCTTCTGAAGAAGGAGCAGCGGGGCGCCGAGACCAAGTTCATGGACCTCTTCCCCGATGCCGTGGACACGATCGTCCGGATGCTGCGCGCGGGCCTGCCGATGACCGCGGCCGTGAAGACGGTCGGCACCGAGGGCACCGCCCCGGTGAGCACCATCTTCGACATGGTCTCCGACCAGATCCGGATCGGCATTCCGCTGGAAGAGGCGCTGAACAACTGCAGCCAGAAGATCGGCGTCGATGACTTCCGTTTCTTCGCCATCGCGGTGCTTTTGCAATATTCGACGGGCGGCAACATCGCTTCGACGCTTGAAATGCTGTCGGGCATCATCCGTAAACGCCGCGCCATGCGCCAGAAGGCCAAGGCGGCAACGGCCGAAATCCGTCTCACCGCCTATGTGCTCGGCTCGCTGCCATTTCTGACCATCGGCTTTCTTCTGCTGGTGCAGCCGAATTATCTCATGCCGCTGTTCATCGATCCGCGCGGCCACAACATCCTGGGCATGGCGGTGGGGGGGCTGACCCTGTCATTCGTGACGATGCGGAAGATGATGCTGAGCGTAACCAAGGGATGAACTGAGAGGCGCCGCCATGGAACAGCAGGCGATGAACGGCATGCCGCTTGAAGCCGTGATGGTGTTCGTCACCATCGTGGGCCTGATCATTGGCGGCATCACGCTGATCGTCGGCGGCGCCCGGGCGCGCCGCGAGGCGCTGGCGAAGCGTATCGAAAGGGTACAAGGCCGGTCTGCGAAGGCAAGCAAGTCCGAAAAGGCCAAACGGGGCATGGACGACCGGCGGACACTGCAATCGGCGCAGGGCATAACCGAGGCGGAACACCGGCAGATCATCCGGACCCTCGGGCGGCTGGGCGTTTCGGGCGGGCAGGCGCTCGCCCTGTTCAAGGCGGTGAAGCTCGCGCTCGTCGTGTGCGCAGGCGCGGCGGCCTTCGTGGCGGTCCATTTCGTCATGGGCAAGCCGCCCGGCATCGCCGTGCTGAGCGCGGCCATGGCCGCGGCTTTCGGCTGGCTGCTGCCCATGATGCTGGTCCGGCACGGCATCGGACGGCACCGCAAATCCGTCGGCAGGGGCCTGCCCGACGCGCTCGAACTTCTCGCGGTGTGTGTCGAGGCCGGGCTGTCGCTGGAAAACGCGCTTCAGCGGGTCGTTCACGAATTGAAGTTATCCCATCCCTCGCTTTCCGAAGAACTCTCCATGACCTGGGCGGAAATCAACATCCTGCCGAGCCGCGAGCAGGCGCTCCTCAATTTCGCCGACCGCGTGGACCTTGCCAGCGTGCGCTCGGTCGTCGGCACGCTGTGCCAGACACTGAAATATGGCACGCCGCTGGCCCGCTCGCTGCGTGTCGTGGCGGCCGATGTGCGCGGCGACCAGCTCACGGCGATGGAGGAGAAGGCCAACCGGCTCCCGGCGATGATGACCGTTCCGGTGATGCTCTTCGTCCTGCCGACTATCTTTCTCATCGTCGGCGGCCCGGCGGCGCTGAAATTGATGGATATGTTCGCCAAGTGAGCGCGGGCGGGGCCGGTTACTCCGCGTCGTGGCGGATGAAACGGCGGCTGCCGTTCAAGAGGTACATGTTGTTGACGATCGTCGGGTTGCCGGGATCGAGTTCGAGCGCCCGCTTGAACTTGGCGTAGGCGGCTCTCAGCTTGCCGCGCAGCATATAGGAATAGCCCATATTGTTGAGGAGTTCCGGCGTCTCGCCACAGAATTTGAGGGCGCGGCGGTAGGCCTGATCGGCCAGATCGAAGCGCGCCAGGCGGTCGTAGCTCGCGGCCAGCCCCAGCCAGGCGACCGGGTCTTTCGGCGCTTTCTCCGCGGCCTCGCGGTAATATTGCGAGGCGATGCCGTAATTGCCGCGATAGAAATACTCCACCGCCAGCCGCAGCGGCTGGTCGGAGCGATAGTATTTGACGTCCCACGGGCTTTGGATCGTCGCGGTCGTCTCCGGACCGGCGGTGGCGCCGGTGTATTCGACTTCCGGCGCCCAGGACGGCTCCTTGAACGCCGCACATCCGGCCAGCGCCGTCGTGAGGGACAAGAGGAGGATCGAAAAGGTGCGCAGCATGGTGGCTCCAGATGCCGGGAGGGAGCCGCCGGATGCCGCTTTGCGCCCCTCCTCTTCCAAATCTCCGGCGGCTACGCGCACCGCTCAAAACCGCCCTCCATTGCGCAACGACACCCCGCCGGAGAGAGTGCTCCGGTCCGCGATCATCACGCAGCGAATTAAATCACTGTTGTCCCGTCTGGCCGCCCTGACCGCCAGCGCCCCCCCCTTGTGCCGTTCCACTCCCGCCGGCTTCGGCGCCGGCATTGGCGCCCATCGCATTCCCGGCCGCCATCCCGCCCGCGACCCCGGCGGCGACGCCGGCAGCGAGGCCCTGAGACATTGAGGGCGCGGCGCTGGATTGTTCGGGTTTCAGCTTGTCCTGATAGTTCCTGATCGCGTTCACCATCCACGGGCCATTCCCCGGAATGCGCCGGTCGTAGACATAGGGCGGCCACGGCGTGATCATGTGCGTCACGGTGTTCACGGCCTTGGCGTTGCCGGAACTGGTCCTTACCTGGTCAATCCGCTCCGTGTAGGGCGCAAAGAGATCGTCCCAGAAGCACCCCTCACATTCGGCGGCGGCATTGCCGCTGCCCCCGAGCAATACCAGAACGAAAAGGCTGGACGCTTTCTTCATTAACCCGAGTTCCTCTTAAATATACTTCGCGTTTTCTGTGACGATCCGTTTTCAGCGCCCCGTCGCGGGCACGATATGCCCATACGGTCCTTTGATGCCATCGCCAGCCGTGACGTAATCGTTGTACTTCTTGCGCATATCGAGCCGCCCCAGCAGGAAGAAGTCGATGTCGTTTGACGGTATCCGCTGATCGAGCGGCGACGCCAGTTCCTGGCCGGGCGCTGCGGGCTGGACCAGATGCGGCGTGACCATCACCACCAGATCGCTCTCCCGTTTCTGGTAGGAGGAGGAGCGGAACAGCGCGCCGAGAATGGGCACCGTGCCGAGCCAGGGCACCTGCGAAACATCGCGGCGGTTCTCATCCTGCAGCAGGCCGCTGATGGCGAAACTCTGCCCGTCGCGCAGCTCGACGGTGGTCTTGGTCTCGCGCGTCTTGACCGCCGGAATGCGGTAGGAGTTGCTGATGACGGCGTTGGTATAGTCGAGTTCGCTCACTCTGGGCGCGATCTGCAGGTTGATGATACCGTCGTTGAGCACCGTGGGCGTGAATTTGAGCTTCACGCCGTACTCCTTCCATTCGATGGTGACCGTGGGCACGCCGCTCGCGGACGCCTGCGTGACGGGAACAGGATATTCGCCGCCCGCCTGGAACTCGGCCGTGTCGCCCGACAGCGCCACCAGGTCCGGCTCGGCGAGCGTGCGCACCAGCCCGCGTGTCTCCAGCATGTTGACCATGAGATCGACGGTCCGCGCCCCCTTGTTGAGGCTGGCGATGGCGAGACCGAAGGGCTGCGCCGTGGCACCGGACGCCAGTGTTCCGGCCACCCGGAACAGCGGCAGCAGCGCCGCGGAGGGCCCGATCACGCTGCCGGAACTGTCGCGAATGGACCGGTCGCCCTGGAGCAAGTTCCCCAGGCCGGTGTTGACGCCGGAGGTTCCGGCCCGGTTACCGCCATACCAGTTGACGCCGATATCACGGGCCGCGCCGCGGTCCACTTCGAGATAGCGGACCTTCAGCATGACCTGCTGCGCCGGTGCGACGCGCATGGCGTTGATGACGGCGACCTTCGGCAGCATGGCCTTGGCGATGGCGACCGCCCGTTCGGCATCCACGGCGTCCTTCGCGGTGCCCGTCAGCACAACCTGCTCGTTCTTGGCCGAAACGCGAATTCCCTTGCTGGAAACGCTCTTGCGAATGCTGGAGGCGACATACCGGGTATCGATGGTGACGTCGATATCGACCACTGCGATCATCCGCTTCTCGCGGTCGAAGATCGAGACGTTGGTGGTGCCGATCTTCTTTCCCTGGATGTAGATCACGGTGTCGGACATCGGCAGCACGTCGGCGATCTTCGGGTCGCCGACGACGGCCTGTGTGAACGGCCGGCTGAGTTTGATGGTGCGCGACTTGTGGTTCGTGACCCGGATGCGCGTAATCTCCGCGCCGGTCTCGACCCTGGCCCCCGCAATCGCCCGATGCGGCTCGCTGGCGCCGAGCGTGGCCAACAGGACCGCCGCGCTTAACCCTGCCGTCCGGCGCAACAACCCCGATCGAGCCGCCGCAGCGCGCCCGCACAGTAATCCTTTGCCTGCTGAAACCCGATGCGCCACGCTCCGCTCCCATCTGCTATCGAGAAGGTGAAAACGCGAGAAACGCAACGAATGGTTGCTCGATTCGCCGGACGCGGGAATGCGCGCGGCGGCGCAATGGCACAACTTATAATTGTGAATAACGCATTGATACGCGTGTTTTTTGAGGCGCGCAATTGCATCGACGCCACGATCACGAAAAAACGCGCTCATGGCGAAGTTGTTTTGCCAATTCCGGTGCTGGTGCCGAGAAATGTCCAGATGGCGTTAAGGCAAAATTAGGTTTTCAGAGGGGGTAGCAGGCTGAAACGCTCAGCGTAATGGTGTTGGATGGGCCGAGGGGGGAGGTGCCGATCCAGGGAGTGAGGAGCTGGACGTTGTGATTCGCCGTAACCTGGATGCCGCAAGTCGCGGTGGTGACGGTGAATTCTCCCGCCGTGACATTCAGGCCGTACGCCTCGGCCACGGCGCGGGCAGCGATTTCGCTGGGAGTGCGGCAGATCGTGGTGGCGTAGGCCGAGTTGACGTTGATGGCGCCGCACCGCGCCGCGGCCTCCACCGAGCGCTGCAGCGCGACGTAGGTCCAGACCAGTCGCCCGGCATCCATCCCGCCGATGATCATCAGCAGGAACAGCGGCAGGAGGAGGCCGTATTCCAAGGCCACGGTCCCGGCCGCCGATTTCAATGCCCGCAATGTCCGTAACCCTGTCATGATTCAGTACAGTCTGACGACTGCCTCACCCGTAAGCGTTATCGGCACGGAAAAGCCGGTATATTGCAGGACGGACTGGTGCGTCATCTGCGCGTTGATCCTGACATACTGCCCCGGGTTGCTGCCGTCGCTGCATGTCGTGGCGCACGAGTCCATGGTGGTGACCCCGGAAGCCGACGGGCAGCCGCAGAACTGCACGGGCGCGGGCGAGGCGGTGATCCCGGGGGTGCCGGTCGAATTGGCCACGGCGTTGGATACACCCGTGATATTCATCCCATATTTCGAAACATAGACCGCCCCGGCTTCCGCTGCGTTCTGCACCTGCATGCCTTCATAGACCCCCAGCCCCAGTTCCGCTGATACCAGGGTGGCGAGCACGAGGAACGGCGCCAGGAGCCCCAGTTCCAGGGCCGCCGTGCCGGACTCGTTCCGGTACAGTCTTAAGCGCCTGAAGCTGGTCTTGAGGATGCACATGGGGCCACTCCTCCTACTCGACGAGCGCGGCGGGCGGGCTGAGCGCCTGCACACCCGTATTGTCGCAGGCGTCGTTCTTCATCTCGACGTTGTTCATGAACCGGAGCTGGCGGGCGATGATCTGCGTGCAGCCCTGCGGATTGGTGGTGCCGTTGTTGTCCACTTCCAGGATCTGGTTCGGAAAGTAGAGGGCCCCCTGGATATCGAGATAGACGTTGTTGTCGAATTTCTGCAGCACCGACGGATTGGCGTCGCGTAGACCGAAGAAGGCGATCCCCGCCAGGTCTCCGGTCGTGGGCGCGGTGATGTTCAGATAAGCATTGTTCTGGAGGTCGATGGGGTAATCGCCGTTGACGACGATCGTGACATCCGTGCCGTTGATCCAGACATTGTTCTTGATCTTCATTTTCGAGTCGATGTAGTAGGTGCCCGGCGCTAGGTTCAGCGTCACATTGTTCATGAAGTCCCAGCCGCCGCAGAAGCGTCCCGGCATAAGATTGACGGTGATACTGTTCTTGCCGGAATCCTGCTGGCCGGTACATCCCGGCGGCTGCGGAAGCACCACATCGGCATACGGGTCGCTGATGGTGGGGCCGTGATTGATCTTCGGAAGGCCGGTGATGTCGGCGCCGTTTTCCAGGAACCAGTCGCCGTGGGCGAGAACAGGGGTCTCAATCAGGGCGTTGTTGTTCAGATAGAGCGACGTTGGGCTGTCGGAGTTCACCGCAACCCCGCACTCGCCGCTGATGACCGCGTTGTTCAACAGATTCACCGCCATACTCGCCGTCGGATCGAGGGCGAGATAGCAGAACCGCCCCTTCGCCTGCTGCACTGCGACGGCGCGCGCGCCGACATTGACCGCGGCATTCGTGAACAGCCGCATCATGCTCATATCGTGTGTCTGGCTGATGATCACCTCGACCGCCAGATTGTTGCCCGCGAACGGGCCGGTCGTGGGGGGCGTATTGACGGTGACGGTCGCCGCATCGACACCATGTCTGAAACCGAGACGGGCCGCCACCGCGCGCGCTTCGCTCACCGGATCGCGCGGATAGAGCTGACCGAGCGCCATGATGGCGCTGACCGCCGCCGAGTCGGCGCTAACCTGCATATGCCTCTGCTTGAACATGAGGAAGGTGGTTTCGGTGCCGAGACCGGCGAGACCGACGACAGCCACCAGCCCCACGGCCACCTGGATCGCGATGCTGCCCTGGCGCGACGAAAGGAGCTTTCGCAGTGCTGTTGTAATCCTGCTGGACATGTTCATATCGGGACGACCATTGCCCCGCCCCTTGCTGGCTCGAACATGCAGGCACGCCGTCATGGCGAGCCTTTTCCCCCGCGCTTTTACAATTTTTCCATAAAGACATTTCAGATTAGTGAGTCGCGCAGTAGCAAATTGCGCATAATCACAGGCTTACGCCCGGCGGCGGGCTGCGGCGATCGGGACCGCGAGGCGCATCCGGAAAAGCGGCTCTGCGCCCCGCGTCCTTGCGTGTGCGGGCTTGTGTTGCCGCAGCTCTGGTGCCGCGCGCATCTATAAGGATCGGACGAAACTTTAAAAGAAGACTTAAATGCCGCGCATCGCCTTCAGCAGATGCCGGGAGGCGCGCTGGCGCAAAAAACGGGCGCCCGAAGGCGCCCGCTGAGTGTTTTTTGAGACCGTCGCACGCTCGAACCGTCAAGAAGACCGGCAGCACGCCCAGGCCGGCGCATTTTCTTCGGCAATACGCGGAACTCGGGCCGGCCGAAGCCCTCAACACAACTTACGCATACGCTACAAGACGCAACTCACACCACGCAACGCCACCCGGTCTTGCCGGTTTTTCGCGAACACGGTCTACAAACGATGAACTCCCGGACGCGGCCGCGCCTGCGACGCATGAACAGCGGATGAGAAAAGCGGCAGATCAAGCTGGACGCCAAATTCGCTCTGCGCGGGGGGCAGGGCGGCCTCGACGGGGGCGGCCTTTGTCATCTCAGCTTGCAGCTTGCGTTTCTCCATCACATTTCGCAGGACACTGTTCGCCAGGGAACCCAGCTGTTTCCAGCCGGACTCGGACTCATACTCATGGTTCACTTGACGCCTCACTCACTGTTACCGTTAACCAATTTTTTACTTTGTTATAGACAACGGGTAACTGATTCGCACGGCAATGTCATCCAAACGCAACGGTCAAGTGCACAACTTTATGAAGATGAACATTTTTTCATGTCTGATGCGCAAAAGACTCAGTTGGTTGGCAGTCCGTGCGCGGTGGCCGATGATTTCGACGTCTCGCCGCAGAGCGGTCAGACGCTGTGAATTCCCCTCAGGAGGGCCTGTTCCAACCCGGCCTCCGCTTCCCCGGCGTCCTCTGTTTCGTCGCCAAGCGCGTATCCCTTTTCCCGGAACAGGCTCAGGCAGGCGTCGGCCGCTGCAGTATCGAAGACTTTTCCGCGACCGGTTTCGATGATGGAAAGCGCCTTCTCGATGCCAAGCGCCGGACGGTACGGGCGGTGAGCGCACACCGCATCCACGGCGTCGGCGATGCCGATGATGCGTGCTTCCAGGCAGATATCGTCGCCCTTGAGACCCCGCGGGTAACCGGAGCCGTCGAGCCGCTCGTGGTGCTGCAGCACCATCTCGGCGACCGGCCAGGGAAAACTGACCTCTCTGATGATCTCAAAGCCGGCCTGGGCGTGGGATTTGAGAATCTCCAGTTCGGGCGCGGTGAGTCTGCCCGGCCGGTTGAGGATTTCGGCCGGCATCGCGATCTTGCCGATATCGTGGATCATCGCTCCGAGCCGCAGCCCCTCGATACGGTCGGCGTCCAGCCCGAGATCGTTCGCAATTGCGCAGGCGAGTCGGGCGACGCGGTTCTGGTGGCCGGCGGTGTAGGGATCGCGCTGTTCGGCCATGTGGGCAACGGCGCTGACCGTGCCGAGCAGGGCTCCCTTGACCCGTTGCAGATTCCGGAGGTTCTCCTGCTCCAATTGGTCGCGCTGCTGGCGCGTGCGCAGATTCTGGACGCCGAAAGCGACATCGCCGGCAAGCTCCTGCAGGAGGCTTGTCTCATCTTCGTCGAAGCCCTCGGCCTCTAGGGCGCAGATTGTGAGCACGCCGAAGACCTCGTTCCCATCGTCCTTGAGCGGGAGCGCAAGACAGGAAGCATAACCGCATTCGCGCGCGTGCTCGCGCAGGGAAGCCGCCTGCGGATCGGTGAATATGTCCCTGACGATTTGCACGGTCCCCTGACGCAACGCCTGGCTCGAGGGGGTCTGCCCATGCTCGTTGTTCGCCCAACTCAGCCGCAGCACGTTCATGCAGCCTGCGTGGCAGCCCGCGCTGGCCACCCGCCGCACGCTTCTTTCTTCGTCGTGCACTTTGAAGCCGACCCAGGCAAAATGGTAGCCGCCCTGTTCGACGACCGCCTTGCACATGTCGGCCAGAAGCTGCTGCTCCTGCGTGGCACGGACCAGCGTCAGATTACATGCGCTGAGTGTCCGCAAGGCCCGGTTGGTGCGCCTGAGAGCGTTCTCCGCCCGCTTGCGCTCGGTGATATCGCGCGCGATGCTCAACACGTAGGTCTTGCCCTCGGCGTCGATAAGCCTCGCGCTGACTTCGACGGGAAATGTGGAGCCGTCTTTGCGCCGGTGAATGCGTTCGAATACCGCCATTCGAGGTCCCTGGATCCGGACGTTGACGATGTCCTCGGGCGTCGGAGTGAAGCCGGGATCGACATCGGACACGGTCATGGAGAGAAGCTCATCCCGGCTGTAGCCCAGATCGCGGCATTCTCTGTCGTTGACGTCGAGGAAGCGCATCGTCTCGGGATCGATGACTTCGATTGCGTCGTTGGAATTGTCGAGCAGTTCGCGAAAGAGCCGAAGCTGATGTTCCGCCTGTTTGCGCTCGGTGATGTCGCGGATGACGCCGACGGCATGCCAGTGCCCCCGGAGGTTGAACCCTGAAACCGAGACTTCGACCGGGAATTCCGTGCCATCCTTCCGCTGCCCGTCGGACGTCAGGATCTTCCCGACTACCGCCCCCTGGCCCTCTCTGGCGAAGCGGGGCCAGGCGGCCAGATAGGCCTGATGGTATCGTGGCGGTACCAGGAACAGATGCGCGTCCTGGCCGAGCGCATCCTCTTCGCTGTAACCAAAGAGTCGGCTGGCGGCGGTGTTCCAGAAGCAGATGCCGCCGGAATCGTCGATGACGAGGATGGCGTCCTGGGCGGCGGTGCTGATGGCGCGGAACCGCTCTTCGCTCTCATGCAATTGAGCTTCGGCCTGCTTGACCGGGCGGAGATCGAAATACGTTGTCACATAGGCGACGATGTCTCCGCCGGCATCGGAGACCGGGGAAATGGTAATATAAGCGGGGATCGGACCGGCAGTCTTTGTCGGCACCATCCCTTCGCCGCTCACGGAGCCACGTTCGCGGATCCATGCCTCGAATCCTGGGGGATCGGCCGGAAGTCCCGGAAGCGGCAGTGGACCGAGCGTGGCGACGGACGCGTTCACCAGTTCCCGCGCATCATAGTCGGTCAGCCTGGAAAAGGCCGCGTTCGCGTAGCTGACGCGAAGATCCCTGTCCAGGATGAGGATCGCTTCGCTCGTCTGGGCGAGCGCCTGGCTCAGGATCTCGCGTCCGGCCTCGTCCGGGCTCTCGCGGGGACTGGCAGGTGAGGCCAATCGAGGGGGCTGGGGTTCCGCCAACTCACCGCCCGCTCCCGCTTTCTTCGAAGTGAACCTCATAAGAACCGGTTCCCATAAAACGCCGGGCGAAGGATGAAAAACCGCCGCGCCCACGCAACAAGGAAGCGCATTTCGGTGTGCGCATTCATTCATGTTGCGTCTTTTGCAGACGCTCGCGATCCTCTTGTCCGCAAGACGCGATTGGGGAGCAACACTAGCAGCGCATCTGTTAAATTAGTGCGCTGTAATGACGTGTGTTTTGTCGCCGTCTCCGCCTTTTCGCCGACGGCTGATGGAGGATATTGTCGTGGAATCCCGACGGCGTGACGCCTGGCCATTGTGGAAGGTTCGCCGCCGCCGGGGGGAGCGTGGAGGTTCCACGCCGAGAGGGACATGCCGCATAGTCCGGTGGCACATGCCATCTCGTCCCGCGGTGTCTGTTCTTCGACGTGAATTCGGGCCAGACATGCGGGCCGGTCAGCCGGTTCGAGCGGCGGCGTGATCCATCTCTTCGGATATGAGGTCGGGGGATGGTGCGTTCCGGAAGGCACCGAGCACGTCGCGCAACGTTTCGTCCAGAGCAATTCGCGGTGTCCAGCCGGTCGCGGCCCTGATGGCCGAAGCGTCACCCGCGGCGCGGGGAATTTCGGACGGCCGCATCCTGCGGGGGTCGGGGGCGGCCGGGATCGTGTCCGTGGCCATCGCCAGCAAAGCGGACAAGACCTCGGAAACCCGGATTGCCTGTCCAGACGAAATGTTGAATACGGTACGAGGAGGCAAGCGCTCAGCTTGCTGAATCAGGCTTACATAGGCGCGGACGACATCGCGGACGTCGAGAAAATCACGTTCCGCGTCGAGATTGCCGAAACGAACCGGCGGTTTCTGCTCGCCGCGCTCGATCCGCGCAATTTGTGCCGCAAGTGATGCAACGACGAAGCGCTCGTCCTGTCCCGGCCCAGCGTGATTGAACGGACGGACCGTGATCAGTCTCGCCGATGCAGGCAGAATGTCTGAGAAGACCTCTTCGGCGGTGGCTTTCGTTCTTCCATAGACATTCGCCGGGCGCAGGGGGCTGGTCTCGCTGACGGGGCCTTCGAGAAAGGTCTTGCCGTAGACTTCCGCGCTGCTGACGTTGAGCACGGTCGCTTCAGGGACGCAGCGGGCAAGGGCGCAGGCGAGTGCGATAGCGCCGCTGACATTGGTCGTCCAGGTAGCGGAAGCCGCCGCCGGTGCGCTGCCAACCGAAGCCTGCGCGGCAAGATGAACGGTCAGATCCGGGCGGAGACTCTCGATCAGCGCATTCATCCCCGCTCGATTTGCGACGTCGAGCGAGATGCCCGCGACATCCGCCCGTGCCGCGCCTGATCGGACCGTCACGGTGATGCGCGCGTCAGGCATCGCCTTGGCGAGGGCTTCCGCGAGATATCGGCCCACGAAGCCGGTACCACCCGTAATCAGAATGCGCCTGAATTCTGCCACCACCTGACCCCGGGGATCGGTTTTCCGTCACTGACCGAAGAGGCAGCGACATCGTTGAACTCCGCGTTTTGGCGATCAGCTTGCCATCCGTTCCTTCCGGCCAGCATCGTGACCGACGACGTTCAGGTCGTGCGCAACCATCTCCGCGACCAACTCGCCAAACTTGGTCTTTGGTTTCCAGCCGAGCTTGGTTCGGGCCTTGGTGGCATCGCCAAGGAGTTGTTCCACTTCGGTTGGCCGGAAGTAGTGCGGGTCTACCCTGATAAGGTCGCGTCCCGTCTTGGCTTCGTAGCCCACTTCCTCCACCCCCTTGCCGCGCCAGGAGATCGTGCGGCCGACACGGGCGAAGGCGCGCTCAACGAACTCGCGGACCGAATGCATCTCCCCTGTGGCCAGAACGTAATCATCCGGCGCATCCTGCTGCAGCATCAGCCACATGCCTTCGACATAATCGCGGGCATGCCCCCAGTCGCGGCGGGCGTCGAGATTGCCCAGGAACAGATGCTCTTGCAGGCCGTGTTCGATTGCCGCCACTGCGCGCGTGATCTTGCGGGTGATGAATGTCTCGCCGCGCATCGGTCCTTCGTGGTTGAAGAGAATGCCATTCGAGGCGTGAAGACCGTAGGCTTCGCGGTAATTGACCGTGATCCAGTAGGCGTAAAGTTTCGCGGCGGCGTAGGGCGAACGGGGATAGAACGGCGTCGTTTCACACTGCGGCACCTCCTGAGCCTTGCCGTAGAGTTCGGATGTCGAGGCCTGGTAGAAACGCACATTGTCTTCCATGCGCAGGATCCTGATCGCCTCGAGGAGACGGAGCGTGCCAAGCGCGTCGGTGCTGGCAGTGTATTCCGGCGTTTCAAAACTCACATGCACATGGCTTTGCGCCGCGAGATTGTAGATTTCGCTGGGTCGCAGCTCCTGAATGAGGCGGATGAGGTTGGTGGTGTCCGTCAAGTCACCGTAATGCATGAAAAAGCGCGTCTCATGCTCGCGGGGATCGACCCAGAGTTCATCGACCCGAGCGGTGTTGAACGAGGAGGCGCGCCGTCTGACACCGTGGACGATGTATCCTTTGTCGAGAAGAAAACGCGCCAGATGGGCGCCATCCTGTCCCGTCACGCCGGTGATCAGGGCCACCCGGCGTCCTGCTGCAGGACCCTGATATTCGCAAGCCGTAGACATCGCTGTATCTTTCTTCACGGTTGACACTCTCGTTGCCGGTAGTCGGCAGGACATCCGGCGCTTGATCTCAATGGTGTCTGGACGCTGCGGGAGAGGGGTGATCGCACTCGTAGTCGGGAGGCGGGGGAGCGATCCCGCCATCGAGAATGTCCAATGCCTCCAGCAGGCTTTCCGAAGCCCCTCTCCAGCTCCGCAGTTGCCTCCGGTCGATCCGCCTTGCACGACCCAGAAGATACGCCGGATCGATGATCAGGCGCTGCAGCGTACGGGCCATATCGCCTGGATCGGCGGGATTGAAGTATTCACACGCTCCGCCTCCCGCTTCAGGCATTGAACTGACATTGGATGTTGCGCACACCTTGCCGTGCCACAGGCTTTCGCCGATGGGCAGTCCCCACCCCTCGTAGAGGCTCGGAAAGACGCTAAACAGGCAGTTCTTGTAAAGGTGATGCAGTTCGCGATCGTTCGGGCGGTGAATGAACCGCAACAAGTTCCAGGGAACTTCTTCCTTACCAAGACCGCATTGCGCGACATGCTCGCGGCCCTCGCCCCCGGCGAAGACGAGAAGAGGCGTTCTTCCGGCGCCGAGCCTGCCGGCGATGCGCTGCCACGCTCTGATCAGGTTGCCGCCGTTCTTCCGGCCTGTCATCGGTCCGACCATGAGGACGTAAGATGTCCCCTTCAACGCGCGGACCTCGTCGCGAATGCCCCCGCGGTTGAGCTGAACGAGTTCGTCGCCATAGGCAAATTTACCCATACGCGCTTCCGGGAAGTCGTTCCGCTGGCACCACGTTCTGATGTCGCTCAGCGTGCTGTCCGATGTGGCCAGTATCGCAGCGTCGAGCCGGAACAGCTCCCGCAGCCAGTACTCGAACTGCGGCAGGGGAACGGCGCCCGTGACGCCGCCGGTCTGCACCGGGATCATGTCGGGCACCATCACCGCCAGATCGATTTGACCTGGAGCGAGAAGGTCTCCCTCGTCCAAATACCGGAACAATTCCAGCGCGTTCCACGATCCGCCAACACAGACGATGCAGTCGCCCCGGCGGAGCTCCAGGAGGCGCGATGCCAGGGGAGGGCGCCGCGCGACGTTGCTCCGGAACTTCTTCGCATTGAGGAAGAACGACCGTGCAAGACAGTGGTAAAACCGCTTGAGCGAACCGTCGGGATGTTTCCAGTACTTTACCTGGCGGAGGTAATCGGCATCGTTCCGCAGCAGTTCCTTCAGCTTCTCGATATCGAGCAGAGCCTCGTCCTTGTCTATTTCTTTGTAGCGCCGCTGGATGTTGTCGAAATATCCGACTTTCACCGTCTCGGGACGCAAGAGGCGGGCGTAATAGCTCAGGAGCAGCAGCACGCGCGGTATGCCGCTCAGCGCCGTCTTTTGACCGCTATGCGCGATACGAACCATGTCCGTCATGTCAAAGATGTAACGCCGGTTGCGGGTCTCCGGGCTGGACGGAGTGATGCCGATGTCAAAACTATGATCAATATTGCCCGCCATCGCCAACTCTTCGGTGGAAATCAAACTTGTTTCTTCGCAATTCGATGAAAACCTTGAACGCCATCTGATGTACAAACAGGCACGCAACACAACTTTTACGCACGTGCAATGAACGCATAGCAGCAACCAAAGCGGGAGTCGAACCTCATTTGTGTCCGGCGCCGCACGAAGCGGACGTATTCCCCAACCAATGCGGGGCCGGTGGAAACCGGCGCAGGGGGGGAGATTCTGCTTGGGGAGAGATTTCCGGCCACAGGCGGAGGGTAGAGTTGCGGGTGCGAAGGACCGCTACCCGGTGTCCACCACCATGACCGGCACACCGCGTGCCGAGGCGAGCGGCAGGATTGCCGTTTCGTCGAGGATCCAGCGCCCGGCGATGAGCAGGCGCTCCCGGACCGTCCCCAGCACCGCGCCGAGTGTCCGTGCATCGTTCACAGGCACGCCATCAATCTGGACCCGCCTGACGGTAATGCCCGCTGCTTCCGCCGCCTTCATCAGCCCCGCGCCTGTCTGGCCGGCAGCGCTTCCCGTTTCGATGACGATCAACTCTTCCTTGGTGAGCGTCGCGATCATCAGGCCGAGCCAGGCGGCAGGCTCCGACGGCGTGCGGACGAGCGCAACGACCGGCCCGCGCTCGCGGGCGATTCGGTGCGGAATGAACATCACACGGCCCGCGGACACGAACGCAGCCTCCACGAGTGACAGAAAGGAGTGAGTGACGCGCTCGGCGGCGCTCCTTGGCTCGGCGACGAGGACGACGTCTCCAGCTTGCGAAATGGATGCAATGGCCTGCGCCGCCGATGTCCTCACAACCTCGAAGCGCGCCTCCGTCCCCATGGCGCGGGCCGCTTCGCCGAACAACCGCTCGGCGGTGCGCGCCACGAGGTCCACCTCACCGGCGAGGCGCCGCGCATCGAGCGGCTGCCAGCCGCCGCCGAACGGCCTGAGTTCGCGCGCGAAGGGGAGGGTTGCCAGGCCGAGCAGGGCTTCGTCCGCCAGAAACAGCCCGAACAGATCGCGTCCGAGCGTGTGCGCGAGCCGGGCCGCCAGTTCCATCGTCGCCCGGTCGCTGGCGCTGTAATACAGGCCGAGCACCAGCCGGCCCAGTTCGATGTCCCGCTCGATCATGAGGCAGAGTCCGCCTTGTCGGCACCGCGCTCGTTGCGGCCGTCGCGGTGCGCGGCTCGCCAGATGGCGGCGAAGGCGCGCAGGCGGTCCTCCACCAGCCGGTTGACGCTGCCCTGGGTGTAATGCCCGTCAGGCTCGCGCGTCCCCGCAGACCGCCCGGTGAGCAGCGCGATCGTCTGGTCGATGGTGGCGACGGGATAGACGGCGAAGGTTACGGTCGCGCAGGCGTCGATGACGTCCTGGCGCAGCATCAGGTGCTGCATGTTGGCCTGCGGGATGACGACGCCCTGGCTGCCGCTCAGGCCGCGCATCCGGCAGGTGTCGAAAAAGCCCTCGATCTTCTCGTTGACGCCGCCGATGGCCTGGACCTCGCCATGCTGGTTGATCGACCCGGTCATGGCGATGTCCTGCCGCAGCGGCACTTCGGCCAGCGCGGAAAGAAGCGTGGCGAGTTCGGCCATGGAGGCGCTGTCACCTTCGACGCTGCCATAGGACTGCTCGAAGACGAGACTGGCGAACAGCGACATGGGCGCGTCGAGCGCATAGCGCCCGGCCAGAAATCCCGAGAGGATCATCACGCCCTTGGAGTGGATCGGGCCGCCGAGCTTCACCTCGCGCTCGATGTCCACGACCCGGCCGCTGCCCGGGCTGACGCGGCAGGTGATCCGTGTTGGCCAGCCGAAACGGAACCCGGCGAGTTCGGCGACGCTCAGGCCGTTGGCCTGCCCGGTCCTGGCGCCGGCCGTGTCGATGAGCGCGACATTCTGCTGGATCCGCTCCTGAAACAGGTCGCGCACGCGCGAGGCGCGGGTGATGCGCTCGGCAAGGGCGCGCTCCACGTCGTCCCGCCCGACGACTGTGCGTCCGGCCTCCGCGGCCCAGAAATCGGCCTCGGCTGCGATATCGCGCAATTCGTCGAGGAACAGCGAGAGCTTACCGGCGTGCCCGGCGAGGCGCGCGGCATGTTCGATCAGAAGCGCGGCGCCGTCGCGGTCGAGCGGCTTGAGGCCGCCGTCGGTGTTGAAGGACGCCACCATGCGGGCGAGCAGTTCCTCGCTGTCGCGCGAGCGGCCGATATCGTCCTCGAAATCCGCCAGCACCTTGAAATGCTCGGTCAGTTCGGGATCGAACGCGGCCAGCAGATAGTAAAGGAAGTGTTCGCCGAACAGCACGACCTTGACGTCCAGCGGCACCGGATCGGGTTCCAGCGACACGGTGCTGGTCAGGCCGAGAAAGCGGCCCACATCTTCGATGGCGACCTTGCGCTGGCGCAGCGCGCGTTTGAGCACCGTCCAGCTGAACGGCTCGGACAGGAGGCTCAGGGCGTCGATGAGAAGATACCCGCCATTGGCGCGGTGGAGTGCGCCGGGCTTGATGAGGCGGAAGTCGGTAACGAGAACGCCCTGCTGCGAGACATATTCGATGCGTCCGATGAGATTGCCGAGGGTCGGGTGCACCTCCTCGACGATGGGGGCCGCGCCGCTGTTGTCCGCCTGGGTGACCAGAACGTTGACTTCATAGCGGCCAAACGGTCCGCCCGCCTTGGACGGCAGCGGCTCATCTTCACCGTCGCTCTTGGCGACGAACATGGCGACGTTCTCGATCAGATCGAGCCGCACCTTGTCGAGATGCGCCATGACGCTCGGCAGGTCGGTGAAGCGGAGCTTCATGTCCTCGATGGTCTGCCCGACGGCGAATTGCGCTGTTTCGCGGTTGAGCGTGCGGAGTTCGTCGCGCCGCTCCTTCTCCCACAGCGGCAGTTGATGGACGATTCGCTCCAGATCCTTTTCGAGCAGCGCGATCGCTTCCTGAACGGCCTGGCGCTGCTCCTCCGGCCAGGCCGTGAATTCCTCCGGCGGGATCACCTGGCCGTCCTTCGCGGGGGCGAGCGCGAAACCGAGCGGCGTCCGCAGGATGACGATGTTCTGGGCGCTGGCCTTCTCTTTCAGCGCGGAGAAGGCGTCACCCTGCTTTTTTCGGAAGGCTTCCTCGATGGCGCCGCGGCGCGTCTGGTAATCCTCGCTTTCGAAGACGGCAGGCAGGGTGGTCTTCAGATCGTCGATGAGACCGCGCATCCCGTCGCGGAGTTCGGGCGCACGCCCCGAGGGAAGCCGGATGGCCACGGGCTTGTGCGCGTCGGCGAAATTGTTGACATAGACCCAGTCGGGCGGGGAGGTCTTCTCGCGGGCCACCTCCTTGAGGACGGCTTCGACGGCCGGTTTCATCCCTGCGCCGCTCGGGCTGATGACGAACAGGTTGAAGCCGGATCTGGCAATGCGCGTTCCGAAGCGGATGGCGCCGAGCGCACGGGCCTGTCCGGCCAGCGGGCTTTCCGGCGTCAGCTCCGAAGTCGCCGCGAAGTCGAGCGCAGCCGGATCGGCGCGGCGGTAAAGCCGGTCCGCGCTCAAAGGTACAACCTGACCCTCAGCCGTTTCGCTGTCGCTCGGGTCGCTCACCTCCCCGGCTCCTTCGTGACCGCAGCGAAGACCCCGCCGTCCGCGACAGGCGGCTCAGCATGTCAACCTACGTTGTGCCCGGTCAGTCCGACGAAGGCCAGTCCGCCCAGGGGAACGGCTTGTCTTCGGTCGCGCAGACCAGGAACGTCCCGACGGAGGCCAGCCAGCGCGAAAGCGATGTGCCGAAATGGCCCAGCCGTGCGTTTGCCTCTCCGGCCGACACCAGCCAGATGAACTGCACCACCGTCAGAAAGAAGAGCAGGGTCTGTCCGATGCCGAAGGCGAACATGAAAAGCAGCATGAACAGGCCGCGCAGCCAGATGGGTCGCCTGTCGATCCGTGCGGCTGTGGTTTCAGTAGTATCCACGACACGCTCCTTCTTCTCCAGTAACAGGGAAAATCCTCGCCGGCCATGCACCTCATTGTCGAAACCTATCGCAAAAAAGCGCTACAATGACGGCAGAAGGGCTGTCTCGTCCGGCATGACGAGTTCGAGCACTATAGGGTAGGGGCGTTAGGTGGTTGCTTAATTAATGCGTTGGTTTTGATGTGAGTTTATTTGAAATTTGACGCAAAAACGCCAAAGAGGCGGCCCAGAAGACGCGTTCCGGTAGCGTCCCGCGCTAAGAAGATAGCTGGAGACATCCCGGGCGCTGCCGCTGTCTGCCTCGCTCCACTGGGCGCCGGGTCGGGTGGCGAGGGGGCCGCTATGTCTTGACGGCGGGGGACGCAGGCGATAGCGAGCCAGGGTGAGGGGTTTTGGGCAAGGAATCGGCGATGCGCACTCAGCGGCCAACTCATGCGATGGTCCTTGCGGCGGGCTTCGGCCAGCGCATGCGGCCTTTGACCGATAGCGTGCCGAAACCGCTGATCCAACTCGGCGGGCGGGCGCTGATCGACCATGTGCTCGACAGGCTCGGCGATGCGGGTATCCGCGAGGCCGTGGTCAATGTGCATTACATGGCCGGTCTCGTCGAGGCGCACTTGCGAAACCGCAGGCATCCGCGGATCGCCATTTCGGATGAGCGCGACGAACTGCTCGACACCGGCGGAGGTGTGCATAAAGCGCTGCCGCTGCTGGGGGACGGCCCGTTTTTCGTCCATAATTCGGATTCGGTATGGATCGAACGGAGCGGCAACACGGTGGCGCGGATGATGGACGCATGGAACCCCGCGGCGATGGACGCGCTCCTGCTGCTGGCGCCCGTGGCGTCGAGCCTCGGCTATGATGGCCGCGGCGATTTTCATATGAGCGAGGCGGGGGCGCTGTCCTGGCGGAAGGGCGAGGAACGGGCGCCGTATGTCTTCGCCGGCGTGTCGATCAACCATCCGCGCCTGTTCGAGGGAGCGCCCACGGGCGCGTTCTCGCTGGTCAAATTGTGGAACAAGGCGCTGGACGCGGGGCGCCTTGCCGGAATTCGCCTCGACGGCGTGTGGATGCATGTCGGGACCCCGCAGGCGCTATCCGACGCCGAGCGGCGCCTGAACGGGCGGGCGGCCTGAAACGGCGATGGGCGGGGCTGGGACGAGCACCACCGGCAGGGTTTTCACCATCCCACCGTCCGCGCCTTTCCTGGACGCGCTGGCTCGTACCGTTCTCGCCGGACAATTGCCGCGTGATGGCGGTCCGGCGCCTGCCACCGCCGAAATAGCCGATACGCTGATCTATCTGCCGAACCGCGCCGCCTGCCGCGCCATGGCGGGGGCTTTCCTGCGCGCCTCGCCCGCCGGAGCGACGCTCCTGCCACGCCTGCGGCCGTTGGGTAGCGCCGAGGAGGACGCGCTCCTGCTGCTCGCCCAGGATGAAGACGAGGACAGCCCCTGGCGCGATCTGCCTTTCGCCGCGCCGGTGAGCGCGCTGGAACGGCGCATGGTCCTGACGCAGTTCATCCTCGCCTGGGCCCGGCGGGTGCGCCAGGGGGGCGCAGGGCAGGGAGGCGTATTCGTGGCCGAGACGCCAGCGGCCGCCGCGGAACTGGCCCTCGACCTCATGCAGTTGATGGACGAGGCGCAAAGCGAGGGCGCCGATTTAAGCAGAATACCCGAGCTGCTGCCCGAGCGTTTCGCCGGGCACGAGCAGTTGTCGCTCGATTTTCTCGACATCGTGGTGAAGGCGTGGCCGGGCTATCTCGCCTCGCAGACACTCCTCGATCCCGTCGAGCGCCGCAACCGCATCATGGCGCTGGAGGCCGAACGCCTCGCCAGGGAGCGGCCGGAAACGCCCGTGATCGTAGCAGGCTCGACCGGCAGCTATCCGGCCACCGCGGCCCTCATGCGCGCCGTCCTCGATCTGCCGCGAGGCGCCATCGTGCTGCCCGGCGCCGACCTTCATCTGGATGATGCGGGCTGGGACGCGTTGCCGGAACATCCCGAACACGGCCAGGCGGGTTTCCATCATCTGCTCGAAACGCTGGGTGTTGCGCGCGCGGATGTGGCGGCGGTGCCCGGAACGGAGCCGGGGGGGGGGCATGCGGCGCGCTCCGCGTTCCTCAGCGAGGCTCTGCGCCCGGCAGCGACGCTCGGCCGCTGGCCGCAATACATCGCCGCGGCCTCCGCCGAGGCCGTCGGTGAGGCATTCGCGGGCGTCTCGCTCATTGCCGCGCCCACGCCTCAGGAAGAAGCGGCGGCCATCGCGCTCATTCTGCGAGACGCGCTGGAGGTGCCGGGCAGGACCGCGCATCTCGTGACCCCGGACCGAACCCTGGCGCGGCGCGTCGCGTCCGAATTGCGGCGCTGGGATCTCGATATCGGCTCCGGCGGCGAGCCCTTGAGCGCAAGCCCGGCGGGCACGTTTTTCAGCCTGATCGCGGAAGCGGCGGCGACGGGGGCGCAAATCGCGCTCCTTGGCATCCTGAGACATCCATTGACCCGTCTCGGCCTGAACCCCGACGAGGTGCACCGGGCCGCCAGCCTGCTCGAAATCGCCGGGCTTCGCCAGCCCTGGTGCGGCGACGGGCTGGAGTCTCTTTCGCGCAGCCTCCATCTCGCGCAGACCGTCAAGCCGCAGCACCGATCCGTGGGGCTTTTCACCGAGGATGACTGGGCCCTGGCGAGCGATCTTCTGGAGCGGCTGAAAGAAGCGATGCAGCCTCTCACCGGGCTCGCCCGCGCCGGGGCCGTGCCCTTCGCCACGATTGCCGGGGCGCATGCCGGGACCGCGGCGGCGCTCATGCGGGCAGCGGCGGGCGGGGACGAAACGCCGGGCGCGGAGCCATCCGTGGCGGCGTGTGCGGATTTCATGGCCCTGCTCGCTGGCGACGTCCCCGGCCCGGAACTGACGCTCGGCGAATATCCGGCGCTGTTCCGCAGCCTCATCCGGCTGGAGCGGGCGTCCGCGGCCGGGCAGATCCACCCCCGCCTGCAAATCCTTACGCCCACCGAGGCGCGGCTCGCGCGCGCGGAGGTCGTCATCCTTGCCGGGCTGAACGAAGGGACATGGCCCGGTACCGCCGAGCCCGGCCCGTGGCTCAACCGTGCCATGCGCGCGGAGCTGGGGCTTGCGCCGCCGGAGCGCCGTATCCGGCTCAGCGCTCACGATTTCTGGCAGGGGATGGCCGCGCCGGAGGTCTATCTGACCCGCGCGCTGAAGGCCGATGGTACGCCGACAGTGCCGAGCCGCTGGCTGATGCGCATCGAGACGCTGCTGTCGGGGATGGGCCTCGGCGGCATCCTGGAGCCGAAACACCCCTGGCTCGCCTGGGCCGCCGCGCGGAACGCCGCCGAGCCGGCCCCGAAGCTCCGCGCGCCCGCGCCGCGGCCCCCGGTGGCTGCGCGCCCGCGCAGTCTGAGCGTATCGGCGGTCGAGACGCTGATCGCCAATCCCTACGCCATCTTCGCCCGCCACATCCTGGGTCTCATCCCGCTGGAGCCGCTCGAATCCGAGCCGGACAATGACGAGCGCGGCCGTCTCATCCACGAGACCCTCCATCTGTTTGCGCGCCATCACAGCGAGGACCTGCCGCCGGACGCCGTGGGCGAACTCGTGGCGATCTTCGATGAGCGGGCGAGGCTGTTCGCGGACCGCGCGAGGGTCGCGGCGTTCTGGCGGCCGAGAATGGAGCGCTTTGCGCGCTGGTTTGCCGAAACCGAGCCGGAGCGGCGCAAGGGGGCGCAGGTCTTCAGCGAGGTGAAAGGCGAATTCACCTTCGAGGCGCCCTCCGGCCCCTTCACGCTCACCGCCCGCGCCGACCGGATCGACCTCGCGCCGGACGGCTTGCTGGCCATTTACGACTACAAGAGCGGCGGCATCCCCTCGGAGAAGGCGGTGGCCGCGTTCAAATCGCCGCAATTGCCGCTCGAAGCGCTGATCGCCGCCGAGGGCCATTTCCGTGGCCTGGCCACGAGAAGGGTGGGCAAGCTCGCCTATATCTCCGCGCGCGGCGGCGAGCCGGCAGGCGAAGAACGGCTGCTGACCACGCCGCCCGCGGCTCTTGCCGAGGGTGCGCGGCAGGGCCTTGCTGCGCTCATCGGCCGGTTCGACCTCGCCGAGACGCCGTACAGGGCGATGCGCCGCGCCGCTTTTGCCGAGCGCTACAAATATGACGGCTACGCTCATCTCGCGCGTGTCGCGGAATGGGCGGGGACCGGCGACGGGGACGGGGACGGCGAATGACACCCGCGGAAGCCAGCGCACTGGATCAGGCAAGGCGGAGCGCCCGCGCGAATCAGCGCCGCGCAGCCGATCCCGCCGCTTCGGCCTGGGTGTCGGCGAATGCAGGCACCGGCAAGACGCATGTGCTGGTCATGCGGGTACTGCGGCTGCTGCTCTCGGGTGCGGACGGCGCGGGTATCCTCTGCCTCACCTTCACCAAGGCGGCGGCGGCGGAAATGTCCAACCGCCTCATCCGCGAGCTGGCGCGCTGGGCGGCGATGCCGGATGCGGCGCTGGGCGAGGAACTGGCGCGCCTGCTGGACCGCGTCCCCACGGCGGCCGAGCGCGATTTCGCCCGCTGCCTGTTCGCGCGCGTGCTGGACACTCCGGGCGGTCTCAAGATCATGACCATCCACGCCTTCTGCGACCGCGTGCTGCGCCGGTTTCCGCTGGAGGCGGGCGTGCCGCCGAGCTTCACCATTCTGACGGACGAGGAACGCCGGGCACGCCTGCGCGAGGCCACCGACGCGGTGCTGGGCCAGGCGGCGGAGGCGCCACGCAGCGCTCTGGGGCGGGCACTGATGGTGGCGGTGGCCCATGCCACGGAAGACAAATTCGAAACCCTCCTTTCCGCGGCGCTCGGCAAGTGGGGCGAGATCGGGCAGGCGTTTCACCGGCAGTTCGACGGCGATCCGTTTGCCGGTCTGGAAGCGCGGCTGCGCACGGCGTTCGGCGTCGAACCGGAAGACACCGCCGAGTTGCTCGCCGCGGCCATGGCCGCCGTCGTGAGCCCCTCGCTCGCAGACCTGGCGGTGGCGGTGCTCAGCGGCGGCAAGACGACCGACATCGCCATCGCCGAAGCGCTGGCGGCGTCCCGGGACCAGCCGGAGGCCGGGCGCATCGCGGCTTTCGCGAGTGCATTCCTCATCAAGAGCGGCGAGCCGCGCGCTGATTCCCGCTTCATCACCAAGGCCATCCGCGAGTCCAATCCGGGACTGGCCGCCGACTTGCGCGCCGCGCGCGACAGCTTCGCCAGCATGGAGGTGCGGCGGCGCGCGCTCGCCACAGCGACGGCCACGGCGGCGCTTCTGCGCCTCGCCGATGCGGTGTTCCAGGACTATGAGGAGGCGAAGGCACGCGCCAATGCGCTCGATTTCGACGCCCTCATCGCCAGGACGGCGGCGCTCTTCAACCGCTCGGACGCCGCCGCATGGGTTCTCTACCGGCTCGATGCCGCTCTCACGCACATCCTCGTGGACGAAGCGCAGGACACCAGCCCGGCGCAATGGGCGCTGATCGCCGCGCTGACCGGCGAATTCTTCTCCGGCCAGGGCGTGGAGGAACGCCAGCGCACCCTCTTCGCCGTGGGCGACGAGAAGCAGTCGATCTACAGCTTCCAGGGCGCCGAGCCGCGCCGCTTTGCCGAGGCGGGCCGCGATTTCGCTGCGCGCGCGGACGCGGCGGGCGAAGCGTGGCATGAGACGCCGCTGACGCTGTCGTTCCGCTCGACGCGGGCGGTGCTGGAGGCGGTGGATTTCGTCTTCGCCGATCACGGCCGCACGCCCGGCCTGGGACTGAATGGCGGCATTGTCCGGCACACCGCCCATCGCGACGGCCAGGGCGGGCTCGTCGAAATCTGGCCGCTCATCAAGGCGGAGGAGCGCGCGCAAAGCCCGGTGTGGGAGCCGCTCGCCGAAGAAGCCGCCGAGGCGCCGCCGCAGGTGCAACTCGCCGACCGCATTGCGCGGCAGATTCGCCACTGGCTCGACAGCGGCGAGAGGCTTGCCTCGCAGAACCGCCCCGTCCGCGCTGGCGACATCCTGATCCTGGTGCGCAAACGCGCGCCCTTCGCGGCGCCCGTCGTTCGCGCGCTGAAGGATCACGGCATTCCGGTGGCGGGCGCCGACCGGTTGCGGCTCACGGAGCAGCTTGCGGTGATGGACCTCATGGTGCTGGGCGATGTGGCGCTTCTTCCCGAGGACGATCTGGCGCTGGCGACGGCGCTGAAAAGCCCGGCCTTCGATTTTGACGATGACGACCTTTTCGCCACCGCTCACGAGCGGACGGGCACGCTGTGGGACGCGCTTCACGCGCGGGCCGCGGACAACGCCGCCTGTGCCGAGGCGGTTGCGCGGCTGGAGTCCTGGCGCGAGGCGGCGGGCGTGTCGAAGCCGTATGAGTTCTATATGCAGCTCCTCGATGGTGAGACGGGCCTGCGCAAGGTACTCGTCGCCCGGCTGGGCGCTGAAGCGGCGGATGCGATCGACGAGTTTTTGAACCTTGCGCTGCAATATGAAGAGGCCAATCCCCCTTCGCTTCAGGGATTCCTGCATTGGCTGCGCATGGCCGAGCCGGAAGTCAAGCGCGACATGGAGCAGGGGCGCGACGAGGTGCGGGTAATGACCGTGCATGGCGCGAAGGGACTGGAGGCGGGCATCGTATTTCTCGCCGACACCACCTCGCAGGGAGGGCAGCGGCAGGGCCTGATCCTGCTGCCGTCCGAAGCGGGGGCGGGGCGCCCGCCATTGCCCGTATGGCCGTTGCCGGGCGCGCGCCTCGTGCCGCAGATTGCCGGTGCGCTGGACGAGATGAGCGCGGCGGAGCGCGAGGAATATCACCGCCTGCTCTATGTGGCGATGACGCGCGCGCGCGACCGGCTCTACGTGGCCGGTTTCGAGGGATCGAGGCCCCGCGCCAGGGGTTGCTGGTACGATCTGATCACTGACGGCCTGGAGGGGAGGCTGGAGCCGGGCGAGGACAGTTTCGGTGCGCCCGTCCAGCGCCAGAGCTGCCCGCAGACTGTGCCGGTCGAAATCCGGAAGCACGACGCGGCGGAGCACAGCGTTTCGCCTCTGCCGGATTGGGCGGCGAAGCCAGCCCCCCGCGAGACACGCGGCGGCCATGTCAGCCCGTCCCGTCTTGCGGTGCGTTCGCCAGCCCGGCCCGCCGGAACGGAGGCCGAGGCAGCGGCGCGCGCGGCTGATGAGGCCATGATGCGCGGCAGGCTGGTGCACAGGTTGCTGGAACTCTTGCCCGCGCTTCCGCAGGCGCAGTGGCGGCAGGCGGGCGCGCGTTTCCTCGGGGTTGAGGCGGCGAGGATCGATGCGGCGCAGTGCGAGGCGCTGCTCGCGGATGTTATCGGCATCCTGGAGAACCCGCGATTCGGCGTGGTGTTCGGTCCGGCGAGCCGTGCCGAGGCCGCCGTGGCTGCGGAACTGCCCGACTCCGGCGGTGGCCCGCCCGTGATCGTATCCGGCCAGATCGACCGGCTCATCGTAACGCCGGGCGAAATTGTCGCGCTGGATTTTAAAACCGGCGCGTTCGTGCCGGCCCGGGCGGAGCTGATACCCTCCGCACACGTCGCCCAGATGGCAGCCTATCGTCTTGTTCTGGCGCGACTTTTTCCGGGAAGGCCGGTGCGGGCGGCGCTTCTGTGGACATCGGCGCCGCGCCTCATGGAGATACCGGCTGCGGCTTTGGATACAGCGGAAAGACACCTCCATGCAACCCAAGGTTATCCGCATCTTGACGCGGGCATTCCGCGCGCCTAGCTGTAGGGTTAATTCATCCTGCCCTGCCGCTTCGGCATTCGCGGGGGCGGGTTTCACCGGCCATCAACGAGGAGATATCCTATGGCGCCTATCGCGGTTTCCGACAGCACCTTCGAGTCGGAAGTGCTCCAGTCCACCCAGCCGGTGGTCGTCGATTTCTGGGCGGAGTGGTGCGGCCCCTGCCGTCAGATCGCGCCCGCGCTTGAGGAACTCGCACAGGAACTGGCGGGTACGGTCAAGATCGTCAAGGTCAATGTTGACGAGAACCCCGGTATCTCCGCGAAATACGGCATTCGCGGCATTCCGACGCTCCTGATGTTCAAGGGCGGTCAGGTGGCGGCGCAAAAGGTCGGTGCGCAGCCCAAGAACCACCTCAAGGCGTGGATTACCGAAGTCGCGTAAAGCGCCGCGCTTCACATCTTCGTGTGTCATGTCCTCTCCTGTCCTCGGCGAACGAAGCCGGATGATGGGAGGGGTATTTTATTGCGCGCGTGGACGGCGTGACAGGTGCAGATGCGTGTGGTTTGATGGCGGCTGCCAGACATGACAACCGGCGCGAGCACTCCATTGGCAGAGAAGCGGAAACGAACCAGGGCGGACGCGCTCCCACCGAGCATCACCACGGCGGACGCGTTGAAGGCGCACATTGCGGCGCTGGTTGCCCTGGATAAGCGTTTCGGACCGCTCTACGCGTTGACCGGCGAGGTGGATGTCCGCTGGCTGGAGCCGGGGTTCAAAGGACTGTTCAAGGTCATCACCGGCCAGCAGATCTCGGCGGCGGCCGGACAGGCGATCTTTGCGCGCTGCGAGGCGGCGCTGGGGCTGGGTTCTGCGGACTGCCTGGCGGGCGTCGATGATGCCCTGCTGCGGACCGCCGGGCTTTCCTCAACCAAAATCCGGACGTTGCGCGGCGTGGCAGAGGCCGTGACGGGCGGCGCGCTCGATCTGGACCGGCTCGGGCATGTGGAGACCGAAGCGGCGATTGCGCAACTCGTGGCGGTGAAGGGCATCGGGCGCTGGACGGCTGAGGTCTACCTGCTGTTTGCGATCGGGCATCCGGACATCTTCCCGGCGGGCGATCTGGCGCTGCGCGAGGCGGCGGCGCGGGGGTTCGGATTGCCGGAGCGTCCCGCGGAGAAGGCGGTCGCGGCGATGGCGGTGGACTGGCGGCCGCTGCGCTCGGCGGCGGCGCGACTGTTGTGGGCGTATTACGCGGCGGTGAAACGGCGGGACGGCGCTCCCGCGTGATCCTCATTGGCCTTG
Source organism: Rhodomicrobiaceae bacterium (assembly GCA_050290865.1). Taxonomy (GTDB): domain Bacteria; phylum Pseudomonadota; class Alphaproteobacteria; order Rhizobiales; family Rhodomicrobiaceae; genus JARRLC01. The sequence continues at coordinate 44,405 of JBNKIW010000017.1, read as the reverse complement.
CTCCGCGGGCGGGCTGTCAGACGGCGGCGCCGATCCTGCGGCCCCCCTGCCGGATGGCGCGACAAAATCGCCCGTAGCGCGCGTCAGCATCCTGCCGTATTGAATACAAAAACAAGATATTCAAATACTGCAATATAGCTCGGCTCACGGCTGGTGAGGAGAGGGGTGTTGGCGCGCGCTCGGATGGGGCGGCCTGCCTGCCCTGGCGGCCGGTCCCGCGTCACTAAGGGTTTTCCGCCTGGGAACGCTCAAGAAAGAAGAACGAATGCGCCTTACATCTATGTCCCGTAGCCTGAGGTTTGCAGTGCTGGCGTGCCTGTGCCTGTCGGGCACTGTCCTGTGCGTGCCCGTTTCTGCCGCAACAGAGACGCACGCTCCCGAACAAAAGGCCGTACCGAAGCGGCCAAGCAAGTCTACCGCCGACCACAGCAAGTTCGAGGCGCTCAAAGGGCCTTTCGCGAACGGCTCGGAGGTAACCAAGGCTTGCCTGACCTGCCACAACAAGGCGGGGCACCAGTTCATGAAGTCCATTCACTGGACATGGGAGTATCACAATCCCAAGACAGGCCAGACGCTTGGCAAAAAGACGCTCATCAATAATTTCTGCACTAATGCCCGCGGGAATGAAGGCATGTGCGCGGTATGTCACGCCGGTTACAACTGGACAGAGCAGAAATTCGACTTCACGCGCCAGGAGAACATTGACTGTCTCGTCTGCCACGACAGCACGAATACCTACTACAAACTGCCGCCGACGCGCGGCAACGCGGCCTGTGCGGTCATGTTCGAGGGCAAAGCCCCCATCGATCTCACCAAAGTCGCGCAGAACGTCGCGCTCCCCTCGCGGTCGAATTGCGGCGCCTGTCATTTCAACGGCGGCGGCGGCGACGGCGTGAAGCACGGCGACCTCGACTCATCGCTCATCAACCCGCCGCGCACGCTCGATGTGCACATGGATGCCAAGGGGGCGAATTTCTCCTGCTCGAAGTGCCATATTTCGAAAAAGCACGTCTTCGCCGGCAGCCGCTACGACATGATCGCCAAGGACACCGGCGGCACCGGCAAACCCGGTATGCGCCGCGACGTGGCGACCTGCGAGTCCTGCCACGGCAATACGCCGCACAAGAAGACGGCGCTCATGGGGTTGAAGCTCAACGGCCACATCGACAAGGTTGCCTGCCAGACCTGTCATATACCGGCGCTGGCCCGCGGCGGCGTGGCGACGATTGTCGATTGGGACTGGCGCACCGCAGGCAAGGTCAATGAGAAGGGCGAGGGTTTCTCCCTTGAAAACTACCAGCAGGGCAATGGCGAGCACCGCCACACCTACCGCTCGATCAAGGGCGACTTCAAATACGCCGAGACCTGGCCGGACAAGGGCCGCAAGCTTCTGCCCCATTACGCCTGGTTCGACGGCCAGATGAAATACACGACCATCGACACCAAATTCGATCCGGCCAAACAGCCGATCCCGATCAACGCGTTCAAGGGCTCCTACAACGATCCGCAATCGCGCATCTGGCCGTTCAAGCGGATGCACACCACCCAGCCTTACGACAAGGGCAACAACACGCTCGTCTACATGCATCTGTGGGGTAACGACGACAAGGCCTTCTGGGGCAATTACGATTTCGCCAAGGCCATCGAGACGGGGATGAAGAAGAGCGGCATTCCCTATAGCGGCCAGTACGGCTTCATCCAGACCTATTCCTACTGGCCGATCACGCACATGGTGGCGCCGAAGGAACAGGCGCTCAGATGCAGCGACTGCCATGCCAAAAAAGGCAGGCTGGCGCAGCTTGCGGGCTTTTACATGCCCGGGCGGGACAACCTCCCCTGGCTCGACTGGGCCGGATATCTCCTGCTGGCGGGAGCGGCCGGCGGCGTGCTTCTGCATGCCCTCCTGCGCTGCCTTGCCAACTGCTTCCGGAAAGGAGAACGCGCCCATGACTGACGCTCCGCTGCAACATCTGGAGACGGCCGGGGAGCGCTACCACAAGCGCGACGTGATGATCTACACGCGCTATGAGCGCTTCTGGCACTGGTCGCAGGCCGTGTTGATCTTCGTGCTGTTCTTCTCCGGGCTGGGCGTGCACGGCACGCACAACCTGCTGCCTTTCGGTCTCGCGGTGAAGATCCACACTTTCGCGGCGCTGGCGTTGCTGGTCCTGTGGCTGTTCACGACCTTCTGGAACTTCACCACGGGCCAGTGGAAGCAGTACCTGTTCAAGAATGGTCTCTTCGCCGTCATCCGCTTCTATGTCTGGGGCATCCTGTGGGGTGAGCCGCACCCCTACAAGAAAAGCCTTCAGCGTAAGCAGAATGCCCTTCAATCGCTGGCCTACATGACGTTCATGGTCATCGTCGGCCCGGCGCTGTGGTCGACGGGTATCATCTATCTGCTGTACGACCTGTGGCGGAGCTATCCGTGGGCGGGCGAGGGGCTGCATTATGTGGCGCTGGCGCATACCACGGCGGCGTTCGTCATGGGGGCGTTCGTCATCGTCCACGTGTACATGACCACGACCGGCAAGACGGTGTTCCACTACATCAGGACGATGATCACCGGCTACGACAATATCGAGCTGTCCGAGGTCGAGCAGGCCTATCTGGAACAGACCAAGATGGTGAAGATGAAGGCGGAGCCCGCCAGCAAGTAGTCCGGCGAGCCGCAATTGGAGAGGAAAGCAAGACATGACGTGTTCTGGTTCCCCGGCCAATCTTTACGAGCAGCTCGGCGGTGCCCCGGCCATCGAGACCTTCGTCTCCCGCCTCTACGATGTCATGGCGGATGATCCGGAGGCCGAATACATCTGGAAATGGCACCCGGCGGACCTGAACGAGGTCAAGGCGCGGCTTCACGCATTTCTGAGCGGCTGGCTGGGCGGCCCCGACGTCTACCCCCAGCGCTACGGCCCGCCGATGATGCGTCGCCGGCATATGGCTTTCCCCATCGGTCCGCGCGAGCGCGATATCTGGCTCGCCTGCGCCCGCAGAGCGCTGATGGAAACGGTGCCGGACGAGGCGGCGCGCGCCAATCTCGACATGGCGCTGACGGCGATGGCGGAGCATATGCGTAATATGGACGAGATGGGCCGTCCGCAGGCCACGGGCTGCTGCAGCGGAGGGCAGTGCTCCAACTGACGGCGGCAAGCGGCAGAGATCACCTGAATGGAGACACTGCGCGGGCGATGCCATGAAGACGATGCCACGGCTGAGTTTCATCGTGACGGCCAACATCGTGTGGCTAGGTCAGTTCGCTGCCGTGATTGTCATGGTGCTTCTGCCCGACTATGTGGAGTGGTGGCAGCGTGAAGCGCCGAACCTGCAGCTTGGCTGCTTCGAGGACAGCGCGCGGTACGACCCGCTGGACCGCGCCTTCGTTTTCGGCCTCCTCTGGCTGGTTTCGACACCGCTGATGAACATCATCGCCGCGCGTTTCCCGGAACGGTGGCCCGCCCGTCTCACATGCTTCTGGTGGAACCCGGCCGCGTCCCCGCTTTCGCTGGCGACGGGCGCGCTGGCGCTCGCCATCATGTCATGGCCGCTCGCCGGCGCGCTGAACGCCCCTGTGACAAGCTCTCTGATCCTTGAAGGCGTACGGGGTGTTCTGCTGTCTGGCGTGGCGCTCTATTACCGGGCGATCATGCTCAGTGCTGCCGACACGCATTCCCGCTCATCGCGGGAGAACCTCCCCGGTTAACGCTGCGGCGCGACGACGCTGGCAGCGGTCTCGGCGTGCTTCACCGGGGTGGCGGGCTGCACATAGGGCTGGATCATTGTTTCCAGACGCGCGAGGCTCTCCGGGTCGGACAGGAGCGCCGCTTTCTCGTTGGGTTTCAGGAGCCGCAGCAGCTCGGGCAGGTCCGCCGCGATTTCCAGCTTTGCCCGGCCGACGGCGAGGCTGGGCGAAATGCGAGCCTCGCGGGTGACGGGGTGCAATTCGATAAGCTGGCGGTGCAGATGGCGTAGTTGCGGATCGTGTGCGAGTTGCGATATGGCCTCGTGCTTCGAGAAGTCCTTGGCGAGTTGTTCGGTGAGCTTGCGCACCGAGATGCTGATGGCCGGGGGGCGGCGCTCCTCCGGGATGCCGAAAATGCCGAGCTGTCTGAAACGCGATCCCCAGCTGCGCTTGGCCGATACCGAGGATAGCGGACCGGACAGCGTCAGGCCGAGCGTGGCCGGCAGGAGCCAGAGGAACAGCGGCAGCGACGCCATATAGGCGAAGATGCCGAGGCTCGCGCCTGCGACCATATGCAGGAAATGGTAGCGTATGATCCAACTGAACGGCAGCGAACCGTCGTCGCGCCGTTGCGGGTTCCAGCCGCTGTCCCGGCCGCGCAGAATGTCTAGAATCGCCGCCGATTGGACCATCATCATCACATGCGCGAACAGCGACGACAGCACCGTCTCCATGACGATGCCCGTCGTCAGCCCCCACATGCCGCCAAATCCGCGCCGCCTCTCCGAACTGAACAGGGCCACGAAAAAGCCGAACAGTTTCGGCACCAGCAGCAGCGTCAGCGTCCAGAACAGAAGGCTTAGGGCGCGCTCGGAGTCCTGCATCGGCCAGGTGGGAAAGAGCGTCTGACCGCCGCCGAAATAGGTGGGTTTCATCGTCAGTTCCTGCACGGTCAGGCCGAGCGCGGCGAGCAGGAACAAAAGCCAGATGAAGGCCGAGAGATACGCCATGATCCCCATGCCGAGATGCATGCGGCTCAAGCCGCGCAGACCTCTGGCGGGAAGGATGCGGTGATGCTGCAGGTTGCCCTGGCACCAGCGGCGGTCGCGCGTGGCGAAGTCGATCAGGCTCGGCGGAATTTCCTCATACGACCCCTTCAGTTCCGGCACCATGCACACCTGCCATCCGGCGCGGCACATGAGGGCGGCTTCGACGAAATCGTGGCTGAGGATCTGGCCGCCGAAGGGAGGCGAGCCGGGCAGATGCGGCAGACCCGCCGATTCCATGAAGGCGCGGACCCGGATGATGGCGTTGTGGCCCCAGAAATTGCCGGTGCCGCGATGCCAGAAAGCCAGTCCCGTGGCCATGACCGGTCCGTAGATGCTGTTGGCGAACTGCTGCATCCGTGCGAACAGCGTGTTCCGGCCGAGCGTGGTGGGGGCGGTCTGGATCAGGCCGACGCCCGGCGAGCGGTCCATCGCGTGAGCGAGCTTGGCGATGGTTTCGCCGGTCATGAGACTGTCGGCGTCCAGGACCAGCATATAGTCATAGGCCGGTCCCCAGCGGCGGCACCAGTCGGCGACGTTGCCGGCCTTCTTGCCGGTATTGGTCGGGCGGCGCCGGTAGTAGAGGCGCGGGCCGGTGGCGGGGCGTGCGGCGCGCGTGGCCTTGAACGCGGCTTCCTCGTGGACCCAGATGTCCGGATCGGTCGTGTCCGACAGGATGAAGACGTCGAAGGCTTCGCCGTGCCCCGAGGCGTCCAGTTCCTTCATCGTGGCGAGCGCCAGCCCGAAAATGCGCTCGGGCACCTCGTTATACGTAGCGATGAGGATGGCTGTGCGCCCTTTGGGGAGTTCTTTGGCTTCGGCGTCGGTGGGCAGCCGGACGATGGAGCGTCTCAAGCCGAGCGCGATGACAAGAAAACCCGCGAGCGCCGTCATGAAGGACAGGGACAGCCACGCGATGTTGATGACGAAGAGACCGATCAGCACGAGTTCAAGTTCGGCATAGCCGCCGACTGCGAGAACGAAGCAAAGCTCGCGCGTCAGATAGGCGGTCAGCGCGCCCGCCCCCAGAAAGATGAACAGGCGGCACAAGAAGCCTACGAGGTCCGGACGCAGTTTTCGCCTTGACGCTTTATCGAAGTGCCAGAGATCCTGAGTGGGAAAACTTCCAGCGGTCTTCACGATAGGAAGCGGCGGCACCTCCAGTCTTGCGTTCTTCTCGTGCATCGCGCTTCGCGCCTCAAGATGACCAGCGATAGATCCATATTTCCGATACTGGCTCGCCGTTTTGTTTCAACTCGCAACGAATATCTGTTTGTTCGGCCCGTCCCGGCCGGAACTCGAAACTGACGCGCAGCCCGCCAGTTGCCTTGTTGCCGCGCACTTTCACATCCCGAATCTCGCCTTCTCCGGCGCTGACGTCAGCTGTGAACGGGGGCACATTACAACCGTTGCATGAACTGCCGCTGACAAAGTCGATCATAAACTGCCTGTATTCCGGCTTACTGAGCGCGCCGACCCGTGTTTGCAGCGCGTAATATTTCGTGCTGCGTACGGGGGGCTCCCAGCACCAGTGCAGCCTGTAGCGGAAGTGGTGGCTCGTGTTTTCCGTCAGAGGCGTTTTTGGTCGCCAGAACACGACGATATTATCATAGATTTCGCTGCGTGACGGAAGTTCGATGAGATCCACAGCGCCTTCGCCCCAATCCGACAGCGGTTCGACCCACAGGCTCGGCCGGTTGCCGAAACGGGCGTCGATGTCCTCATAGGCCCGGAAGTTGCGCTCGCGCTGCAGGAGGCCGAACCCCTTGGGCGCGCGGTCGGAGAAGACGGTGTATTGCAGGCGCTCCGGGTTGGAGAGCGGGCGCCATAGCCATTCGCCGCCGCCCGTGCACAGCAGGAGACCGTCCGAGTTGTGCACATTGGGGCGGTAGTCGTCGAAGCGGGTGGCGTCGGCCGATCCGTAGAAATACATACTCGTGAGCGGAGCGATGCCCACATGTGTCAGTGGCCTGCGCGGGAACAGCGTGCATTCGATATCCATCACCGTCGACCGGCCCGGCTCGACGCGGAATTTGTACACACCGGTGAGGCTCTTGCCATCGAGCAGAGCGTAGATGACGAGGTGGCGCTCGCCCTGCGCCGGCTTCTGCAGCCAGAAGGCGCGGAATACCGGAAACTCCTCGCCCGCGGGCTGCGCGGTGTTGATGCACACACCCCGTGCCAGGACGCCGAAGGTCTGCGCGGCGGCGATGGCGCGAAAATAGCTGGCGCCCCGGAAGTTCAGGAATTCGCTCGGGTTCTGGGCATTGTCGATGGGTGCGAGAGCACAGAAGCCTGAGAATCCCGCACGGGAATCGGGCGGCGGCATCCGGACGGGGGCGGCGAAATCGAACAGTGATGGCGAATATTTGAAAGGCCGCGCGGTGCCCCCCTCGATCGTGTGCATCTCGACGGGAACCCGGTATTGGTATCCGGTGTGGAGGAACTGGAGCTGAAAGATGCCGGGGTTGTCTTTCCAAAGATTGGCGTCCGGCCTGTACTGGATCCTGCTGTATCGCTGGCTGTCGAGGTCGGCGAGTTCGGCGGGAAGCTGCAGTTGCGGCTCCTTGTAGGGCGCGCGGGCGAGATTCTGCGCCTGGGTGAACAGCCACTGCTCGGAAAACTGTGTCTCATCGGGATTGGTGGTGGCGCCGGCGCCCTGCGCCATGACAGCGCCCGGTAGAAGACTGGCAAGCGATAACGAACCCGCAAGCTTGATGAAGTTGCGACGATACATCGACCCTCGGCTCACACAGCACGTGTGGCCGCCCTGTTTCGCTAAAATTTCTAATATGACCGCGTTTTTCGAATAACCCCGGTGTCCTCTGATCCCCCAGGACCCGCGGGCTGACCGACCGTCAAGACTCCTTGAAATCCCGTTCCAATGAGGCAATTCTGTGGCGATTTCGCATCCGCAAAAATGACATCCCGGCAGAGCGTTATCGCACCACGTTTGAGCGCCGCAAGGTGGCATGATTGAATAGCATCAATGAGGCAGCAATGCATCCCAGGATCATCCAGCATCATCCCCGCCAAAACCGTGCTGCGGGTTCGGGGCGGTGTTCATCAGAACGGGGGCGGGCGGGCCCCGCGCGAGGCGCAGTGATCCGCGCGAGGTGCCTGTGATGGCGCGGACGGGAACGGCAAAGCGTTTGCCGGCCTCAAGAAACCGTGACGCCAAGTTAATTCCTTAACAGGCTTTTTGCTGCCACAGTGGTCTGGCTCTTGCTTGATCGGTCTTATGGACGGTGGCATAAGGCGAAATCTGTGCTCGCCATTTCTCAAATTCTCGAAACACAGGCGGTGTTGGGGATGCAAAAATTTCTGGGGATCATCGCCGGCCTGCTCTGCGCGCTGGCCGCGCTCACCGTGCAGGCTGCCGCGAATCCTCCCTCGGGCGCTGCCCGCCCGAAAGTTATCGCGTCGCTCATCGCCGACAAGACCGCCGTGCGCCGGGGCGGGACGATCACCATCGCCCTGCGTCAAGTTATCGCGCCAGGCTGGCATACCTACTGGGTCAATCCCGGCGATGCGGGCGAGGCGACGTCCATAAACTGGAAACTTCCCGCAGGGGCGACCGTCGGGCCGCTGCGCTGGCCGCTGCCCCATGTCATCGAGATCGGTCCGCTCGTCGATTACGGCTATTCGGGCGAGGTGATGCTTCTCTCCGATATCACGCTGCCGGAAACGCTGGGGAGTTCGGTGGAGATCGTGGCAGACGCGACGTGGCTTGTCTGCAAAGAGGTCTGCGTCCCTGAGCAGGCGACCGTGCGGCTCAGACTGCCGGTTCTCGATGCGGAGCTTTCGCCGCGGCCGTCTGTGCATGCGGCGCGAATCGAGGCGGTGCGGGCAAGACTGCCCGAGGCGGCCCCCTTCGCGGTGCGTTTCGAAATCCGGCGCAAGAGCCTGACGCTGTCCACGGGCGCGATACCCGGCGGGCAGGGCCGCGCTGCCCGTTTTTATCCCCTGCAGCCCGATATCATCAGCAATTCGGCGGCGCAGAAGGCGGTGTGGCAAGAGGGCGGCGCATTGGCGCTGCGCATGGAGCGCGCCGACACGGCATCACCAGCGGCGGGGGCGACGTTCGAGGGCGTGCTCGTCATCAAGGACAAAGGCGGCAAGAGGCGCGGCTATCGTGTGAAGGCCGAAATGACGGCCGCCGCGGAATCCAGCGGCGCCGTTCGCGCCGAGGCGGGATCGAGCGCCCAGCCCCCGCATACGAGCGGAGGAGCGCAAGGGATATCGGGCGGCTCAAGCGGCCTGTCCACGGCGAGTGGAGGAGGCAGCGTCGCCAGCCTGTCGATCGGCGTCGCACTCATTTCCGCGTTTCTCGGCGGTCTCTTCCTCAATCTGATGCCTTGCATTTTTCCGGTGCTGTCGCTGAAGGCCCTGTCCCTCGCGGGAGAGAAGGCGATGACCGAGCGGCATATGCACGGCTACGCCTATCTGGGGGGCGTACTGGTGACTTGCATCGCCGTTGGCGCCGTGCTGGTCGGTCTCCGGGCCGGCGGCGTGGCCATCGGCTGGGGCATGCAGTTTCACTCGCCCGTCTTCGTCCTGGTGATGATGGCCCTGTTTCTCGGCCTGGGCCTGCACATGTCAGGGGTGTTCACCCTCGGCGCCGGGAGGCTGGCGAATACGGGCGACCGGCTGACGCATATCCCCGGCCTGACGGGCTATTTCTTCACCGGCGTCCTCGCGACCGTGGTCGCCACGCCGTGTACCGCGCCGTTCATGGGCGCCGCCGTGAGCTACGCCCTAACGCAGCCCGCCTTACAGCTTTTCGCCGTGCTGCTGGCGCTGGGGCTCGGTTTTGCATTGCCGATGCTGCTGCTCAGCCTGTCGCCCGCGCTGGGCCGCTGGCTGCCGAGGCCGGGGGCTTGGATGCAGACCTTCAAGGAGGTGATGGCGTTCCCGCTGTACGCCACCGTGGGGTGGCTGATGTGGGTGTTGAGCCAGCAACAGGGCTCCAGCGGCGTGCTTGCGGGCGTTGTGGCGCTGATGGGCGTGGCCTTTGCGGCGTGGCTGTTCGGGTCGGCGCGGGAGCCGAGCCGCTGGCGTAGCGGCGTCGCGGCGGCGGTGGCTCTCGTGGCGATCATTGCCGGTGTGGCGGGTCTGCCGGCGGGGCTGCAATCTCAGGTCTTCAGCACCGCGCGGCTGGAAGCGTTGCGCGCCGAGGGCCGGCCGGCATTCGTCAACCTGACCGCCGCATGGTGCATCACCTGCCTCGTCAATGAGCGCGTGGCCCTGACGTCAGACCGTATTGCCAAAGCTTTCGCGGATCAGGGCATTACCTATCTCAAAGGCGACTGGACTAATGGCGACCCGGAGATTACCGCTTATCTGAAGAGCTTTGGCCGGGCGGGCGTGCCGCTCTACGTGTTTTATCCGGCGCAGGGTGAGCCGGTGGTTCTGCCCCAGTTCCTCACCGTCGGTATCGTGCTTGACGGCATCGCAGCGGCAGGGCGCCAGCGTCGTGCCGATGTGCGGTGAATGACATCCGCTGCGTGCGGTTCGCCGGTTCCTGAGCCTGGCTATTGCGGCATCTTTGCTGCCGCCTTCTGTTCCGCGGTGAAGTCGCCAGGAAACAGATTGATCGCGCCAGTGAAGTCGGCGCCCGCCACACGCGCATTCTCCCACCGTGTCCTGCCGACATTCGCACCGCGCAGAACTGCGCCGGCGAGATTCGCGCCGCGGAAAGAGGTGCCCCGGAGGTTCCCGGCGCTGAACGAGACGCCGCGCAAGTTCGCGCCAAGGAAATCGGACCCGGCTACCGTCGCTCCCGTGAGATCGGCATAAGCCATCTCGGCGTGCTCCGTCCTGACCGAGGACAGGTTGGCCTCGCGGAAGCTCGCACCGGTTGCGATCACGCCCGCCATATCGGCCTGATGCAGGTCGGTGCGGTCGAAGACTCCGTAGCGCAGGTCGCGGCGCCTGAGGCTGAGCGTGGCTTCCTTGCTCACGACGTCGGGGTCGCGCACGAGATCGGTGTCGGGCACGACGAGATTGCGCGCGAAGACGCTCGACACCCGGCCGCCGAGATAATCGACGCGCCCTTCGAACAATGTCACGGTCAGGCCGAACGCGTGGCGCGGGCGGCGCGCGTCGCCCTCCGCCTGAGGCACGGCGACCGGCCACATCGCGGTCATGACGCGGTCCATGCGCTCCTCCGGGATGGTCGCGACGCTGATGGAAAGGAACAGCACCGCCATACCTGTCAGCAGCGCCATCAGGAAGCTCAACGGCCGTTCGCCGATGCTGGCGCCAAAACCGGACACGAAGCCCTTGTCGGGATAGCGCATGAACACGCCCAGCACCGTCAGGATCGTGAGATCGACGATCAGATAGGCGCGATGGGCCCAGGTCACGGTCAGATCGTGATAGGGGAGGAACGTGACCTGGAAGCCGATCAGGGTGATGACCGGCAGCACGACCAGCGACAGCCACGTCATGAGGCGCAGGAAGAGGGCGAAAAAGCCGCTCCGGAGCGGCCCCGCTATGAGCTGGGAGTAGAAATAGGAATGAAGCTGGATACGCACGCGGTGCATGCGGAACAGGCCGGTTCCCTCGAAGCGCGTCACGCGGTCGTGGAGGTCGCGCACCTTGCGGGCCAGCATGGCGTGTTGCAGCAGGAGATTGAAGTGCATCAGCACCAGCGCGGCGGGGCCGAACAGGAAGAACGCCTTCAGGCTGATCTCGACGCCGAGTATGGGTAGCTTCACGGGCTGATCTAGGAGCAGGTCGCGATGTGATATCGACGCGAGGCTTACGAGGAAATAAGCGATCAGCGCGATGAAGATGATCCAGGAATTGCGCGCGGACGTGCTGGCTTCGTTGGCGTCCCGCGTCAGTTCGTTGAAACCGGCTTCAATCTTGTCGATGACTTTTGCCCCCGGAAATGCTTCCTGCATTCTCGGCCTCTCTTTCGCCCGTGCCCGTAATATCCCTTATAGCGGTGAGATGGAGCGACTAAAAGAGGCATTATATTGACGGAAGGGCCAAATGGGGTGGGGGCAAAGCGAATTCAATTCGCCCCGCGTCACCAGACCGGCCGTCTTCCATTCGCGCGTGGCGAAGCGTCGGGGCCGTTTTTTTGGCGGAGAGGCATGTTGGGGATGTTGGCGAGCGAAAAGCGCTGTCCTCAGAGGCGCGCCGATCCGCGCCGCATTATCGGGGTGTATCCGCGGCCATCGAATGCCTTTTGTGCCGGCATCCAGATTTAGAAAGCGTCGAAAGGAGGCACATTCTCGTCCTCCCCGCGTGAGTAGGGAGCCGGACGGGGTCTCAATGGAGCGAGCTTCCCGCTTGCGCGGGAACCAACGACGAAAAAGCTCTGCGTTCTGGCCTCAAGCTGCTCTGAAGATGTCCCCCGGGGCGCACTGCCTCCGGTGAATCAGCGAGCGGCGAAAGATGCTGCCGCCTTGTCAGGCGACAGCCTCGTCGGGCGAGTGCCCCTCGCCGGTTGTCTCACCGCCACGGGCGAGGCCGTTGCCGGCGGCCGCCTCGGGCGTGTCCGTGCGCTCGGCACCATTCGCCGGATAGCGACGGCGGCGGCGGCGTCCGCCCTCGGTCTCCTTCGCAGCGGGAGCGGCTTTTACCGGCTGCGGTTTCTCGGCCGGAGCCTCGGCGATCACCGGCTGTTCGACGGGGATTTGAGGAGGCGCAACGTGCGGCTGCGGTTGATCGCGCATGGCCCCGTTGCCGTCGGCGGCGACCCGCTGCGGCGTGTTTCCGGCATGGCCGTTTTCGTAGCCTTGATGGCCCGCCGGGGACGGCTGCGCTTGGTTCTGTGCCTGCGCCTGCTGCGCAGCCAGGATGATCCGCGTATAGTGTTCTGCGTGCTGCAGGTAGTTTTCCGCGGTGATCACGTCACCCGATGACGTGGCATCGCGGGCGAGTGCCGCGTACTTCTCCGCGACCTGCGCGGCTGTGCCACGGATCTTTACGTCCGGTCCGCTTGACTCGTAATTACGCGAAAGCGGATTTTGCTGCTTGCGGCCACTGTTATTATTATGGTTGCTGCTGCTGTTGCTGCTGCTCGTGTTCCGGCCGCGGCCGCGTCTGTTTTGTTGTCCTTGCCTCATGGCTCCCGTCTATCATATCCGCCGCAAGCGCGTGGCGGCACTCGGAAAATAACCAAAAACCAACGCGCTTGCGGCCCGTTGATGTAGGTTTTTGGCCAGTTTTACGATCAGTTCCCGCATTGTCGTTCCAGATCCGCGAGGCATTCGGGCCGGAGCGGACACGCTCAGCTGGCCCCACGGAAGACGGCTCATATCGCGATGTTTCATCGCCGATAATGAGAGCGGTTCGCCAATCCCTTTGTTTTAGAAATGAAAACCGATTTGCAGCGATCAATGCCACCGATGCCAGCGCACAGACGTCTTCACACTGGAGGAAGTTGCGGCGCTAATGCGTATCCGTCGTGGCCTGCCGAATCCGTATCCAAAAGCTAGCGTGATCACGCCGAATTTCCAACTCTTTTTTTGACGGAGGGGCCAAGGTCACGCTGCCTGTCGCTTTATGGCAACCACGCGCTCCACTCCGGCCAGGTCAGAATAGACTCTGCAGTGTCCGGGAGCAGCCGTCCAGCCAGCTTGCTCGAATAAGGTAACGATTCCTGTAATTTGCCCTTCGCCGGCTTCCACGAGCACCCAGCTCCCGGGAAATGCGGCCTTCGCGGCCCCCTCGACGATGCGGCGGTATGCATCCAGCCCGTCGGTCCCGCCGTCGAGGGCCAGCGCCGGATCGTGGCGGCTGACCTCCGGCTCCAGCGTGGCGATGTCTTGACTCCTTATATAGGGAGGATTTGCCACAAGTAAATGAAAGGCGCCGTTGATTGCGTCGAGCCAGTCGCCGCAGGCGAATGCGGCGCGGGATGCCAGGCCCAGGGTGCGCGCGTTGCGGCAGGCGAGGCGCAGCGCAGCCTCCTTGCGGTCGATGCCGATACCCCAGGCCTCCGGGAGTTCGGCGAGCAGCGTGAGCAGGATGCAGCCCGTGCCGGTACCGAGATCGAGGATCCGGAGCGGCGCGTCTGCCCGCTCTTCCTCGCGTATGAGGCCCAGCGCGGCTTCTATCAGCGTCTCGGTGTCGGGGCGCGGATCGAGCGCGGCGGGACCCAGGGCGAAGCGTCGTCCCCAGAATTCGCGGTAGCCGATGATGCGCGACACGGGTTCGCGCGCCAGGCGGCGCTCCTGGAGGGCGGCGATCTGGTCCATCTCCTCAAGGCTGAGCCGCCGCTCCGGCGCGAGGATGTAGTCCTCGTGGGATGTCTCGCAGGCATGGAGGACGAGCACGCGCGCGTCCAGCTCCGGCGTGGGCAGGCCGGCCTCGCGGAACGACCGCGCGAGCGCGGTTACGGCGGAGTGGACGGTTGTCATGTCGTTAATGCCGAAAAAGTGCCTCCAGAGCGGGTCACTGTAAAGCGCGACGGTTTAATTTCCGCTCTCCTGTCCGTGGGCCGTGACGGATTTCATGGCCATCCGCGCACCACCGCTCCCGACCGGCGGGTATCACGCTGCCAGTTATTCCTCCATCGCCGCCAGCAGGCTCGCCTGGTGGTCGGTGATCAGGGGATCGATCAGATCGTCGAGCGCCTCGCCCTGCATGACCTGTGGCAGGCTGTAGAGCGTGAGGTTAATCCTGTGGTCCGTGACACGCCCCTGCGGGAAATTATAGGTGCGGATGCGCTGCGAGCGGTCGCCGGAGCCCACCTGTTCCTTGCGCTCGGCGGCTCGGGCGTCGGCGGCCTTGGTGCGTTCCATGTCGTAAAGGCGTGCGCGCAGAACCTGCATGGCCCGCGCCCGGTTCTGATGCTGCGACTTTTCAGAGGCGGTCACCACGATGCCGGTCGGAAGATGCGTGACCCGCACCGCGGAGTCGGTGGTGTTGACGCTCTGCCCGCCGGGGCCGGAGGCGCGCATGGTATCGATGCGGATGTCCTCGGGGCAGATTTCGATGCCGATGTCCTCCGCCTCGGGCAGCACGGCGACGGTCGCGGCCGAGGTGTGAATACGCCCGCTGGCCTCGGTCTCCGGCACGCGCTGCACGCGATGCACGCCGGATTCGAATTTCAGCCGCGCAAACACGCCCTTGCCGTTGAAACTGGCCACCACCTCCTTATAGCCGCCCTTGCCGCTTTCGCTCGCCGACAGGATCTGCACCTTCCAGCCGCGCAAGCCCGCGTAGCGCTGATACATGCGGAACAGATCGCCCGCGAACAGCGCGGCCTCCTCGCCGCCGGTGCCGGCGCGCAGCTCGACGATGGCGCTCTTGTCGTCGGCGGCATCGCGCGGGAGCAGTTCGACGCGGATCTCGTGGTTCAGCGCGGCGACGCGCTCATCGAGCTGCGGGATTTCCGCCTGGGCGAGTTCGGCCATCTCTCCATCGGCCCCGGTGTCGGCGACGATCGAATGCAGGCCTTCAAGCTCGGTCTCGGCCTCCCTGAGGTGGCGGATGATGGCTACGACCGCGTCCAGCTCCGCGAATTCCTTCGACAGTTGGACGAAAGTGTCGTGGTCCGGGCTCGCCGCGAGTGCCGCCTGGATGGCTTCCCAGCGGCTGACGAGCCTTTCGAGCTTCTCCTTCGGAACGGTCGCGGTGGTCATGGGTCTGGCCTGGCAAGAATGAGCGAAAATGTTCCGGGGGTGCGCCAGCGTCCGATAGGCCCCCACCGGCGCGCTGTGAAATATCCGGGGGCGCGCTTGGCTAAACGGGGATGTCGTGGGCGCGGGCAAAGTCGATCAGGCGCTCGCGGATGTCGTTGCGTCCCTGATCGACGAGGTCGAGCACGATACGCTGAATTTCGGCGGCATTGACCGACAGGATCATGGCCTTGACCGGGCCGACGCTGGCCGGTGCCATGGAAATCGAGCGGAAGCCGAGGCCGATGAGGGCCATCGCCTCGATGGGCCTGCCTGCCATCTCGCCGCACAGCGTCACGGGCACGCCATGCTTTTCGGCCTTGACGACGATCTTGCGCAGCACGCGCAGCGCTGCCGGGCTGAGCACGTCGAACCGCCCCGCCACGCGCGTATTGCCGCGGTCCGCCGCGAAGAGGAACTGCAACAGGTCGTTGCTGCCGACCGAGATGAAATCGACCCGGCACAACAGGTCGTCGAGCTGCCAGAGCATCGCCGGCACTTCGATCATGGCGCCGAGCGCCAGTTTCGACGGTCCCGGCCGGTGGTGCCGGCGCAGATGCGCGATGTCCTTCTCGATCAGTTTGCGCGCATCGCAGAACTCCGAGACCTGTGTGAGGAATGGCAGCATCAGGCGCAGCTCGCGGCCCGCGGAGGCGTGCAGGAGCGCGCGGACCTGGGTGCGAAACAGTCCCGGCCGGTCCAGCGCGATGCGGATCGCGCGCCATCCCATGGCCGGGTTTTCCTCGGCGGCCTGCTGCAGATAGGGCAGGAGTTTGTCGCCGCCGACATCGAGTGAGCGGAACACGACCGGTCTATCGCCGGCCCCCTGCACGATGTGGCGGTACATTTCCGTCTGCTGCTGTAGCCTCGGGAATGTCGAGGCGACCATGAACTCCAATTCGGTGCGGAACAGGCCGATGCCGTCGGCGCCCGACTGCGAGACATGCGGCAGATCGACGAGCAGCCCCGCATTGATGTTCATCATCACCCGCTCGCCGTCCTTGGTGACGGCAGGGGTGTCGCGCAGCTTCTCGTACTGCGCCTGTTTGCGGGCGCGGAACCGGGCCTTGTCGGCATAATTGCGGATGACTTCCAGCGAGGGCCGCACATGAAACTGCCCGCCCTCGGCGTCGAGCACCGCCGGGTCGCCAGGGTCGACCTCCTCCAGCACGTCGCGCACATAGCCGAGCGCCGGGATGCCCAGCGCCTTGGCGACGATGGCCACGTGGCTGGTGGCGCCGCCGTCGGACAGCACCAAGCCGCGCACGCGCCTGCGGTCGTAGTCGAGCAGTTCGGCCGGGCCCATGCTGCGGGCCACCAGGATGGTATCGCGCGGCAGGTCGCTCTCGGCCGCGGTGCCCGCGCCCCCGGTCAGAAGCCGCAGCAGGCGATTCGACAGGTCGTCGATGTCGTGGAGGCGCTCGCGCCAGAAGGGATCGCTCTGCCGCATGGTGCGGGTGCGCATGTTGCTCTGCACCTTCTCGACCGCCGCTTCAGCGGTAAGGCCTGCGGTGACGGCTTCATGCAGCCGCTTGGTCCAGCCCTGATCATGCGCGAACATGCGGTAGGCTTCCAGCACATCGCGGTGGTCGCCGGCGCGCAGCACCTCCGAGTCGAGAAGCATGGCATCGACACTCTCGCGCAGGCGGCGCAGCGCGGTGTCCAGGCGGAGCTGCTCCGCCGGGATATCTTCGGCGAACAGCTTGGAAACGCTGACGCGCGGCTCATGCAGTACGACGTGGCCGAGCGCGATGCCCTCGGAGAGGATATGGCCCGAAACCGTGATGCTCTGGCCGCGTCTCGTATCGGGAACGGAGACGCTCAGGCCGTCCAGCAGCCCCGAGCCCATCATTTCGGCGAGGACCATCGCCGTGGTCTGCAGCGCCTCGACTTCCTCGTCGGAGTAGGTGCGCGAGATGGCGTTCTGGACTGCGAGGACACCGATGGTGCGGCCGGCGCGCACGATGGGCACGCCCAGGAAGGATTGGAAGGCTTCCTCGCCAGTTTCTGGCCGGTAGGAGAAGGCGGGGTGGTTCTGTGCGTCCGGCAGGTTGACATGCTCGCCGGTGCGGGCGATGAGGCCGACGAGGCCCTCGCTGGCCTTCAGATGCGTGGCGTGGATGGCTTCCTTGCGCAGGCCCACCGTCGCGAACAGCTCGAAAGAGCCGTCCGGCAGGCGGACATAGATCGAGCACACCTCCGCAACCATGTTGGCGGCGATAAGTTGCACGATGCGCTCCAGGCGCGCCTCGACGTCTCCCGGTTTGGTCGCGTCGGGCCGCGCCATGACTTCACGGAGCTGCTTCAGCAGCACGCGAGGTGCGCTCGTCGTCCAGGGCATCCGCCCGGTTCCTCCCGCGCCTGCAGACCGCAGGCTGATGTCATCCGGCGATGGTCTTGTTTGAGCCATGAGAGACCGCGGGCACTGCTTAGCTGGCGTCCAAACCGTACAACGAATGAAGCGTGCGTACCGCAAGCTCTGCATAAACAGCATCGATCAGGATGCTGATTTTTATCTCAGAGGTTGAGATCGCCTCGATATTAATCCCCTTTTCAGCGAGAGCGTTGAACATCTGTGCCGCAACTCCCGCGTGACTGCGCATGCCAATGCCGATGACAGAGACTTTTACTATATCCGTGGCCCCGCGTATATCGGAACAACCAATTTCTTCCTTCACTTTTTCAAGGACGCCGAGCGCGCGGTCGAGATCGGTTGCGGGGACCGTGAAGGTCACGTCGGTGAAGCGGCCATCGTCGGAGACGTTCTGAACGATCATATCGACATTGATGTTCGCTTCGGCAAGCGGACCGAAAACGCGCGCCGCGATGCCCGGCTTATCCTTTACACGCAAAAGTGTGACTTTGGCTTCGTCTTTCGCATACGCGATTCCACTTACGACTTGCTGTTCCAAGATGTCTTCCTCGTCGCAAACAAGCGTTCCGGGAGCCAGGGCGTCGCCGCCATAGGCCGGGCAGGCGTCGGGTGCGTCGAAGGACGAGCGCACCAGCACCGGCACACGATGAACCATCGCCATCTCGACCGAACGCGTCTGCAGCACCTTCGCGCCGAGAGAGGCCATTTCCAGCATCTCCTCATAGGAGATTTTATCCAGGCGCCTTGCCTTCGGCACGATCCGCGGATCGGTGGTGTAGACGCCATCCACATCGGTGTAGATGTCGCAGCGGTCCGCCCTGACGGCGGCGGCGACGGCCACGGCGCTGGTATCCGAGCCGCCACGTCCCAAAGTGGTTATACGTCCATGCGGACTTATCCCCTGGAAGCCTGCGATCACCGCTACTTCCCCTTTTTCCAGGCGCTCTTTCAATCCCACGGCAGGGATCTCGGCGATGCGCGCCACACCATGTTCACTGTCAGTCTTGATCGGAATTTGCCACCCGAGCCAGGAACGCGCGGGTATTCCCATGGACTGCAACACGATGGCCAGAAGGCCCGAGGTAATCTGTTCGCCGGAAGCCACCACCATATCATATTCCCGGGCATCATGCACGGCAGAAGCTTGGCGTGTCCACTCCACGAGCTGATTGGTATGCCCCGCCATGGCCGAAACCACGACGGCGCAGCGGTTGCCGGCGTCGACTTCGCGCTTCACATGGCGCGCAACATTTCGAATCCGGTCGATATCGGCGACCGACGTTCCACCGAATTTCAGTACCAGAAGGCCCATAACGTGTTCTGTTTTCGCTGTCCCGTTCGCGTCTTTCGACATGGAATACCAGACTTGGCGCTCAGTCTGCACCAAGCTGGCCGGTGCTGTTTGTCACAACTCCTGCTAATAAAGCCCGTTTCGAAAGCATGATATTTGGCAGCCACCCCTACACTGCTTATAAAGCGAAGTGGGCTTTTCGGCAAATGGGATGGTGATTGGTCCACACCCGCAGCGTTTGCGGCGGCGCAAGGGGCTCCGTTGCCCTTGGCGTGCCTCGCGGAGCACGGACCGACGATTTGCGGCGGAGGCTAATGGATTATGAATAATGTGGATAAAGTCGAGGTCGAGCGCTTCGGCGCCATCGCGGCGGAGTGGTGGAACCCGCGCGGCAAGTTCCGGACGCTGCATCAGATCAACCCCGTGCGGCTGACCTTCCTGCGCGAGCAGATCATGGCGCATCAGGCGCGTGGCGGCCTGGGCGCCCGTCCGTTCACCGGGCTGACGATCCTAGACGTGGGGTGCGGCGGCGGGCTGATCGCGGAACCTCTCGCCCGGCTCGGCGCCACGGTGACCGGCCTCGACCCGGCTGAGGAAAACATCGCCGTCGCCCGGAGCCACGCCGCGGAGCAGGGCCTCGCCATCGAATATATCGCGGGGACGACCGAAGATCTCGCCGGCACCGGCCGGCAGTTCGACTGTGTCTGCGCGCTGGAAGTCGTCGAGCATGTGCCGGACGTCACGGATTTCCTCAAGAGCTGCGCCGCGCTCATCAAACCCGGCGGGCTTTTCCTGACCGCTACGCTCAACCGTACGGCGAAGTCCTACGCGCTGGCCATCGTCGCGGCGGAGTATGTCTTCCGCTGGCTGCCGCGCGGCACGCATCAGTGGAGCCGCTTCCTCACGCCCGACGAGTTGCGCAGCCACATGCAGGCGGCCGGGCTCGATCCGTCGAGTGAACGGGGTATGGTTTACAGCCCCTTCAGCGGCACGTGGTCGCTCAGCGGCGACTGCGATGTGAATTACCTCGCTGCCGCGGTGCGTGCGGGCTGATGCCCGTGATCGGTCCGGAGCATGGGGATGGCGCCCTCAACCTTGCGTGAAACCGGCCGCATCGTCGGGCTGGATCGAAGTGCCCGATTGCAAGTGCCATTTTGGTGCAGTATGTCCTTGTGCAATGCAGCAGCCGTTGTGCCCTGCAGAAAGTGCGGGACAACGCAAGAGACCAGGGGCGGATTGCATGAGCGAGACCGGCGAGGGCTACTTCTTCGAGGACCTGAAGACAGGCATGGAGGCGACCTATGTCCGCCGCATCACGGATGAGGACATTCGCGCCTTCGCGGCCGTATCGGGCGACAACAACCCCATCCACCTTGACGAGGCCTATGCCGCCGAGACGCTCTTCAAGGGGCGCATCGCACACGGCATCCTGGCCGCGAGCTTTATTTCCAAGGTGATCGGCACGCAGCTGCCCGGCCCCGGCTCCGTCTACATGTCGCAGAGCCTCAATTTCCGCGCTCCCGTGCGCATCGGCGACGAGGTTACGGCCACAGTGGCGGTCGCGGAGCTGATCCCGGAAAAGAAGCGCGCCATCCTCACCACCCATTGCTCGGTCAACGGCAAGGCTGTATTGGAGGGTGAAGCCTTGGTGAAAGTCCCGTCCCGCGAAGGCTGAATCCTGTAAGTGTAGGCGGAGCTTCCTTTTCTTCCGTCACGCCGCAGGCTGCGGGGCCAAAGATTCAAGTGGTGCAATGCAGATCATTCGCGGTTGGCATGACGTTCCCGCAGCGCTGAGAGGCGCTTCCCTGGCAATCGGCAATTTCGATGGCGTGCATCGCGGGCACCAGGCGGTGCTGGATGCCGCGGAAGCGGCGGCCGGGGCGACGCACAGCCCGGCTGGCGTCGTGGTGTTCGAGCCGCATCCACGCAAATTCTTTCATCCCAAGCGGCCGCTGTTCCTGCTGACGACCTTGGAACGAAAACTGGAGCTGTTCGAGGCTCACGGGCTGGACATCGCCGTGGTCTTGCCGTTCGACGGCGATCTTGCGGGCCTCAGTGCGGAGGGCTTTGTGCATGACGTTCTGGTGGAGGCGCTGGGGATCCGCCACGCGACCACCGGCTACGACTTCTTCTTCGGCAAGGGCCGCGAGGGCAATCCGTCCATGCTCCGCAAGCTCGGCAACAAGTACGATTTCGGCGTGACCATCGTCGAGGCGGTGGGGTCTTCCGGTGAAATCTTCTCCTCGACGCGTGTCCGCGAACTGCTGGCCGAGGGCGATGTCGCGGCCGCGGCCGACATGCTCGGCCATTTCTGGCAGGTGAAGGGCATGGTGGAGTCGGGCGCCGGGCGCGGCAGCGGCATGGGCTTTCCCACCGCGAACATCCGCCTGGAGCGCGAGGCGGCGCTGGGGCACGGCATCTATGCGGTGCGCGTGCAGGTGGACGGCGCGTGGCATAACGGAGCGGCCTATCTCGGCACGCGGCCGACCTTCGACGCGGGCGCGCCGCTCCTGGAGTCCTTCCTCTTCGATTTCGACGGCGATCTTTACGGGCGCCAAATCATCGTGGAGTTCGTAGACTTCATCCGTGCCGATGCGAAGTTCAAATCGGCCGACGCGCTGATGACGCAGATGAACGCCGACTGCGCCAAGGCGCAGGAGATCCTGGCGCGGATGGCGGGGTAGCAGTGCACGCCCGGTGTCATACTGCGGCATTATTTCCTGCCCGCGGGCCATCCGTCCCAAACCGAAGCGCGGCAGTCATGATTTGGTCACCGACGCCGACTACATAATGATCGGCATATCCATCAGGCTGTGCGATAATCCGGTAGTGCGGGTTTTTACGCCGGATGGCGGGGTGGCCTGCGAGGAATAACGGTCCCAAGAACCCATATGATAACCCGACGCTTCTTCCTTGGAGCCGGCGCCGCCGCTGCGGCTGCCCTGGCTCTCTCGCCCCACGCCGCGCATGCCGGTATTTCCTATGGTCCGCCAGTCCGTTTCGATTGGGAAAGGCTGCAGTACTGGGCCGCAGCCATGGCCCGGGAGCCGTATCAGGCCCACATCCCGCTTGACCGCGACCTTCTCTTCCGCATCGATTACGACGCCTATCAGCAGATAACCTTCCGGCACGATGAGGGCATCTGGGTCGGCCGATCAGCCTATCCGGTGGAGCTGTTCCATCTGGGACGCTATTTCATGGAGCCTGCGCGCATTTTCGTCATCACCGACGGACAATCGCGCGAGGTGCTCTACGATCCCGCCCTGTTCTCCTACGGCAAGGCCGATTTCGCCCGCGAACTGCCCGGCGATACCGGCTTTGCCGGTCTGCGCGTCATGAGCGGGATCGGTCAGCCCGACTGGGTCGCATTCCTGGGCGCGTCCTACTTCCGGGCCACGGGCGAGACCAAGCAGTACGGCCTGTCCGCACGCGGCCTCGCGGTCAACACCGGGATGCCGGAACCCGAAGAGTTTCCGCGCTTCACCAATTTCTGGGTCGAGCAGCTTTCATCCGGCGACGGCATCGTGATTTATGCCCTGCTGGAGAGCAAGAATGTCTGTGGCGCCTACCGTATCCTCGCCACGCGCGGCAAAGGGACCGTTACCGAGGTGAGTTGCGTGATTCACGCGCGCGGCGATGTGAGGCGCCTGGGCGTAGCCCCGCTCACCAGCATGTTCTGGTACGGCAAGACGAACCGCCGCCAGGGGACCGACTGGCGTCCCGAGGTCCATGACAGCGACGGTCTAGCGCTCTGGAGCGGCACCGGCGAGCGTATCTGGCGGCCGCTCAACAATCCTTCGGTTACCAAGCTGAGTTCGTTCGTGGGCCCAAATCCCCGCGGTTTCGGCCTGCTGCAGCGCGAGCGCAATTTCGAGGCGTATGAGGATGATGGCGTGTTTTACAACCGCCGTCCCTCGGTCTGGGTCGAGCCCCTGGGCGATTGGGGGGAGGGTGCCGTGCAACTCCTCGAAATTCCGACCGAGGACGAGACGCGCGACAATATCGTGGCGTTCTGGAACCCCGCGCGGCCGTTCAAGGCCGGTGACAGGCTGTCATTCAACTATCGCGTCCACTGGCGCAACGACACGCCGTTCCCGCATCCGAATGCCCGAGTGGTGGCGACGCGGCGCGGCAAGGGCGGTCGGCCCGGTGGCCATGAGCGCGAGAAAGTGGCGAAATACGTCATCGATTTCGAAGGCGGCCCGCTGAGCGAGCTGGGCAATTCCGACGGTGTACGCCTGCATGTGACGGCCAGCAAGGGCACCATCGATGACGTGGCCGCCTACCGGATCGTTGATTCCACACGTTGGCGCGCGCTGTTCGACTATACGCCCGAGGGCAGTGAGACGGGAGACCTTCGGGCTTATCTCGACCGCGACGGTCAGGCGCTCAGCGAGACATGGATGTTCCAGCACGTCACGGGCCCCGGCGGGCAGAGTTACTGACCGGCCGCGTTGCCGTGCTCCGTTTGAAACCGGCGTGGTGGCTCAGCGCGGCATCAGCGCCCAGTAGTCCAGATCGAGGATGACGCCCTCCTCGTAGGTGTTCTCGTCGGCCATCAGCGGGAAATCCGCCGCGTCACGGTTCTTCACCGCGATCAGGCGCAGCCGCAGAGCGCCGAGATCCTCGCGGCCCGTCAGCTCCGCCTTGTCCAGCACCTCGCTCCACGCATAGACCGTGTCGCCGGCAAAAGCCGGAGCCACATGCCGCCCGGCATTGATCGCCGCGATGTGGAACGCATTCGCCAGGCCGTTGAAGCTGAGCGCGCGCGCCAGCGAGATCACATGACCGCCATAGATCAGGCGCCGCCCGAAACGCCCGGCGCTCTCGGTGTGCTGATTGAAATGCACCTTGGCCGTGTTTTGATACAGGCGCGTGGCCATCTGGTGCTCGGCTTCCTCGATCGTCATGCCGTCGGAATGGTCGATGCGCTCGCCGGTGTCGTAATCCTCCCAGCGCGCCTCCGAGCCGGCCAGCGCCCAGTCATAGGCTGGGAGGTTGAGATGCGGGACGCCGTTGCCGATTGCCGCCGCCTCGACCTTGGCGGGAACCTCCGGCACCATTTCCCCGGGCGGCGCGGCGGCCTCGTCGCGTTTGCGCACCATCACCCAGCGCGTGTAATCGAGAACCGTGCCGCCATGCTGATTGCGCCCCGTCGAGCGGACATAGACGACGCCGGTCTTGCGGTTGGAGTTCTCGCGCAGGCCGATCACTTTCGAGGTCGCGGTGAGCGTGTCGCCGGGAAACACCGGTTTCAGGAAGCGGCAGTCGGCATAGCCGAGATTGGCGACGGCGTTGAGCGAGATGTCGGGCACCGTCTTACCGAAGACCGTGTGAAAGACGAGCAGATCGTCGAGCGGCGCGTGCTCGTAGCCGACAGCTTTCGCGAAAGCTTCGGATGATTGCACCGCGAAGCGCGAGCCGAAAAGCGCGGTGTAAAGCGCCACGTCGCCCGCGGTCAGTGTCCGGGGCGTCGCATGGTGGATGATCTGGCCTAATTCGAAATCCTCGAAAAAGTTGCCGTCGCTGGTTTTCGCAGCCATGAAGCCTCACGTTTTCGTCTGCCGCCCGCGCCGTCCCCCAACTCACGGCATGATCGCGAAACAGCGATCATGGCGGGTCATTCCCACATGTTCATAAAAAGAAACGGCGCCGGGCGCCGAGATCAGATACAGCGTCGCCTGCGGGTGCAGTTCGGCTTTGGTCGCGGCGAGCAACTGCCGTCCGACCCCCTCGCCCTGACTGTCGCGGTCCACCGCCAGATCTGAGCAGTAGCAGAAATAGGCGAAGTCGGTTGCCGAACGCGCCACGCCGACCAGTTGTCCGCCGTCACGCGCCGTAATGATGAGATTGGCGTTTGCCACCATGGCGGCAATGCGCCCGGGATCATCGACGGGGCGGCGTTCGTCCAGCCCGGACCGGCGCAGCAGGTCGAGAAACTCAGGCGCGGCGAGGCTTGCCTCCCGCTGGATGGTGATCTGGCTCATGCCCCCTTTCCTACCACAGATTCCGGGAAGGCATACCAGCGATTGTATTGTCGCCGGGGATGTTTCCCTGCAGTGAGAAGGGCGAAGATGCGGAATGCAAAAGCTGTCCGGCGCCTGTCAACGGGATATGTGGAGAGGGTCGAAGGTGGTCTCCGGCTCGTCTTTCTCGCGGGCCGGGCGCTTCTGGCCGCCATCGACGACGCCGCGGCCGGTGCTGAACAGATGCGAGGGTTTCACCCTATCCTCTCCGAGCCGCCGCAAGAGGGTCAGCGTCGGCAGGCCGGTCGGCGTCTGGCTGATGTCTTTCTCGAATTTGACGATGGCTTTGCGCGTCTGGCGGCCGAGGCGTCCGTCGAGCGCGCCCCAATAAAACCCGCGCGCCCGCAGCTCGGTCTGCAATCTCAGCATGTCATCGTATGAGGCGATGAGATCCGCGTTCTCCAGTGCCTCGATCACCCGGTTGAATGCCGTGGCATTGACGCCGGTATTGGCGATGATGTCGGGCTTCAGGCGTTTGATGATGCGTCCCTGGCGCAGGAGAATGCGTGTGCGGGTGTAGGTTCCGACATTGATGGCCACGGCGACAGGCGCCGCCCCGGGGCCTTGCTCGTCGGAGGTATCCATAAGGATCGGCGAACCGGAAGACGCGCCGCCGGTATCACAGGTATGCAGCAGAAGCTCGTCGGAACTCAAGAAATGCTGGCGGATGAAGCGCCATTTGATCTGGTCGAAGTTGCGGGAGACACGACACGGACGGGAATAAGCCAGCTTCCAGTGCTCGTAGTCCCAGTGGTAAGCAACCTGAAAGACTTTCTTCTTCTTTGCCTTCTTTATGATCTGGGAGACTTTGGTCGGTTGCACTTTAAGAGAACCGAATGTGCATATCGGCCTTTCCAACTTTACGAGCGCCCAGTCCTTCGGGGCCGACAGCGGCGGCTCGTTGTTGAACGAGGTCGTGCCGACGGCGATGGAGTTTTTGACGAACGGCGTCGAGCGCCCGGCTATGCCTGACGTCTTCTGCGTCGTTCCATAGCTGAGGCGGAAGACGACCTCGGTCAGGTCGGGCAGCCGGTTGTTCTTGGGTTGGAAAAGGCAGTGAGAGGCGGTGGCGATGATACCCTGTGCGACACAGAAGGCCGTGCACAGCGTCTGTGTGGACTGCTCGTAAAGCATGCCGATCTTGCCTTCGAGCGCGCTGTATTGCTCCGGCACCTCGATCCGGTCGTCGCTGCCGAAGATGGCAACCGGCTGGAGAGCGGGGGCGACCTGCGGCGTCTTCGCCGCCGGAAGGGCGGTGGCAGCCGTCGAGATGGCGCATGCAACAAGAAAACCGGCGACCGCCTTGCCCCGGCGCCGCCAGCCTGACTTTGCATTCCCTCGTCGCGCGTCTTCCTCCACCATCGGCTCTATATCTGAACTCGAATCGTTTTATGTCACATTAACAAATTTTAATCCGGCGGAAAGACGCGTGTAACGCCGCTCCACCTATATTCTCCGACAGCCACTCTCACTTTGCAACAATTGAAAGGTAGGGGAATGTCCATGCTTCCCATGACACGACAAACCAAGCTGGGACAGGGTGATCCGGCATATTCTCGCCGCAGGAGCGGGTTGCTGGTAGCGGCCACCTGTGCGGCGGTGGCAGCCGGAGCGTTTTTCGGCGTTCCCGGACAGAACGTCCTGCAGATGCCGCGAGCCATGGCGCAGGACAGCCGCGCACCGGCGAGCTTCGCGGATGTCGCGGACAAGGTGCGGCCCGCCGTCGTCAGCATTTTCACGAAGAATTCCGCGCCGGACGTGGTGGGACCGAAGGGGCGCAACTTCAACATCCCGGAAGTGCCGCCGGGCAGCCCGTTCCACGATTTCTTCGAACAGTTCCGCAAGAATTTCCCACAGCACCGCGGGCCGCGCCTCCAACGCGCGCAAGGGTCGGGCTTTCTGATCTCCGCCGACGGCTATCTCGTGACCAACCATCACGTTGTCGACAAGGCCACGGATATCACGGTCAGCTTCGACAATGACGACAAATACACCGCGAAGATGATCGGTACGGATCAGCGCACCGATCTCGCCCTTCTGAAGATCGAGGGCAATCACAAATTCACCAATTATCTCGAATTTGCCGGGGGCACGCCGCGCGTGGGCGACTGGGTGCTGGCGGTTGGCAATCCGTTCGGCCTCGGCGGCACGGTCACCGCGGGTATCGTCTCCGCGGGCGGCCGCAGCATCGGCAATGGCCCGTATGACTTCCTGCAGATCGACGCGGCGGTGAACCGGGGCAATTCCGGCGGCCCGGCCGTCAATCTCAAGGGGCAGGTGGTCGGCGTCAACACCGCCATCTACAGCCCGTCGGGCGGCAATGTCGGCATCGCCTTCGCGATCCCGTCCCAGCTCGCCAAGTCGGTCGTCGAGCAGCTCAAGGCGAACGGTAAAGTCAGCCGCGGCTGGCTGGGCGTGACGATCCAGGATGTCAACGAGGATATCGCGGAAAGCCTTGGCATGAAGGCCGCGAAGGGCGCTCTCATCACCAGGATCCTGGATAACGGCCCGTCGGCCAGGTCCGCCCTGAAGCGCGGCGACGTGGTCCAGGAAGTGAACGGGAACAAGATCGAGAATTCGCGTGATCTCGCCCGGCGGATCGCCGACCTCGCGCCGAACAGCGCCGCCCGGCTTGTGGTTCTGCGTGACGGGAAGGAGAAGTCTTTCTCCATCAAACTCGGCACGTTCCCGAGCGGCGACAAACTGGCCGCGCTGGAGCAGGACGGCAGCAATGGCGGCAATGACAGCCAGCCGATGAAGGAACTCGGCCTCACGCTGGCTCCCGCGAAGGACCTGCAGGGCGCGGGTGAGGAAGGGGTCGCCATCACCGAAGTCGATCCGCGCTCGGAAGCGGCCGACAAGGGCCTGAAATCGGGCGACGTCATTCTCGATGTCGGCGGCAGGGTGGTGGACCATCCGGGCGATGTTTCGGATGGCATCCGCGATGCCAAGACCAAGGGGCGCAAGGCCATCCTGATGCAGATCCGTTCCAAACGGCAGACGCGCTACGTCGCCCTGTCGCTGAAAACGAAGAAGAAGTGATGCCCCGGTACACTTCGATGGCCTAACACTGGTACAGTTTTTTCCGCGGCAAGTTCGTAAAATGCGCGTGCAGCGAACTGGGTACGAACTTGCTGCGGGGTGTACTAGATGGCGCGGCTCTGGTTCAGGGCCGCGTCATGTTTTATAACGCCGGGAAACGGCTTAGCGGAGACGCGCCATGCGCGTTCTTGTTGTTGAAGACGATGTCAGGGCAGCCTCCTACCTCGCCAACGCTCTGCGCGAGAGCGGGCATGTCTGCGAACTCGCCGACGACGGGGAGGCGGGGCTGGAACTCGCGCGCGCCGGCGGCTTCGACGTCCTGATCGTGGACAGGATGCTGCCGCGCCGCGACGGCCTGTCGCTCGTCAACGCTCTGCGGCGCGAGGGCGACCGCACCCCCGTCCTCATTCTCAGCGCGCTCGGCGCGGTCGATGACCGCGTGACGGGCTTGCGCGCGGGGGGCGACGACTATCTCGCCAAGCCCTACGCCTTTTCCGAGCTTCTCGCGCGTGTCGAGGCGCTGGCTCGGCGCGCTTCGCCCGAGGAAGCCAGCCCGAAATACACCGTGGGCGACCTGGTCCTCGACCGGCTGGCCCACAAGGTCACGCGTGGCGGTGAGGTCATTGCGCTGCAGCCGCGCGAATACCGCTTGCTGGAATATCTCATGAAAAATGCGGGGCAGGTGGTCACCCGCACCATGCTTCTCGAACATGTCTGGGACTATCATTTCGACCCGCAGACCAATGTCATCGACGTGCACGTCTCGCGCCTGCGCGCCAAGATCGACAAGAATCACGACCGGCCTCTCCTGCACACGGTGCGCGGCGCGGGCTACATGATCCGCGACGGGGCGGACTGATCGCGGGGCGATGATGTGGACAAGCCGCCTGCTCTCGACTACCGCCCTGCGTTATTCGCTCATCTATTTCGGCCTGTTCGCCGCCGCCGCCGCGATTGCCGCCACCTACATCTTCTGGCGCACCAACGTCCTTTTCGCCACCAGCCTTGAGACCGCCATCCAGGCCGAAATCCGCAACCTCGACGAGCAATACCGCATCGGCGGCATCGATCAACTGCGCCGCGTGATCGGCGCGCGCTCCGAGACGCCCGGCAACAGCCTCTACCTTCTCGCGGACCGCGAAGGGCGGCGTCTGGCGGGGAATCTCAAGGAAGTCTCGCCGCGCCTGTGGAATACCGCCGGGCGCGCGGTGTTCGTCTACCGGCGTCCCGTCGCGGGGGGCAGGGCGGAGGAACGGCTCGCCGTCGCCGTCGTGTTCCGCCTCGCGGGGGGCTACCGGCTGATCGCCGGGCGCGACATCGAGGATCAGCGCGAATTCGGGCGCATCATGCGCACCGCCATCCTGTGGACGCTCGCGGGCATGGCACTCCTGGGCCTCGGCGGCGGCATCTTCATCAGCCGCAGGCTGCTGGCGCGCATGGACGCCATCACCGCCACCTCGCGCACCATCATGGCGGGCGACCTGTCGCAGCGCATCCCGCTGTCCGGCGCGGACGACGAGTTCGACCGGCTGGCAGCCAACCTCAACGCCATGCTTCAGCGCATCGCCCAACTGATCGACGGCTTCCGCGAGGTTTCCGACAACATCGCGCACGACCTCAAGACGCCGCTCAGCCGCCTGCGCAACCGGGTCGAGACGGCGTTGCGCGAGGCGCGCGGCGAGGAAGACTATCGCGAGGCGCTCTCGGCCACCATCGAGGAGGCCGACGACCTGATCCGCACTTTCGACGCCCTTCTCAGCATCGCGCGGCTGGAGGCGGGCGCGGCACCGGGCGCGCGGACGCGGTTCAGTCTGAACGCGGTCGTCGGCGGTGTCTGCGAGCTTTACGAGCCGGTGGCGGAGGAAAGCGGGATGACGCTGGTCCAGGCCGGGGCTCCCGACACCGAAATCGAGGGCGAGCGCCAGCTCGTGGCCCAGGCCGTCGCCAATCTCCTGGACAATGCCATCAAATATGGCGGCAGGGGAGGGGAGGGCGCGAAGCCCGACATCACGGTGAGCGTGGAGCCCGATGGTGTGTATGTGAATATCGTCGTCGCCGATCATGGGCCGGGCATCCTGGAGGCCGACCGCAACCGCGCGCTGAAGCGTTTCATACGCCTGGAGGCGAGCCGTTCGCGGCCCGGCAGTGGGCTGGGGCTGAGCGTGGCGGCGGCGGTGGCGCGGCTCCATGGCGGCCGGATCGCGCTGGCCAGCAACGAACCGGGGCTCAAGGTGACCCTCTCGCTGAAACGCGGCAACGCGTCCAATATGGAAGAGTGAGGACGCGGTTTTCGTGTCAGGCGCTTGCCGCGACGCGATCGGCAATGGCGGCCAGTGCGGCATCGGCCCGGCTGCCGTCGGGGCCGCCCGCCTGCGCCATGTCCGGACGCCCGCCGCCGCCCGATCCGCCCAGCGCCTCGGCGCCGGCACGCACCAGATCGACCGCGCTGTAATTCTTCGTCAGATCGTCGGTCACGCCCACCACGATTCCCGCCTTGCCTTCGTCGGTCACGCCGATGATGGCGACGATGCCCGAACCGAGCTGGCGCTTGCCGTCATCGACGAGGCCGCGCAAATCCTTCGGCGGGATGCCGCGGACCGTGCGCGCCATGAGCTTGACCGCGCCAACTTCGCGGACGGCCTCTTCCGCCGCCCTGCCGGCGCCATTGCTGCCGCTGCCGAGGGCGATCGCCCTGCGCGCATCGGCCAGCTCGCGCTCCATGCGGCGGCGCTCATCCAGCATCGCGGTGAGGCGTGACGGGAGTTCCTCCGGTCTGATCTTGAGAACGCCCGCGGCGGTCCTGGCGAGGCTGTCCTGTTCCGAGAGATAACGCCGCGCGGCGGAGCCGGTCAGCGCCTCGATGCGCCGGACGCCCGCGGCCACGCCGCTTTCGGTGACGACCTTCACAAGCCCGATATCGCCGGTGCGCCGCACATGGGTACCGCCGCACAGCTCGACGGAATAGGTGTGGCCGGCCTTTTCACCCGCCACGGCCCGCCCCATGGAGACGACGCGCACTTCCTCGCCATATTTCTCGCCGAACAACGCCATCGCGCCCGCGTCGATGGCATCGTCCACGGCCATCAGGCGCGTACTCACCTCTTCATTCTGCAGGATCATGGCGTTGGCGAGGTTCTCCACGGTCTGGATTTCCTCCTCGCTCATCGGCTTGGGATGCGAGAAGTCGAAGCGCAGCCGTCCCGGCTCCACGAGCGAGCCTTTCTGCGCCACGTGGCCGCCGAGCACCTGCCGCAGCGCCTCGTGCAGGAGATGCGTCGCCGAATGGTTGGCGCGGATAGTGGTGCGGCGCTCATGATCGACGGACAGTTCGACGGCATCGCCGACCTTCAGCGGGCCCTTTGCCACGGCGCCGTAATGCGCGAACACGTCGCCCACCTTCTTCTCCGTGCTGGTGACGCGGAACGACGCGCCCTTGCCCCCGCGGATCTCGCCCTCGTCGCCCACCTGGCCGCCGGAGGCGCCATAGAACGGCGTCTGATTGGTGACGATGATACCCTCGTCGCCTTTCTTGAGCTGCTTGACCTCCTTGCCGCCCTTGACGAGCGCCACGATCTGGCCTTCGGCCTTCTCCGTCTCGTAGCCGAGGAACTCGGTGGCGCCGAGCCGCTCGCGCAGGTCGAACCACAGCTTCTCCGTCGTCGCCTCGCCGGACCCGGCCCAGGCCGCGCGCGCCTTCTCCTTCTGGGCCTCCATTTCGGAGTGGAACCCGGCTTCATCGACGCCGATGCCCCGCGCGCGCAGCGCATCCACCGTCAGATCGAGCGGAAAGCCGTAGGTGTCGTAAAGCGTGAACGCGTCCTTGCCCGCCAGCGTCGCGCCCTTCGGCAGGTCGGCGGTGAGGTCGTCGAGGAGCGCAAGGCCCCGGTCGAGCGTTTTGCGGAAGCGGGTTTCTTCGAGTTGCAGCGTCTCGGTGATCAGCGCTTCGGCGCGGAAGAGTTCCGGATAGGCCTGCCCCATTTCGCGGATCAGCGCGGGAACGAGCTTGTAGACCAGCGGCTCCTCGGCGCCGAGCAGATGCGCGTGGCGCATGGCGCGGCGCATGATACGGCGCAGGACATAGCCGCGGCCCTCGTTCAGCGGCAGCACGCCGTCGGCGATGAGGAAGCTGGAGGCGCGCAAGTGGTCGGCGATGACGCGGTGGCTGGCGCGGTTCTTGCCCTCGGCGGCGACGCCCGTCGCCTCGGCCGATGCCTTGATGAGCGCCTTGAACAGGTCGGTGTCGTAATTGTCGTGCACGCCCTGCAGCACGGCGGCGACGCGCTCCAGCCCCATGCCGGTGTCGATGGACGGGCGCGGCAGGTCCACCCGCTCGGAGGGCGTCACCTGCTCATACTGCATGAAGACGAGGTTCCAGATTTCGATGAAGCGGTCGCCGTCTTCGTCGGGGCTGCCGGGCGGGCCGCCGGGGATGCCCTCGCCATGGTCATAGAATAGCTCCGAGCACGGACCGCACGGCCCGGTCTCGCCCATCGCCCAGAAATTGTCCGAAGTCGGGATGCGGATGATCCGGCTCTCGGGCAGGCCGGAGATCTTGCGCCACAGCGTGAACGCCTCGTCGTCCTCGGAATAGACTGTTGCCAGGAGCCGCTTCTCGTCGAGCCCGAACTCCTTGGTGATCAGGTCCCAGGCCAGTTCGATGGCGACGTCCTTGAAATAGTCGCCAAAGGAGAAATTGCCCAGCATCTCGAAAAAGGTGTGATGCCGCGCGGTGTAGCCGACATTGTCGAGATCGTTGTGCTTGCCCCCGGCGCGGACGCATTTCTGCGAGGTGACGGCCCGGTTGTAGGGCCGCGTTTCCAGGCCCGTGAAGACGTTCTTGAACTGCACCATGCCGGCGTTCGTGAACATCAGAGTGGGGTCGTTGCGCGGGACGAGCGGGCTCGACGGCACGATTTCGTGGCCGTGGCGCTTGAAATAATCGAGGAACGTCGTGCGGATCTCGTTAATGCGAACCATTGTCTCAACCAATCTCTCGATGCGCGGGCGCCATCTCCCGCGCGGTGCGCCAGCCCCACCCGACGGTGTTCACGGAGCAGTCGCGCTAGTTCAGAGGGATCGTGGCAGAAAAGCGTCTTTGTGTCTTCTCTACCGCCGGATGGGGCGACTGTCCAGCAACAGCGCTTCGCCGCCCCCGATGACGGCGCGTCCGAAATCCGGGCGCCCGGTTCACGCGAGACCGGCCGGTCCGGCGCCCCGCCAGCTTTCGAAACCGAGTTGCTTCAGGCCGGTCTGCACCTCCTCGCAGCTCATGAACAGCCGCCAGAGCAATCCCGAGCGGGAATTCTCGATCATCACCGCGATGGGGCCCTGGTCGATGGCGAGGTAGCCATCCGCGGTCCAGCCCGTCGTTTCGTTGAATGCATCGATGAAGCCGTAGCGCCGCCACACATCCTCGCCCATACGCAAAAAGTAGCGCAGCGCGCGCATGGATTGCTCGGGCGTATAGGGCAGGCTGGCGATTGCCGCTGTGGGCGCGATGACGCCGCGGTCCCAGATCGGCTGGTGGGCCGAATAGCCCTCATCGCCGTCCGACGCCGTCAGCCCCCAGCAGTCCGGCCCGTAGCCCTTGTAGCCGTTGGGATTGGCCACGCAGTGCGCGTAATTGATGAGCGCGTGGGCGCGGTTTTGCTCCCAGTAATCGGCATATCGGTCTTTCAAGCCGTGCGGGTCGAGACCGAGGAAAGAGAAGTGCGAGAAGAACAGCGGCCCGCCATGGTCCGGCCCGAGCGGTAGCGTGACGCCGTGATATTTGTGGCCGTTGCGGAACGTCGTGTTGACGGCCCAGCCCTGGTGATAGGCGTCCGGCGAGATGGGGTGTGTGGGTGAAGATGCGCCGAGCACGTAGGCGACGAGGCACTCGTCCCAGCCGTGGATTTCATGGTCCGTGCCCCAGCCATGCTCCGGCGACCAGTGCCAGATGTAGACTGTGCGGCCGGGCGGGGTATGCCAGTCCCATTCCGCGCGAAGCCACAATTCGTTGATGCGCGCGCGCAAGGCCGCCTCGGCGGCGTCCGTGGCGCTGAAATACTGTCGCGCGCACAGAAGTCCCTCGAATAGAAAGGCGGTCTCGACGATATCGGCGCCCGCGTCGCCCTTCCACCAGGACACCGACTTGCCGGTATTTCCATTTATGTAATGCGGGAAGATGCCGTGATGGCTTTCCGCCGTGAACAGAAATTCGACGATCTGCGTCATGCGCGCCAGCACGTCCGCCCGCGCGAGCCAGCCGCGCTCGGCACCGGCGATCAGCGCCATGATCCCGAAGCCGGTGCCGCCCACGGCGATCAGGTCGGGATCGCGGTCCTGCCCGGCCGAGCTGACGCGGTCGCGCGCCATGCCGCAATGCGGGTGGGCCGTTTCCCAGAAGAATTCGATCGTCCGCCGCTCCACCAGATCGAGGAGCGCGTCATCCGTCAGCTCGG
Source organism: Rhodomicrobiaceae bacterium (assembly GCA_050290865.1). Taxonomy (GTDB): domain Bacteria; phylum Pseudomonadota; class Alphaproteobacteria; order Rhizobiales; family Rhodomicrobiaceae; genus JARRLC01. Next base: position 9,858 of record JBNKIW010000017.1, on the reverse strand, counting down.
GTGTACCGGTGGGTGCGGCGCCATGCTCAGTTGCATCTTTCATGGAAATCCTGTTGGGAGACCGGGCGCGTTCCGACGCGGCGCTGTCCTATCGTAGCGAGATGATGTACGGGAAACCGGGGCGCGATCAAGCTGGTTTTGTCCCCGGTGGACGAAGCCAGAAAGCGGGTGTACGCATTTTCGCGAGTTTCGGGAAACCTATATGTCCAGGGGTACAGATCCGGCATCGCGCGTCGAGGCGCTCCTGGCTGCCATGAGCCTGGCCGAGAAGATCGGGCAGTTGACCATGGTCCGGCCGGAGTTCGCCGCGGGCAGCGCCGACACGATTACGGATTCGCAAAAAGCCGGCATCCGCGCGGGGCAGATCGGCAGCATGCTCGATATCTGGGGCGCCGGGCCGACGCGGGCGGCACAAACCGTGGCGGTCAACGAATCGCAGGCGAAGATCCCGCTCCTGTTCTGCTACGACGTGCTGCATGGCTATGAGACTGTCTTCCCCGTACCGCTCGGCGAAGCTGCGGCGTTCGATCCGGATTTATGGGAAAGAACGGCCCGAGCCGCGGCGGAAGAGGCGGCGGCGGGCGGTGTTGCCCTGACTTTCGCACCGATGCTGGATGTGGCGCGCGATCCGCGCTGGGGCCGGATCGTGGAGAGTTTCGGCGAGGATGCGTGGCTGGGGCGGCGTTTCGCGGAAGCCAAGGTGCGCGGTTTCCAGGGCGAGAGCCCGGCGGACGCAGGCGCCGTGGCGGCCACGGCCAAGCATCTCGGCGCGTATGGTGCGGTGACGGCGGGCCGCGAATATGCGTCTGTCGATGTGTCTGAACGTGCTCTTCACGAGGTGCATCTGCCGCCTTTCCGGGCCGCGGTAGAGGCGGGCGCGGCGGCGATCATGCCCGCTTTCAACGATTTGAACGGCGTGCCGATGACCGGCAACGCAGAAGTGCTGCGCGGCATCGTGCGGGCGCGCTGGGCGTTCGACGGGGTGATGATCAGCGATTTCGGCGCGGTTGGCGAACTGATGGTCCATGGGGTCGCGGGCGATCTGGCCGAAGCGGCGGCGCTGGCGCTGGGCGCGGGCGTGGACATCGACATGGCGAGCGATGCTTACCCGAAGGGCTTGCCGGAAGCGCTCGCGCGCGGACTGGTGACGGAAGCGCAGATCGACGAGGCGGTGAGGCGTGTGCTGGTGCTCAAAGAGCGGCTCGGCCTCCTTGACGCGCCCTTTGCCCGCGGCGGGGCGGCCTTGAGCGAGGAAAAGCGGCAGGCGCATCGCGCCCTTGCCCGCGAAGCCGCGTGCCGTTCCATGGTCCTGCTGCGGGATCGCGACGGACTTCTGCCGCTCCAGGGCGAGGCGAGGCATCTCGCCATCATCGGACCGCTGGCGGACGCCGGGGCGGAGATGCTCGGGCCGTGGAGCGCGGCGGGCAAGGCGGATGATACGGTCGGTTACCTCGCCGGGCTTCGTGCCGCGCTGCCGGGCTGGACGATTTCTCATTCAGAAGGCGCACGGCGCGAGGGCGGGACGGCGGCTCTGCTCGATGACGCGCTCGACCTCGTCCGCGCCGCCGATTTGACGCTGCTGTGTATCGGCGAGACGCCGGAGCTGTGCGGCGAGGCGGGGAGCCGCGCCGAACCCGGCCTCCCGGATTGGCAGCGCCCCCTCACTGAAGCGGTCCTCGGTGCCGGTAAACCGGTCATCGTGGCGCTCACCTGCGGCCGCCCGCTGATCGCGCCCTGGCTTTTCGAGCAGGCCGGAACGGTGCTCGCTGCGTGGTTCCCGGGCAGCGAGGCCGGGAATGCGCTTGCCGACGTGCTGACGGGGCGGCTGTCACCGAGCGGCAAATTGCCGGTCTCCTGGCCGCGCGCCGTAGGGCAGATCCCCATCTTTTTCGGCCAATCCGCGACGGGCCGTCCCGCCGACCCCGCCGAGCGCCTCACTTCGCGCTATCTCGACGTGGCGTCTGCGCCGCTCTTTCCCTTCGGCCATGGTCTGTCCTATGCCCGCTTCGAGTATCGCGATCTCCGGGTGACGCCCGCGGTCGCGCGGCCGGGGGACGGGATCACGGTCGAGGTGGACATCGCGAACAGCGGCGCGCGGGAGGGCCGCGAAACGGCTTTTCTCTTCATTCGCGACCCTGTCGCCAGCGTGGCGAGGCCGGTTCTCGAACTGCGCGGAGCGGCCGGGATCACACTGGCTCCGGGTGAAGCCGGGAGCTTGCGTTTTTCTCTCAAGCCAGACGATCTGGCGTTTTCAACTGGCGAGGGGACTTCGCGTCTTGAGCCGGGACGTTTCGAAATACTGGCCGGACCGAGCGCGGACCGCGCATCCCTCCTACAAGCCTCGATAGAGCTGCGGATGAGTTGAAACCGGGTGATTTCCAATACGATTGGCGGTTTGTCCTGCCGGTGAGGCGCGGGGCGGATGCTGTTGCGGGATCGGCAAGGAGTGCGTGCTACCACTGGAAACGACGACAAGGGCCGTACTAGGGGATGATCCCTATCCCGCCATGGTCCGAGGCTTCGGCGCCGGCTGTTACCACTGGAGCAATGAGACGAAATGATTCGCCGGAGATTCCATGAAACCTGACGTCAGCGCCGATTCGAGCACCCTGGAGGGGGTTCGAACGCTGCTCAGCATGATCAAGCGCTCCGAGGGCCGGCGCAGATTCGTCATTCTTGTCGTCATGATCGTCGCCGTCATCATCGCCAATGCCTTCGGCCAGATCAGGCTGAATCAGTGGCAGGGCGCGTTCTACGACGCGCTGTCACAGCGCAATCTGAACAATTTCTTCTACCAGCTCGGCGTGTTCGTCGTCGTTGTCGGAGTGCTGCTGGTGCTGGGCGTGGCGCAGACCTGGCTGCATGCGGTGCTCAAGACACGGATGCGCGAGATGATCGCTCACGATGTCCTGACAGAGTGGCTCAGGCCGATGCGCGCCTACCGCATCCCCCTTGCGGGCGAGATCGGCACCAATCCCGATCAGCGCATTCAGGACGACGCCCGCAGCCTGACCGACATTTCCACGGATTTCTGCGTCGGGCTGGTGCAG
>JBNKIW010000017.1:0-6799 GCA_050290865.1 Rhodomicrobiaceae bacterium | reverse complement strand
AATCCCGATCAGCGCATTCAGGACGACGCCCGCAGCCTGACCGACATTTCCACGGATTTCTGCGTCGGGCTGGTGCAGTCCTCCCTCCTGCTCATCAGCTTCGTCGGCGTCTTGTGGGCTCTGTCCGAGAAGGTGGTGTTCTCCTACCACGGTTCCACCTTCACCATTCCCGGCTACATGGTGTGGTGCGCGCTCGCCTACGCATTCATCGGATCATGGGCAGCGTGGCGCGTGGGGCGGCCTCTTGTGCGTCTCAACGCCCAGATGCGCCAGCGCGAAGCCGATTTCCGTTTCTCGCTGGTGCGCGTCAACGAATCCTCGGAGGGGATCGCGCTCTATCGCGGCGAGAGCGACGAGCGCCGCCTCATCAACATCAAATTCGGTTCCGCCATCACGACCATGCTGAAGCTGGCGAATATGCATGCGCGGCTCACCTGGGTGACGGCGAGCTATGGCTGGCTGGCGATCGTGGTGCCGATCATCGTCACCGCGCCCGGCTATTTCGCGGGGACGCTTTCTTTCGGCGGGCTGATGATGGTGGTCGGCGCTTTCCATCAGGTCCAGCAGTCGCTGCGCTGGTATGTGGATAATTATGGAAACATCGCGGCATGGCACGCGATGTCCTGGCGCGTCATCACCTACCGCAACGTGTTGCGCAAGATGGAAACGATGGGCGGCGATCGCGGCTTCATCGAATTGAAGGAGCATCCGCAAGGCAAACTCGCCATCCGCGACGGATTCGCCGTCCTGGCGCCGAACGGCCGCATTGCCATCGACGAGCCGGATTTCGAAGTCGCGCCCGGTGAACATGTCCTCATTTCGGGCAAGCCGGGAATGGGGAAGAGCACCTTTTTCCGCGCGCTGGCCGGGCTGTGGCCCTGGGGGCATGGCGAGGCCGCGCTGCCGCCGCTCGGTGATATGATGTTCCTGCCGCACCACCCCTATATGCCGCTTGGCACGTTGCGCGACGCGCTGACCTACCCCGCTCCGGGCCGCTTCAGCGATGCCGAGGTGCGCGCGGCGCTCGACCGCCTCCTGCTGTCCCACCGCGCCGTCTCGCTCGGCCGCTATGCGCGCTGGGACAAGGAGCTTTCCCTCGACGAACAGCAGCGCATCGCTTATGTGCGTGTCTTCCTGCAGGCGCCGCGCTGGATCATCGAGGACGAGTCGATGAGCGCCCTCGACGCGGAGACGCGACAGGTCGTCCAGTCGATCTTCGAGAAGGAATTGGCGGGCACCGCCGTCGTCAGCATCGGCCGCGACGAGTTCCGCAATCATTTCTACCAGCGGCTGTACCATCTCAGCGCCCATCCGCCGGGCCTGCCCCTGCCGTTTCACTGGGAGGGCGAAGCGAGAGCGCCCGATAAGGACATGGCGCGCCCCGCGGTCTGACGGCTGGTTGAGAATTGCTTTGAGGATCGCGGCACACCCGCTCTTGACCGTTGATCGCGGTCTGTTCTAGGGTCCGCCATCGGACATCGCACGATAGCCCCATGAAATCAGCGAAATCGGCTGCCGCGGGCAGCAGGGCCCGGAAACCGGCCAAAGATCAGGCTTCCTCGAACAAAACACCGGCGCCGGATGAGACGGCTACGGTGGAGGGCGGTCTGCGCCCGGAGAAGTCCTTCCAGGATCTCATCCTGACGCTGCAGCATTACTGGGCGGAACAGGGCTGTGTGATCCTGCAGCCTTATGACATGGAAGTTGGCGCGGGCACGTTTCACCCCGCCACGACGCTGCGCGCTCTCGGCCCCAAGCCGTGGAACGCAGCCTATGTGCAGCCGTCGCGCCGCCCGAAAGACGGGCGCTACGGCGAAAACCCGAACCGGCTGCAGCATTATTATCAATTTCAGGTGATCCTGAAGCCGTCGCCGCCGGATATCCAGGATCTGTATCTGCGCAGCCTGTACAAGATCGGCATCGATCCTGACAATCACGATATCCGTTTCGTCGAGGACGACTGGGAAAGCCCGACGCTGGGTGCCTGGGGGTTGGGCTGGGAAGTCTGGTGCGACGGCATGGAGGTGTCGCAGTTCACCTATTTCCAGCAGGTCGGCGGGTTCGACTGCGATCCCGTTGCGGGTGAGCTGACCTACGGGCTTGAGCGTCTCGCCATGTACTGCCAGGGCGTCGATCGCGTCTTCGATTTGAACTTCAACGGCCGCGAGGACGCGCGCAAGGTGCTCTACGGCGACGTCTTCCTGCAGGCCGAACAGGAATACTCCTGCCACAATTTCGAATTTGCCGACACCGACATGCTTCTGCAGCGGTTCCGCGATGCCGAGAAGGAGTGCAAGGCGCTGCTCGCGGCCGGCGAACCGGCGCCGGAGGGCACCGGCCGGCATCTGCTTGCGCTGCCTGCCTATGATCAGTGTATCAAGGCTTCGCACATCTTTAATCTTCTTGACGCGCGCGGCGTTATTTCCGTGACGGAGCGGCAGAGCTATATTCTGCGTGTGCGCGACATGGCCAAGGCTTGCTGCGCGGCATGGCTGAAGACCGAGGGCGGCGGGGCGGCGTGATGCGCGAACGGGCAGGGAATGCGGCGACACCCGGCATTTGCCCGTCCTCCCGGTGTTTCGCAACGGTCACGCCCGTCGAGCGCTGTTGCAAAACGGACGCAGCGCAACGTAAGATAGCGTTAACATCAGGAATTGTTTGCGCTGCCCAATACCTGCCTTTTTCCGGGCTTCAACATACCACAGCGCGCAGGATGCGTGCCCGCCTTTATTGTGCTAGTCTTAGTGCCCATCTTTGAGAGAAATCGGCAGCAGATGGGGCGCCATTACAGAGAAAAAGGGATCCATGAGGGCCTTGAAATTGTATCGAAATGCATCGGCCTTGGTCATCGGCGCTCTCCTGGCGGTTCTGGCGGCCAGTGCGATCCACGCCCTGGAGAAGGGGCAATCGGAGGATAGCACCTACCGGTTGATCGACAGTCATTCCCTTTATGGCAGCTACCTCGCCGGGCGCCTGGCACGGAATGCGCGCGACAACGAAGCGGCTGCGGTCTATTATCGCGAAGCGCTCGAGAAGGATCCCAACAGTAAGGAGATCCTCGAAGATGCCTTCCAGTTGAAGGTGGCGACCGGTGATTTTCAGGAGGCTCTCGCGCTTGCCCGCAAGCTCCGGGCTCGCGAGAAGGAGCACAAGGTTGCCAATTTCTTTCTTGGCATCACGGCTTTTTCCAAGAAGAGCTATCGCTCGGCCGACCGGTATTTCAAGGCGGGAGGCAAGGGGCCGATCGCCGATCTGACCGCCAATCTGGCTCGGGCGTGGATCAATCTGGCCCGTGGGCGCAAGACTACGGCCATCAAATTCGCCTCCAAACCGGTGACGCCGCAGACCGAAGCCATCGAGCTGCTGCACCGCGCTTTGATTGCCGATCTCGCCGGTCGCCGCAGTATGGCGAGGGCGGCGTTCAAGGCACTTCGCGCCAAGAGCCCGCGCAACATGCGCGCCGCTGAAGCCTTCGCCCGGCACGCGGCATTCAGGGGCGACAAGGATCTGGCGCTTGAGATCCTGAAGCCGCATCTCGCGACGGCCACCCCCAATCCGCTGCTCAAGTCGCTGCATGACGAGATCGTTGCGGGCAAACGCCCGGCGCGGCTGGTGAGTAAACCGCAGGAAGGCATTTCCGAGATCTTTCAGGGGATCGGCGAAGCATTGTCCGGGGACGGTGTCGCGGATGCGGGGCAGGTCTATCTGCAGCTCGCGCTTTATGCTCGGCCGGATTTCACCGTTGCGCGATATACGCTTGGCGAACTTTATGACCAGATCAAGAGCCACGAACTGGCCGCGGAGGCATTCGCCGCGGTCCCGCGCGCGTCTCCGTTGTGGCTGAATGCGCAGCTGCGGCGGGCCTACGACATGAGTTCGCTCAAACGCATCGAGGATGCGAAAGCGCTTTTGAAGGAGGTCATCCAGGCGTTTCCGAAAGACATGCGGCCCTATTACACGCTGGGCAACATGCTGCGCGGCAATAAGGAATATGCCGAGGCCATCACCTACTACTCACAGGCGCTGGAGAGGCTGGGCCCTCCCGACAAGGCGCACTGGCTCGTATACTACGCGCGCGGTGTGTGTCATGAGCGCGAGAAGAACTGGCCGAAGGCCGAGGCCGACCTGAAGAAGGCGCTCGAACTCGACGGCAATCAGGAATTGGCATTGAACTATTTAGGCTATTCCTGGGTCGACCAGAACCTCAATTTGAAAAAAGCGATGGACCTCATCCGGCGTGCAGTGCAGTTGCGGCCCAATGACGGCTATTTCATCGACAGCCTCGGCTGGGCCTACTACCGCCAGCAGAATTACACGCAGGCCGTCAAGCATCTGGAGCGGGCCGTGGAATTGAAGCCGGACGATCCGGTGATCAATGATCATTTGGGCGACGCCTATTGGCATGTCGGGCGTGAGCTTGAAGCACGATATCAGTGGAAGCAGGCCCTGGATCTCAAGCCCGAGCCGGAAGATGCCTCGCGGATCAAGAAGAAGTTGGAAACCGGTCGGCTTGAGGAGCCGTCGGCGCGCGCGGCTCTGGATACGCCGGTGGGGCAACCGGCTTCGCAGGCGAAATGAGCGGCTGGTGTGACGGTCTCGGAAGAATCGGCTTCGGGGGCTGAGGGCCGCGCCTGGATGCGCGTGTTTCGAGCTTCCGAGGTGGCCCGCGCCAAGGTCAACCTCACGCTCGAGATCAAGGGCCGGCGCGCGGACGGCTATCACGAGTTGCAAAGCCTTGTGCTGTTCGCGGATTTCGGCGACCCTCTCTCCTATGAGCCGGGGGGTAATGGTCCGCGTCTCGAAATCGACGGCCCCTTCGCCGCCGCCGCCGAGGGCAACGGCGGGAATCTCATTTTGACCGCCGCTGACGTCTTCGCGTCGGTCACCGGTTGCGAGCCGCGCGGCGCCTTTCATCTGACGAAGAATATCCCCGTTGCGGCCGGTCTCGGTGGCGGATCGGCGGACGCAGCCGCCACATTCCGGCTGCTCGTGCGCGTGCACGGTGTTCCATCCGATCCTGCAACGCTGATCCCGTCGGCGCGGGTGATCGGTGCCGACGTTCCAGTCTGCCTCGCCTCGCAGCCCGCCTTCATGACCGGGATCGGCGAGAGGCTGCACCCGCTTCCGCCCGTCGAGCCCGTCCCGGCACTTCTTGTCAACCCGATGACGCCCCTCGCAACGCGCGACGTCTTCCGTGAACTCGGTGCGCAGCCGCTGGCCGCCCCGCCGGCGGGCTTCACCGCTCCGGAGCTGAGCACCCCGGACGCCCTGCTGGCCTATGCCCGTGAACGCGCCAACGACCTGACGCCCCCCGCGCGGCGTCTCCTGCCGGTCGTCGGCGAAATCCTCGATAAACTTGAACAGATGCCCGGCGTGCGGCTCGCCCGCCTTTCGGGAAGCGGGCCGACCTGTTTCGCCCTTTTCGGCAGGTGGGCTGAAGCGCAGGCTGCCGCCGGGACGCTTGCGCACGAGCATCCCGGCTGGTGGGTGCAGGCGGCGAGACTGGGTTGAGCTGCTTCAGCCGGCTGCCTGCTGCGGTGATTTTTTTGACGGTTCAGCCTAACCGCACGGATGATACGAATCACACCTATACCAGCTCCGCAAAGCAGAATGGTCAGGACGCACATCCGCGCGGTGCCAGCCTGCGGGTCTCGCTCTCCGGTGAACTCCGGGGGACGGCCGAGTTCTGGTGTGGCGGGCGTCGGTGCAATCGCCTCGTAGAGGCTGGAGCCGTAGTCTTTCAGGATCGGCCAGAGGTCGATCGTGAATGAGCCGATAGTCGCTACAAGCGACAATATCATGAGAATTCTGAAGCTGCTTCGCAATGTACCCTCCCTAAAGGCCAGTGCGCATCAAAAATTACGGCGCTATCCGGCCTTCAAAGAAAAGATGAAACCAATTCCATCTTCGCTTGGCGGAAGACTTGTAGTTCCATGCGTTATCATGACTGCTGACCATTGCGAACCGGCCCGAAGCGATCAGGCGCAAGAGATTGTAAACATTCCTGCGGTTCTGTTCGCCGAAAACGACCGCCGGTCGAATTATAACAAGAGTTCGCTCATTGGGAGCCTCGTACAGCCACTCTCTGAACACGATCTCCGCTTCGTACTTGGTTCTCCCGTAATCGTTGAACGGTGCGATTGGGCCGCTTTCGTCGGTCCCGATCGGCGCGAAGCCTCATGCATCCCCTCATTTTTGTCAAACGACCCGGAAGATGGCGTCGGTCACTTTGTTTTCTGCAATGAGGTTCTGGAAGCGCCCCATGAGGGGACGCAAGGTCAGCTCCGGCATATTGGGGATGGCGTCGTAATACAGGCAACCCTGACGAAACAATGAGTGGACGCGGCGCTTGACAGTGTTGCTCTTGAGCAGGCGGTCCATGCCGAGCGCTTCGCCGGCCGCGCCGAGCAGCGTGAGTAGCACGATGGCGACGGCATTGAGCAGCAGCATCCGGTCGCGGCGGTAGGGATCTCCGATGCGGACGGCGCTCAACCCCATGCCGAAGCGAAGATCCTTCGTGTCGCGGAATCCGGGCTCGATGGTCCAGCGCCGGGCGTAGGAATTGATGATGGCGCGCGCCGTCGCCTCGGCATCGCTCGCTGCCAGATGCCAGGCTTCCTTCATGTTTTTGGCCTTGACGCAGACGACCGCCCCAACTTCCTGTTGTGCCCTCTTGCCGACTCTAGCGCGCACAAGCTTGCGCGCGCGTCCGTTAACACCGACGCCGTTTCAACCCCGAAGTGCAACAGCGGGGCATATATGACATGGCAGCAAAGAGTCGGAAGGGGCAGACGGGGTC